>CAZFWJ010000007.1:0-81793 GCA_964522505.1 uncultured Saprospiraceae bacterium
GAGCGTGGTGGGATCTGAATTATTATCACCTCAATATTGAAGTCAATCCCTATGATAGCACAATAGTAGGCTCTAATGAAGTGCGGTATACTGTCCTTGAGCAAGGAGACATTATGCAGATAGATCTACAAGACCCTCTGGAGATCACACGGGTAACTCAAGATGGTCGAGAGCTGAAGTATACTCAGAACGGTCCTGCTCATCACATCCATCTCAATAAAGATCAAAGAGTAGGTGCCACCAATAGCATTGTTGTGCACTATGGCGGCAGGCCACATATTGCCAAGCGTGCCCCTTGGGATGGTGGCATCACATGGACTTCAGATAATAATGGTAATCCATTTGCGGCAAGCTCGTGTCAAGGTATAGGAGCGAGCATATGGTGGCCTTGTAAGGATCATATGTATGATGAAGTGGATAGCATGTTAGTGACAGTGACAGTGCCAGAAGGCTTAATGGATGTAGGAAACGGCAGGCTACGATCGAAGACAACAGCTAGCGGGAAAGTAACCACAGAGTGGTATGTTGACAATCCAATTAACAACTATTGTGTCAATATCAATGTGGGAGACTATGTACATTTTGATGAGGTATATGATGGCGAAGCAGGGGCGCTCGATTTGGATTATTATGTGCTGAGGGACAATCTGGACAGAGCTAAAGAACAGTTTAAGCAAGTGCCTATGATGATGGACGCTTTCGAACATTGGTTTGGGCCCTATGCATTTTATGAAGACGGGTTTAAGTTAGTGGAGGCACCCTATCTGGGTATGGAGCATCAGAGTTCAGTCACCTACGGCAACAAATATGTGAATGGCTACTTGGGTCAGGACTTAAGTGGTTCGGGATGGGGGTTGAAATTTGATTTTATCATTATTCATGAGGCTGGTCATGAGTGGTTTGCCAACAATATCACCTATCAGGATATTGCTGATATGTGGGTTCATGAGGGATTTACGGCGTATACCGAGTCGATATATGTGGAGTACCATTATGGTAAGGAAGCAGGTGCTGATTATGTAATTGGGACGAGATCCCGAATAGCTAATGACAAGCCGATCATTGGTACCTATGGTGTTAATTCTCGTGGTTCGGGGGATATGTATTATAAGGGAAGCAACTTGCTACATACTATAAGACAGATTGTGGGTGATGATGAGCTCTGGCGCTCGACACTGAGAGGTCTTAATAAGGAATTTTATCATAAGACAGTGACGACTGATCAAGTGGAGCAATATATGATCGACCAGTTAGGCGTGGATCTTACTGATGTCTTTGATCAATATCTGCGAGATCACCATATTCCGATATTAGAATATAGAGCGGGTCGCAATGGCCTGGCATATAGATGGTCCAATGTGCAACCTGGGTTTGATATGCCCGTCGATGTAGAAGTTAATGGTACGGAGCATCGATTAAACGCCTCCACGTTTTGGAGGAATCTTTCAATTGAGGAAAGTATCAAGAGTGTCATTGTCGATCGAGATTATTATGTAGCCAGTATGAAGGTCTTCTAAAATCCCTTGTTCATCGATTATCTGGGCTTACTTATCGGTCTTGCTTCTGGATCAATTTTATTAGTAGTAAATTGATATCATATCAATATCACTATGCTATGAAAGAAAATGTTGTAACAGCCATCTCAGGATGGATCGTATTATTATTGCTCATCCCAATCCTAGCTGCAGCCGCTTTTGGATTAGGGATGATAGGATTAACCCCTCCTGCTTCAATTATTCCAATTATCATACTCGGGGTATTTGTTATAAAGGGCTTTATGGTCGTGTACCCTAACCAATCCAAGGTGATGACCTTTTTTGGGAAGTATGTGGGCACGATTAAGCAGAACGGCTTCCTTTGGGTAAATCCACTCTATAGTCGCTACAAGATAAGCCTGAGAGCGAGGAATTTTGATAGTGAGCGAGTCAAGGTAAATGACAAGCGAGGCAACCCAATATTAATCAGTGTTATCCTCGTATGGAAGGTGGATGAGACTTACAAGGCGGCCTTTGATGTCAGCGATTACGAGAGTTTTGTGCGGGTGCAGACTGATGCTGCGGTTCGCAAGCTTGCAGGTTCGTACTCCTATGATAACTTTGACGATGATCAGGAAGAGATCACCTTGCGATCTGATACTGGTGAAGTCAGTATAGCGCTCGAAAAAGAATTGGATGATCGCTTGGCCATGGCTGGAATAGAGGTCATCGAGGCCAGAATAGGTTACTTGGCTTATGCACCAGAGATTGCTTCGGCTATGCTCAAGCGTCAGCAAGCTGAAGCCATAGTAGCAGCTCGGTTAAAGATAGTTGAGGGAGCTGTGAGCATGGTAGAAAATGCACTCGATCAACTCTCTAAAAAACAGATCATCGACCTTGACGAAGAAAAGAGAGCAACTATGGTGAGTAATCTGATGATTGTGTTGTGCTCTGATAAAGAGGTTACGCCCGTAATTAATGCGGGCACTCTGGTAACCTAATTAACCGATTTTATGCCCAAGAAGAAATTTGTACTGCGCATAGATGAGAAGACTATGGCAATGGTCGAGAAGTGGGCCGCCGACGAGTTCAGGAGCGTCAATGGCCAATTAGAATGGATCATTGTCAATGCTCTGAAATCCTCGGGCAGGTATAAAAAGTCAAATGATAAGGAGGCTGATCACTAGATCAGTCTCTTTCTAATCCATGGTTACCATAAGTTTTTTGGTTTTCCCTTTTCGTTGAATCTCAACCTCTACGGTTTGGCCACTTTTGACCAAGCTTACTTGCATGGTTAGCTCGCGATAAGAGATCACCACATTATCGTTGAATCTTGTGATAATATCGTCAGACTTCAGTCCAGCCTTATCCGCTGCCGAATCCGAAAGTACATCGACTATAGCTACACCATCTGGGGCATCTTCAATCATGACACCTAGTGAGGCTCCTTGTCCTAATTTTTTAGATCGTGGGGAACTTGGATTGAATTCTTCGAAGTTGAATGAGCGGAATGGATTGTCACCATCCTCAAGATCAAAATTTCTTATCAGAGAGTCGAGATTTGGAGTTCCAAACGATCTGAATATTGAGTCTATATCTATGCCAAAATTGGAATCGCCAAAATTGAAGAAAAACTGCTCACCAGTGCCAAACTCTTCAGGAAGGTCAAATGAAAAGCTATTAGATCTCTTTCTTTTTAGGTTGACATATTTTTCAATCTCTTCGCCATCACGATAGATTACTATTTTGATTTCGTCTCCCGCCTTCTTACCATCGAGAATGCCTTCAATATTTTCATAGCTTACTATCGGGGTGTCTTCAATAGATATGATCTCATCTCCAGGCCGTATATCACTATCATATGCGCCAGTGCCACCATAGACATCTACTACGGACGTTCGGCCATTTTCAAATGATAAGCTTAAGCCTATAGAAACTTCAGAAGATTGACTGCCGTCATTGAGCCACTCACCCCAACCGTCAAATGCACTTGGGCCAAAACCTAAGGACTCGATGTCCCACTGACCAAATGGTCTTTCATCAGTTTCTAATAACTCTTCAAGTTCTTCATCACTGAAATCGTTCCCTTGCTTACGGATAATTTTTTTGGAGACTTCATTACCGTTTTCGTCAATGGTCTTTTCGATGATGATAACATCCTTTTCGGTCGATTGAGCAAAAGCGCCAATCCAGGCAACACATGCGAGTAATGCTGATAATAATATTAATCTCATAGCTAAATTCTGCTTAATAAATATTTATGCAGCCCTAAAATAAGCTGTGATATAGGTATGATGCTTTGCTAGGAGCGTTAAAGGATGGTTAAACGTAGCGGACAATCGATTGATATTAGATACTATTAAGGTAATCCTGCAATTTCTCAGTAATATCGAGAGTAGGATCATGTACAACTGCATGCAAACCCACTTCTTTAGCGCCTCTGACATTATCAGCATTATCGTCTATAAATAGGGTCTCAGATGGATTGAGATGGCTGTCAGCTATTACATGTTCATAAATGTCGTGGTTGGGCTTGCGATACTTGACTTCATGCGAATAATACGCCTTGATGAAATGGTCCATCTCAAATACACGTGGCTCTATATTGACGGCGGGCATCATTTTTTGGCGTACATAAGTTAGATGAGTGTGGTTAGTATTGCTAAGTAAGTAGGTATTATAAGTTGATCTAAGATTTTTGACAAAATCGAGTTTATGAATTTCAACCTTTAAGAGCATTGCATTCCATGCATCAACCAAGGCTCTTTCCCTTATGACGTCGTCAGTAAGCCGCTGTAGTCTATGGATAAATGAGCCTTCACTGAAATATCCCATTTCATACTCATCAAGAATAAGTTGTACTTCTTCTGGAATATCTCCTTCTATATTCAATAACTCTTTAAGCTTGTCGAATGATAATGAGTAATCTAAATCAAGAAGGATGCCACCAAAATCAAAAATGATATTTTTTATCTTCTGCTCCATCCCATAAAACTATATAAATAAATACATGATTTTTGAGAGCCGCGGCAGCGAATCATATCTAGTAAACGTAATATGTATGTCTTGGCCCTAAGTATGCCAACGATAAGAGAAGAATCTTTGAAATCCTCTGTGATCGTCTAACCGAACTTTATGAAAAAACTATTCTTTATTTAGCTATATCTGCGCTCTCAGAGGATTCTTCTCACACTCTACAGAGCGTACTCATTTTTTCCTATTAAGTAATCTGCAATTTTTCGTTTTAAAGCTTTCACATTCTTCAGTGGATAATCACAGAAAGCGTTGATCGCACTTATGTACGCTTGCTGTTTTCCTTCAAGTACAAATGAGCCAACTGCCTCTTGAGCGCTCACGAGAATTCTGTTTTTGGCACTTTGGAAGTGTACTTCCATGATGGCTTTTTGAATTGCTTGATCGGCACCTTGACCACTGCTCAAGTTCTGATCGTGCCTAAGGAGCAGAGATTCAGAAATAAAGAGATCGATAAGGATATCTGCAAGATTCATCAATATTTCTTGTTCCTCTTTCAGGTTGATTTTGCCTTTCATGGCTAACTGACCGACAGATCCAACTAGCATAAGTGCTGACTTTCTGAACCCTATAACCGCTCTTGACTCCGCAGAGAGACCTGCATGATCGCTTGAAGAGCCAGTCAATAATTCTTGCTGTACTGCCATTGCTGGTGAAGCAAAATCTAATGCCCCTTTCATCGCACTTCTAAATATGATATTCAACATGAGCATTCTGTTGATCTCATTTGTTCCTTCATAGATCATAGCGATGCGCGCATCACGATATCCTCGTGCTGCTCGCCCTTCTTCGCTATATCCCATTCCACCATGAATCTGTACGCATTCATCGGCGACATAATTCACATTTTCTGAGAGAGCTATCTTAAGTATAGAGCTTTCGAGTGCATATTCTTCGGCTGCGATTAGCTCGGCCTCCGCATACGTTTTGCCTTGCTCCATCAATACCTCAGTATAGTCATTGATCAATCCTGTTGTTCGATATACTGCCGCCTCAGCTGCATATGTTCTTACTGCTTGCTCAGCGATTTTTGATTTTATAGCTCCGAAGCTTGATATGGCCCTACCAAATTGAATACGTTCATTGGCATATTTGATGGAGAGGTCTGCTAAACCTTTAGCGCCACCCAATGCAAATGGTCCTATCTTATATCTCCCAGCATTCAAGACATTGAAGGCGATTAAGTGTCCCTGTCCTTTTTCCCCCAGCAGATTCTCTATGGGCACTTTTACATTTTCAAAAAAGACTTGTCTGGTTGATGATCCCTTTATCCCGAGCTTCTTCTCTTCGGCACCTAATGTCAACCCTGGCATACCCTTTTCTAATATGAATCCAGTAAAGTCCTTGCCGCCAATCTTGGCAAATACGATGAATACATCCGCAAAGCCGGCATTAGTGATCCACATCTTCTGACCATTGATCAGATAGTGTGTTCCATCATCAGAGAGGTCTGCGCGAGTCTTAGCCGCTAGAGCATCTGAGCCTGAGCTTGGCTCAGTCAGACAGTATGACGCGACCTTATCACCTGATATAAGCTCAGGCAGATATTTTTGCTTTTGATCTTCTGTTCCAAAATATAGTATAGGCAGCATTCCTATACCAGTATGAGCACCTATAGTTGTAGAGAAAGCTCCAGTTGGGCCAACTGCTTCGAGAACTAAAGAGTTGGTATTTGGGTCCATCTGCATGCCGCCATACTGTTCGGGCATATGGGTTCCTAGAATGCCGAGGTCACCAAGCTTCTTCAGTAAGACTCGATTTAACTCAAACTCTCCGTTCTCCATCCGATCTGCTAGTGGTTCAAAGTCATTTTTCACAAATTCTTCAACCGTTGATTTGATCATCTTTTGCTCCTCCGTCAGATTTTCTGGAGTAAATACTTCTCCGTCATATCCTTCAATTAAGAAGTGGGCTCCTTTCTGTAGTTTCACTGCTGTCTCCATATTGTTTAGTTTACTCCGAGTATATGTTTAAGATCCATATATGCATAGCTTATCATAAATATAAAGCATTAAATTATACTCTGAGTTTAATTAATCAGCACTATTTTGAATTTTGTGTTATTTCTTGCTATAATTTTATATTTAGTGGATGACAACGCAACAAGTCATCGGAAGGAAAGGAGAAGAGCTTGCTCAAACGTATCTCAAGGATCAAGGTTATACAATCAGAGAGACCAATTGGAAATTTAGCCATGCCGAGTTGGATATCATTGCCGAAAAAGATGGGGTACTGGTATTCGTGGAGGTAAAAACTAAAACATATACGTTCTATGGTGCTCCTGAAGAATCCATTGATGACAAAAAGGAACGATTAATCTGTGATGCTGCAGCTGGCTACATGGTCAAGAATAATTATGAGTGGGAGTTCCGATTTGACATTATTTCTATCCTACTCGAGAAAGATTCCCATGAACTAAAGCATTTCGAGGATGCATTTTTTCCGGGTATTTAAAACCCTTAGATACATACCGAAAAAACACCGGTCACCCTCTTTCAATAAATGCATAAATGAATTACATTTGCAGCCCTAATTAAAAAGTGATGAAAAAAGATACACATCCATCAGAGTACAGACTTGTTGTTTTTAAAGATTTTTCTTGTGATAAATCGTGGTTGTCACGTTCATGTGCCAACACAAAAGATACGATCACTTGGGAAGATGGCAATGAGTATCCACTTGTTAAGTTAGAGATATCTAATCAATCACACCCATTCTTTACAGGTAAGATGAAATTCGTTGATACTGCAGGTCGTATTGACAAGTTCAATAAGAAGTTTGCGAAGTTTGGTAGTAGAAAGAAGGCAGCAGAACCGGCTGCTGAAGCTCCAGCCGAAACAGCTGCTGAAGAGCCTGCTCAGGAAACAGCAGAGTAAAAAAAATAACGACAACAAAATATTTAACCTCACCTTTAAGTGGGGTTTTTTTATATGAGCAATTTTGATCTTGTCCTTTTTGATGATATACAATGGAAGCAGTTGTTTCCATTGACCTTGTCTAGGCCAACCAGTACAATAAGGATCGGAATGTCTACTATATCAGACAAGTGGAAGCAGAGATTAGGATATAGACAAGGATTCTACCATTCAGCAGAATTTCTGCGTCAGAAATTTGCTCCATCTTCCTCAACGCAGGTACTTCTCGTTAATGGTGCTGCATTGCCCACAACAGAGCTTGTGTCGACTATACAAGATCTACAGGAAGGGATCTTGTTAAAGAGTGGTGATATTAATGTTGCACTTAAGTTAAATGGCTATGATCATGAATATCCTCTGGAAGAGATCCTCAACATAGAATCAGTACAGCAAATAGATGCGGTAGAACTATTAGATCGACCAGAAGATATACTGCGCCTAAACGATATCTGGATAGAGCGTGACTTTCAATACGAAGAGAGAGGTATTCTGGGGCATATAGATGAGGATACTAAAATCATTGGGTCACCAGATCGCATCCATATTGGTAGTGGCGCTATGGTGCATGCTCAGAGCATCAATACAACAGATGGTCCGGTCTATATCGGTAATGATGTACTCGTGATGGAAGGCGCCATGCTCCGAGGACCGTTGGTCATCTATGATAGAAGCGTGATTAAAATGGGGGCCAAAATATATGGCAAGACCAGTATTGGAAACCGATGTAAGATTGGTGGTGAAGTCAAGCGAGTAGTTATTCATTGTCACAGTAACAAAGGACATGATGGTTACCTTGGTGATAGCGTCATTGGGGAGTGGTGCAATTTCGGCGCGGATAGCAATAACTCCAATATGAAAAACACCTATGGCAAGGTCAACTTATACGATATTGCCGCAGATCGTAAGAGAAGAACTAACGAGCAATTTCTAGGTCTGTTCATGGGTGATCACTGTCGGTGCGCGATCAACACACAGTTTAATACTGGAACTGTTGCAGCCTACTTCGCTAATATCTTTGGGGAGCCACCATCGACATACATTAAGCCATTTCAGTGGGGCGAGGACACGACCTATGATATAGATAAAGCAATCGAGGTAGCAAGATTAGTTTATGATCGAAGGGCAATGGATTTTACAGTAGAAGAAGAAGCTATTATGCGACATATATATCAAGCCTACACTCAGTGAAACGTGAGCCCTGGTATAAGATGGCGATGAGTTATCTGCGAGATATTCATATAGAGAGTTGCAGTTCGGCGTATAACCCTGATATGCAGGTTCTATTGTCTCGAGGGCGCTATCAACTTGTCACTGCTAAGGCGATTTATTCTCACGAAGATCTTTATAGCAACTTCTCCAAGATCTTATTGGAGACTATTGACTTATCAAAAACAGCGGTTCGAAAAGTGCTAGTGCTCGGACTTGGGTTGGCGAGCATACCGATCATATTGGATAAGATAGATCAGGGAGCCTTTGAGATCACGGCAGTCGAAATTGACGAAGTAGTTTGTCAGTTGGCAGCAGAGTATGCATATCCGATGATTCAATCGTCGATCGAAACTGTTATCGGAGAAGCCTATCATTATGTGATGGAGTGTGAAGACCAATTTGATCTCATTTGTGTCGATCTTTTCTTAGGAGATACGACTCCACAGAAATTTAGATCTAAGAAGTTTTTAGAACGATTGTCGCAGCTAACAAGCAGTTCTGGAGCTATCTTATATAACACAATTGCATATACCTCGATTGATAAGAAGAGGTCTAAGGGCTTCTACTTAGATGTGTTCCAGCCAGTTTTCCCAGAGTCAGAGATGGTCTATGCACATAAAAATTATATGCTTATCAGTCACAGCCGTTGGTTTAGGTAGCGGCATGTACTACTTTTACTGTCTCAAAAAAAGAAAACTATGATGAATCTCAATATATATGTCTTATTAGGACTCACAGCCTTCTTTTTACTTTCAGGTATCGTTTCTGCTTTTGTATTTGGATTCTGGTGGGCATTCCCATTGCTGCTTGTTGGGATCATATTACTTGTTATCTATATTCTATTCGGTAGTGTGAACTCGGCGGCTAAACATATTCAGACTGAAGAGTTCGAAGAGGCGGACAAGAAGCTTGCGCTTACGTTTAAGCCAGAGTGGCTCTATGTTACTCAGCGTGCATTCTATTATATCATGAAAGGGAGTATTGCGATGCACCGCAAGGATATGACCGAGGCAGAAGAATTATTTGATAAAGCTCTTGCCATGGACCTTCCATCAGATAATGAGAAGGGTATGTTACTCTTACAGCTGGCTAACATCAATGGCTCCAAAGGGAAATGGCGAGCTGCGAAAAACTACGTGCGTGAGGCTAAAAAGCTTAAACTTACTGAGGAAGCCATCAAGGCACAATTACTACAAATCGAGAAGGCAGTAGGTCAAAGTGGTCAAATAAAGGCAGCTCGTAGCATGGGTAAGCAGGGCATGGGCATGATTTCTCAAGGCGGAAAGAGCAAGAGAAGACGCCCTAAGTCGAGGTAGTTAGAAAATTATCAACGAATCCGCCATATTCTGACGCTATCTTCAATATTATCAATGTATGGGATAATTTATTAGATAAAATCGATTTATATTTTCATTTCATTAGAATATTTGCAATAAACATCTGTTTAGATATATATTTGTATTAGCAATCGAAGGATAGCAATAAAATATTTTTTGACAATACTGTGAGGTGATGAAACAGGTAGACGTGCCCTCTTGTCTCGGGGGTGGAGGATAGCGACAAACTAGCGATAGCTAAGCGCTCCGTGGAGGTTCGAATCCTTCTCTCACAGCTAAATACCAACCTGCTAAAAGGACGGTATTTTTCAACTATACTGTAAGGTGATGAAACAGGTAGACGTGCCCTCTTGTCTCGGGGGTGGAGGATAGCGATAAACTTTCAAAAGCTAAGCTCTTCGTGGAGGTTCGAATCCTTCTCTTACAGCGGAAAAATTAAGCGCTCGACAACATAAGGTTGTTTGGCGCTTTTTTTGTTGGTAGATAGTAGTAGTCTCTATTGTACATAGGCTAATTAACTATTTTAGGAATAATGCCTTTCAAAACATATCAGAAGTATATTGTAGCGGGAGTACCACTTATACTGGTAGCGTTGTTGATTTTTTACTTCAGCGACATATTTACCTATATCATATTGGCTTGGGTCGTATCGATGATCGGAGCGCCCATCAATCAACGCTTACAAGGCATTATCGGCAAAACCGCAGCTGCAATTACAACTCTGGTTTCATTCACCTTGATATTAGCATTGTTGTTCTATCTTTTTATACCTCCCATCGTTCAACAAACTCAGAAATTTGGAAGCATAGACTATAACCAATTGGCTAAGAGCTTTGAGGAGCCGCTTGATGATTGGAATACATGGTTGATTGAAAAGGGTATACTGCCATCTAAAGATATCGAGGAGACTATTCCGGTCGAAGTCACGGATGATGGGCATGTGGAAGATCAAATAGCGAGAGTGGATTCTGCCTATACAACTGCCAATGGGCAAAATATTATACTGGTTGTTAACGTGCATAATGAACAAGAACAGGTTTTAAATGAGCTCGAAGTAGAACAGACCGATGATTTTTTTGAGCGTGCAAAGAAGAATATCATACAGTTTTTCAATCCATCTCGGATCACTGGATTGTTCAGTTCAGTTCTGGGATTCTTAGGTAATCTGTTGATAACAGTGTTGTCTGTATTATTTATTGCATTCTTTTTCCTCAAGGAGAATGGATTGTTCACACAAGGAGTCAGATCGATAGTACCTAATACGTATGAGGAAGAGTCAGTCCATGTGATCGATCAGAGTGCTGAGCTCTTGATTAGATATTTCGTTGGGGTAGCTATACAAGTCATTATAATTACGATTTTCGTTACTACGGTTCTGAGTTTTCTCGGCTTTGAGAATGCACTATTGATTGGATTTTTTGCGGCATTAATGAATGTCGTCCCCTACATAGGCCCAATACTTGGAGCAGCTTTTGCTGTGATCATTGTTGTCTCAGCTAATCTGGATGTTTCATTTTATGAGGTTTTATTTCCAAAGATTCTTAAGATATTGGGAGTCTTTGCAGTGATGCAAATGATTGATAATTTCTTATTGCAGCCTCACATTTTCTCAAAGAGCGTAAAGGCTCATCCTTTGGAGATATTCATCGTAGTCCTTATGGGTGCCAAAATCGGTGGGGTCACAGGAATGATACTTGCTATACCGGGGTATACGGTAATACGTGTTTTAGCTAAGGTATTCTTAAGTGAATTCAAAGTGGTACAAAGAATTACTAAAGGACTTTAAGAAATATGTAGACGATTTGTCGTTCTAAAACCGTTGATTCTTATAAATTCACCTTGATTCACAACTACTCTTTCCCCATCCGACCAATTGGCATATATCACTTATTGTCGTTCCTTACACTCTAGTTGTATGGATTAAGGATGGATAAGACCATAAAATGTCTGAGGGTTATTTTGTATTCAAAATGGCCCTCAGACTATGCGATTTTAGACAGATAGCAGCATAATTCATTTGGAATCACAAGTACTCATGCTCTACAAAGTATGTTCGTCACTAATATGAAAAAAAGGACTTAGCAGATTGTGCTATGTCCTTTTTTTGAATGATCGAATATGAATCAGATTCTAATCTTGTTTAGCAAATACCCTCTGTAGAAGGGGGGATACACGCTGAGAAACGTCAGATCTGATACCTGCCTCTTTCTTTTCTACGAGGCTAAAGAGCCCTTTTAGAGCTTCCTGAGTGACATAGTCATCAAGACGTGGGTTAGCATCAGCTAACAGAGGAATCTTGTTATAAGCGTTGACGGCATCCTCCCAATACGATACCGCATTGAATTTTTCGAGAGACTCTAATAGCTCTGGTTGAAACTGACTATATAGTTGATCAAATGTTTGAGCATGTAGAAAATTGGTTGCGGCATCTTGTTCGCCGGTGAGAATACTTAGCGCATCATTTATAGATATGCCTTTTATAGCTTCCAAGAAAATTGGGCCTGCTTTGGTGGCGGCATCTTCTGCTGCTCGATTGATTCTCTCAAGAACAATATTTTCAACATTGCTAAAGCCTGGGATGATCTGCAGCTTCTCCGTGACTTGTCGAGCTTCCTCTGGCAGTAAGATTTTATACGCAGATTTAAAATATCCGTCTTTGGTTGATAGTAGGTCAACTGCCTCTCCAGTACCTAGGTTAAGCGCCTCCTTCAGGCCATTTGAGATATCTGTATTGGTAAGTGGAACTTCAAGTATATCTTCTAAAGACGCTGGACACGCCATGAATGTGAGACTGAACAAGAGGGGTAATAAATATTTCATAGTAAACATGTGTGAATTTTAGAGATAACGCAAAGGCGTTGTAATTATAAGTTAGACGAATGTTAAACCTCTATAGTCACCTGAGCTCGTCCCACCTTACCCTTTAATGGAGGGTTGGATTTGATCAATGTGATTTTGACCTTTTGCACTATGGGATCTGACTTTTTGATGGCTTTCGCCATGTCATAAGCTAACCCTTCAAGCAGTTGATATTTCTTCTGCATATACTTACTAATGATGTTATGTGCCTGCTCATAGTTGTAGGTGTTATCAATTTGGTCATTAGGATCATCTGTCATAGCGATATCGATGTCTACATCTACTTGAAAATTGTTGCCTATGCGTCGCTCAAAATCATAATATCCATGGTAGGCATAAAATTTCATGTCCTTCAATGATATAGTTGCCATCAATACGCTTTTAAAATTTGGCGCAAGATAGTCCAACAGAGCCAATATTATGAACTTATCGAGAGCTGAGAATTTGTAGATTTATAATCCACAATGAGAAGAACTATGAGTCCTATTGACTATCTAAAGAATGCACCAACCATGCTTAAAAATCTAAGTGCGGATACAAAACCAAATTTTGGATTAATGACTCCGCAACATATGGTAGAGCACCTCATCTGGTCGACTAAATCGTCTATTAAGGACATGGGGCCACCACCGCCAATGGAAGAGATTCCTGTAGGGGCACAGAAACTTATGGCCTTTATTAATTCTGGCAAGCCGTTTCAGTATCGACCTTCTGACAAGACTAAAGCAGACCTGCCGGAATTGAGAATGTCATCTCTTAACGAGGCCATTTCGGAGTTGGAGAATGCTGTCGATAGAATAATCAATGACCATAACTCTCGAGGGGACAAGCCGTACTATAACCCTATGATGGGTTTGATTGCGCCAGATATGATGATGTCATTTCATATGAGACATTATTACCATCACCTGGAGGCACAATTTGGTCTAAAGGCCCATACCGTGTAGTTCACGTCTTAGTATCCCCTTAAGAAGTATATTAAGCCAATAAGTAGCCGTACACACTGACTACAGTAGCGACGCTGATAGAAGATGTTACAGATTAGGTGCTATGTAACTGCAGAATGAATGTGTCTTCAGACTGTGCAAAAGCAATCAGGAGAACAAGAGTACGTAGTTCCACTAGACTTTATGCACAGTTGGCGTATATGCGGTCTTATTCTGTGGATAGTGAGGTATAAAAGATCTCTACGATGCGCTCCTCATTGATAAAGGCCCAAGCCAGTTCTTCATAGCCTTCCACTACTATGCTTGTGTCAATATCTTCTAAGCTCTTGCCCATCGTGATAAAGGCATTGACCCGAGTTCGGATGTCTTTTAACATGCGCAGGTACTGTTCTAGATCTGCCTTGTTAGCCAAGGGGCCATGACCAGGGATGATTTTTGTATTGGCATCAACCAGAAGAAGTGCTGCGCTGACAGCATCAATTGCGCCATTAACAGATCCTCCGGAGTTGAGGTCTATATAAGGAAATCGTTTATTGAAGAAACAATCACCCATGTGAAGTACATTTTCTTTCGGCATCCAGATGATAGCATCGCCATCAGTATGAGCATTATCTACATGTATGGCGTGTAATTCGACCCCACTGAAATATAGTTGAAGATCCTCACCGTAGGTAATCACGGGGAGGGCTGCTTGTGGGGATGCAGGGATTATCCGATCTCCTCGAGTGTACGCTGTACTCATTCGTTGCCTCACATTTTTGTGAGCGATTATTGTCGCCCCTTCAGATCCAAATATTTCATTGCTGCCAGTATGATCTCCATGCCAGTGGGTATTAGCTACATAAACTATAGGGCCATCATTAAGCTCTGCAACTTTCGCTTTTATTTTTTCTGCCAGGGGTGCAAATTGATCATCTATTAATAGTGCGCCATCCTCACCGATGATGAGTCCGATGTTGCCTCCTGATCCTTCAAGCATATAGACCTGATCTGTAAGATGAGTTTCTGTGATCATGACATCATCAAAGCGTGATTGCCCGTAGCTTATGCTTCCCACAGCTATACATAAAAGTATCAGCACAATTCTCATGATATTGTATTTATTTAAGTATTAACGAAAAACTTGGAGCTCTTGTTTATACAGGATTCGGCTCTGAGGACTTTGCTAATTTCATGGGTACAGCAACACACTTTTTCTCCATGTAGTCTGCAATTTCGTAGATAAGAGATTGCGTCTCCGCAGGCAGTTCAGCAATAGCATCTTGATAGACCTTGTTGAGGGCACGATCTTTTACTTTTTTAATTTCCACAGGTAGCGCACCGAAAGTCTTTTCGATCTTGCGGCGATGCCATAGCTGTCTGAATTCCTCAAGATAGCTGTTAAGGATGATTCTGGCGGCTGCAATATTCCCACTACGCTTGCGCAGATTTTCATCAGCCAGTGCTCGCACAGAATCTACACTGATGTAGTCTACCTGATCCAATTGACTGACATCCTTAGATATGTTCTGAGGTATCGCTAGATCAACTATTACCTTGTTGTCTGTATCAGTACAGATTGCTTGATAGACTTGGCCGTCAATTACCGGTTCTTGTGAGGCAGTACAGGTAAATATGCAATCAAACCCCTCGTTATAGTTTATCAGCTCATTCAGATGCATGGCTTTTGCGCCGAGTTCCTGAGAAAGCTTCAATGCATTGTCAAATGTGCGATTAAAGATGACCACATTGTGATATCCATATTTCTTCAGAAATCTTCCAACAGTAGTATTGGTCTCACCAGAACCGATCATCAATATGCGCGCATTCTGATCAACTTGTCGAGTTAAAAAGGACTGTATGGCCAATGAAACTACAGACACAGGGCGTGCGCCGATTGCTGTGTTAGTGTAGACGTCTTTTGCTGCTTTAACAACCATTTTCTCAACAAGCCTCATGTGATCACCGCATAGACCTTGAGCTCTACACTGATCATAGGCTTGGCGGAATTGTCTGAAAATCTCTCGCTCTCCGATAACCAATGAATCTATAGAAGAACACACTTCGAATATATGGCTGATTGCATCTATACCTTCATAGAAGCAGACCAATTGATCCATGCTATGGTGATGAGTCTTAGATAGCGCTGGATTAACAAAGCAGAATAGATCTTCACAGTGTGCTTTGCTGAACGATTGTTCTCCGTAAAAGAAGAAGATCACTCTATTACATGTGGCGAGGTAGATGAGTTCCTCTTGACCAAAGCGATTCTTCAGTTTGTGTAACTTATCATGCAGCTCATCCTGATCTTTATGCGACACTACGAAGTGCTTCAGATCTTCGGTGTTGAGCTGTTTATGCGTAATAGTTACTAAACGAAAGTCCTTAATCATTTCTACTTCAAATGTATGGTATAGGCACTAAGCTATTGTCATGACAATGTCATGAGGTGATATGATTACTATACGTATAAAAGAACTCATAGGTGACAAAGCCCTCAAAAAAAAGGGAAGCGAGTAATTACTGCTTCCCTAGGAAATGTTCGTATGCTCTTTACCCCAAGATAAGGGCAATAACTCACTCGTTATAGGAGGTGTTATTCCTATTGAGATGCCCTTATGACCTCGATTAATGATTAGGTCACCAAACTTTAACAGCTGTAAGTGTTAAAATTGTTGATGCCCATATTCTAAGATATCTCCTGGCTGGCAGTTCAGGGCTTCACAGATTTTCGCAAGGGTAGAAAATCGTACTGCTTTGGCCTTGCCAGTCTTAAGAATCGATAGATTAGATACTGTGACTCCAACGTGTTCTGATAATTCATTGAGACTCATCTTACGACGGGCCATCATGACATCTAAGTTGACGATTATGGTCATGATTATATAGTTAGGTCGTTCTCTGTTTTCAAAGCAATGGCTTCTATCAATACTCGTGTCAAGAGAGAAAATGCTCCTACAAAAAATACTAAATAACCGAGCTCTGCGAAAAAAGCCAGACTAGGACCAATTCTTCCTTGGGAGGATATAATTGTTTCGAAGACTATGTTCAGAGCATATATCCCGCCAAAAAATAAGATGATCTGATTTATTTTTTTACCTACTTCCTCGATCATTATTCCTTTGCGATCAATGACATTGATCAATCTGAGCATGAAGTATCCTGTCATACCTAATAATAGCATCATCACCACCTCATAAATCCAAATGAACATGCTGTACCATATAGGAATTGTCTCAGAAATTAATTCTCTATACTCAGTTGAGTATATGATCTCATAAAGAGTAGACATCAATACGGACGCATAAATCATACAGCTAGCGATAACTAGATACGCCCCAATTCTTATCAATCTTAGGTTAAATATACTTTTCATGTCTTTAGTGTTATATGATTAGGTCGTTTTCACTTCTCAGGCTTGCTCCTCTACGCACGACCTCAGCCATGAAAAGGACAATTAGGATGACAAACAGATTAAAAAATGTATCAGAGTCAAAGCCAATGCTAAGACTTGAATCGTAGTGTATTGATTTATATGCCGTGAGGATACTTTTTAGAATTAGTAAACCAATAAAGCCTTTAATCAACTTCTCAATGGAGTCAGCCACGTCCTCATAGAAGACACCATGCTTAACTACTCTATTGATAATTCTAATGATGAAGACAAGCAATAACGCTATCAATAGCTCAACGAGAATAAATAAAGATACCATGATGGGGTTAGCCACTTTCACGACGTTTTTAGAGGAAACTTTTATATCGCTTGGTTTGACATTGGTAAATCCTCTATTAGTTTCCTTGTCATATACAATAACGGTTTCCTTCTGATCTTCCTCGTCAACAAAAGAGTACAAGAAAGAACAACTTCCATCACCACATCCCATGAATCTATTGTCATAATGGAAATAGCCCACCATCACCAGTATGAACATATAAACTATAGTCACGGCTAAATAGAGATACATGAAATTTCTAATTATACTTAAGTAAATGTTCTTCATTTTACTGATTTACAACCTTAATTTATTGATTATCAATAAATATATAATCATAAACGTTAATTATGCAAGTCATAATCCAACATTTTCGCTGCAAGCTTGAAATTAATCGCTCTCTGACAGCTCATGAGTTCAATTAAGCCTAATTTTGCAGCCTTATATTAAAAGTTAATAACATGTATAGATCACACGACTGTGGCGCACTGAGGATGGAGCATGTAGGCTCGACTGTAACATTAAGTGGTTGGTTACAAGTAAGTAGAGACTTTGGGGGGATGACATTCATAGACATGAGAGATCGCTATGGCATTACCCAGATCGTATTTAATATGGAGGATGACGTTGCCCTGTGCGAGCGTGCGCGCAAGTTAGGTCGAGAGGATGTGATCAGGATAACTGGTACAGTACGGGAGCGTAGCAATAAGAATCCAAATCGTGCTACAGGTGATATCGAGATAGAAGTGAAGACACTCGAGCTTCTTAACGAATCGCTCGTCCCACCATTTACAATTGAGGACGAAACAGATGGCGGTGATGATCTACGTATGAAGTATCGATACCTCGATATACGACGTAATCCAGTGCGAGATAATTTGATCTTTAGATCTAAGCTGGCAATAGAGACCCGTAAGTATCTGGATGGGCAACAATTCATCGAGGTAGAGACACCAGTACTAATCAAAAGTACGCCGGAGGGAGCAAGAGACTTCGTGGTGCCAAGCCGAATGAATCCGGGCCAGTTTTATGCCTTGCCACAGTCACCGCAGACCTTCAAGCAAATCTTGATGGTTGCCGGTATGGACCGCTATTTTCAGATTGTCAAGTGTTTCAGAGATGAAGACTTGAGAGCAGATAGACAGCCAGAGTTTACGCAAATAGACTGCGAGATGAGTTTCGTCACTCGGGATGAAGTTTTGGCAACATTTGAGGGTCTGACCAAGTACTTGTTTAAGACGCTGAAGGGTATAGATCTTCCTGACTTCCCACTCATGTCATACGATGATGCTATACTCAGATACGGTAGCGATAAGCCAGATGTAAGATTTGACATGGAGTTTGTAGAGCTCAATGATGTGGCTCAAGGAAAAGGGTTTAGCGTATTTGACAATGCGGAGCTTGTTGTTGGTATCTGTGCGGCTGGACAAGCCGTAGAATATAGTAACAAGGATATCAAGAAACTCACTGAGTGGATGCAAAGACCACAAATCGGTGCCAAAGGATTAGTCTATGTCAAAGTAGAAGAAGG
This sequence comes from uncultured Saprospiraceae bacterium, assembly GCA_964522505.1. Lineage (GTDB taxonomy): Bacteria > Bacteroidota > Bacteroidia > Chitinophagales > Saprospiraceae > GYS-P2D. The sequence goes on from CAZFWJ010000007.1 coordinate 18,999, forward strand.
AGGCGCATTCAAATCTTCTGTAGGTAAGTTTTTTGATGATGCGGCCTTGCAGACTTGGGCAGATAAGATGGGTGCGAAGAAAGGAGATATGATGTTGATCCTATCTGGAGAAGCTGAGAAGACTCGCAAGCAGTTGAATGAGCTTAGATTAGAGATGGGTCGCCGCATGGGACTGATGGACCCGAAGGTGTTCAAACCGCTTTGGGTGGTTGACTTCCCATTACTTGAGTGGGACGAGGATACGGAGCGATTTCATGCTATGCACCATCCATTTACGGCTCCGAAGAAAGCGGATGAAGATCGGATGTTGACAGGAGATCATGACACGATGAAATCATTAAAGGCCGACGCCTATGATCTCGTAATCAATGGTGTAGAGATTGGTGGGGGGTCTATCAGAATACATGATCGAGAATTACAGTCTAAAAACTTTGACTTGCTCGGTTTTACTAAGGAAGAAGCTGAAGCGCAGTTTGGATTCTTATTGGGAGCATTTGAATATGGAGCACCGCCGCATGGAGGCATTGCCTTTGGTTTTGATCGATTATGCGCGGTCATGAATGGTGTGAATTCAATTAGAGATTTCATTGCTTTTCCTAAGAACAATCAAGGACGAGATATGATGATCGATGCGCCCAGCCCAATTGCCGATGAGCAATACGAGGAGTTGGCGTTGAAGAGTACTGCCTTAGAAGATTAATTCTTATTTTTCTGAAAAGAACAAATGAGAATCACCTTCTGCTTTTTATTGATTTTCAGTTTTTCAACTGAATTCTTTGGTCAAGAAGAAATTTTTGAAGATCAGAATTATTTTGAGGCTTTAGAATCTTTAGAAAATGGCGAGTTGCTCCTTATACATTTCTTTGGGACCAATTGTGTCGAGTGTGATGATATAGCTTTTCAATCCTTGGGAAATCCCTTCGTCGTTAAGAAGATGGATCAGCTTAAGAAAATCAAACTTCATCAAGATAGTATTGATACTAAGTATGTAATGCGAAAGCATCGTCTAAGATATATTCCGACTACTTTAGTCATCAATAAGAATGAAGATTTTATCGGATTGATGCCTGGTTCTTCAAGTAATGCTCTGGCATATGAAGATTTTATAGACGAGGCATTAGGGAATGTTGATGCTCCTCCTTTTCGACAGTATAAGGACATCATTGTTGATACAATCAATGACCGCGAATATCTTAGAGAATACATCGAGCATCTCAAAGAATTTGGATTGGATTATTCTGACGCTTTGGATGTTTATACTAATACCTTAACTATAAAAGAAATTACTCAGCAAGAAGAGCCGTTTTTGTATCTCTTCGAACATGGTCCTATTATTAGATCACATACGTATGATATAATGTACAATTGGGCGAGAGAAGCCAAGAATGGATGGTTTCGGAGAAATCAAGACAATCGTAAAGCAGTCAAATTCAATAACAGGATTATAAATAATACCATCCGAGAGGCCATTTTTCGGAATAGTGAATATTTAGCAAGGCGAGTCGCCGATTTTGCCAAGGAAACATGGTCTAATGATACCATAAGGGGTAATCTGTCATACCTGTCAAATTTGAAAAAATTTGCGTTTGAGACTAATAACACAGAATTGTTCCAAGAAACTGTGGACAAGCTCTATTCAGACCACTATAAAGATATCAATATTGATAGCTTGAGAAGAGAAGAAATGGGGTCTGCTAATGTTGCAAGAATAAAACCTAATACAACGGGCCCCAAGTTGAACAGTTTAGCATGGGAAATATTCCAAATTGCAGAATCAGATGAATTACTTGAAATTGGTTTGAAACTATCACAACTATCACTAGACTATGTGAGAGATCCAGCGTTCTTAGATACTTACGCTCACCTACTATATCAACTTGGACGTTCGGAAGAGGCACTAAAATATCAGAAAGAGGCTATTGATATGTTTAAGAGATCAGGAGCTCCCTTCATTCCAGAATCAATTCTCAAAGATTACGACTTAATGTCTGAAGGAGCTCCTCTGAGAAGATTATGACTTGTAGAAAGCAGTCTTATTGATGCGCCCAGCCCAATTGCCGATGAGCAATACGAGGAGTTGGCGTTGAAGAGTACTGCCTTAGAAGATTAAGACGGGAATCTGTGCTAACGATGGGTATTTCATTACTGTGTGAGAAGTTTCCAAGCCCATTATTACATTATAAATATTTATAATGTCTAATATAAACACCCTAACTAAAGTCTATAGTCCACGCTACTCCGAAACATTAAAGACCTGTTAGAGTTAACAATCTGAGGCAATAATCATCTAAAGGAAGCTATCTTTATAGGCAGAGATACGACAGGTCATAAATGAGCAAAGGGGTCATAGGTACGATTATAGTATTAATGAGTATTGCCCTATTGGGTATTACGATCATACAATATGTATGGCTCAAGAGAGGTACGGAACTAAACGCAAAAAACTTTGGCGACAAAGTAACATTGGCACTCAATCGTGTTAAGCAGCAACTTGAGAATGATGCCAGTTCAAAAGAGAATTTCAGTAAGTACTACAATAGAAACCTCGGTATCGGTATCGACAACGCATTGCGGAGAAGTTCACGAACTGACATATTAGAAAACAATATCTCTTTTGGGAAGTGGGCATTAGATCCACAGACCGCTTTTCTCGGCATTGATAAAGATGACTTGAAAGTGTATCTACAGAATGCTTTGGTTGATCAGGGTATAGATCTCAATTATGAGTATGGTGCATTTTCTACTAAGGCGCAAGACTTCACCATCACTAACGGCACCTACAATGTAGTTAGCATGATTCCAACAGAAGAAAAGCAATTCAGTGAAGGTGGGCAAATTCAAAATCTCTATGAGACAGAGTACCGAATCAATCTATTCAATGTTGACGAAGAGACTGTGCCTGGGCTCTTGAAAGTTTTTTTCCCACGTAAGCAGTCGTATCTGTTATCAGAAATACTTCCATCATTAATAGCCTCTATTGTATTTACTGGGTTGATTTTGTTTTGTTTCATCTATGCCATCACGATAATACTAACCCAGAAGAAGGTGTCTATTATGAAGACTGATTTCATTAACAATATGACCCATGAGTTTAAGACACCGATCGCCACAATTTCATTAGCAGCAGACTCTATTGATAGTGATATGGTCATCAATAGTCCGAAGAAGATCAAACGATTTGCTGGCATCATTAAGGAGGAGAACAAGAGGATGCTCGCACAAGTAGAGAAGGTCCTTCAGATTGCTAAGCTGGATAAAGATGATATCCAACTCAAATTGATAAAGATTGACATCAATGAGCTAGCACATATGGCAGCAGAGCATACTGGATTAAAGGTAAATGCAAGAGGAGGCACAATACAGACATTCTTAAAAAGTACGAATCCTGTAATTGAAGGGGATAAAAATCATATTAGTAATGTTGTACATAATTTGTTGGACAACGCTAACAAATATTCAAAAGAGAGTCCTGAAATAACGCTAGAAACAAGAGACGCCAAAGAAGGAGTAGAGATTATAGTGAGTGACAAAGGTATTGGGATGACTAAGGATGATACACGTCGAATTTTTGAGAAATTTTATAGAGTTAGCACCGGTAATGTGCATGACGTGAAGGGCTTCGGATTAGGCTTAAGTTACGTTAAAGCAATAGTCGATGCACACAGTGGAAACGTCCGTGTGCGCAGTTCTTTGGGCGAGGGCAGTACTTTTATTATATTTTTACCCTACAAAAGGTGACGCATTGTCGGATTACCGTCTTAAAAAGCATTAACTATAGTTGAAATGGGTCAAAGAATTCTATTAGTAGAGGACGATCGCAATTTTGGAGACGTCCTCAAGTCTTATTTGGAGATGCATGATTTCGATGTGACGCTTGCCACCGACGGTGAGCAGGGGTGGGACACCTACAAGAAAGGTAAGTTTGATTTGCACATCCTTGACGTGATGATGCCTAAGAAAGACGGCTTCACCTTAGGTAAAGAAATTAAGGACGACAATAGTTCTGCACCTCTCATATATCTTACTGCCAAAGCACTAAAAGAAGATGTAATTGATGGCTTCAAAATAGGAGCTGATGACTATATTACTAAACCATTTAACTCAGAGGAACTGCTCTATCGTGTACAAGCTATATTGAAGCGAAGTGGCACTGCACCTAATCCTGATGAGAATAAAAAAGAATTTGAAATTGGTAATTACCATTTCAACTATCCACTTCGCATACTGACTTACAAGAATGGCGATGAAGTTCACAAAGACAAATTATCCCCTAAGGAGGCTCATCTCCTGAGGTTGTTCTGCCTTCATAAAAATGAAGTCTTGTCAAGATCTGTTGCCTTAACGCAGATTTGGGAAGAAGACAATTACTTCACTGCTCGGAGTATGGATGTATTCGTGACTAAGCTACGTAAGTACTTGAAGAAGGATGATAATCTTGAAATCGTCAATATCCATGGAAATGGATTTAGACTGATAGACAAAAGAGAAGTCGAGGACTAATTAGCCTTTTTAAGCTGGTATAGGCGATTTGTCTTTCGGGACGGAGGTCTAAAAAGTGAGATCGAATCTTTTCACGATTACTTGTGAAGGCATCTTAAATTCATCAGATAAAAAGATAGAACTATACTAAAGTATAGGGATCTTGATTTTATGATGTGGGACATTCATAAGAAATTAAATCTTATGAAGAGCCTTATTACCATTGTTGTTGTTTTATCAGCTATCCTTTTTATTCCTTCATGTTCATCCGATCCTTGCGAGGAGATATCCTGCCTTAATGGTGGAATTTGTACAGAAGGAATATGTGATTGCCCACCTGGATGGTCAGGTGATGACTGCTCTGTTGTTGCGTTCGATTTTGTGGGTCGTTTTATTTCGACATCTTTTTCTTTCACTGAATGCACTGATGCAAGCAGTAATCGATTGATACAGTCAGATTCTAATAACGAGTACTGTCTTGTCAACGCCGATAATAACCAAGAATGCTTAAGTATTACACTGATTTTGGAAGAAAATAATCAAGCTCGATTTTTACAAATTGAAAATCTAATAATTGGAAGCATTCAGTTAAGTACGCCTACTATTTTCGAAGGCACGTTTACTACCAATGATGAGCGGATCACCTTCGTAGCTGAAGATAATGCTGGCACCTTAGAGTTTGCTGTAACAGACGATCGTACAGGAATAGAATGGATACAGCCAAATTCAGCAGGAGATGGCTGTGTGATCACTCACACTATGCCGAGAGAATAGGTTTTATTATTAAGATCTATCCACTTCGATTCTCTTGTCTTGATTGGCGAGCTGCCATACAGTATGAAAGATAAGCCTGCCTCTATCTTGCATTAGATTGAAGTCTATTTTCTCCACGCTATCCGTAAGTCTGTGATAGTCTTTATGGACGCCATTGAAATAGAATATTGCGGGGATGCCATTCTTTGCGAAGTTGTAATGGTCCGATCTAAAGTAAAATCTATTGGGATCATTGGCGTCATTGTACTTGTAGTCAAGTACCATTCTTCCATATTTCTGATTGACAGATTCGCCAATTTCATGCAGTTCAGAGCTTAATCGATCTGACCCAATTACATAGAGGTAGGGTCTTTCTTTATCAAGATATTCTTCACCCCATCTACCGACCATATCAATGTTGACATCAGCTACTGTAGACTCAACAGGGAATATTGGATTATTTACATAGTATTCTGATCCAAGTAGTCCTTTTTCTTCTCCTGTCATCCATAGACACAACACGCTTCTTCGAGGTCCTTGTTTCAGCACCTTAGCTGTGACCAAAGCTTCAGCAATCTCGAGGACTGTCGTGGTGCCTGAACCATTGTCATCCGCGCCATTGTATACTTCGTCTCCTTTAATTCCTACGTGATCATAGTGAGCACTGACGATGATCAATTCGTCTTTGAGATCCGTCCCTTCGATATACCCTAGGATGTTTTTTCCAATAAGAACTTCTCTGTTGACGACTTGCTCAAAACTGATCTGCGGCGATGATATGATTATTGATTTTTGGGGCTTGCCAGTTTTCTTTATCATATCACGATTGGCAATAACCTGGTCTTCAGCATCTCCTAAGATTTGTTTAGCCATGTTAGTCGAGATAAGGAGCATATTCGTATGGTCATCCATCATTTTGCTTTTATCACCTAACTCAGTCACACGATTCACCATGAGTCGTCGATTAGCATTGATTACCGCCTTAATATCATTAGAGATAACTAGGAGCATCGCCGCACCCATGTTATGAGCAGTCTGTCTCTTTACCTCGTAATCAGCAGCATCCTCATCAGCTATTACTTCATCGGGAGCGCCGTCAAAGACCATGACAATTTTACCAGCTACATTCTTATCGGCGTAATCGTTATAATCAGCAGTGGAGATTCCATAACCTGCAAAGACTACTTCATTACCCTTAAAAGATTGACTAACGCTCTTGTTAGGAAATCCGATGTAATCCCAGAGTTGACGATATGACTCATCCCCAATAGACACATCGTTAGTTCCCCATGAAGTAAATGTGAAGGCAACATTCTGAAAGTGTGAATTGTCCTCTCCAACTTGAGGCAATCTCATCTTATCGAGCTGATCTGATATATAGTTCGCTGCTTTTTCGATGCCCTCAGTTCCTGTTTCACGACCTTGGAAGTCATCTGAGGAAAGTATGTGGAGATGATCGCTCATCTCTGCCGCAGTTATGGTAGTGCTGAGAAGGTGCTGCTGATCACCTTTTTTTATTCGTACTGACTCGTTTAGATCAGGTATGGTCTTGCCCCCGAAATATTGAGCTGTGCTCACTTGAGATACCCCGATAAGGGCAGTTATTAAAACTATTAATTTCTTCATTGCTGTGTCTATATTGATTAGGACTTAACATGAGAACAACCCTGCGGTGATTTTGTTAACTCTGCGCTCATGTCGCCCACCTTCGAAATCTGTCATCAAGAATGCTGACACCATAGACTTAGCCGTTACAATATCGACGAATCTTGCCGGCATTGCAATAACATTAGCATTGTTGTGCTGGCGAGTGAGTTTGCTGATATCTTCATTCCAGCATAAGCCGCATCTAATTTCTGGATACTTGTTAGCTGTCATTGCAACACCATTACCTGTGCCACAGATTAGCACACCATAGTCTGCTTGATCTTCGATGATATCTTTGGCGACTGGGTGAACGAAGTCAGGGTAATCGACTGAACTATTGTCAGCAGTACCATGATCGATAATCGTATGTCCTAACGATTGGATATGAGCGATGATCAGAGATTTATAATCATAGCCAGCGTGATCAGATCCTATTGATATGCGCATATAGCAAGTCTTGTTTTTGTGGTTTAATTAGGTACTCTTGATTGCTTGTATTTCTCGAGTAACGCCTTTATTTCTTGTTGGAATGCATCATCAGGTATCGAATCGATTACTGATAGAATGTTTTGCGAGGCGCGTAAACGTAATGAGTAATCTTGTTGGAAACTTACCCTCACGATATCTGGATCTATGCTTTCATAGAAGCTTAGGTGATCGGCAGTCTCATTAGCGAGGATACGTAAGTGCTTTTTAGCTTTATCATACTCTCTCGTCCTCAGATAGATATTAATAAAGGACACTACTGAAGCGTCATAGGGGAAGTTCATATGTGGAAATGCCTCGAAGAACTTATCAGTTAGTGCTACGGCCTGATCTCTCTTACCTTCCTTAAGCAATTGATCGCAGGTACGATTAAATACCATTCTATGCGCTTGTACCGCTGCGCCATACGAGTTATCGACAAACAGGTCTTTTTTATCAAAGTTGCCCCAAGTGAATTTATTCATGATATTGTTGTACACCTTGGTCGTTTCTATTCGGCCACTACCATAAATACTCATAGACCGATCACTTGGTGTTTTGGTTGGTACTAATCGTAGAGCCAGCCCTTCGTACTGCATATAATCATTGAGCCCTAAGAGCTTTTCATTTTTACATGTTGTGGCGAAGTATATAGGTCGCTCCCAGATATTACTACTGATGATATCGAGGATGGCAAGTTCATCTTTGACTATCCAGTTTTTACTTTCACCAAACTTCACCTGAATAGCAGGGGCTATCTGTACAGAATCCCCTGGCGTAAAGAAATTTAACCTTTGAACAGCGGCCATATTCGTTGGAATAAACATGTCTTTAGTTGGAACGAAGCTCTCAAAAGTCATCGAGCTCCCCTTCAGTTCATTCTTAGAACCCACGAATTTGAGTACAGAGGACAGGTCCGTAGGTCTACTTCCTTGTTCTTGGTTGAAATAAAATGGAATTTGATTTCTACGATTACCTCGATAGGCCTCAGCTGGAATCGTGAGCTTTAACGGCTCAGAGTCATTGACCTTGCTACGCAACTTATTGATATACCAATCTACTTGAACTAAGCTTAGATTTACGATCCGTACATCAGTACGTATGTTTTCAACCTCTTGTGCATACCACAGCGGATAGGTATCATTGTCACCATAGGTGAATATGATGGCGTTAGGTTCCAGAGAATTCAGGAAGTTAGAGGCATAATCTCTAGATGCAGTATGATGCATACGACTATGATCGTCGTAGTTTTCAAATGCCATGATTGTAGGTGCTAGCAGCACTAGCACTGCAGCGGCGGCTGATATAGGTATGCCCTTGAGATTCACACGCTCTCTGAGCATTGTAACAATGGCAGGTACGGCGAGCCCAATCCAAATACAGAAAGTGAAAAAACTACCGACTAAGACATAATCTCGCTCTCGGGGTTCATTAGGAGGCTGATTACTATAAAGTATGATCCCGAGACCTGTAATTAGGAACAAGATCATCGTTGCAAAAAATGTCTTCTGGTCACGAACGAGATGAAAAAACAAACCTATAAGCCCAAATATCAGAGGTAAGAAATAGTAGTTGTTGTTGGCCTCAGCATACTTCATAGTATCTGGTTCCTCGTCGAGATTATATAGTTTGGATTCATCAATAAACTTGATTCCTGATCGCCAATTTCCTGAGGACTTATCCCATGCATAGTATCCTTGGTCGCCGTTCTGTCTCCCAATAAAGTTCCATGAAAAATATCTGAAATACATCCAGTTTAATTGATATTTCATGAAGAATGCGACATTGAAACCGAAACTGGGTTTAGCCTCCTCTTCTCCAAATATAGATTGATACCATTCTCGGTATAGTCTTGGCCTTCCTAAGTTGGCATCGGAGATTCTTGGGAATAACATCTTGTCCTTACCCGCATAGACTGGTTTTATCTTCTCGTCTACGACGATATATTCATCGTCATTGGCAGTTGTACTATAGTATGGGGGTAAGTCCTCTCGTCCATAGCGATCTTTTCTATCATAGCTAACTGGGCTAGCCTCGTAAGATGGTCCGTATAATAGTGCCCGCTCACCATATTGCTCACGATTGATATATGGAAGCAATCGTGAAGCATCACTTGGCACATTCATGTTAACTGGCGTATCTGCATTCGCTCGGATCACGACTACACCGATTGTGGAGTATCCTATGGTTACGAGCATAGCACACATAGTGAATAGCTCAAGAATTCTATTCTGCTTCTGATAGGCATATCTGAAAAGACCAAAGAAGACTGCTCCTACAATCAATAAGGTAGGAATGATACCAGTCTGGAAAGGCATGCCGATACCATTAACAAGGGTTTTTTCCATACCCAACCACAGCGAAGGTATACCCGTGATAATTAATTTTTGAATCAGTGGAATGAGCGCAGCCCCTGCCACAAAAGCCCCAGCTAGGCCGAGAAGCTTCACTTCTTTTACCTTCTTGAAATATACCAGCAGAGCCAATGCTGGAAAAGTAAGTAAACTAAGCAGGTGTACCCCTATGGATAAACCAGCACTATAGGCTGCCAATGCGAGCCATCGATCATTTCTAATCGTATCCTCGAGAGTATACCACTTCACCACAGTCCAGAATGTTAGTGCCGTAAAGAAAGTAGACATCGCATATACTTCTCCTTCCACAGCAGAAAACCATACTGTGCTACAGAATGCTGTAGCTAATCCAGCGGCCAAACCTGCGCCACCAATTTGTATTTTATGCGTGATACCATCCTCACTGGCCAAATTCAAGTATTTGGTTAGCATCATGGTTATTGATGCCACGAAGGTCGCCACCATGGCTGATAACATACCATTCATGAAGTTAACCGCAAAGGCTATATTGCTCGGGTCAGCAGAGGTAATATCACCGAATAGCGCAAATATTCTTCCTACCAATAAGAACATCGGTGCCCCAGGAGGGTGAACCACTTGCATCTTATAAGCACCGAGAATAAACTCACCGCAATCCCACAGACTACCTGTTCGCTCTACCGAAAAGAGGTAGACACCCGTGGCAATTAAAAAAACAATCAATGAAATTATGCGTGTAAAGGACAGATTTTTTAGCATCAAGGATGTATTGAGTAACAAAAGTAAAAATAGAAAAACACTTAAGCCATTTAGTTAATACATTGTGATTGAATTAACAATACGTCTGAGGATGATCAAAATTATCTCAATCATCGTGTGTGTTTATGTCTTATATCGATTAGTAGCAGGACCAAAGGCGATAAGTGGAAATAAGAACGAAGAAGCTAAAGTCATCGACATAGAACATGAAGAAATTGACTAGTGACATGATTGATCCAAAGTCTTGGATCATCCATCAAGATGACGAGCTTGTAGTTGTTAACAAGCCTGTGACTATTCCTGTACAAGGTGATAAGAGCAATGATGACTCATGCATAAAGATCATGAGCCAGACTTTAGAGCGTCGATTGTTTCTTATAAATCGCATAGATCGACCAGTAAGTGGTCTGGTATTAATGGGCTTCAGACCTCGAGTTCAAAAAGCGTACGCTACCTACACCATTATCAAAAAGTATATTGCCGTGGTTCACAAGTCTGACCAACTTAAGGAAGGGACTTATCAGCATTATCATACAAAGAACGCCCACAGGAAGAAGGCGTATATCTCTGATGAAAATGTCAAAGGCTCAAAACCAGTGACCTTGGATATTGAAAAAATCCATCAACTAGATAACTATTCTGCGCTAATGATTTCAATACGATCTGGAAGGTTCCACCAGATACGGACTCAGATGGCACACCTTGGTGCTCCGATAAAAGGAGACGTCAAGTATGGTGCACGAAGGGCACATAAAGATCGAAGTATAATGTTGCATGCCTATGAGTATGAAGTTGTCAACACAAGCACCACATATCAATGTCGACCTTCTCCTAACCCACTCTGGGATGAAGTTTATTCGGCCTTCGATCTGAATATAGGATAAGGCCTCATTATAAATCAAAGATTATATATTAATAAAGAATCTCATTTGAGAAGCTATCTTTATGCTGTGATTGATGCATATCATGAGTAAGTCAACCATCGGCATATTAGCCCCTTGCTACAATGAGGGGCAAGTCATCATAACCTTTCTTGAGGAGCTCGAGGGTATCCTCGAGTTGATAAATCATGACTTTCAGATTGTTATTGTAGATGATGGGAGTACTGATGATACTAAGGATTTGTTACGGCAGCTAGACTGGCAATCTGAGATTAAACTTGACTTAGTATTCTTAGCACATAACAAAGGTCATCAGGGTGCGATAGCGCAGGGATTAAATTATTGTAAGTCTCTGGATATCAGCCATCTGGTGGTGATGGACTCAGATGGTGAGGACGACCCCAATGCCATTACCGAGCTCGTAGATAGTTTGTCTGATCCAATTGTATTCGTATCACGCAAACGGAGAAAGGAGTCGGTGAAATTTAAGGTGTTTTATACGTTCTATAAGCTATTGTTTTATGTCGTGACTGGGAAGAAGTTGAACTTTGGTAATTATTCGATGATTAGCAAGCAGGTATTACTGGAGATTTCTGATAAGCAATTCGTCCACTACTCGGCCTTTATCTCTAAACTGAATTATCCTAAACGATTCATCCCATATGATCGACGCAAGAGGATTGATGGACATTCCAAGATGAATTTTGATTCGCTGGTATTACATGGCTTCAAGTCATTTATCGAGTACGCTGAGGACCTGTTTATTGTCTTTTTGAAGCTGTTCATGGTCATCTTCGCCTTCATCCTAGGGTGTGTCGGCGTGATCCTCTATAAGAAGTACATCATGGAGAGTGCTGTACTGGGGTGGACGAGTCAACTCATGCTGTCACTCATTATTATGGCCATAATATCATTGGGCTTCTTTGTGATCGGCATCATGGTAATCTATGGATTCAGAAAAATAGAAGGTCAGATTAATACTCGACTGAATGATTCTACTCAATATACAGTAATCAACAAATGAGCATGTCAACCAACCAAAATATGATCATAAAGGGACTATTGCTAGCTTCGGCAGTTATAGTCATTGTGCTAAGTATGTCTGCCTCCATAAGTGGTGATGAAGACATCCATTTTAAGTATGGTGATCGAGTGATCAACTTCTTCACATCTTTCGGTGAAGACAAGACCTATAAGGAAGAAATTAGAGGTCCAGATTATGCCTATAACTTCACCTTTGATGCCGGAGTAGAGTTGGCCCAGCGTGCCACAGGTTATGGTGACCCACACCAGCTGAGGCATATATTCAATAGCCTCATTGGCTGGTTGATTGCATTATTTAGTGCTTTTATAGCTAAGAGATATTTTGGCCTGACTTCTGCGGTCTTGACCTTTATATTTCTACTGATCTCACCTAAATTTCTAGGTCACAGTTTTAACAATCCTAAGGATATTCCTTTCGCTTTTGGATACATACTGGGGCTATACTCCATTTTTCGATTTTGTGATGCCCTGCCCAAGCCTTCCTGGCGACAAGCTTTAGAAGTTGGATTGGCGATAGGGCTATGTCTCAACTTTAGAATAGGCGGCCTACTCTTGATACCCTATTTTGGATTATTTGTGCTGGGAAGATTTTTGATACGGCATGGTGGTAGCGCATTTGCTAAAGAACATTGGCCGAACTATGGTCAGATATTCTTAAAAGGTGTCGCCGCATGTGCTGTTGCATATGTCTTGATGGTAGTTTTCTGGCCATTTGCACTTGAGGCACCTCTCAAGAATCCACTGAAATCCTTAGATATCATGTCAGATTTTGCTATTGGGATACGGCAGTTATTCGAGGGAGTCAATGTCACTTCAACCGAGTTGCCATCTAACTATATCTATAAATGGATGTATGTCAGTATTCCATTGGTCGTGCTATTAGGCCTGATTACATTGCCATTTTCTTATTACAAGCATAGCACTAAGAAGCGAACATTCGTTATACTATGTCTATTGTTTTCAATTGTGTTTCCAGTCGCTTATGCAATCCTGGGCGACAGCAATGTTTATGGAGGATGGAGACACTTCATATTCGTATATCCGCCTTTAGTGATCTTATCTGCTGCGGGGTATAGATATGTTATTAAATCGCTGGTGGCCAAGAATGTCAATCTACAATATGCTTCTTTCGGGGTGATCGGATTACTCTGCATTCATCCCATATGGCATATCGCTAAAAATCACCCTGTAGAATATGTCTACTTCAATGAGATCTCAGGAGGCATCGACTCTAAGTATGGCAACTATGAGATGGATTATTATATGCATAGCTATTGGCCAGCAGTTAAATGGATGAAAAAAGAAGGAATTATTAATGATCGTGACGATATAATCCTTGCCACTAATCATGGCCATTCGGGACGGTATTATACTCGTAATTATGACAATGTAAAAGCTTACTACACCCGATATTATGAGCGTCTGAACAGGGATTGGGATTATGCTATATATATCAATGTATATATCGATCAGGCGGAATTAAAAAACAATCAATTCCCGCCTGCTGGCACAATCCACACCATAGATGTTAATGGCAAGCCAATGTGCGCTATTGTCAAGCGACCAAGTAAAGCGAGTATTGGGTACTCAGATGATCTAAAGAGTGGAAACAATGCATTGGCAATGCAAAAACTGCGTAGTTACTATAATGCCGATAAGAACAATTTTGAAGCAAATATCAATCTTGCACTATTGTATAATAAACGAGGACAACGAGATAGTCTGAGCTACTTCTTGAGTGAGGCTAAGCGTGTCAATCCGCAGCGTTTTGAGCGATATGTAAAGCAATAAGGTATGCAAAGGACAGATGTTAAAGAATTAGGAGAATTTGGCTTAATTGATCATTTGACTGGTAGTTTTAAGCAGTATAATGAGTCAACACACAAAGCCATTGGTGATGATGCCGCTATCATTCAGCATGGTCAAGGATATATGGCGATTAGTACAGATATGCTTGTTGAGGGGATACACTTTGATCTGGTCTATAGTCCTTTGAAGCATCTCGGATATAAGGCTGTAGTCGTTAACCTATCGGATATATATGCTATGAATGTTATCCCGCAGCAGATTACTGTAAGTATGGCGTTGTCTAATCGATTTTCAGTAGAAGCGCTTGAAGAATTATACGCAGGCATGAAGACAGCTTGTGACTTATATAAAGTAGACTTAATCGGTGGCGACACAACCTCTAATCCAAAGGGTATGGCGCTGAGCATTACGTCCATAGGTCATACTACAGATCGAGATAAAATAGTCTATCGCCAGGGAGCTAAGGTTGGGGATATAGTCTGTGTGACGGGTGACGTCGGATCAGCCTATTTAGGCCTTCAACTACTTGAACGGGAGAAGCAGCTCTTTATTAACGATAGCACGATAAAGCCTGACTTTAGCAATCAATCATATGTCATCGAGCGACAATTGAAGCCTGAGGCCCGCAAGGATGCCGTAGAATATTTTAAGAAGTCTGATCTGACGCCGACGGCGATGATCGATATCTCCGATGGACTGAGTTCGGATATAATGCATATCTGCAAGCACTCCGATGTTGGCGCTTTCTTAGAAGAAGGTAAGATTCCTATAAAAGATGAGGCCAAGAAACTGGCTCTAGAGTTCAACCTAGACCCAGTCACTTGTGCGCTCAATGGTGGTGAAGACTATGAACTCTTATTTACTGTTGATCCCAAAGATTTGGACAAAATCAGATTCATGCCTGATGTCGTAATCATTGGCGAGATTACTCCTAAAGCGGATAAGCTCACACTACACACCACAGGAGGAAACATCCATGAGCTCAAGGCTCAAGGATGGAATCACTTCTAGCACATGTATTCTTAGTAATAGGAGATAAGTCCGGATGAACTGCTTTACGCGATTAGGAATGCATACATCAATGCTATACCTAGAGCGATCACTGCAGAACCTCTTAATAGTACTTCGGCATTATTAGCCCAGAAATCGCTTTTATGGGTGCCATTTAGAGGATTGTGGACTCTGTTTCCGAATAATTCGTAATTGTCAGAATTAGAGTTGAAGTACAATCTGAATAATCTATATGCCATACTCGTTTTCATAACCAAATGTTTAATTAAGGGCAAATACAAAATTTAATACTGCAAAGTTCACCCTATTTTGACAAAAAGCAAATATTTGATGGTTTTACCTTTGGCCAAATGTTCGAGCTCGTAGTAAGTTTTTATGTCCAAATCTTGAGTATATAGCTCCTGACCATATATGTTATTGTTTTTATATATGATCTCGTAATTTTTATTCTTAGCAACGGTGTCTACGGAGTATTTAAAAAAATCGTCATCATCTGTTTTTAAATTGAGTTTGCCGTCTTTTTTAACAATTTGATAGTATCGATTGAGAAATGCATCACATGTAGTACGGCGATTTTCTTTGGCAGGAAATGGATCTGGAAACGTGATCCAGATCTCATCAATTTCCCCTTTTTCAAAGTAGAGTTCGATCTGTTCTATCCTAATCCTTAGAAAGGCAACATTACTCATACCTTGTTCTTTGGATTTGGTAGCGCCTTGCCAGATGCGCGCACCCTTGATATCGACACCGATGAAGTTTTTGTCAGGATATCTTTCAGCCAGACCTAGTGTATACTCTCCACGACCACAGGCCAGTTCAACACATAGCGGATTATCATTACCAAAGACTTCTGACCTCCATTTGCCACGGAGGTCTATATAGTCATACTTATTAGCTTTAAGAACTGATTTGCCAATTTCTGAATACTCATAGACGTGATCATAGTTGAGTATGTCAGCAAATTTTTCAAGCTTACGTCGTCGGCTCATAGAGATAGATGATTTTTAAACTCTAATTTTAGGATATAATACTACTTGATGCCATCTCACGATTATAAAGGACTCTGTGAACAGCTCAAACCAATAGTCCGCAAAGTTGGAACTTTTATCAAGAAAGAAGTCGGCAAGGTTAGAGAAGGTGAAATAGAAACCAAAGGAAATAACAGTTTGGTTTCTTACGTAGATAAAACTGCCGAGACTATGCTGGTCGACAGCCTCAGTTCGCTCGTAGATGGTGCCGGATTTATCACTGAAGAGGAAACCACCGAGCAATCTAAATCAGATATACTGTGGATCATCGACCCACTGGATGGCACTAACAATTTTTTACACGGCATCCCTCATTTTGCAGTCAGTGTGGCCTTGTCGGTTCATGGCGAAATGATGCTGAGCACAGTACTTGAAGTTAATTCGGAGGAGCTTTTTTCTGCGACTAAGGGTGGTGGAGCATATCTGAATGATTCGCCTATTCATGTGAGTAGTACTTCTCAACTCTCTGATTCATTAATATCCACTGGGTTTCCATATGAGGTAGATGACGTTGCACCTCTGATTAGGACTCTTGGTCACATGATGAGATTCGGAAGGGGCTTAAGGCGTATGGGCTCAGCTGCATTGGACCTGGCTTATGTGGCATGTGGGAGATTTGATGCTTATTATGAGACTACCTTGAATGCTTGGGATGTAGCTGGGGGTGCGCTATTGATTACAGAGGCAGGTGGAACAATTACAGATTTTGCTGGTACTGACAACTATATTTATGGCGAACAGCTCATCGCCTCCAATGGCCATATTCATCAAGAAGTATTAGAGGTAATTCAAAAGAACTTTAGAATGTCATAATCAGTGGGCACGAGTTTGGTTAATGTCTTCTATCTTGTAAGTCTTAAGATGACGACTTGAATCTTGCAGAGAATATAAGAATGGCCCTCTACTCCTTAAAATCTAATTTTTTGAGGACAGGATTAACACTACTCATTATTGCGGTGGGTATAACTTGCTTGGTGGGTATCTTGACGGCTATCGATTCTATACTCTTGACTATGAGCGATAGCTTCAATAGACTTGGAGCCAACTCCATTAGTATACGACCTGCAAGCGAAACGATTAGGAGTAACCAAGGCGGAAGGCAGCGAAAGTCTGCAGAGTCGATCTATTATGCTCAGGCGACGGATTTCAAGGAGCGATATGAGTTTCCAGGAACCGAAGTGTCGATCTCTACATTCTGCACAGGGAGCGCAGAGATCGCCTTTGGCGAAGAGGTTACTAATCCAACAGTCAGAGTATATGGCATTGACGAGAATTATCTGAAGGTCT
The DNA here is from genome assembly GCA_964522505.1 of uncultured Saprospiraceae bacterium. Taxonomy (GTDB): domain Bacteria; phylum Bacteroidota; class Bacteroidia; order Chitinophagales; family Saprospiraceae; genus GYS-P2D. The sequence continues at coordinate 36,495 of CAZFWJ010000007.1, forward strand.
CTAATTATCAGCTTGAGGAAGGGCGAAACTTCACTTTTCTCGAGGCAAATGAAGGTTCACAAAAGGCTATTATCGGTATGGATATCGTCAAAGAACTCTTTGATGAGAAGCCCGAGCGGGCTATGAATAAAATAATTCAAATCAACGCAGCCAGATATAAGGTGATTGGCATTCTTGAAGCGAAGGGAAGTTCATTTGGCGAGAGTCAAGATAGGCGAATCTTCATTACGCTCACTAAGGCCAAGCAGCTCTATGGATATGCAACTAAGGGTTATGCCTTAAATGTGTCCGTTAAGGATGCCGTAAAAATTGACGATGCTAAGCTGGCGGCAATAGGGCCGATGCGCAATATCCGAAAGCTTAAGGCTTCCGAGGAAAATGATTTCGAGATTAGGACGAGCGATAGCATCATGAGCACCCTCAATGAGAATACTCAAGTCCTCCAGATTGGGTCTATCACCATTGCAATGATTACGCTCCTCGGGGCATCAATTGGTTTGATGAATATCATGTTAGTTTCAGTTACAGAACGAACACGAGAAATTGGAGTATCTAAGGCACTTGGTGCAAAGCGCAAAAATATCCTTATCCAGTTCTTGACCGAAGCTGTGGTGATCACGCAGATTGGCGGATTGATCGGTGTGGTATTAGGGATAATAGTCGGTAATGTACTGAGTATATTGATGGGCGTATGGACGGGTTCGGTGGAATGGACTTTTGAGAGTATCATGAATAGCAATTCATTTATCATCCCATGGGCATGGATGTTCTTTGCCTTTTTCGTCTGTCTGGTTGTAGGTGTACTGTCAGGATTGTATCCTGCTATGAAGGCCTCAAGACTTGATCCGATAGAGTCGCTGAGGTATGAGTGATCCTGGCTCATTAGGTCAGATCATCTATCCAGTCATGGGCCCTGACTCGATAGGCAAATCGTTCTCAGCAATCGACCTATCTATCACCAATAATCGATTACCAAGTCGGACCACTTATGACAACCTATCGACCTATATAGACTCCTACAAAGAGCAGCACCAGGCTCACTATGCGATAGGAGGTTACTTAGAGCAGCGCAATTTATATGGCCTAAGCGATCACTTCACCACTGGAGAGGGACGTGATATACACTTGGGTATTGATATCTGGGCGCCTTCTGGCCATCAGATATTCGCACCGCTTGATGGGGTCATCCATAGCTTTACCTACAATGACCAGCACTTGGATTATGGTTATACGGTCATCTTGAAACATGAATCCAGCGATGGTGTATTTCACACGCTATATGGTCATCTGAGCAGTGAGCACGCTGACCAATGGCAAGTAGGTCAAAAAGTGTCGCAGGGAGCTAACTTTGCGAGCCTCGGGGATCGCACTGAGAATGGTGGCTGGCCGCCGCATCTACACTTCCAAGTAATTAAAGATATGGGTGATTGGAGCGGGGATTATCCAGGAGTGTGTAGCAAGAGTGATCTGAATTATTACAAGGAGAATTGTCCTGATCCGAGTAGGTTGATCCGTATGAATAGGCAATCCCAATTCTCCTAATCATGACAAAATCACAACATAACTTGAGTCTGTATTACCTTGTTAATAAGATGATTATAAAGGAGTACAACTAAGAAATATTTTTTCTCGACCACGCCATAGGCGGACAGGCTTGCGGAGAGATCGTCAGTCTGATAAATCACATGCTTAAGATGCCTTTGAAATCCACTTCACTCTTCTCTGCGATTACTAATGTGCATAGCCATATTGTGGTTTGCGGCTAAGGATCTTAAAGATCTCTCCATTCACTCTATATGAAAAAATCTCTCTTTTTTTCATATCGAAAGAGGTACGACTGAGATATCCATTGAGTTAAGACCACTTTACACCACTTTTCTCTGCGATTACTAATAACTACAGACAATCTTTATGAAGCTTTTGAGCTTATTTAGAGCCTCATTAGACAGGATAATTCTGAATCCGTTAATAGCTAATTGCTCTTGTCATCTACCGTACTCTTCCTGTACTTATGCATCAAGCTAGCAATAACCCCAGCAGTAATCATTCCCGTTGAGATTAGCGAAGAAATGTACGCCGCTGTAAGCCTCCACCCAGTAGCTCCATCAACCAATATATTCCAACTAGATATGAATAGAAATAAACCAAAAACTAAAATTGGTATAAAGCCTTCTAGATATTTCGTGTATTTAAACATAATTAATCTTTAAGCATTGAGCCTGCATTTCAATATTGAGTAGGCATATAAGGTGATTTGAATCCTTCCGAACAACTATTAGTGCGATTGTATGAATTTATAACTTAATACAGCTGTCAGCAAGAATCAAAAACAAAATTATTCTGACTTCAATGTAGGGTTGAATGGAGCTCATACGCAGCCTTTCATGATCTCACCCCAAAAACTCAATATTCCTCTTCAATCCTTTAAACTTAGCACGCTTAACTGCAGACTTAGAGAATACCTTACTAAATACCTCTTGTGTTAACTCGGTCCACTCTCCCTTGGTCATGTCTAACAGACCTTCCTTAGGGGCGAATGCTGGCTCATGATGTTGTGCGCTAAAGCGATTCCACGGGCAGACCTCTTGACAGATATCGCAGCCAAACATCCAACCTTCCATTTGCTCTTTGAACTCATTGGGTATCTCGTCCCTCAGTTCTATCGTTAGATAAGAGATGCACTTGCTGGCATCAAGGATATATCCCGACTCAGAGATGGCATCAGTAGGACAAGCGTCGATACATGCCGTACACGTGCCGCAGTGATCTGATACTGGATGATCGTAGTCAAGCTCCAGATCTGAGATGATCTCTGCTAAGAAGAAAAAAGATCCCTTTTGTTTGGATAGGAGTAGGGTATGCTTGCCGATCCATCCTAAGCCGCTCCGCTTCGCCCAGTCACGTTCCAGTACTGGTGCCGAGTCAACGAATACTCGTCCATCTATCTCTCCTATAGACTGGGTGATATAGCCCACCAGTGTTCTGAGTCTATCCTTGATGACATGATGGTAATCCTCACCATATGCATACTTAGAGATCTTAGGAGCCGAGGGGTCGGATTGTTCTTGATCAGTGTAATAATTATAGGCCAAGCTGATAACTGACTTAGCACCCGGAACAAGTAGGGTAGGGTCTACTCGCTTATCAAAGTGATTAGCCATGTATGACATCTGACCATGATAGTCTTTGTCGAGCCAAGATTCGAGGCGTCTTGCCTCCTCGTTCATGTGCTCGGCTTTGGAGATGCCCACGCTGAGGAAGCCAAGCTCCTTGGCTTTAGTCTTGATGAGTGCTGTCCTGTGAGCTGTGCTGGACATGGAGATAATTAATTAAGAATCTGGAGCTTGGCGTACTGGAGCATGATGCGCTTTTCGGCATTGTCAGGCACCTCAGAGAAGTGTATGGTAGCCACATTGCGCTCATCAATAGAGAGCACTTTTCCGCTGCCAAACTTCATATGGAGGACGTTCATGCCCTCTTTGATCTCGCTGGGATCATTGGGGATAAAATTAGCGACATTGACTTTAGGCATCGGCTTAGCGGCTCTAATTGGTTTTAGGCCTGAGAGCACCTTAGGAGCTCCAAATTCTGCCTTAGCCTTGATAGGTACTATAGAGTCAATATTCTCTGGTGGTATCTCCTCGAGGAATCTACTGGGATCATTATATCTCACTTGACCATACTGATACCGACTGTTCGCATAAGTCAATGTGAGATGTTCAGCGGCACGAGTAATTGCCACATAAAATAGCCTACGCTCCTCATCGATCTGATTCGGATCACTCAAAGACATGAATGATGGAAAGAGGTTTTCCTCTAGACCTACCACAAAGATCGACTTGAACTCCAAACCCTTTGCGGCATGAACACTCATCAGGGTGACGACATCGGTGTTGTCTTTGTCTTGGTCCATATCGGTGATCAGGGCGATATTCTGAAGATACTTAGCCAAGGTCTTGTCGGCGATCTCTTCTCCAGGTTCAAGCTCATCATCCTCTACAAATTCTTGGATGCCATCTAGTAGGGCATTGATATTTTCCAGTCGTGCCATACCTTCCATGCTGCCATCACTCTTGAGCAAGTCTGTGATGCCGCACTTCTTGGAGATGTACAGTGCGGTTTGATAGGCATCTGCCTTTTCTGCTTTTATCCTGAAGTTGGCAACGAGTCGCATGAAGTCTGTGAGCACGGTTTGAGCTCTCTTGCTCATCTGCACCATCGGTATCGACTCGAATATGCTGATGTCGTTATCCTCAGCGAAGTTGACAAGATTCTCCAAACTCTTATTGCCAAATCCCCTCTTAGGATAATTGATGACTCGCTTAAAGGCCTCATTGTCCTTAGGATTGACCGTGAGGCGCATATAAGCCATGAGGTCCTTAATCTCCTTGCGCTGATAGAAGGAAAGCCCACCATAGATACGATATGGGATATTATACCGCCTCAGATATTCTTCAAATACCCTAGACTGAGCATTGGTCCGATACAGTATGGCGATCTCAGTATTCTCGATGGAATAGCGGTTCTTCTGCTCGATTATAGAGTCTGCTACTCTCTTGCCCTCTTCCGTATCGGTAATGGTCTTAATGACTTTGATTTTGTTTTCTCCAAGTCGATCCGTCCAGATTTTTTTCTTGATCTGTCGTGGATTATAGGAGATCACACCATTGGCGGCCTCTACGATATGTTGTGTCGAGCGATAGTTGCGCTCTAACTTAAAAGTCTGTACTTCTGGGAAGTCCGTCTCAAACTGCAGGATGTTCTCTATTGTAGCCCCTCTAAATGAATAGATACTCTGTGCGTCATCACCTACGATACAGATGTTACGAGGGCTATCCTCATAATTGACCAGTTGTCTCATGATCTCATACTGCAAGAAGTTAGTATCCTGAAACTCATCGACTAAGAGATATTGGAACTGATACTGATATTTCTTCTTGACGTTTTCGGGATTCTGATAGAGCAATCTGAACATTTGCAATAGCAAATCATCGAAGTCCATAGCGCCCGCTCTCATGCATTTTTTGACATACTTGTCATAGATGACATGCATCAATGGCATGCGATTCATGCGATCATATGACATGAGCTCTTCATTAGTCGCATAAGACTTCGGAGTGATGAGATTACTCTTGGCCGAGGAGATCTTAGAGCGTACGGCACCTGGAGAGTAAACCTTGGTGTCCAGACTCATCTGTTTGAGGACTTCCTTGATGACACTCTTGGTATCATCCGTATCATATATAGTAAAGTCGTTGGGATAACCTAGGTGATGTGCTTCTACTCGAAGTATGCGGGCAAAGAGCGAGTGAAAAGTGCCTGCCCATACCTTTTGAGCCTTAGGACCCACTACTTTTTCGATCCGCTCCTTCATCTCACGAGCAGCCTTATTGGTGAAGGTCAAAGCCAGTATCTGCCATGGAGGGACTCCGACATTGATCAGATGTGCAATCCGATAGGTTAGCACTCGTGTCTTACCCGAACCGGGACCGGCTATCACCATGACAGGACCATCGACAGTCTCTACGGCTTTTCGCTGGACCTCATTGAGTTCGTTGAGATAGCTGAATCCTACTTCACTATTATTCATGCTCGAGGCTTAGGTCGAATTTTATTGAATGGGTGAAGGTATTATGTTTCGTAGAAAAATATAGTCTAAAAGTTATATGCTTACTCCCTTTAGTTTACGGTAGATTTTGTGCAGCAATTGAAGATATGCAAGGATGGCGATTTGTGTACGTTGCTAGTTATATCCTGCTGTGGATCTTTTGTCGAGTTTTTTATCATGATCATATATAGCTTATGCCCTAATTATAGTTTATAATATAAATTACTTTATATTTAACTGAGTAAATGAATTTAATTATGAAGGAAGAACATTTTACACCTGAACAGGGATTCGAGACGATTACTTCAGTCATTAGAGAAGCAAAGGCACAATTTGAGGAAGATGGCATCGTCTATGTTGCTTGGGGGCTCTTAGCGGCAATAGCGAGTTTCACGCAATACTATCTGATCCATAATGGCTATGCTCACATCAGTTATTATCCATATTTCATGATGCCTGTTGGCGGCGTTCTAACTGCAATCTACTATGCAATGAAAGGGAATAAAGCGAGAACGCATCTCAGTCGCATCATGGCTGCTACTTGGGCACCTCTTAGTATCTCTATAATAGTAATTGCATTTGCCATGGGAGGGGAGTTGGGAGATAACTTGATACCATTAATTTTAATTCTGCTGAGTATCGGAGTCATGATATCTGGTGCGACGATTAATAGTAATATCCTGTTATATTCAGGTATATTGATGAATTTTATTGGATTTTATAGTTTTGTTGTGGACTATTCTCAACAACCATTATTGATGGGTATCGCAAGTATTGTATGTTTCTTAATACCTGGTGTTTTACTGATGCGTAACCACAAGAAGAACAATGTTTAAAGACCTAAATCCTATTCTTCATTCACAATTACGCTTGGCTGTAATGTCATATTTAGTGACTAATGGCAGCTCTGACTTCACTGCTCTTAAAGAGGTGACTAAGGCTACTTCGGGTAATCTAAGTGTGCAACTAAAAAAGCTTGAGGCCGCCAAATACATCGTGATTAAAAAAGGGTTTAAAAATAATTATCCTCATACTTCTGTTGCGATTACCAAATTTGGCATTGACGCATTTGAAGAATATGTTGAGGCAATTAAGAATTATTTGAGCTAATTTTTTTGCATTATTAGTTTATAGCATAAATAACTTTATAAAATGTAATATGGAAATCTTGAAAAGTATCAATTCAATTGCTCACATATTGTCATCTTCACTTGCGCTAATCGTTGGGGCAATGGTCTTGTTTCAACCGAAAGGGACGCCAAAACACAAGAAAACAGGTGTCCTGTATTTTTGGCTGATGATCGTTGCGAATATTACCTGTTTATTTATCGTCAAGGCTTTTGGAAAGTGGTTTTTTCCTCACTGGCTCGGGATAACAGCACTAGCAGTTATAATCCCAGGCTATCTATTTGGCAAATATCATTGGGGGAGGCATTGGCTCAAAGTTCATATCTCCTGCATGATTGTGAGTTATTATTTGTTAATAGGAGGGGCGATCAACGAGGCATTTTTGCATATTCCGGCGTTGCGACATCATATATTGGACGGTGGAGGCCCAGTTCTTGGGATGACTCATACGACCGCAATGATAGGTTTTATTATTGTTTTGATAAGTTTTCTTCGCAAGCAGCTAAAAGCGGAGACTTAGCTTGAGATATGTCATGATGAGCTTCACTTGATTTTGTTCTAATCCTGATGTACAGGATGTTCATTGCTCTTATGCGATCAATTGAGTTAACTCCCGATCGATAATGGACAATTCCACTTCGATATCGGTCACTGGCTCTAATCTATTCTTAAAGTAGAAGATCCAGTAACCAGTAGATAAAACAAATGAGATTAGCCATATGGTAGAGGATGTAAGGGAGTGATTCAATAGATTGAAGCCATAATAAAGTAGTGCAGGAAAAAACAATACATAAAATAGACCCAGGAGCAATACTCTATACTTTTTGATATCCAGACCTGAGTTGACATAAGACATTTTACTAATTAAGTACGAAGGCATATCAGCGTTATCAACTTCTACAATAGGAGTGAGTGTCTTGTTAAGGGCAATAAGAGATTTCATGATGGTGTGAGCTATCATGAAGAATGTAATGAGCAGTATCAAGAAAATGGCACCCAAGCTAAAACCGGCTATATACGCTTGATGAAGCAACAGTAAAGTAACTGGAATGCCCAGAATATAATAGCCTTGAGCGACTATAGCTTTATCAGTAAGCTGCTTGATGGATTGTAACTGATCGGTTAACTGATTATTAATGTCTATGTATTCTTGTTTTGACTGTTGTACTGGTGTAGTACCGGCATGCTTTAACGACTCCAGTCTACTGAGATAATCCTGATATTTCTGCTTGCGATAGATGAGATCCAAAGTGCCAGTTACTTTTAGACCCATAAAATACTGAAAGGGTATGATTTTAACCATACCCTTTTAAAGTAATCTATTTATCTTATTACAGTATTAGCCGTGCTGGAGAAGTCTAATTTACCGTCAGCCCTCTAACCAATAGAGAAACCTCGTCATTATAAACTTCTATAAATCCCCTTGCAATACCATAAGTCGCTGTAGAACCAGCAGCATCTATCACTCTTACCTCTCCTTCTCCTAATGAAGATACGATAGCAGCGTGACCCTTGAGTATCTCAAACTGTCCTGAGACACCGGGCACCTTAACAGACTTGATCGCTCCGCTAAAAACTTCTTTGTCTGGTGTTAGGATCGTTAGATTCATATGGATCGTTTAAAAAATTTACGAGTGTGTATCTTATGCGTTAGCTTCAGCTAATAGCTTCTTACCTTTTGTAATAGCCTCTTCAATAGAGCCAACCAAGTTGAAAGCAGACTCTGGATACTCATCTACCTCACCATCAAGGATCATATTGAATCCCTTAATCGTATCCTCAATCGGTACTAATACGCCCTCAAGACCTGTAAATTGCTCTGCAACGTGGAAAGGCTGAGACAAGAATCGCTGAACACGACGTGCTCTGTGTACTACTTGCTTATCTTCTTCTGATAATTCCTCCATACCGAGGATGGCAATGATATCCTGAAGCTCCTTATAACGCTGTAGGATGTTGATCACCTTAAATGCAGTGTTATAGTGCTCATCACCGATAATCGCTGGATCTAAGATTCTTGATGTAGAATCTAATGGATCCACCGCTGGGTAGATTCCTTCTGAAGCTAACTTTCTACTTAATACTGTAGTGGCATCAAGGTGAGCAAATGTAGTCGCTGGTGCTGGATCCGTTAAATCATCCGCCGGCACGTATACCGCTTGTACAGATGTAATCGATCCCCTCTTAGTCGAGGTAATACGCTCCTGCATCTTACCCATCTCTGTAGCAAGCGTAGGCTGATATCCTACCGCTGATGGCATCCGTCCTAATAGGGCCGATACCTCAGAACCTGCCTGAGTAAATCTAAATATATTGTCGATGAAGAATAGGATGTCTTTTCCCCCTTGTGGATCGTTGACATCGCCATCTCTATAGTATTCGGCAATAGCCAATCCTGATAGGGCCACTCTAGCTCTTGCACCTGGAGGCTCATTCATCTGTCCGAATACGAACGTTGCTTTACTCTCTAAGAGTGATTCTTTCTTAATCTTGCTGAGATCCCATCCGCCTTCTTCCATAGAGTGCATGAAGTCCTCACCATAGTTGATGATACCTGCCTCGAGCATCTCTCTCAATAAGTCATTACCCTCTCTCGTACGCTCTCCCACACCGGCAAATACTGAGATTCCATCATATCCCTTGGCGATGTTGTTAATCAACTCCTGGATCAAGACCGTTTTACCCACACCGGCACCACCAAATAATCCAATCTTACCACCCTTAGAGTATGGCTCGATCAAATCAATCACTTTGATACCCGTGAAGAGCACCTCGTTCTCTGTTGATAGGTTTTCATATTTTGGCGGATCTTGGTGGATAGATCTGGTCGTAGTACCTGTTACTTCACCGATACCATCAATAGCTTCACCTACCACGTTGAATAAGCGACCTTTGATACCATCACCGATAGGCATAGAGATTGGGCCGCCCAAGTCAGTTACAGTAGTACCACGTGTCAATCCATCTGTTGCATCCATCGCAATAGCACGTACGCTATCCTCACCGAGGTGCTGCTGACACTCTAATACGATCTTGTCTCCATTAGATTTTTCAACCACGAGGGCATTCATAATCTCTGGAAGAGCAACATTATCTCCTGCGAAACTTACATCGACAACTGGTCCGATTATCTGCTTTATTTCTCCAACGTTAGCCATGCTATATAGTACTTGTGGGTTCTAAAATTTGCCGCAAAGATAGCTTTATATTGTATCTATGAAAGGATGGACCTTCTATTTTGTGAAAGATTAGATTATTTAGATCAGATAGGTATTGGATTATAGATCATCAAACCGTCAGGACCTCAATAATCAACATGAAGTGCCAATATTTCGAGGATAGAATTAGATGACAAAGCATAAACTCAAGCCGCCTGACCTCGCTTCAGAACAAAGGTATTTACATTGACTCCAGTCGTGATAAAGATTTCCTCTGCATTGATTAATTCTAAGACGGAGAGGAAGGTGATAATACAGTGCATCCGATCTTCCAAATTTTCAAAGATGTCTTCGAATGAAGTATCTCCCTTGACGGATATTTTATCGAGTACATAGACCTTCTGCTCTTCAAGTGTGTAGTTGTAGCGATAGACAAGATGTCTAGGTTTGGTATCCCTGATCTTCTTGCGGTTCATCACATTTTCAAAGCTCTTGAGGAGCTTAAACATGGTCAGAGACTCTAACTCTACATCCACCAAGGCTTTAGTGGCGATGCTTCTGATTTCTTTGTTGACGTTCCCTCGAGGTTCGAGCTGCATGCGTTCAACCTCGAGTGATGAGAGGTCGCCAATGATATCCTTAAACCGCTTATACTCTAATAGCTTTCTTGCAATCTCCTCTCTTGGATCAATCTCTTGTCCATCCTCGTCCAGTTCAGGTCGTGGAAGAAGCATCCTCGCCTTTATCCGCATCAATGTGGCCGCCACCAGAATAAATTCGCTGGCTACATCTATATTTAGCTCTTCAAGTTGACGGATGTAAGCAAGGAAGTCAGCGGTGATTTTTGAGATAGGTATATCAAGTATGTCGATCTCATCACGCTCTATAAAGAACAGCAGTAGATCAAAGGGTCCTTCGAACTGCTTAATCTTAATAGTATAGCCTTCCTCTTGCTCGTTCATCAATAACAAATATAGATATCCTATGCCAACCCTCTATCTCATTCCTACTCCTATAGCCGAGGAAACAATGGATCACATCCCGCTGGCAGTTGTTAATGCCATAGGATTGTTAGATTGTTTTGTTGTTGAAAAACTCAGGACGGCGAGGAGGTTTATCAGATCTGTGATTAAGGACTATGATATCGATGGTGCAGACTTTATAGAATTGGACAAGCGTAACCCACAACAGAGCCATATGATGATCAAAGAGCTGCTGACAGCTGGACGATCATTTGGGTTGATGTCAGAGGCAGGGCTGCCATGCATCGCAGATCCAGGTCACGATGTAGTCAATCAAGCGAGAGCTAGCTACTATAAGATTGTTCCGATCACTGGGCCGAGTTCTATATTTATGGCATTGATGGCGTCTGGCCTCAATGGTCAGGAGTTTACATTTCACGGGTATCTTCCTATTAAAGAACCTGCTCTGACCAAAAAATTGAAAGCAATTCAAGATAATGCCATCAAGACGGGCTATACTCAGATATTTATAGAAACACCCTACCGCAACCAGAAGCTTTATGAAAAGATGAGTTCGACTTTTCAGCACACCATTAGACTATGTATTGCTCAAGATATCAGTGCCCCAGAAGAGTATATCGACACCAGAACTATCGCTCATTGGCGCAAGCAACATGATCTGGAGCTAAAGAAATCTCCTTGTATATTTTTAATTAATACCTGATAGCAAGTCGTGATTAATGGCTTAGTAAAATATTATGTCAAGAGGTTTGATCAAGAACTCGATCAAGTTAGGTATCAGACTCCGCAATGTCAGTCGCTGGAGTTGAAGAAGATTCTTGGAGCACCATTAGTGAAACTGCTCAATTCAGAGATTAAAGATGGGTGTACTGAGGCAGAATATAAATCTACAGTCAGTATCAGCACCTATGCCAAGTATGATCGAGGAATTGAGCGCATTATAGAGAGCCCTCCACATAAGATAGCCTACTATGCTCAATCCTCTGGTACTACAGGAGGGAAGAAAAAGCTGATTCCTACACCAGATTCCTTCGTGAGAACTAATCACTTGAGAGGGTCATGGTACAGCTTGAATACCCTATATAATCATGTTCCTGATATGAATGTCTTCAAGGCAAAAAATCTGTTGATAGGTGGAGCTATCTATGAACGTCGCAGCGATCATCTCATTGGTGATGTCTCCGGTATCATGCTCAATCGTATTCCCATGTTTTTCAGGCCTTATTATGTGCCTAAGATCAGTGAAGCCATCCTCCCAGACTGGCAGCAGAAACTGGATATTACCATACGTAAGGCATCCAAGAGCCGTGATGTTTCTTTACTTGCTGGTGTACCGACATGGGTCATTACTGTACTATCTGGAGTGAAAAAAAATATTGCTCCCAGAACTATTGCTGAGCATTGGCCGAATCTCAAAGCTTACTTGCATGGCGGCGTGAGTATGGCGCCCTATAAGGAGCAGTTGAAGTCACTGATCGGGCTCCCCAATTTCAAGTTTATCGAGATCTATAATGCAACTGAGGGGTTCTTTGCTTTTCAGGATAACCCTGATGAGGATGGTATGTTGATGATGACTCATAGCGGGGTCTATTTTGAGTTTATCAAATATTCTGATTATGCGACCTCAGAGTCACCAGAGATAATGGGATTTGAACATGTTGTGGCAGGTGAGCGGTATGTGTTATTGATTTCTACACAGACGGGATTGCTAAGATATGTCCTTGGAGATATCGTCGAGTTTGTGAGAACTGTACCATTTAAGATTAAAGTAGTCGGGCGGATCTCTGAGTATGTCAATGCATTTGGCGAAGACTTGATGCTCTGGCAGGCTCGTGAAGCGTTACTTAATGTTTCGCAGAACCATGAGGCGTCAATAGCACATTTCACCGTAGCGCCGAAGTATATCTCGGTAGATGAACAGGGTTGGCATGATTGGGCAATTGAGTTTGACAGAGCGCCTAGTGATCTAAAGCAGTTCACCGAAGATCTCGATGGCGCAATACAAGGTCTCAACAATAACTATGCACAGAAGCGTTATGAGTCTATTGCCATGAAGCAACTAAAGCTTTACCCACTTAAGGCAGGGAGTTTCAGTGCGTATCTGGAAAAAATCGGAAAACAAGGAGGGCAGAGTAAAGTCCAGAAACTGCGCAATGACAGAACAATTATGGATGCATTAATAGTAGATGATCATGTTTGATGATATCATAAATCATAGTACTGATGACAGTCAATACGATCAATTACTAGAGATGATCTCAGGCAGAGTGACTGAACTCCTCGGTGAAGATCCAGGTCTCCTATTTAGTTATATGTATCGGCTCGATATCGATGAGCAAAAGCTCAAACATGTTGTCCAACACTATAATGGTGAAGCACAGATTACTGCACTGTCAGAGCTGATTCTGAAACGACAGTTATTACGCTTGGAATTACGTAAGAAGTATTCTGCTAAGGATGATGAAAGCGATAGAAAAGCCTAACTTTTGTCATGAAATATGTGGCAGTGGGAAGGTCATCTCAAGTGGGTGATCGACTGATTCCTTAAGATAGATGTTGGGAGACATCTAAAGGAGTGAACCACAAGGTGGATGGGCTGCCAGCACCATTGTAGCAGCGCCTTTGATGACCAAGGGTTTTGGTAGCCCTGCCTCGCCGAAGGCGGGTTTTTGCCGATTGCAAAAGTGGCTCGCCGAAGGCTCCTTATTCTAAAATTATCTTAGCCTTTATCATTATGAGAAATAGAAAATAACTTCAATCAACAGTTTTGAAAATCATCTCATGGAATTGCAATATGGCCTTCAGGAAGAAGTATCCGAAAGTCCTTGATCTCAAGCCAGATCTATTGGTCTTGCAGGAGTGTGAGAACGAGTTGAAATTGAAAGATCACCTATCCTCATTAAACTATAATCAACTCATCTGGTATGGCAAGAATCCCAATAAAGGAGTCGCAGTAATCTCATTTAATGAGGTCAATATAGCGCTCAACGAAAATCATAATGAATCGGTTGAGTATGTCGTCCCATTAAAGCTTTCTATCAACGATAAAGAGATAAATCTCTTTGCCATATGGGCCATGCCACATGAAGAAAGCAGAGCTCGCAGTTATGTAGGACAGATTTGGGCAGCGATCAACTTCTACTCGGACCTATTAGATAAAGACTCCATGTTGATTGGAGATTTTAATAGCAATGCCATTTGGGATCATAAAAGGAAGGTCGGAAATCATACGCAGGTCATCGACTTCCTGAATGACAAGGATATCTATAGTGTTTATCATCAGTTGACAGACACTGATCATGGACAGGAGAGTCATCCAACATTGTACTTAACTAAGAATATCGACAAGCCTTATCACATGGACTATTGCTGCGCTTCGAAGAGTCTATTTTCTGAAAATACAAGTATTGAGATTGGTGTGTATGAAGACTGGATTAAACTCAGCGATCATATGCCTGTGATTATTGATAATATTGTATGATGAGGATTGTTTATTAGCTTCTTGTACAACTGCTGTATAAAGAATTTAAGTATTTATTGAAATATCAACACTGGCCTCAATCTTAATACGGTTCTCAATTTCTTGAGCAATCATTGCGTAAATATCAACATTCTGTTCAGGGGTTTCAAGGGAAATGATTAAACTGTATCTACACTTCTTGTTGGTCTTTCCTAAATGTTTCCTCTCTCTCCACCATCCAATTGTGGGGTAAATCGCAATCATTTTACAAGTTGCTATTTCTGAGGCTGTCGTTTCGATTATGTCAGAATGAATAGATCCTTTATCTCTTGCCTTACCAATTACCCATCGGGCAGGATTATTCCTAAAACTCTCCTCTTTTTCTTCAGTTAGTTTATTTACTCGTTGCTTGAATTGTTGTTCAGTTTCTTGAGGGTTATTAATATCAAATCTTAATCCATGTGACGGGTATCTGTAACGGTCTTTCCAGCCAATCTCACCTGGTCCAGGCTCTATAAAATATGACAAAGTAATCCTGAGCTTAACTGGTATATTCCCAAGATCAACAAGCAAATCCGTAGGTAAGGCCAATTCGTGAAAATGCATATCCTTCGTAACACTTCTATAGTTATTTTCTTTTCCGCCTTTTGCAAATGGTTGTAAGTTCTGTTGCATGATCATTGTCATGCTATTGGATGCGCATCTTATGGCCTTATCCAAATTGGGAACACCATATCCACACGCCCTCATAAGACGATAGTAATCTTGTTTCTGCGGATTAGCTCTTAAGAATTGACCTTTCATTGTGCTAGTCCAATCAGAAGAGTGTACTATCAAACCACGCACGGTTTCAGGCCAAAATTCTGGATAAGCATATGCAATCTTAGCAGCCATATTCGCTGCAAGTGCAACCGAGGCACTACTCATGTTAAACTGACCGAATTGCGCAATTGTAGGATCATAGAAGGTGCTCATTAACGATAAATCATCTGCTACGGTATAAAACTCTAGAGCATTATCTATAGCAATATTGCCCCCCTCCATTACGATCTCTGGTTTTATCGGCCATTTGTCGTCCCAAAGTGTTGATGTTTTTGTAAATGGTGAAATACCCCCTTGTGGAGCAACGGGCTTATAGTCTTCCAAATCTTGTTCTCTTAGAATCGTTTTTCTCGTCATTGATCCTACTGTCAGCGCATTCCAAGATTGACCCGGGGATTCAATACGTGATGCATTGTTACTATCAAAATAATGATAGTCAGAATCCAAGAAATCCGCATCTGGATGAACATTTCCTGATGACAAAATAAAAAATCTTGGCCTGTCATCGCTCGCTCCAGAGGATATTGCATCTATTGCTCCCGACCATGAAGATGGTCGGCCGTCATATTCTTTATCTTCTGCAACAGCCATGGCAATTATCCTGAATTTGTCAGTAATATTCAATTCTGCCTGGCTGATTAGTTGTGAGGTATAGTACCCATAAAGCTCTTTATCATTTTCACCTTGAGGGGGAAGAATTTTGCCCGACTCAATCTTCAAACCAATAGCAATAGAAGCGTCATTATTAACAAGATCTATAATATCACCATAGGCCACTGTTCCAGCCATTAGTGTACCATGCCGATCATGATCATTTACACCCCAATCTGCTTTAACCGAAAATTGATGATCTTCTTCGATGATATCATGTAAGAGACGATGTCCTCTATTGATACCTGTATCAAGAATGAGCACGCTCACTTTGCTATCCTCATCAATATTCGTTCTTTCAATGAGATTATCTACCCATTCTAATTGCTCTACATTGCTAAGCTCTAACCAAAAATGAGCTGTTTCGGCTAAAAGTCTGATTTCTGCAAGCAATGCAGATTTGCTGAATATGGCACTTAATTTCGTCCGATTAGCTAAGATGGGTATGACAACTCGCTCAGGAAATTCAATGAACCCTGTACCTATCGAAATATCAAGCTCGTGGCAATCTACTTTAAACGCTTCAACCGTTTCGCCTACACAATTTCTAATCCGTAGCCATACTTCACACCAAATTTCATCATCTCCCGGAAATAGCTCCAACTTATCTGTCCATAAAGCTTCGACAATTGCAGCTGAAACATTTTCAATGCCGTCTATTAAATCTTGGTTTTTAGGTTTGCCATTACTCTCGAAGTACTCATCATCGTTAAGATAATCCTGCACTTTATTAATAAAGTACTTTTCTTGTCCAAAAGGAACAAAGACCGTTGCTTCAGTGCCTTGAACATTATCCTCTCTAGTGGGCGTGATATTTAAGAGTCTAACACCTTTCCTTAAATTTTCTAAACTCTTAGTGATGAGATCATGTTCTGGAAGCCCGCGAAATTGAACA
This sequence comes from uncultured Saprospiraceae bacterium, assembly GCA_964522505.1. Classification (GTDB taxonomy): domain Bacteria; phylum Bacteroidota; class Bacteroidia; order Chitinophagales; family Saprospiraceae; genus GYS-P2D. Next base: position 53,200 of record CAZFWJ010000007.1, read on the forward strand.
TAGAGTCCACCTCTCGCTTTAATTGCAGCGACTTTCTTAATATCACTTTCAATAAATATTTGATGAAACTGATCTAAAACCTTCTGACCATGAGTTGGACGGTTACGAATTGGTATATTTTTCTGTGGACCTCGATTGTTCTTTGATGTATAATCAGTCTGACCAGGTTCAAACGACAGCAACTTTATAGGGAAATCAATCTCTGCCATTTGCATTATTACTTTCTAAGATAGACCTCTCTTTTATCGTTGAGCAATGTTATAAAATCTGCCTTTTTAACGGTTTTGCGATTTGCCAGAATCATCTCCTTTATGACATCATTACAGACTTGTGTAAGCTCAGCGTGGCTAAGACCCTTGAGTTCTTTTGCAGTTAATTTGTCTATTGAAAAATGAGTTTTAAAGGTAGCAAGCTTATTTTCAATTAGCCTAATCGCATTGTGCTTGGATGGAAGATCATAAAAGAGAATATCATCAAATCTTCTAAAGAGAGCCTGATCTAATAATTTGATATTATTCGTTGCTGCTATGATAAAACTATTGGATTGGTCTTGTTCTAAAAATTGCAAAAACGAGTTTAGCACACGGCGCATTTCACCAACTTCATTATCTCTACTACGCTCTGTTCCTAATGCATCGAATTCATCAAAAAGGTAAACTCCAGTTGTTTTACTAATAACATCAAAGACCTGACGAAGCTTAGAAGCAGTCTCTCCCATATACTTCGTGACCATCTTATCAACAAGAATGATGTTCAGTGGTAATTTCAACTCATTCGCGATCACCTCTGCTGTCATAGTTTTACCTGTACCTGGAGGACCGCTTAGTAAAACTTTCCTGCGGTTACTTAGACCATGTTGCTGAAGCTTAGATACTTGCTTATGCTCTTTTAATAATCGCTTAAGCTTAATTTTTATCTCTTCACTGACAATTAAACTGGACAATCGATATTTTGGCTCTAACCAGTGAATAATATCTGGTAGAGAGTCTAAAACGGGCAAGTTTTTAACTCTGCCATCTACGCCCTTATCTATGATAGACTTAAGCTCTTGTGCAAGCGCCCTATGTCCATTGTTTGCCTCATAAGCCGCAAGTTGAAGGGCAATTGTTTTAAATCGCTCATCATTATTCCCAAAATGTGATTTTAATAGAGCCTTTAATTGATCTGCTGTAGCCATGATACGTATGAGTTGAGTCCTATGTAACCAACGTTATCTAATCCTATTTTGTATAAATAGACAATAAGATTCATACTTATTGACATTGTATCAATAATTCTTCTCAATCGCTTTCCAATCTGATCCTGTAATACCCCTTATTAACTCATTGAAGTCACGAAGTTCGTGGATTAGGGTTGAATCTCACTTTACAATGAGAATGATATTATTATCGCTGATATTCACTATTTACATATAATCGCAGTTAGTAATATTCAGCCACGACACCCTATAAATTGACGTCTAACTAATAATCAAGGCCCTAATTTCCCTTTGATCGTATAGAAAGTTATTATTGAACAATGTTAGTCGATAGAACAGGCATCATATGCAAGACGGTCAAGTATGGAGAGTCCAGCTTAATCTTGGATATATTTTCTGCGGATGTCGGGATGCGCTCCTATATATGCGGTGGTGTGCGAAAGAAAAATTCGAATAAAGCTGCCATGCTGCGAGTTATGAATCTCGTTGACATCGTCTGCTATGACAAGGCCACGGCTAAAGCATCTCTCTCAAGGATCAAGGAAGTGAAATACAACAAGATCTATTCGCACATACCTTTTGATGTGGTTAGAGGCACAGTAGGCATGTTTTTAATTGAGGTGACCCGGAAGGCAATTGTCCAGATCGACGACCCCGATCAGACTTATGACTTTGTCTATGAGAGGTTTAATGAGTTGGATTCTGAGGCTGTGGTCCTCCGAGATTTTCATATCCGATATTTGATTGATTTGGCGAGAGAGATTGGATTTGAGATGCAAAACAACTGGTCGGCCATAGATTCACGATTTTCTCTACGTGAGGGACAGTTTATAAGAGATAGCCAGCAGCATCGAGATACTTTGGACACCGACCTGAGTGAGATATTGTCGCAGTATTTGGCTGGCCAACAGCCTCAGTCAACTAAGGAGCAGCGGCGACAGTTGATCACGAAGCTTGTCGATTATTATCGATTTCATGTGGTGGGATTTACCGAGGTTAGATCACTCGAAGTGCTCTATAATCTGTATGAATAGTTTGAACACATTTTGTTAACATTCAGATTTAATCCTTTCACTACTTTTGCTGCTCAATTTGACAAATTATGACTCTTAGAGATCTTGTAGCGGTAAGTGGTTTACCTGGCATATATAAATTGGTTACTTCACGTAGCAATGGACTTGTCGTAGAAGACATCGATACTGGCAAGACGAAGTTCTGTTCAGTAAGAAAACATCAATTTACACCGCTCGAGACGGTGGCTATCTATACAGATCTTGATGCCTGCGAGATGAAAGAGGTATTTGCTAAGATAAAAGAACACGGTGCACCAACTCCTGATCTAAAGTCTCCACCTAAGGAGCTCTTCAAATACTTTGCCGAGATCCTTCCAGACTACGATAGAGATCAAGTCAAGATCAGCGATGTCAAGAAGGTCATCAAGTGGTACAGCTTTCTAGACCAGCGAGGGATGCTCGAGGCGTCTGATGAAGAGGAGTAACAAAGCCTCGCTAATTTTCCAACCGAAACGTTACTGGTAAAGTATACAATACCTTCACAGCTTTACCGAGTTGTTTCCCAGGTACAAAAGGTGGACTTAGCTGATTCATCTTTTTAACCATATCAATTACGGCCTGGCCACATCCTGCGCCGATGTCACGTACGATATTGATGTCTGTTATCATGCCATCGGGTTTAACGACGAATTGTACAAAAACTTGACCCTGAACACCTTTTTTCCGTGCTTTTATTGGGTACTCCAAATTGTTATAGAGGAACTGAAGCAACGTTCGCTCGGAACATTTCTGAATGTCTTTGTTATTACCAGTAATATGTTCACATCCGATGAATCTAGGTAAATTCTCCAATCTGACCCAATTTGATCCAGCTTCTCTTAGAGAATCTAGCTTTTGAGGTATTGGATAGGTAAAATCAAAGTATTTCGCTCCGATAATGGGCTTATTTTTTCCATCAAGTGCCGGATTGAACTTTATAACATCAGAGATTTTTGAAGCCTTTAGATGAAAATACTCCTTGCACCCACTTCCTTGGTCATTCCAAGAACTAACATTAGTATATGATATTTTCCCAGTTTGGTCGATATCTATTTTTAGACTGTATTGAAAGCCCGAATCTATATGATTGCATACAGAGGAGTCAATATCTGAAAGTAAGAACTCATAAATTAAATTATCAGTACAATTCACAATATCGTGTGCTGAGTTCTCCACACATGACGTAGCCATAGGAGCCACATGTATAGGATAATCTTGCGATGATAATGTTGAAGAACATAAGGTGACAAAAGCCAGAATAATTATTGGAGTGACTAAATTACTTCTCATATAGATGTTTTTCTATGTCTTAGTTTTAAATCAATTACCCAGCCCAACCCTCTCTATCCAAGCTACGATATTGTATCGCTTCTGCCAAGTAAGTATGATCTATATCCTTGCTTCCTGCCAGATCAGCACAAGTCCGTGCTACCTTAAGTATGCGGTCGTATGCTCGTGCGGATAGTTGAAGGCGTTCCATGGCGGTCTTGAGCAACATGACTCCAGGCTTATTGAGTTGGCAGACTTCCTTAACCATTCTGCTGGTCATCTGCGCATTGCAATAGATGTCTGGATAATCTTTGAATCGTTCATTTTGGATAGCTCGAGCTTCAGATACACGAGCTCTGATGTCAGCACTGCTTTCTCCCTTGGTTGTTCGATTGCTTAGCTCGTCATAGGATACTGGAGTCACCTCAACATGCAGATCTATTCTATCCAGTAGTGGTCCAGATATCTTATTGAGGTATTTTTTGACAATACCTGGTCCACATGAACAGTCTTTCTCTGGATGATTGTAATATCCGCAGGGGCATGGATTCATAGATGCTACAAGCATGAAGCTAGATGGATAATCTACGGTTACCCGTGCCCTTGATATGGTTACACGGCGCTCCTCCATGGGTTGACGCATCACTTCCAGTACCGCTCGCTTAAATTCTGGTAGCTCATCTAAAAACAAAACACCATTATGAGCCAGTGATATCTCGCCTGGCAAGGGATTAGATCCGCCGCCGACAAGAGCAACATCGCTTATCGTATGGTGTGGCGCCCTAAAGGGACGCCTGGAGACGAGAGAGGCATTTGTACCGAGCATGCCACATACAGAATGAATCTTTGTCACGTCGAGAGCCTCATGTAAACTCAGCGGGGGCAATATGCCAGGCAGCCGTTTGGCTAGCATGGTCTTACCTGCACCCGGTGGGCCAATGAGGATTACATTGTGTCCACCTGCAGCTGCGATCTCTAGCGCACGCTTGATATTCTCTTGACCTTTTACATCAGAAAAGTCTACAGCATGATGACCTTGATCTTCAGCAAATATCTCTCTGGTATCAATCTTAATAGTCTTTAAGTTTCTATCACCATTGAGAAACTCTACTGCTTCCACCAGATTGTCTATACCATATACATCCAGATTGTTGACTATTGCTGCCTCTTTGGCATTTTGCTTAGGTAGGATGATCCCCTTGTATTTTTGTTTGCGCGCTTCGATTGCAATGGGTAGTGCTCCTTTTATCGGTCTCAAGTTACCGTCCAGAGCAAGTTCTCCCATAATCAGGTAATCGGATAGACTGTCAGTTGTAATCTGCTTCGTCGCCACTAGAATTCCGATGGCTATAGGAAGATCATATGCAGAGCCTTCTTTTCTGATGTCCGCCGGAGCCATGTTTACAACGAGCTTCAATCGAGGCATCTTATAGCCTATGTTTTTGATGGCGGCTTCTATTCTTTGAAATCCTTCTTTGACTGCATTGTCAGGTAGGCCAACCAGATAGTAGAATTGCTTTCCTGCGGCGACAGTGCCACCAGCATTTACTTCTATTGTAATAGTCTGCGCATCGACTCCCTGTACTGCGCTTGCATATGCCTTGGCTAACATAGTTATTAATTGGTGTTGTGACAATGTTGTCGTTCACAAGATAATTTTTACTAAACATTTCATTCAGGGCAACATAATCCGTGAAGCTCTTGTTAAATATATCGTAAGCTCGTAACTTGCATATATGATTAAGATGAATACTTGTTGTTGCTGTTGTAATAATCGACCTTAGCTTCGACTGGTATAACTATTTATAAAATAAAATAGAGCCTGATCGAAATACCGATTGGGCTTTTTTTATGAAATACACTATGAGACATATTACTATCTATTCAACTGGCGCACAATGTTGTTGCTGCTGTTGTTGTGTTGGGTAATAAGTCTTGATAGCAGATTTCTATTAATTAAAAATTATACGGACCTATCAAGAGATTTGATGGGTCTTTTTTTATGTGTGTTTAAATAATTCTTAGATGAGCGTTAAAGATGAATCCCTGACCATTTCTGCCGAGGATCAAAAGGATATCCTCGAACTTCAAGAAAAGATTAAAAAATTCAGAAACGGCCAGATTGACGAAGAAAGATTTAGGTTATATCGCCTGACCAGAGGAGTATATGGTCAGCGTCAGCTCGGCGTACAAATGTTCAGAATCAAAATTCCTTTTGGAAGTTTGACCGCAGCGCAACTCGTTAGAATTGCTGATGTCTCCGATAAGTTTGCCACAGGCAATCTACATATCACAACTCGACAAGATATTCAGTTGCACTATGTGAAGCTGGATGACTCTCCTGCGGTATGGACTGCACTAGCTGAGAAAAATATTACAGCGAGAGAGGCTTGCGGGAATACCGTAAGAAATGTTACCGCTTCGGCAGAAGCAGGTATTGATCCTATGGAGCCTTTTGATGTGTCGCCTTACGCTCATGCGACTGCACATTACTTCATGCGCAATCCGATCTGTCAGGAGATGGGACGTAAGATCAAGCCTGCATTTTCGAGTAGCATCTATGATAACGCACTGACCTTTATGCATGATTTTGGATTCATTCCAATGGTTCAGGATGGCGTTGAAGGATTTAAAGTTGTAGTTGGTGGGGGCCTTGGGGCTCAAGCTCTCTTCGCTCAGACAGCCTATGAGTTTTTACCAGGAAACCAAATCATTCCATTTATGGAAGCGTCTCTGAGAGTATTTGACAGACACGGAGAGAGAGAAAAGAGGCATAAGGCTCGTCTTAAGTTCTTGATTAAAAAGATTGGAATAGACGAATTCAAAAACTTAGTTGATCAAGAAAGAGCTGCTATTAAGAATAAGAGCTTTGAAGTGCCACAGCTCCCTGATAATGCAAGTCCAGTTGCTCATTTTACTCCAAATGTTACAGAGCCAAAGAACGCTGAGAAGTTCAACCAATGGTTAAAGACCAACACTTTTGAGCAAAAGCAAAAAGGCTATCACGGTGTATATATCAAGGTGTTCTTAGGGGACTTGTCAAGTGATAAGGCCAGATACCTCGCTAAGATTGTTCGCAAGTATGCGGCCGATGATATGCGCCTCACCATCAATCAAAATATCTTATTAAAATTCGTACATACTGATCATCTCGTTGAGCTCTTTACCATATTAAATGGTTACGGATTCGCTGAGCCAGGCTATGATTCGATTGCCGATATTACAGCTTGCCCAGGTACAGATACTTGTAATCTAGGAGTGACAAATAGTACAGGGCTTTCAGGGGTGCTTGAGGCCATGTTGAGAGAAGAATATCCAGAGTTAATATCAGATAAGCACATCAAGATAAAGATCAGTGGGTGTATGAATGCTTGTGGTCAACATATGATTGGCAACATAGGATTTAGTGGTAGTTCCATAAAAAAAGGAGATCGAGTTATACCGGCTATGCAGGTTGTCATCGGTGGGGGTGTTGATCCAACTGGTAAGCCATATATCGCCGACAAGGTTATCAAGATACCTACTAAGCGTATTCCTGACAGTGTAAGGGCGATATTGGATCACTATCATGCCAATGCTAACGAGGGAGAATACTTCAACCACTATTATGAAAGAATCGGTGGCAAGAAACTATTCTATACACTATTGAAGCCATTGGCAGAGACTGAGAGTTTATCAGATACGGATCTGATGGATTGGGGTCAGGATCATCTATATAAGCAAGCAATCGGCGTTGGTGAGTGTGCCGGTGTTATCTTAGATATGGTCGGTACCATCATCAATGATGCAAAAGAAAAACTTCAAAATGCTAAGGAGTCTGTTTCAGCAGGGCATTTTGCAGATGGAATATACTATGCATATGCGACCTATGTCGTAGCCGCTAAGGCAATCCTTCTGACAGAGGATATAGCATGTAATACGCATAAAAAGATCATCTCTGATTTTCAAGAGCAAATTGTTGATACTGGTAAGATTAAATTGCCATACAACTATCAAGAGAAGGCACTCTCCATCAATAAGCAAGAGCCAAGCATGGCCTTCGCCAAAAATCTATTGATAGAAGCTGAAGATTTCTTGAACCTAGTGGTGCACTATAACGAGCTAAGTGACGAAGGCAGCGAAAAACAAGTGGTAGAGAGCTATTACAAGGCATAAGAGTGAGAGAATCAAAAGTCATATTAGTAGGTGCTGGACCGGGCGATCCTGAATTAATCAGCGTCAAGGGTCTCAAGGCCATTCAGGCAGCCGATGTCATATTGTACGATGCATTGTCATCTGAGGAATTATTGTCGGAGGCATCTGATAGCGCTGAGCTGATATATGTAGGCAAGAGGTGTACTAAGCATAGCCTGAAGCAAGCGGACATCAACGCACTGATTTATCAGAAAGCCAAGCAAGCCAGAATAGTTGTTCGACTCAAAGGTGGAGATCCATACATATTTGGTCGAGGACATGAAGAACAAGTTTATCTCGAGAAGCGAGGTGTGAGAGTAGAGGTGATACCAGGCATCTCTAGTGTAACCTCACTAGCGAGTTTGCAGCATGTGCCATTAACTCGTCGAGGGATATCTGAGAGCTTTTGGGTATTGACGGGTACGACTAAAGATCATCAACTATCCGAAGATGTAAGAAAGGCAGTTCATACAGACGCAACTATAGTAATCTTGATGGCCACTCGTAAGTTGGCAACGATATCTCAGCTCCTAATCGACGCCGGTAAAAATGAGATACCGATGATGGTAATCGAGAGTGGCTCCAAGGAAGACGAAAAGGTCTATTTAGGAAGCCCTATGGACTTCTTAAATGGGCTTAGCCTTGATGGACCTGGCGTTATCGTTATCGGAGATGTGGTAGCCTTACACCATGACTATGTCAAGACATATGTAACAGAGAGATGGAAGTAAGCCAAAACCAACTATATCCAGTCTTCTTCAGACTCGAAAAGCTGAAGATGTTAATCGTCGGCGGGGGAGAAGTAGGTATGGAGAAAATGCACTTCATTATGAAGAGCAGCCCCAATGCTCGGATCAGAATATTGGCTACTTGGTTCAGTGATGAGGTGTTAGAGCTGGCGCAAAAATTTCCCGACACGATACAGATGGTTACTAAAGCATTTGATCCTAATGATATCGGAGATGCTGACTTAGTAGTGGCGGCAACTAATTTTCATGATGTGAATATGGAAGTCTATAAGGCGGCTAAGGAGCGCAATAAGATTATTAACGTGGCAGATACGCCAGACTTATGTGATTTTTATATGGGATCTATCGTTACACGAGGTGATCTCAAAGTAGCAATATCAACCAATGGTAAGTCACCTACATTCTCCAAGCGATTTAGACAATTGCTGGAGGAGATCTTACCTAATGAAACATCAGAATTATTGGATAATCTTAAGGTCTTCAGAGATCAGCTTAAGGGAGACTTTGAGCAAAAAGTAAAAGATCTCAATGACCTTACAAAAACTCTTATTGAGCGATGAGCAAAGCAACGGCAGAAATTGATATTGAGGAGTTGAATAGTGTCTATCAATCACTCAATCCTATCCAGAGACTTAGGAAGGTCTTTAACGATTTTAACCACGATGACATCTTGGTAACTTCATCATTTGGAACCACCTCTGGTATATTGATGGGGATGGTCAGCAAGGCTGCTCCTGGGCACCCTATCCATTTTATCGACACTACATTCTGTTTTAATAAGACTATTTCTTACAAGCAAACCCTGACGATGTTGTTAGGTCTGAATATCGTCAACGTCTTACCCGATATAGAGGACAATACACTGGCACGAGAAACTAAGATGTGGGAGAGCGATACGGACCAATGCTGCCACCTTAACAAGACGAAGCCGTTTGAACCCTATAAGGCCAATAAGAAAATTTGGGTATCTGGATTGTTGATGAATCAGACACCATTTAGAGAGAACCTAAACATATTCGAACGAAGGGGCGATATCATTAAGATGCACCCCAATATTGACACTAGTGCGTTACAGTTTGATATGTTTTTAGCTGACAATGAAATTCCTCCTCATCCGCTCAAGGCTGAAGGTTTTGACTCAGTAGGATGTACCCATTGTACACTGAAGGGGAAGGGGCGTAGCGGGAGATGGGCTAACTCAGACAAGACAGAGTGTGGAATTCATTTATAAGCATTATAGGAACCAAATCGATGCTAAAACAATTACATACTAATCAATCACTTTTTTCTAAAAGAAATATTTTTGCGCCATGATAGAGACAGATATTTTAATAATAGGAGCAGGCCCGGTCGGTCTATTCACCGTTTTTGAGGCTGGATTATTAAAGTTGAGATGTCATATAATAGATGCATTGCCCATGCCAGGTGGTCAACTATCGGAGATCTACCCTAAGAAACCTATCTATGATATCCCGGGATACCCAAGTGTACTAGCTGGAGAGCTGGTAGATAATCTAATGAAACAGATCGAACCGTTTAAGCCTGGGTTTACACTGGGAGAGAGAGCAGAAAGTATTGAGACGGTTGGAGAGAAGATGTATGAACTCACCACTAACAAGGGAACTAAAATCCAAGCACCCGTGATCGCTATAGCTGCAGGATTGGGATGCTTCGAACCACGTAAGCCACCTATACCTAATATCGAGCAATTTGAAGAGAAGGGCATAGATTATATGGTTAAGGATCCAGAGAAATTTAGAGATAAGACGCTACTTATTGCAGGAGGAGGTGATAGTGCTCTTGATTGGACCATAGAGTTGTCTGACATCGCTAAAGAGGTCACATTGATTCACCGCCGCACCTCATTTAGAGGGGCGCTTGACTCTGTAGACAAGGTTATGGAGCTCGCTAAGGCTAAAAAGGTGAATTTGATCACTGAAGCACAAGCTATCGGTGTCAACGGCAATGGCGTCTTGAAGGAGGTATTAATTAAGACTAAGGCCAATGGAGAGTTCACTAAAGAAGTAGACAACTTCATTCCTCTTTTTGGCCTTACACCGAAGCTCGGTCCTATAGCAGAGTGGGGATTAAGCATTACTAAGAATGCTATTGACGTAAATACGTTAGATTACAGCACTAATGTTCCAGGTATATATGCTATTGGCGACATCAATAACTATGAGGGTAAGCTTAAGCTGATCTTATGTGGATTTCACGAAGGTACACTCATGGTACAGTCGGCATTCAAGTATATCTATCCAGATGCCAAGTTGAGCTTCAAGTATACAACTGTTGCAGGTGTTAATGGCTTCGAAGAGCCAGCAGTAGCAGGATAGATTACAACCATACATACTCAGTGAAAGATATAATCAACATAAAAGTCATTGACCGTGAGGGCCAGGAGCATGATCTCGAGGCTCCCACTGATATGAATTTCAACCTCATGGAGATCTGTCGATCTTATGAGTTACCTGTAGAAGGGACCTGTGGGGGCATGGCGCTCTGCGCATCATGTCATGTATATGTTCATACGGATCATGAGTTAGCAGATGCTTCTGATGATGAGGAGGATATGTTGGATCAGGCATTCTTCGTTGAGGACAATAGTCGTCTTGGATGTCAGATCAGAATTGCTGAGGAAATTGATGGTCTCAAGGTAGAATTAGCACCCGTAGGCGATTAATTAGCATTTCTTTAAGACCGTAGGACTATTTTTTACCGTTTGCATCAAGGTAAATGTTAGTGAATTCGGTTATTTTCGGTTTATTCGATTCATAGTCATGCGAGAGCTATTTCTTATTCTTTCAACGGTTTTATTCTCTACGGCCTTATCGGCTCAATATGATGATATCATAGAGCTTAGGAATTCTTCGTTTGAAGGCATCCCCCACAAAGGAACCCCGGGCGACAAAAACATTGGGATCAGAGGATGGTATGATTGCGGTGAATTACATTTCAGAAATGAATCTCCTGTTGATTTACACCCATCCGATACAGCTTCCTGGCAAGTAGAGTTAGGGCCGTCAAAAGGAAATACATACTTAGGTATGGTTGTAAGGGATAACGATTCTTGGGAATCTGTCTCACAACGGCTACCAGCTCCATTGGAATCTGGGAAGTGCTATAGTTTTTCTATTGATATGTCTAGGTCGCCCTATTATGTCAGCCTCTCTAGAGAAACGGAACGAGTTGAGAATTATACTGAGCCTGCTGTACTTCGGATTTGGGGAGGCAGTGGGGTATGTGGTCATCAAGAGTTAATAGCAGAATCAGATGTAGTCGATAATAACGAATGGAAAACTTTTGATTTTGAGATTCAACCAAGTCGCGATCTCAACTATGTTACCCTCGAAGCATTCTACGAAGTTCCGATACTATTCCCATATAATGGACATATTCTCTTAGATAACGCCTCTGCTTTTGAGCAGATTCCTTGTCCAGGAGATCAACTTTTAGCCACTGAGACTTCAAAGCCTAAAGAAAGGTCAAAGCCTAAACCAACAGCTGATCAACCAATAGAAATTACATCACAGTCCAATCCTGTGATTGTCGCACAAGTTGACAATTCTTCACACCAGAAAAAGAAGTTATTGGAAGATCTTGATGGCAAGAAGGTTAAGAAAGGACAGATCATCAGAATCGAAAACCTTTACTTTCAAGCGGACTCCTATGTGATAGAAGAGAATTCTGACGAAGTATTGAGTGAGGTATATGATTTTTTGAAGGGTAACAGGAATATCCTCATTGAGATAGGTGGGCATACTAATACGGTACCGGACACAAGGATGTGTGATCAACTATCAACTAATAGGGCTAAAGAGGTGGCTTTGTATCTGAGCAGAAAGGGTATCTCCCCTAAAAGAATGAAGATCAGGGGCTATGGAAAACGAAAGCCCATCATTGCCAATGACAAGTATGACATGGAAGCACGCAAGAAAAATCAGCGTGTAGAAATTAAAATCCTAAGTCTCAATTATACGGAAGCAACAGGTTGAATCTCAAAACCCAATGACTTCAGATCTTCCCAATATGAGGGATAAGATTTACTCACTACTTCGGGCTTATTAATTTCAATTGGAGACAATAGCGCCAATGGAGCAAAAGCCATCGCCATCCGATGATCTTTATAGGTCTTGAAACGAGGCATCCCTTGTTCAAAATTCGCCTTAGGTCCAATCTCATAGAGCTCAGAATCGTGCTTGTGTCCATTTTGCTTAAATGAACTATTAAGCCTAGCAAGTTCGGTATCAACTGCAACAATGCGATCAGTTTCTTTGATGCGCAGCGTCTTAAGTCCGATGAATTTTCCTTGGATACCGTTAGCTGCACACATCACAGCGATAGTCTGAGCTAGATCGGGCTGGTTGATAAAATCATACTCAAGGGACATGGCATTGTGCACTCCTTTGCTGATGACCAATTTCCCATCGACCCATTCCGAGTCGATACCCATCATACGACCTATGCCGACCATTGCTGCATCACCTTGAGTGCTTTCTTCAAAGAGTCCTTTCAAGGTCACTTGTCCCTCCTTAGCTAGTGATACTAAGGCATAATAATAAGAGCTCGCAGACCAATCGGCCTCAACTATAAAATCCTTAGCCTGATAGTCTTGTGGCGCAATAGTAATGGTCTGTCCTTCCTTGAGGTATTCGATACCGAAGTAGGATAGAGTCTTCAGTGTCATATTGAGGTAGGATTCAGAGACCAGGTCTCCCGCCAACTTGAGCTTGATGCCATTAGGCAATGTCGGAGAGATTAACAATAATGCACTTATATATTGGCTGCTGATGCCAGCATCAACGGTTACCTCATATGCTGATTCTATATCTTTTGGCTTACCGATCTTGAGAGGAGGATAACCCTTCTTCTCTAGGTATTCTATCTGACATCCTAATTGCCTCAGGGCATCAACTAATGGCCCTATCGGACGTTCCTTCATCCGACTTGATCCGGTAAGAATTTGCTTGCCCTTTTGTATGGCGAGATATGCCGTTAAAAACCTGAATGAGGTCCCCGCATGATGAACGTCATACTCTTTGAGCTTAGTAGAGCTGAGCAACTTCTGTAAGACTTGAGTGTCATCACTCTTAGAGAGTCGCTTAATGTCAAATTTCTTCTTACTTAGGGCCCGTATAATAAGTACTCGATTACTGATACTCTTGGATCCTTCGAGCTTGATTTTTCCATCAATGACCCCTGTAGGATGTGAGACTCTGATTGTGCTCATAGATCTTATTAGGTTACCAGAAGAATGAGATCGTCTGTTTGATATCCGGATGTATAGACTGAGCTACTGGGCAAGCCTTAGCGACAGTTTCTAAGAGTTTTTTGTCACGATCCGAGATATCTACAGATGGCATGCGCAACGTTACGATGATCTCTGATATACGCCTGGGGTTTGAACCCATAACCTTGGTCATTTCAGACTTAATGCCCGTAATGTCAATCCCCTTGTCACGAGCTTTGATACCCATGATAGTTATCATACAACTCGATAGAGCGGTAGCTACTAAATCTGTTGGAGAAAAGGCTTCGCCTTTACCATTATTATCAGTAGGCGCATCGGTTATTAGTGTACTCGACGACTTAAGGTGTGTCGCTTCCGTTCTCAGGTTCCCCTGATATTGAATCTTCGCTGTGGCCATCTTGAATAGTTTTCTTATTGTGGTCCGAATTTATGTCTTTTTCGACGCTTTTATTCCTATCGTAAGCTTTAATTATAGCCTTCACAAGGCGGTGCCGTACTACATCATCAGTAGTCAAAAACACTTTAGCTATGCCGTCAATGTTACCCAAAATGTCGAGACCTTCGACAAGCCCTGATTTCATTCTCTTAGGAAGGTCTATCTGAGACAAATCTCCTGTGATGATACATTTGGCATTAGGCCCAAGACGGGTTAAAAACATCTTGAGCTGCATACCTGTCGTATTCTGTGCCTCATCTAAGATGATAAACGCATGATCTAAGGTGCGACCTCTCATGAATGCAAGAGGTGCTACTTCGATGGTGCGATTGGCCATGAATTGTTGGAGCTTCTCTCCAGGTATCATATCTTCCAGCGAGTCATAGAGCGGACGTAAGTATGGATCGACCTTATCCTTGAGGTCTCCAGGTAAGAATCCTAAACTTTCACCCGCTTCCACAGCAGGCCTGGTCAGAATGATCTTCTTGACGATCCTATTCTTGAGAGCCCTCACTGCCAGTGCTACGGCAGTATAAGTTTTACCCGTACCTGCTGGACCTATAGCGAATAGTATATCATGATCTTCAGACAGATCAACCATACGTTTTTGATTCCTCGTTCGAGCTTTGATCTTCTTGCCACCAGTGCCATGTACGATAACATTCTTAGAACTCTTGTTATCATGGATGTGATTGGCCGGATCAAAGTCGGATAAAATATCCTTGATAACATTCTCAGATATCTCATCATTTTCCTTAATGATCCTCAATATCGTTTCGAGCTTTTCTTTCGCCTTCTGAGTAGACTTTTTATCGCCAGTGATCTTAATTTGATCTCCACGAGTCACAATTTGCAAATCGGGAAATGCATTTTTTATCAAGTTCAGTTTTGAATTTTTCGACCCGTAAATTTCTAAAGGATCGAGACCTACTATGGAGAGGCTAATTTGACTGGTGGACTTCTTAGAGCTTAAAGCTTTTGCGTTTTCTATAAGATTAAATTTTTGATACCTGATTAAGAATGATGATTTACCTAGTCATTGGTTCCATTAATGCCATTAAGATAGTATTGTTTTGAGGACACCTGCTCAAAGATTGTTAAAAACGTAAAGACCAATCCCCGACAAATTTGTTTTTCTTTGGTCAAAATTAAATGGCCTAATGGGCTTGATCACTCTTATTTCTGATTTTGGCGCCAAGGACTACTATGTAGCCCTGCTCAAAGCTGCAATCTTTAAGCAGTATTCTGAGGCTACTGTGGTCGACATTACTCATGATATAACTAGGCATGATATCATGGAGGCGGCATTTTATCTACAGAGTACATTTGATCATTTTCCAGAAGGCACCATACATGTGGTCTGTGTCAATTCCTTTTATAATCCAAAGAGTGAGCTGATCATGATCAATTATAAGGGACATTACTTTATCGGTCCTAATAATGGTTTGTTCTCACTTGTATTTACAGAGCTATCAACAGATTATATCTGGCAGATAAGCGATAATCTGAACACACAGAATCAGTATGAGATAGTCGGAGCAGCAATCACCATAATCGCTTCTAATAGATATGAAGAGCTATTTGTTCAACCCATCTACAATTATGATCGTAAGATCAGCTTGCAACCAGTGATCACCTCGCAACAGATCAGAGCGACGATTGTGCATATAGATCAATTTGGGAATGTGATTGTAAATCTGGATCAGCGGACTTTTGAGCAAGTCAGGGCCAATAGACCCTATGCCATTTATTACAAGAGCAGCGACCCTATTACGAGTTTATCATCATCATACAGTGATTCAATGATTGGTGATGTCTGTGCATTTTTCAATACCATTCATCTTTTGGAGATTGCGATTAACATGGGTAATGCTCATAAGCTTCTTAATCTTAATAAAAACGAAACAATCCAAATTAACTTTGGATGATCGAGTATAGTGAGATGAAAGAAATATCAGTAGCCGACTACAGTATAGTCTATGGGGATGCAGATACGGCCATCCAGAGATATCTCAAGAATCGAGACTATTCGTCGATTACGGTTATAGTTGATGAACACACTAAAGAGCATTGCCTACCACGTTTAGCCAGTCTGCGTGCAGTAGACTTCAAGCTTATCGAGATTAGCAGTGGAGAGGTTAATAAGATCCTGCAGACTTGTGAATCTATATGGACTCAGATGAGTGAGCACTACGTCGATAGACATGGCCTAGTGATTAATCTCGGTGGCGGAGTGATTGGAGATATGGGCGGATTTGCGGCATCATGTTATATGAGAGGAATTGACTTTGTCCAAGTTCCTACTACCCTCTTATCGCAAGTAGATGCATCTATAGGAGGTAAGCTTGCTGTAGATTTTAAAGGGCTGAAGAATTTCATTGGCCTATTTAAAAATCCCAACCAAGTCATTGTAGATCCTGAATTTATCCAAACTTTACCTCACGAGGAATTACGCAGTGGCTATGCCGAAATGCTTAAGCATGCTCTGATTAAGGATGCCGTCATATGGGATCGGCTCCTTAAACACGATTGGGATCAGACCGATTGGAGTACTGAGATCTATGAGTCGATTTTGATAAAAAAAGCAGTCGTAGAAGAAGATCCGACTGAAAAAGGATTGCGTAAGATTCTCAATTTTGGACATACCATAGGTCATGCAGTGGAGACGATTTCTTTCAGCACATCGACCCCGCTATTACATGGTGAGGCGATAGCAATCGGAATGATATGTGAGTCTTATATTTCTCAGCAACGTGGCTATATCTCTTCAGCACAGTTAGATGAAGTGACCCAAGCATTTTTAACTATTTATGATGATATCAATCTTGATCTCCTCAATCGTACAGATGAGATTATTGTGGCGCTGGCAAGCGATAAGAAGAACCGGGGTGGTAAGCTCCTATTTTCTCTCCTCGATCACATAGGGTCAGGCAATTATAATATCGAGGTCAATCATGAAGAAATTAGGGATAGCTTGAAGTATTTAATAACTCAGGTCAAATAATAATTTTCAGACATACTTGTTCCATATAAGATGGCGCAAAAATCTTTTTTCAAAATCCCCTACAAGTATATTTTCCTAGCGCTATGGAGCATAGTCATTTTAGGTTTCATAGTTGTCATGTCTCTATTCATGTATGTGGCTAAAACTAAGATGCCTAATACTGATGAATTGGAGAATCCAACGTTCGAGCAAGCGACCCTAATCTACAGCAGTGACGGAAAAGAGATCGATCGATACTTCAGCAAGAATCGGGAGTGGATACAGTATGAGGAGCTATCACCTTATCTGATAGATGCCCTTGTAGCTACTGAAGACCACCGGTATTTTAGCCATAGCGGAATAGATAGTTATTCCTTGATGCGTGCTGCTATTCTCTTGGGTAGTAGGGGAGGAGCAAGTACCATCACCCAACAACTGGCTAAGCAGTTTTTTACTGACCAGAGAAGTTCCAATCCCGTCAGGCGAATTTGGCAAAAGATGAAAGAATGGGTAATCGCTGTTGAGTTTGAGCGACGATACACCAAGGAAGAGATCTTAGCCATGTTCTATAACAAGTTTGATTTCTATTATAGTGCTAATGGAGTTGCCGCAGCCTCACAGGTATATTTTGGCAAGGATCAAAAGGATCTTACGCTTAATGAAGCAGCCATGTTTGTAGGGATGTTTAAAAACCCATATTACTACAATCCCATCAGAGAGGCAGAACGAGCCGCAATACGTCGTAAGACGGTTTTAGCCCAGATGCGCAAGCGAGAGTATATTACTGAAGAGGAGTATGCAGAAGCTCGGGCAGGGGAATTGGACTTGAGTAAATTTCGACGAAAGGAAGTCTATAATGGACTGGCACCACATTTTATGTCAGAGCTCAAGAAGTATGTCCGCGCCCTCATGGCTGAAAATAATATCACCAAGCCAGGTGGAGAGTCTTATGATTTAGACAACGATGGACTGAGGATTTATACCACTATAGATAGCCGCTATCAAAAGCATGCAGAAGCTGCTGCCGAAAAGCATATGACCGCTCTTCAACGTCAGTTTGAAAATACCTGGTCAGGCAAGGATCTATGGGAGTATACTGAAGAAGGTCATGAGAACCTCAAATCGCGCAATAGTATTTTAAATAATCAAGTTGAAAATTCTGAACGTTATGCCACACTGCGCAAGAAATATCTCGGCGAGATTAGCAATACGATAAGCACCAACATTGATAATGTAAGATTATGGAATGCTGACATCATTAGAATGTATCGAGCGGATCAGGATGACAATTATTTCTCAGGGCTTATAGATCGAGAGTCTATCAGTCGAAAGCAGCGAGATGTATATGAAGAAATCATGAGCACCGAATACTGGCCTAAGCTAAAGCGTTCTTGGATAGACTTAGGCAAAGCCGCTAAAAAAGCGTTCAACACCAAGGAGAAGTTGATAATCCCAACCTATAATGGCACTGTCCAAAGGGTAATGACACCCATGGATAGTATCAAGCATATGCTCAATCATCTTCAGATAGGTAGTATTGCAATGGATCCTAAGACTGGATATGTCAAGTCATGGGTTGGAGGTGTCGACTATACCCATTGGAAATATGATCATGTCAATTCTAACCGCCAAGCAGGTTCTACCTTTAAACCTTTCCTATATACTACTGCTGTTATGAATGGCTATTCTCCTTGCTATCCAGTAGAAGACATCCAGTATACAATTCCTGCCAATGAGAAAAATTTTAGTCTTGATAAGAGTTGGTCACCTAAGAATGCTCGAGGCACCTTTACTAATGAACGTGTTTCGCTTAAGGAGGCGTTGAAGAAATCACTCAATTCGGTTTCACTATGGTTAGTTCGTGAGATCGGTTCAGTAGATGGGATTATTCAGCTTGCAGAAAATATGGGTATTGGTTCTGGTAAAATACCGAGATACCCATCAATAATATTGGGAACACCAAATGTTTCTGTTCTTGAAATGACGACGGCCTATAGCACTTTTGCCAACAATGGAGTGACCGTGGAGCCGATCTTTATTGAGAAAATTACGGACCGCCATGGAGTAGAAATTTACAGAAGTGAGGTGTCTTCTCATCGTTCGATTCCAGAGGACTATAACTATGTCATGGTCGACATGCTTAAGTACGCAGCCGGTGCTGTGTCATGGAAGATTAAATCTGATTTTGGAGGAAAGACGGGCACGACAAATGATCATGTGGATGCATGGTTCATGGGTATTACACCTAATCTTGTTACCGGAACATGGGTAGGTGGCGAGTATCCGTGGATACGATTCACCGATTTCAATTATGGTCAAGGCTCATACATGGCACGACCGTATTTTCTTGATTATATGAGTAGGGTAGAATCTGACAAGGCAATCGAATTTGACACCGAGGCCGTATTTAGTTATCCAGATCATGTCGATGTTGAGCTAGATTGCTCAAAGTATGCTGCACTGTTAAATTCAGACTCTGATGAGGAGAGCTTGGATCAGGAACCGCCAGATTATTAATCTTATTGGGCTCTAAGTAGTGTTTTCCGTTACCTTCTCTATCTTAGATTTTTATAGCGGATAATTACCTAATGTCTAAGATTACCCAGTCAATTGCTAATTTTTGGCGCAACGAGAAAAAAAGATCGTCGCTTAAGTGGATTGCACGCCTGATTTGGGCGGGCACCATATTAAGTTTAATAGCTGGTATAATCATCATTACCACAGTGGCATATGGGGACCTACCAGGATTTGAGGACCTTGAAAATCCTAAGTACGATCTGGCTTCGACCATTTATGATATCAATGGAGAGGAGTTTGGTAATTACTACATCGAAAATCGTCAGTTTATCGATTATGCGGAGTTGTCACCCCATGTAAGGGCAGCTTTATACAGTGTTGAGGACGCGAGATACTTTAATCATGCGGGCATCGACTTTAGGGCGCTTGTGCGTGTAGCTGTTAAGAGCGTTCTACTGAGGCAGAGTAGCGCTGGTGGAGGAAGTACCATCACTCAGCAATTGGCCAAACTATTATTTAATAGAGCATCACTGAATGGCAAGTCTAAAATGTCACGTGCCTTGACCATTGCATCAATAAAGTTCAAAGAGTGGATCACGGCAGTAAAACTCGAGAGGAGTTATACTAAGGAAGAGATTGTAGCCATGTACCTCAACAAGTTTGAGTTTATCAACGGGGCACATGGTATAAAGTCCGCAGCAGAGATTTATTTTGGTAAGGATCAGCGAGAACTGGAAATTGAAGAAGCCGCAACCTTAGTTGGCATGCTTAAGAATCCAGCTCGATTCAATCCTGTGCGGTTCGCTGAGCGCACTAAGGGTCGCAGAGATGTAGTATTAGGATTAATGTCAAATCGCGGGCTACTATCCGATGTCAGACGAGATAGCTTAGTATCCCAGCCGATCGATATGACCAATTTTAAGCGTGCTAATCAGAGCGAAGGCGTTGCGCCATACTTCCGCAGTGAATTGACTAAGTATATTAAATCACTCCTCGTAAAAGATGAATATCACAAACCTGAAGGGGGGAGCTATGATATCTATCGTGATGGGCTCAAGGTATACACGACGATTGATGTCAGATATCAAAAACTCGCAGAGCAGGCTCTTTGGGAACACCTTGCCACCCTGCAGGAGCGATATTGGAGAGCCTGGGAGCGAAAGAATCCACTCACCTATGAAGCTGATGAGATCAAACAGAAACTCATAATGGAGTCCGTTGATCGCAGAGTAAGAGATACAGAGATCTATAAGTCTTTGTATAAGAAGTATTTCAGCGATATAGCAGAAAAGGCGCAGGATGAATTTGATCTAGATATCAAAGAGCCTACTATACGGAGACTAATGAATGATATTGGATATCTCGAAGAAATTCCACGTGAAGTAAGAGATAAATATCGCAAGGTGGTCACGTCAGATGCGGCACAGGCTCAGTGGACTGCATTTCAAAACGCGCTCAAGAAATCCATGAAGGAGAAAGTAGAGGCAGAGGTGTTTGCTTACAATGAAAATGGCTATGAGACAAAGACCATGACGCGCATGGATAGCCTATTGTATCATCTACGGCACTTGCAAGGAGGTCTGCTTTCTGTAGATCCTTCTAACGGGCATATTAAGGCTTGGGTCGGTGGAGCAGACCATCGATATTTCAAGTTTGATCATGTCACCACACGTAGACAAGTCGGCTCAACCATTAAGCCGTTTGTATATGCTACAGCAATAGGTGTACAAGGAATTTCCCCGTGCCAAGAATTTAGCGATAGACAGTATACTATAGCACCAGGGGACGCCAGTTTTCAGGTGGATGCCGAATGGTCACCTTCAAATGCTAATGGGCTTTTTACAGAAAACATGTATAACCTCTATCAGGGATTACTCTATTCCAAGAATTCGATTACCATTAGGATTGTAAAAGAAATGGGTACAATCGAACTAGTTAGGGATCTACTAAACAACGTGGGTATCGATAAGAACGAAAGACTTCCCGGAGGAAGACTTATGGTGCCAAATGTGCCGTCCATTGCTCTAGGGTCAGTGGATCTATCGCTCATGCAGATGACAGGTGGATATACCACATTTGCCAACAATGGTATATATACAGAGCCCGTATTCATAGATAGAATTGAAGATAAAAATGGTAAGGTCATCTACCGTAGTTCTAAATTTCAGCGTAGAGCATTAAATCCAACTTATAATGCAGTGATGGTAGATATGCTTCAGAATAATACAGGTGGCGGCTTTGGCTTGGGCTTAAAGAGTCCGAATGGAGGAAAGACAGGAACGACAAATGATTATGCAGACGGCTGGTTTATGGGGATCACACCAAATCTGGTAACTGGCGTATGGGTTGGCGGTGATGAGAAGTGGGTGAGGTTTTACACCTTAGATAATGGTCAGGGATTTGTGATGGCGAGGCCCATATATCAGAACTACCTTAAAAAGATTGAGGCATCAGAAGAAATAGCTTTTGACGTCAATGCGAAATTCCCTGAGCCGCCAGCAGGAATAGAAGATATCATAGACTGCTCACGATTTAAACAGAAAGAGCCAGAATTAGAACGGGAACAACGATTGCAGCAAAAAATCGACTTGGAGGTTTTTGATGATGAGTTTGATGATATGTTCGATGAAGAATTTGAAGCAGAGCCCATAGATACTACAGGTGACTTTTAGTTCATATAAGTCTTTTCTTTAATATTGTATCAGCAATATTTACACCCAATTTGTTGTTTTGATTTTGGTGAACAAGCCTATGAGAATCTGTCGCTTTCTATTTTTAATAATCTTAGGATTGTTGAGCACCAGTGCTATAGCACAGGAAAGCTACCGTATTCGATTGGCTATATCAGCTATTGACACCACTGCAAGAACAGCGTGCTATGACCTTCAGTTTGCCAATGGAAGTAATATAGAATGGTTCCTGAGCAATGCGAATGTTTTCCTTTTTTACGACTTTTCAAGGGCATGTTTTCTGCCTACTCAGTCTTCATTATTATTAGATGATTTGATCTATGATCTCAATGACTTAGAACGTACAAGCGACACCACATCAGTTCCTGGATTTCCACTTCCATATGGGCCAACTTTGGGATCTACAAGAGTTGGGTTTTCCACTGATCAACGAGGTGTACTAATTGACACCTTAGGTACGTGGGTTAGTACAGTTGAGTTATGTTTTGTCCTTAAATTCGATGACATCACCGATCCGTCGACTTGTTTCATCACTGATTTCATGAATGATGAAACCCAAGCGTTATTGCCAGTTTCAGATATCGTACAAAGATTTGATCCTCAATTACTTTTCGTCGATATACCTAGGGATACAGCAATCAATATACGACCGGATGGCACTCGCACATCTTGCTTTATTCTTGAAGAGAACACAGTTGAACTATGCACAGATGGCATTGACAATGATGAAGATGGCTTGGTGGATTGCGATGACATTTCATCTTGTACCCCTGAAAATCCAAGTCTCAATGTCAATGCACCTGGAGGCTGTGATGAGCGACCAGCGTTGATCAGAGTCAATGGTGTAACAGGCAATGCGACATATAGCTTAGATGGAATAACCTTTCAAGAAGACAGCATCTTTTCAGATTTGCCACCAGGCGATTATGAGATTTTCATACGTAAGAATGATGTCTCTGAGTGTATGATTATGACCGTTGTGAGATTAGAGCAAGAAGAATGCCGGGAGAATGATGATACATTATGTGCGGACGGTATCGATAATGATGATGATGGATTAGTCGACTGCGAAGATCCCGATTGTGTTCCTATGAGTTTTAATGTAGAGGTGTCTGACGCTATAGATTGTCCAGACCTTGCTGATGGTATGATCACTGTTATGAATGATTCACAGGGAGACTTTGCAATCAGTGTCGATAGCGGAATAACATATACGCCTGGATTGGAGATTATGAATCTACCTTTGGGCGATTACAACATTTTCATTCAGAATGAAAATACTGGCTGTATTATTGAATTTGATCAAAATCCAGTATCCATAGTTGCTGATATAACTTGCCCTGTGGAGATGGGTTTCTGTAGTGATGGCATTGACAATGATGGAAATGGGCTCATAGATTGTCTGGATCCAGAGTGTCTTTCTGATTTTGCATGTGGAGACTTTCCGGCATATTTCATCCCTAATTCGATCAATCCATTTTCGACTCAAGGCAATAATATATTTGGTGTGTTTGGAGCCGATGACGCACCGATAGTAATCGATGAGTTGAATATTTTTGATCGCTGGGGCAATCAAGTCTACGCTATATCACAGACTCCAGTACAAGCCATAGAATTATTTTGGGATGGAACTTTCCAAAACGAAGTAGTTACTCCTGGAGTATATCTATATCGTGCTGTTCTGTCAGCAGGGCCATTACAGGATGAAGCACTGGGAAATGTGTCCGTGATTTACTAATTCTTCTGAATGAACTTCTGGATTTAGATGCCCTAAATGAGTAACTTGAGTAATTGAATTGAAAACAATGACGCACCGCATTATTCTTCTAGCCTTGACTATAGTTTATACTGCCAGCCTTACAGGTCAGCAATTATGGCTTCATGATGGTCTTAGCCCGATCGAAACGATTGATTTCGAGATAATGCCAGCTCAGGACAATGCTAAGCTTAGAAACAAAGTAAAGCATCAATCGAAGAATTCTGGACCGCTCACGTTTGCAGAACCCATTAATACAGATTTCAAGACAAGTAATCGTGGAACATGGGAGAGTGTAGAGGGCGACAGACAAGTTTGGCGCTTACGGGTAAGCAGCCCGGGAGCGTATTCTCTCAACTTAGGATTTGAAGAGTTTTATTTGCCCTCGTCGGCGGTAATGTTTCTTTCTGACACAGATAAGACCCATGTCATTGGTCCGTTGACTGCAGATGACAATGAAGAACATAGACAATGGTGGTCACCGATTATACCTGGAGACGATATCACTATAGAGATTCAAGTGGATGCGGAGGAAAGGGAAGATCTGGTTGCTAACCTGACTAAGGTTAATCATGATTTTGCGGGATTTGGCGCAGCCTTATCAGGGTCTTGCAATGTTGACGTCGTTTGTGACGAAGATGATGGATTTGGATTGATTGATCAATATCGAGATTTAATCAATAGCGTAGGGATGTATTCTATCAACGGCTCTAATGCTTGTTCTGGATCATTGATTAATACCACAGAAAATGACTGTACGCCTTACTTTTTAACGGCGTTTCATTGTGAACTTAGACAAAATAATGCAGCAACAGTAGTAGTGTATTGGAACTTCGAGAACTCGACCTGTCGACCTCCAGGATCAGCTGCAAGCGGTGCAAATGGTGATGGCCCAATGACTAATTTCAATTCAGGTTCGAGAGTAGTTGCTGAATACAGACCATCAGATTTTACCTTAATAGAGTTAGATGATGATGTGAATCCAAACTTTGATCCATTTTATTCTGGTTGGAACGTCGAGAGTGAAGTGTTCGATACTGTATTATGTATTCATCATCCTAACACAGAAGAAAAGAGGATCAGTTTTGATTTTGATCAAACAGTGCCTTTCACGGAAGGCCTCTTTATGAGGGTAGAAAATTGGGAATTGGGTACAACTGAGCCTGGTTCATCTGGGTCTCCACTATACACTACCAATGGAGAGATTATTGGACAGCTAACAGGAGGTCTTGCTGCTTGCGGCAATGATCAATTTGATGATTTTGGCATGCTTCAGATAAGTTGGGAAGGTGGCGGAACACCAGAATCACGCTTGAGCGATTGGTTAGATCCTGGCAATACTGGAAGGCTTACTATGACTGGACGCGCATGTGTTAGTGTGACATCTTTGAGCCCGATGAGTATTTCCGGTTGTAGTGCTAATAGTTCAACAGTTCAAACTGTTCTTTCTGTTGAATCAGGATATGAGAACGGTGCTAACGTGATCCTGGGAGAATTACCATCAGGTGTTTCTGGCACCTTATCTTCTAATCGCCTATCACCGAACTCTGATATAACTATCACCCTAGATATAAGCCAATTAGCTACTTCTTTTGATGGGCAAATAGAGATTTTAATAGAAGATGAAAATAGTGTTGAAACTACTACACTCGCTGTGAATTTGGATGCTGAGAGTCCATCGCTACCGACTCTAATATCGCCGACTGGTAATGAACAAGATGTGAGCTTTGATGCAACGCTCAGTTGGATAGATACTCAGGACTCTTATAATGTGGAGTTGTCGACATCTTCTGATTTTAGTCAGGTCTTTTTTAGTGCCCAAGGTATTGCTGAGAATGAAGTAAGTCTGACGAGTCTTGATATTAATACGACATATTTCTGGCGTGTAGAATCAATCAATTCTTGTGGGAGAAGCGGTTTTTCGTCTGCATCATCATTTACTACCGGAGATATTACCTGTAGTAGCATAACATCATCAGATGGACCTTTTTCTATAGCGACTTCACCAAATGTGGTTAGCAGTACAATAGAAATAGATGAGGATTTAGAGATTGTTGACCTAAATGTGCTGGACATAATGGGGATACACACTTTCATCTCTGATCTTGAATTCAGGTTAATAGGACCGGATGGCACGTCGGTGGATCTGTTGATTCAAGCTTGTGACAATGAGGATAACTTCAATATTTCTTTTGACGATGAGAGTGACAACGTCAATGTCAGTTGTCCATTTAATGATGGCACCGTTTATAGACCGAATTCACCGCTGTCAGTATTTGATGGTATGTCCTCTCAGGGTAGATGGACATTGGAGATTACGGATGCTGTCAACATAGATGGCGGAAGATTTAATTCATGGCGCCTAGAGCTATGCCTTAATGGTGGTGCAGTTGGGGGTGCTAATCCTGATCCAGTAGATGAGGATTGTGATCGAGTATTATCGTCCAATGAACCATTAACAATTTCGGATATGAATGGGCCTACAGTCTCGTCAATCGAGATTTCTGAAGATTTCTTAATTGATGATGTCAATATTCTGAATGTAACAGGATCACATCCATTTGTTGGAGATCTCAATTTCGTACTTGTTGGGCCGAATGGTGCGAGAGTAGAGTTACTCTCTAACCAGTGTGGATCTAATAATGATTTCAATGTGTCCTTTGATGATCAGAGTAATCTTCTATCAATCTCCTGTCCATTTACGGATGGATTATCTTATAGACCTGAAAGGCCTTTAAACATATTTAATGGTATGTCTTCACGTGGTGTTTGGTCACTGGAAATAGCAGATGGGGTAGCGTTTGACGATGGAGTATTTGATTCCTGGACTTTGGAGCTATGTCAACCAGCAGATGCGGCTACTAGTAGATCTTTTGCAGTGAGCCCTGCTCAATTGTCATTATGTGAGAAATTTTTTGAACCTATAACATTTGCGATAGACCTAAGCGGTAGCTATGACGATGCCATAACTATTGAGTTACAAGATTCTGATGGAAACCTAATTGGTCAACCCATAGATGCAAATAGTGGTAGCGATCTTCAGATCACTCTTGACGATGGTAGTCGATTCTTCGATAATTCTACTAGTACTTTGATTTTATTGATCAGTGATACTCAAGGGAGCACTAGTTTTGACGTACCAGTTCTATCACAAGTTGATGATCTGGTCATCGAGCAATTATCACCTGGGTTTGAAGAAGTTGATGTTGAACTTGAGCCAACGTTTAGATGGTCCACTACAGAATATACGATCGATTTTGAAATAACACTTGCAGATGATACAGGTGCGGAGGTGCTTAACTTTGTGCTTGACGAGGTCATAGATACCTTAACACTTACAACTCGACTCGAGCCTCTGACAACTTATCAATGGAGTGTAACGGCTATAGGAGAGTGCTCAACAGATTTTGTCACTGACTTGTCCTCTTTTACTACACGCAGTAGCACTGCGACAATTGATATTTCCGAAACCGATATCGATGTGTATCCTAACCCAGTAGCAGAATTGCTGACTATCTCTAAAGAAACTGCTTGGACAGATGAAGCAAGATTTAGGCTGTTTAGTGTGCAAGGTGTGTTGATGCATCAGGTCCAACTAAACGAGCAAGTGTCCTTGATCGATCTGAATGATGTACCTGTCGGTGCCTATTTTTATCAGATTACTGAGGGTGATGACAGCTTTATCCAGCGACTTATTATAGCGAGATAAACGACCTAAAAAATCTGGAGCCAATAGGAACCACCATGCTTCTCTCCTGACGAGATGCCAGGTAGGGTCCAAAGTGACGATAACTGTTGTTGATAAGTGTCTTCCTGTGATACGTAGTACACAGGCATTATGGTCTTGTACCGATCAGGATTGGATAGGATCGATATCATTAAGCTATATTGTTCTGAATAGTAGCGATCGCACATGAACTGTGGATAATCATAAGGAATGTAGATATCATGAATATGTATGATCACTCCGGCCTTAAGGCGATGTAATATCTCAGTAAATACCACCATGGCATCTGAATTGGGCAGTACGCGATGAGAATTATCTATGAATAAAATATCTCCTTCCGACAGCGTATCGCATATCTCATCGATGTCGCATTCCTCGAGCCCTTTTCTTATAATTCGATCAGACACATTGTCTATTGTTGCTCGAGGATGAGGATCTATTGATGTGATGTTCGTAGAGATATCATGATCCATCACTGCAGCCTTGATCACTTTTGTGCTATTACCTGAACCGACTTCGATGATTTTGTTTGGCTTGAGTTTTACAACTATACTGTATAACATCATCATATCTAGAGCCGAGAAGTAGCCATTCTCCCACTGCGGTTGAGTTGTGTCCTGCTCACTTGATGCGCTTTGCCAAGACCTGAATTGATCGATGTGGGCGACCATCTCCGCAATGATCTCTGAGTAGACCTGTTTGTTTCGAGTTATTATCTTTTTTAATTCAGGGTGACCTCCGTTCTGAGTGGTATAACGAGGTTTAGCGTCGACAGGATAGTCTAAATGAATCG
>CAZFWJ010000008.1:0-11541 GCA_964522505.1 uncultured Saprospiraceae bacterium
TACTCTTTGCTGATAGATTATGTCTTGAACTATAATTTAGTGCTGAAGGTGATTTAGTCCTGATCAAAATCCAACGGCGGTGGGCCTTCAGGGATCATCGCTTGATAGATATAATCGCCCTTACGCTCTTTAAATTCCGCTTTTACATCCTCCACTAATTGCTTATCCTCAAAGAGGTCTACCATAGTCATGGCAAGTGCTTTGGATGCATATCCCATGCCTTTGTGTCCGATTGACATACCACCACAAGCCACTACGGCCCATGAATGCCATGGCGTCCCTTTTGGGGCTGTTGTCGCACTAAGTCGGATGGTCGGTGCCACGAAGCTTACATCACCGACATCTGTCGAGCCGCCCATCGGGTGCTCCTGAGTCTCTTCGAGTGGGTTGATCACTGACTCTATACCTACTACTTCGCTGCCTGTTGCTTCTTGTATTTTCTTAGCGAACTCTTGCTCCTCATCAGTATAGCTTATAGCTCCGAGGTACTCGAGATTTTGTTGGAGCTTGGCCCCGCCAGTTCTGTTGACAAGTACTTCATGTATGCCGGATATGAGTGTGATTTTATAATCGACATCTGCCATGATAGAGGCACCTCGAGCGATCTCTTCTACACGCTTCCACACTTTATGCATTCCATCTCGCTTCGTATCACGCACCCGAGTCCATATTTTGGAGTAGTCGGGGACGACGTTCACGACCTTGCCGGCATCTTGGATATGATAATGTATTCTGACCGTAGGTTTGATGTGCTCTCTGTAATAGTTGATACCATTAGTGTATAACTCCAAGGCATCTGAAGCACTTCGACCATTCCATGGATCTCCAGAAGCATGCGCTGCCTGACCCTCAAACTCTACGAGGAAGTCCACTAATGCCAAGCTGCTCTGTACATTAGCCTTAGTCGTAGCACTGGGGTGCCAGTCCATCACGACATCGACATCATCGAATAGTCCCGCTCGTATCATCCACAGCTTACCGAAGAATTTTTCCTCAGCAGGTGTGCCATAGAATCTCACCGTGCCTTGCAATTCTCCAGCTTCGATCAGTTCCTTTATTGCCGTGGCTGCACCGAGTGAGGCCACGCCGAACAGATTATGACCGCAACCATGACCTGGTGCGCCATAATTAAGCGGGTCTTTATGTGGTACCGTTTTCTGAGAGAGTCCTGGCAGTGCGTCAAACTCCCCCAAGATGCCGATGACGGGTTCTCCAGAGCCATACTCTGCAGTAAAGGCAGTAGGGATCTCTCCTACGCCTCGCTCTACTCTGAAGCCGTTATTCTCAGCATAGCTAGCGAGCGCATCAGCACTCTTATGTTCTTTGAATGCGATTTCTTCATAGGACCAGATTTTGTCACTCAATTGTGTGAGCTCTTCATATTTACGATCCAGAGAAGCTATTAAAGCCTTCTTGTTCGGGTTCATCTGTCCGATGGCGCTTGTGGTGGCCATGATCAGAATGAGTATCATTGATAGAGATTCAGATAGTCTATGCATAAGGCAAGGTTTGAATCTCTAAAATAAGAAGATCAAGGAACTTTAAAACCCAAAAGAACCTGGGTTCATGCCGAGTTGCTGCAATTCTTCCAAGGACATTTCTTTATAATCCCCTTCAGGTACTTCAAAAACCGCTGGGTCTACGTCAGTTTTGACTTCAGTTGCTTCAAATGTCATCTTCATGACCCCTGCATCCATAGTCATACTTAGGGGCGTACCGTCTAACTGAAGGCCAGGCAGTTGCTGCATACCTATATTATCCATTTTGATTTCCTCGGTGATGTACATGGTAGTTGTTATATCACTCATTTCGCCAGGTATTTCATCTGCTTCACCAAATTGAGAAAGATCCATTTTTATACTTACTTCATAACATTCATAGCCTGCTATGTTTTTTGTTTTCTCCTTGTTATAATCGATTTTGTAGGCCTGACTGATCTGAGATTCATCTAGTCCCAGTTCCTTAAATGCATCAGCTCCAACAGGAATTTCCATCTTTATTTTTTGCCCCATCATATCCATGTATTGAGTCATGACGCCATTCTCAAAATGTTGATTCATGCTGATGAAGCCCATCATGTTAATTTCTGTTACTTGTTTTCCAGGTTTAAAATGCATGATCATTTTCATATCACCCATTATCCCTTCCATCTGTTTGCTGAAATCCGCTCCATCGGATCCTTCGATATCCATACCCATATCCATACCTTTCATCTCCATAGTAATACTCCCAGTTTTTATCTGAGCATCTACAGTCTGTAGGAGAAAGCAGGTAAGTACGGCAGCTAATAATATCAATTTTTTCATGTCAACTATTTTGTTTTAAACTTTAAATACGGCGTCAATTGTTCCGTGGTCGATATTTAATACCGAAAAATACCACTCTTAGCCACGTCGCCATAATGTTACTTCGACGAATTATCATAATTATTCGTCTAAAGAGAACAAACTATTATCCATAGTCCTTCTATTTTGCGACTATCAAATTCAAAATTATATAACAAATAATGTGTTCATGAGAAAATATCTAGCTCTCGCCCTGTTATTATGGGGTGCTATGCCATTGATGAGCCAGCTCAACAAGATAGACTTTGTTGAATATGACTTAGACAATGGGATGCATGTGATCTTGCATCAAGACAAAGCCACACCCATCGCAGTAGTTTCTGTGATGTATCATGTGGGTTCTAAGAATGAAAACCCGGGCAGAACGGGATTTGCGCACTTTTTTGAGCACTTGCTTTTCGAGGGCTCTGAAAACATCGGTAGAGGTGAGTTCTTCCAATACATCACTAATGCTGGAGGATCTAACAATGCCAATACCTGGTACGATCGCACGTACTACTTTGAGTTGTTGCCTTCTAATCAATTGGAATTAGGGATGTGGTTAGAATCCGAGCGGCTACTACATGCCAAGGTTGATCAGATCGGTATAGAAACCCAGCGTGAAGTGGTTAAGGAAGAGAGAAGATTGAGAGTTGATAATCCTCCTTATTCATTGCTGAAGTTTGTTGAGCAAATCAACTCACGCTTGTATAAAGAGCATCCATATCAATGGTCAGTAATAGGATCTATGGCGGACCTGGATGCTGCGCAAGAAGAAGACTACGTGCAGTTTTATCAGGATTTTTATACGCCTAACAATGCTGTATTATCTATTGCTGGAGATATCGATATCGAAGAAACTAAGGCATTAGTAGACAAATATTTTGCGCCTATTCCTATCAAGAATCCTAAGATATTCAGACCAGAAATCATTGAGCCAGCCTTATCAGGTGAAATCATTGATACTACCTATGGTAAGATTCAGATTCCTGCCATCATCATGGGATATAGGATTCCCGCTCAAGGAACAGACGACTTTTATGCGGTAAGCATGCTGAATACATTGATGTCAGGAGGGGAGAGTTCTCGTCTGAATAAATCGCTTAGAGATGAGCAGGAATTAGTGTTACAGGTCGGAAGTTTTCCACTTGAGTTAGAAGACCCTGGAGTGGCATTGATATTTGGTCTGCCGAATGTGGGAATTGATATTGCAGCAGCCCAAACCGCTTTAGACGCAGAGTTTGTCAAGGTGCAAAATGAGCTAATCGGGGAGCGTGAATTTCAAAAATTACGAAACCAAGTAGAAAGCCAGTTTATCACTAGAAATGCACGTGTAGCGGGAATAGCAGAGAGTTTAGCCAATTACCATATGTACTATGGCAATACAGATCTTATCAATACTGAGCTTGAAAGGTTCTTGGCCGTAACTCGTGAGGATATTCAACGAGTTGCTAAGAAGTACTTCAACAATGACAATCGAGTAGTTCTTAATTATTTACCTGAACCTACAAATCCATAATCATGACACAAATAATAAAGATTTTAAGTTTTGCTGTAATTGTGCTTTGTTTAGCACAATGTAAGAGCACAGAAGTCGCCACTGCTGAGAAGGCAATGGATGACAAGGTCATGGAGACCAAAGAAATGATGGATGACAAAATGGATAAGGTTGCTGATTTCAGGAGTTCTCCTCCTGAGGCAGGACCGGCTCCCAAGATCAACATCGGCAAAGCCAATACATTCAAACTTGACAATGGTTTGCAAGTGATCGTGTCTGAAAACCATAAGATTCCGTCAGTGTCATTTCAAGTTTCACTCAAGAATGAGCAAATATTGGAATATGACAAAGTAGGCTATGTATCTATGGCAGGAGATCTATTGGGTCGTGGGACGACTACTAAGTCTAAGGCAGAGATTGATGAGGCCGTTGATTTCATCGGAGCCAACTTTAATACATTCGGAAGCGGTATGTTCGGTAGTTCATTGACTAAGCATATGCCAGCCTTGTTGGATATTATGACAGATGTCTTATACAATCCATCTATGCCAGCAACAGAGTTGGAGAAGATCAAAACTCAGACGCTTACAGGATTAGAGGCTGGTAAGACCGATCCTAATAGCATATCTGCTAACATGAGAGGCAAGGTGATGTATGGAGGGAATCATCCTTATGGAGAGATCCAGACAGAAGACAATGTCAAGGCTATTGATATAGATGCCTGTCGCAAGTATGTGGACGAGTTCTTCATCCCGAACAATGCTTATCTAGTCATTGTCGGAGATATCACTGTTGATGCTGCTAAGGACGTTGCTAATAAATATTTTGGCAGTTGGGAGCGCAAACCATTTAAGCCAGTTAGACACAGAGCAGTACCTGATGCTGAGTCTACACAGGTACAATTTGCTAATAAGGATGGTGCAGTACAATCTGTGGTAAACGTGAGCTATCCAATAGATATGAAGCCAAACTCGCCAGATGTTATTCCTGCACGAGTGATGAATACGATTTTGGGAGGAGGATTCTCTGGACGTTTAAATCTTAACCTCAGAGAGGACAAGGCATATACCTACGGTGCGGGCTCTAATATAAGTTCGGACCGCTTGGCGGGCTCATTTAATGCTTCTGCGAGTGTGAGAAATGAGGTTACTGATAGCTCAATTACGCAGATCTTATATGAATTAGATCTCATTACTAAGGAGCCTGTAGATGCCGAGGTGCTTCAGAATACCAAGAACTTTATGACTGGAGGTTTTGCACGATCGCTTGAGTCACCACAGACGATAGCTCGATTCGCTCTTAATCGATTCAGAAACAACTTGCCTGATGATTACTATGAAACCTACTTAGAGAAGCTCAACGCTGTTTCTGTAGAAGATATACAAGCTATGGCTAAGAAGTATATCAGACCTGAGGCAGCTCATATATTCGTTGTTGGCAGCAAAGATGAGGTGGCTGAAACCTTAATGCAGTTTGATGGAGATGGTGAAATCAGCTATTATGATTCTTTCGGTGAAGTGATGGTGCCAGATGCTACCGAGATTCCAGATGGACTCACAGGAGTGCAGGTAGTCCAAGATTATGTTGCTGCTATAGGAGGTATGAATAAACTGAAGAGCATTAAGTCAGTTGCAACTACTATGTCGACAGCATTGATGGGTCAAAATATGACAGTGGTAAACACCTATTCTGATGGCAAATTTGCAATGTCTATGGGTAATGGTCAGATGACCTTCATGGAGCAGAAGTACAATGGCGAGAAATTGGAGGTTTCTCAGATGGGCGCTAGTCAAGTGATTACTGAAGGCCCGCAATTAGAAGCGATTAAGGAACAAGCCACTGTAAGTCCTCAATTTGATTATCTCAGTAATGGTAGTACAATTGAGCTATTAGGTGCGGAGACTATCGATGGAGTCTCTTGTTATAAGGTAGCTGTTACAAAGCCTTCTGGTGACAAGGTTACGGAATTCTATTCTGTTGATAAGAGCCTTTTATTGAGAACCGTTGCAACGGCTCCTGGTGCAGCTGGTGAGGTAACTATCACCACGGATATGCAAGATTATAAAACCTATGATGGTTTCATGATGCCATCTCTCATGAAGATTGCAGGAATGATGCCTACAACGGTTGAGATGAAAGTAGAATCAGTAGATATTAATGGGGAAGTTGATATGTCCATGTTTGACATAGAATAACCAATTAATATTTTAAGATAATAAAGGCTCTGATTTCTAAATCAGAGCCTTTTTTTTATTGTTTTCCTATTCAGAATTGAATGCTAAATATTGAGTAGACAATTTCCTTTTTGCCCACGTTTTTGCCCTGATCTTTATTTATTCTACATAGTCTAAGATGCCTGTAGACAATCTGTATACCGTTCCGTTATTTTATCTTAATTAATTGATATACAGCAGATTAGCTGCTATTAGTATTGTTTGAAATAGTATATACGATCAGGCATAAAGTTAATACATAGAAATAATTCTCATATTTCTATATTTCGTAGGGTATAAAACATATCTTTAAAAATATATATGTCATAAAGTAATCGCTATGACATATGTTATGATAGAACCTTATGACGAGCCGCAGAATGATAAAGGCTCTTTTGGCGCCTGCTATGGTTGTCAAAAGAATGACTGTGAGCATATTGCTCCTCATTCTAGTCCTATCTCCATTTCTATCTTCTTCTAACTCTTACACAACTAATAATTCTAATCCTCCTTATGATTTAATAGAGGAACTAATCTTCGACGCAAATTTTGAGAATAATGTAGGAGACAACAATTGGACTGTCACCTCAAGCTCTACAGATGGTAATTGGGTT
Organism: uncultured Saprospiraceae bacterium; assembly: GCA_964522505.1. GTDB lineage: Bacteria > Bacteroidota > Bacteroidia > Chitinophagales > Saprospiraceae > GYS-P2D. Next base: position 6,650 of record CAZFWJ010000008.1, read on the forward strand.
AATGATATACCATCTCCCTATGTGACAGGCGCTACACAGATGGAGATTGATGCCATCGAAGGAAACCAATCTCTTGTGACCGGATCAATCAATAATCAAGATGTAGATGGAGGGCCTACAATAGTGAGATCACCGATAATCAATTTGGATTCTCAGGCAGAATCAATAGACATCAGGTTCTCATATTATTTTTCTCACTTTACTAATTCTTCTGCGGACGATAACCTCATCATTTCAATTCATGATGTGGGAGACGGTAGTGAATTATTGAGATTAGTCGAAGAACTTGGCGCTTCATCCTCGAGAGATGCACAGTGGGAGCTGTTTGAGGGATCACTATTGTCTCTTGCGGGTAGAGCTATTTATATTCAAGCCTCATCACAAGATGTGAGCAATCCAAGTAAAGTTGAAGCAGCAATTGACCAACTATCAATCAGCCAACAATTAAACAGTGATTTATGCGAAACTTTAATATTCGATGATTTTGAAGGAGGCTTTGGCAACTGGATTGATGGGGGCTCAGATGCGACTAGGATCTTCAATTCGACTTTGGCAAGTAGTGGATTTATTTCGGTTAGATTAAGAGATAATACCAATACATCTGTGATTACGTCTGGCCCCTATGATCTCTCCGATGTCGAGAGATTACGTGTGTCTTTTCACTTTGTAGCAGTGAGTTTCGAGAATGATGAAGATTTTTGGTTTCAGACTTCGTCAGATGGCGTAAATTTTACTATTGAGGAAGACTGGATTCATCAGGTTGATTTTGAAAACAACGAAGCAAGATCTGAGTCTATTACCATAGAAGGACCATTCTCGAGTACTACATATTTTAGATTTAGAGCAGATGCAACGGCCAATGGGGACATGGTCTTCATAGATGATGTTCTTATAGAAACCTGTGAAATAGAACCATCACCAGAAATAGTTATAAATATAGCAGACAGTTCCTTTTGCATCGGATCATCTATCTTGCTGCAACCAGAAATCATCCATCCAGATGGCTCTATAGTCAATCATCAATGGAGCGTCTTACCATCTTCTACCGCTACTGGATTTGAACTCAGTGGAACCAGTTCGCAAGACCTTTCCATAAGCGCTGTCGACGCAATTTTAGGAACTATAGATCTGAGGTATACCATTCAAGATAATAATGGCTTCGTTGACAGCACCGATGTCACTGTATTTCTATTAGGCGTTGAACCTTGTAGTATACAGACTTCTACAGACTCAATTTGTGATGGAACTACTCTCGCCCTTGATGCTACCACAATATTTGACGTAATGCCTGATTTTGGCATTGTACCCAGCAATAATTCTGGGGACGGAGTCTCTCTCGAACATGAGATTATAGGGGTCCAAGTGCCAGAGGGGGTTCTGGTAACCATCACTTTACCTACTTGGGATGATCACTTTGATGAAATCATTCTTAACGGGAATCAAGTTATTCCAAGAGTTTTTCAGCCAGAGTCATGGAATAATGGTGGAATGCAAACCGAACGACCTTGGTTGCCGAATATTAATGGGTTGCCGCGGTCTATCATTACGATCCAAAGTGATGAGGTAAGATATTTTAGTTCACGGACAGTGACGAGCACCGAGATGGTGGAAGTATTTCCGACGAACTGGGTCACCACCCCTCAAAATTTTAGAGTCGGTACAAACATCTTGCATTTTGGTGTCCAGAATACGTCCGGCCCTACCAGTGGAAGTTGGATTGTTGAAGCAGAAGGTGTCGCTGGGTATACCTATCTGTGGTCAACAGGAGAGACCACTGCCGGAATAGAGGTTACCCCAAATGAAACAACAACTTACGATGTAGTAGTGACCGCCCCCAATGGCTGCGAATCCTTTTGCGAAAGGACTATTTTTGTTGAAAATCCTATTGTATCTATTTCTGACACTTCTATAAGCGTAGGCGAGATCGTCGAAGTACAACCTATGGTATCTGGAATAAGTGGCTCATCACCAACTTATCAATGGAGACTGATTTCAGAAGGTACTTCTGGTATAACATTGAGCAATACTAATTCGGAGATTTTAACAATTGATGGCTCATCAATTTCCGTAGATGGCGAAGAGCGAATAGAGATACTAGTGACGAGTGAAGCGGGTTGTACTGATCTTGACACAATGAATATTATTGTAGAGGGTCCGACCGGACTTCCATGTACTTTACAAAGTAATTTTTTCAATGAGCAGCAGTTTGCGTGGGGCTTTGGTATACAAAACACTTCAGCAGAAGCTATTAATTCGTGGCAGGCGCGGATCTCAAATGCTAGCTATGAACTGGATGTTAGTCAAATCACTAATAACAACCTGTTTGTATTTGTGCAAGTTGATAATGGCAATGGAACTTATGACCATATATTTACTGGCATAGGGGCAATTCCTGCGTTTAGTACTCTTCCTAACTTTGAATGGCCTGGCGTCAATTTTGGGGGTCCGATTAGTTCGGATGGTATAGAATTCCGGTGTGATGAAACATCTGTAGATCCTTGCGCTGATCTGGGAACTGTTACGACGCCAGATGCCACTCTCTGTTCTGGAGAGAGTATCCAGGTTGAAGCTGCTATTTCTGGAGACTTAGGTCTGGCAGCATCTTTTCAATGGAGTCTGATATCAGACGGTAGTACTGGATTAGAGCTACTCAATACGTCCACAGAAACCCTTACACTTAACGCTGTTTCTGTTATAGAAAATGGAGCAGAATTAATAGAACTTATTGTCACCAATAATATCGGTTGTATGACGATAGATACAATGATGGTGTCTATCGGCTTAACCACTGAGACTATTGTTGATTATGTCGGATGTCAAGGAGATGGATATGGGGTCATAGTCAACGAAGTTTTATATGATGAAATTAATCCTACTGGAGTTGATACCATTCCAAGCACACAAGGATGTGATAGTATTATTATTATCGATTTAGTGTTTAATGAGCCTGCAGCAGTTGAAGCTGGAATGTTACCGTTTAGCGTGTGTAGTTCCACGGGTGAGATCGATCTGGCTGATCTCGGAGCATCAATATCAGGTGGTTCTAGTACTGGTCTATGGACTACAATGGGGGATGGTTCATTTGATCTAGGAGGAATCTTTAATATATCAGGATCGGCATCTACATATCTATTAGGTCCTCGAGATATAGAGAATGGAGAGGTCATTCTCACATTAACATCTACTGATCCTCCTGGGCCTTGCGAGCCTGTAGCTGATGCCGTATTAGTTATCATAAGCGACATCACCTGCAGCCAATTCCCTTGGGCAGGCAATTAATTCAGGTTTATATATATAGTTAAGGTTAATTGCTTTTTTGATCAATTATTCTTGGTTATTTTGGAGACACCTCTGGAAAACCTTAAACCAACATGTAGTCATCATGATATGCCTTCGTTGGGGTATGGTTATGCTCCTTCACATTATATCAGTATCTAAATCTATTTCATTTGGTAATACCACCAGTGATTATTACTGCGTGGATACGGAGGACTATGAGACTTTAGTAATTGCAGATCCTCCAGAAACGCCAATGATCTCGGACACAGCTGTATGTGCAGGGTCCGCTGTTTCGATAGATTTTCCAATTGGCGATGTAATGACTATGACAGAGGCCATCTTATTCGAAGATTTTGAGAATGATGAAGTGTTATACTCTGTGAGTATCCCAGAATTTACAGATGGTAATCAGGATTATTTTATTCGCACCGATGGCAGTAATATTTCAGGTGAGAATTTTTCGAACATTCAGGGCTCGAGTTATTTTGCGGCGCAAGACATAGATGGCGAGGGGGCCAGTTCTAATCAAACGTTGACCTTTTCTAACCTTAATATATCAGGATTAACCAATCTTGATTTTTCCATATTAATAGCAGAAGACGATAATGGTTCTTCTGAGAATTGGGATGCACCTGACTTCGTTCATATTACCTACAGTATAGATGGCGGAGCAAGTCAGAATCTTATTTGGATAGAGAATAATGGATTTCCTGTCAATTCGGCACCATTCATAGATAGTGACTTTGATAGCGACGGCGATGGTGCAGAGATTACTTCGACTTTCGCACAATTTGTCGCTTCTGTGATAGGTACGGGTAATTTGCTTACGCTCACCATAGAAATGGACTTGGATGATGGAGGCACAGACATAGCCATTGATAATGTCCAATTAGTAGGAGACAGGGTCGTACCGCCATGCACTTATAATGTCTACGATTCGGACCCTGCATTTATGGGAAGCCTGTTACTTGCGGGATCGGTTACATCTTATTCGATCAACGGGGTCAGCTCAGATACTGAATTTTATGTTACTAAAGTTCAGGACGATTGTGAAAGCGCAGCTGATCAGGTATTGGTGTCGGTAAAAGACTTGTCCACCACAATCATAGACAGCACCATTTGTATGGGAGATATGATCGAATTCGATGGACAGATAATCAGCACTACAGGCATCTTTATGGATACACTTACTAATGGTTTGATGTGCGATAGTTTTATCATCCTGAATGTGATCATATTAGATAATGCGACGAGTATAGTTGACGATGTGTTATGTCTTGGGGAGCGAGTTATTGTGAATGGCACTACCTACGATTCGGGAAATCCAAGTGGTACAGAGACGATTGTAGAAGGAGCTTCGAATGGCTGCGATAGTATAGTCACCATAGATTTGACTTTTGTAGTGATAGCGACCCCGATGATTCCAGATACTTCAGTATGTGCAGGGTCAGATTTGACAATAGATTTCCCTATTGATATTGAGTCTTCCATTTTAGAGACTGTAGTATTCGAAGATTTTGAGAATGATGAAGTGTTATACTCTGTGAGTATCCCAGAATTTACAGATGGTAATCAGGATTATTTTATTCGCACCGATGGCAGTAATATTTCAG
>CAZFWJ010000008.1:11641-79960 GCA_964522505.1 uncultured Saprospiraceae bacterium
TTTACAGATGGTAATCAGGATTATTTTATTCGCACCGATGGCAGTAATATTTCAGGTGAGAATTTTTCGAACATTCAGGGCTCGAGTTATTTTGCGGCGCAAGACATAGATGGCGAGGGGGCCAGTTCTAATCAAACGTTGACCTTTTCTAACCTTAATATATCAGGATTAACCAATCTTGATTTTTCCATATTAATAGCAGAAGACGATAATGGTTCTTCTGAGAATTGGGATGCACCTGACTTCGTTCATATTACCTACAGTATAGATGGCGGAGCAAGTCAGAATCTTATTTGGATAGAGAATAATGGATTTCCTGTCAATTCGGCACCATTCATAGATAGTGACTTTGATAGCGACGGCGATGGTGCAGAAATCACCTCAGCATTCACTCAATATTTAGCCGCTATATCGAGTACGGGTAATTTGCTTACGCTCACTTTAGAAATGGACTTAGATGATGGAGGCACAGACATAGCATTTGATAATATTCAGTTGTTAGGGAATCGAGTTGTAGCTGGTTGCAGCTTTAATGTGTATGATTCAGACCCAGAAAGTGCAGGAAGTATCCTACTTGCTGATGGGGTATTATCGCATTCGATAAGTGCTGTAGCATCAGATACATCAATTTATGTGATCAAAATTCAAGATGGTTGTGAAAGCGAAGCTGATAGGGTAGCGGTGTCACCAAGAGATTTGTCTACCACTGTTATCGATAGTATGATTTGCATGGGTGACATGATCCTATTCAATGGAGAGATGATCAGCGCTGCAGGTACTTTTATGGATACCCTTCAGAATGCTGCGATGTGTGATAGTTTCATCACATTGAATGTGGTGGTATTGGATAGTTCTACCACTATCCTTAACAGTCAGATTTGTATGGGTGAAGAGATCGATTTCAATGGTCGTGTGCTCACGAGCTCTGGATTTTTCCGGGACACTTTGACCAATGCTGCCATGTGTGACAGCTTTGTCACCCTCAATCTTATGGTTTTAGAGACTATTGAAGTAACGATAGATACAAGTATTTGCCAAGGCGAATTCGTAGAGTTTGGCGGCACCTCAATTAATGAAGCAGGACTGTTTTCAGATACTCTGATGAGTATGGTTGGCTGTGACAGCATAGTTCTTTTGAATGTTTCGGTGAGAGAGCTATCTAATATTACGATAGACAGCACTATTTGCATGGGTGAGCTCATAGACTTCAATGGTCAGATAATCAATACATCTGGATCTTTCCGAGATACTCTAGTCAACGCTTCTAGGTATGATAGCATTATCACATTGAATGTGACAGTGGAGTCCTTGCCTGAATTGTCGATAGCGATGGACACCCTATGTATTGATGAGACGAGTAGAGTCAATCTATCGCAATATGAGTCTATAATAACCGATCAATCGGGATTATTTAGATATAGTGAACAACAAATCATTCGTTCTGCAGAATTGTTCATATCAGAATATGTCGAAGGTAGCGGTAATAACAAATGCATAGAACTCTATAATAACACAGGAGTTGACATAGATTTGTCCACCTATGCCATAGATATTATAAGGCCAGATGCAGGAGATCTGCGTATTGATTTGGTTGGTACGATTCCGGCGGATTCAACCTTTGTTTTATGTGATAATGGCACCACTATTTTCGAAGGTGCCGATCAAATAGACAATAACCTAGGATACAATGGTGATGATGCGATAGTCCTGCTTAATGGAGTAGATACGATTGATGTCATCGGTCAAGTCAATATTGACCCAGGAGGACAATGGGGTAGTGGGTTAACGTCTACCCAGAACAATACCCTCGTACGTAACCCCAGCATTTTGGACGGAGATACTGATGGAAGTGACGACTTTGAACCGAGCTTGGAGTGGATAGGGTTTGAAGAGGATTTCGCCGATAATCTTGGATTACATCAGATTGATCAGAACGTAACAGTCACCTCTTTGGAGTCCACTGTGGTTACTGTGGATGCAGGAGACTTGTTTATTGTGGAGTTTGTTGATTCGCTTACGGGTTGTATTAATATGACTACAATTGCTTTTGAAATTGAGCAGTGCATATTCGACCTAGCTCTTAGAAAGGTGCTTTCACCTGGCCAACCCAGTACTGTAAGCTCAGGAGATATCGTCAGCTTTGATATTACAATCTTCAATCAAGGAGAAGTAGGTGCATATGATATAGTTGTTCAGGATTATGTGCCAGCCGGATTGGTATACGATCCAGTCATAAATGATGCACCATGGGGCCCTGATGCGATATATAATTCGATTGCATTCTTGTCAGCAGGTGGTGATACTACGATTACCATACGACTGGTGGTAGGTGAAGATCCTACTGTTGCCGATCTAATAAATAGCGCTGAGATTATATTTGCCTCAGCATCACAAGGTGGTCCGATTGCAATAGATGAAGATGACGATCTGTCTGATACTGGTGGAAATGTAGAAGTTGATAATGATATCGATGACGGGATGGACAATAGTGATGATCAAGACGACTTTGACTTTGCGAGTTTGAGTTTCTGTGGGGATATACGTTTTACGGATCCTGAGATTGATGATATTGGAATCTGTGACCCTAGTTTTGATGGTACTATAGCTATAATTCCCTCGGCATTCCAAGTTCCTGCAGACTTGTTTTTCTCAGAATATATAGAAGGTCCGACCGGATTTAATAATAAGTGCTTAGAGATTTATAATGGCACGGGTGCTCCAATCAACTTGGCAGGTTATGCATTGAACCTCTATAATACTGCCCCACGACTCCAACCAGATAGAACGCTCAATCTCACTGGGATCATCGCTGATGGAGATGTGTTTGTACTGTGTAACAATGCGGGATTTACCGATGAAGTCGATATCGTTGATAATGATGTTATAAATTATAATGGTGACGACATCGTCACATTGACTTTCAATGGTGTAATCATTGATGTGATCGGACAGATTGGTGTGGATCCTGGGGCACAATGGAGGTCAGGAGGAGTGTCGACCATGGATCAAACCATCCGAAGATTACCAACTGTGATAACAGGAGATGCTGATGGTTTCGATGTTTTCTTACCTGATCAAGAGTGGGTTACTCTCGGTGATGACGTTAATGATCCGTCAGATATAGGTCAGCATAGTCTTACACCGCCAGTTCTCAATTCATTTACATTCTTTGACAGCGACCCAGCTCAAGGAGGCGCCCAAATCGCCACCCAAGTTGAGTCATTACAGGTTGAGATCAACCTCGAATCTTCTCCGATTGAGATCTGGGTGACGACACATCCGCAATCCTCGACATGTATGAGCAATGCGGTTCCAGTCAGAATTGCCGTACGTAATGAAGAATCAAGTATGACTTGCATTGGCTCCGTTAATGTCAGCGTGGAAGCTGACTGCAGCATTGAAGATTTACCTGTAACTCAGCTTTATCAGGGAGGGATAGATCCTGTTTTCTTAGAGGTGAACTATATGACTGAAGATGGGATTGCAGTCGACCCTACAAATGTCTCTCAGAACGAGGGCGATCGACTAATCTATGAGGTCGTAGATACTTGTACAAATATCATGTGCTGGGGCTTCGTTAACATTGACTTCAAGCAGATTCCAGGGCCTATAATTGCACCAACAGATACCATTTGTTGTGATCAAGATATCACTCCGTTCATTCACTTGACTCTTGAGGAAGTTATAGCGTCCATCAGTAGTGGTTGTCATGCTGATATAAGTAATCCTACAATTACAGCAGTAGACAGTTTAGAAATATGTGATACATCAATCTATACTGTATCATATTTTGCTGATTTCAACCTTGAGAATCGTAAGGAAAATCATCTCCTATATCAACAGTCTATTCTTGTCTTACCTATTGAAATAGATAGTATTCTCGCTCCGGGAAGTCTTAACAGGTTGGACTCTATAACTCTTGTCGATACGATCATTATTAATGAGTGTTCAGACTTCATCGCCTCTCCGCAAAATGTTGCTGAATACTGGGCAGAAATTGTTGACCCTAATGATCAACATAGGAACGGATTCCAGGACGGAATTCCATTTGCATATCCTCATATAGCTCAGGGATTGATGACAGCCCAAGACACTACAATAGAGCTGCTCGACATGGAAATAATCCATGAAGATTCTCTGATAATGATTAATGATAGTGTCTGGGCACGAGTGGATGTAATTGAGAAATTTACAGATACCATATTGATAGTAACTAATAGGGAAGTGGCTGATTATCAGCTACTTGGAGAAGAGTCAACTTGTAACATTATTACAAAATTCACTGATTTGACTAAAGATGGTTGTTATGAAAATTCAGAAATTCTAAGGACTTGGACGGTCATTGATTGGTGCAGTAAGACAGTCATAGAGTTAGAACAATGGATCATATTTAAGGATATCATGCCACCTAATTTTGGTGTCTTACCATTAGATATCCAGGTCTTTGGGACGAACATGGCTATAGTAAACGGCACAGACACCGTCCTCTTGTCTCAAATCGGGGAATTAGTCAATGAAGATGAGCTGATGGAGACTATTTTTGTCGAAGATGCTTTTGATTGTGTGGCTGATCTGGCCATGCCTCAATTTAGCAATCTCCAAGACAATTGTACAGCGACAGATGCTTTAGAATTCAGCTATATCATCTCTGACCCTGATGCCATAATCTTGGAAGATGGCAGTGAGATTCTGAATATCTCTGCAGGGGTTCATGAACTCCTTATAACGGCTACTGATCAGTGCGGGAATAGCGCCACTCATGCCATGACAATTGTAGTGTTGGATCGCGCTGATCCTATCGCAATGTGTCAAGAAAGAATAAACATCAGCTACGGGCAAAATGACTTAAATCTCTTCACGAGATTGTCTCTTGATATAGTCGATGATGGATCATTTGATGCATGTGGTGATATCATATTGAGATTAGGCCAAAGACTGGATAATAAGGTGTTTTGCGAAGGACGCTTTTTACAATTTATCGGAACCGAGTTTATAGAGTTCTGCTGTGAGGATATTGGATCAGTAATCCCAGTTCAACTTACCGTATTTGATCAATTTGGTAATACTGCTGTCTGTACCACGGAGATTTTTGTTCAAGATAAATTTGTTACAGAGGCAGTGTGCTTTGAGTTAGATATGGATTGCCGTGTTCCGACTATAGAAGAATTGACAAGCGCAATTGACATCAGTTCTTCCAATTGTTTTAATCCGCAGCTACAATTTGGGGAGATTATGGGACCAGATCAATGCGGGAGCAATCAGGAACAAGTAGACGTATTCTTAGACGGAGTACGACAGTGCGCCATACAGATCAACTATAATTCTATAGAACAATTTGATCCTTTGACCATTAAGTGGCCAGCACATCGAGATGGTTCTAAGCGAGAAGCAATGGTTAGGGAGTGCATCAACAATGAGATAGCTGTTTCTGAATTTGCAGAGATATCATTAGAAGAATTGTCAGCTTGTGAAGGGGATTTTGTGATTGCTAACCCAAGTTGGTGTCAAGTCTCCTGTAACCTTATCGGTCTGAGTCATGAACTTACTTCATTTGGACGGGAGGATCAATGCAGAACGGATATCATCGATTGGACTATCATCGATTGGTGTACCTATGAATCCTCTCAAGAATCAAGTAGTATTGACGAATTGCAGCTAATGGACGATAGTTTATTAGATGGTCTCAATCCAGTGTATGTCGGGCTATGGCTTCCTGAGACTAGCCTAGGAGAATCTTGTGCAAGATGTAAGAGTTACAGTAGCACTGTTGAATCACCTTATTTCAGATATAGTGATGTCGAAGTCGATGGGCATTATACCTATCAACAGGTTATAAAATTTGTAGATGATACTGATCCAGTGATCAACGTAGCGATGATGGACACGATCTATAGATCACAAGCAAATGGAGATATTACTGACCCATGTTTGTTTTCTGGAACTATAGTAGCTGAGTCGGTTGATTTTTGTGGAGGTGATATACCACAGGAATCAGGAGTTTTATCGTGGCATGTGATTATGAGCGGTTATATATTAGATGATCAAGATCCGATATTAGTTGATACGGTATTAGGTATAGGAACAGTTTTCGAAGTTTTACTTGACTCTGAGTTCGACCATTATGATCTCGTCTGGACTGTTACAGATTGCTGCCAGAACTCAGCGACGGCTCATTCTCAAGTGTATTTGCGGGATAACTCGGTTGCCCCACCGATTTGTTTAGGGTCGATATCTGTGGGAAACATCGATCAAGAAGGAATCACCTTACATTCTGAAGACTTGGTCGTATCCACCATTATGGATTGTGAAGAGGTTGATATACTGGGATTATCACTTGATAGTGAAGATCAGAGTATAGTAGATAAACTCCACTTAAGTTGCAGTCAATTGAGTATGTCAGATAGCCTCAATCTGAGATTGTGGAGTGTCGATAGATCTGCGAATAGGAATTTCTGCCGGGTCACGGTAAGATATAGGCTCAGTGACGATTGTTCTGCGCCAACGGCATCTCTAAGTGGAACTGTCAATACCATTTTCAATCAGGCCATCACAAAGGTAGAAGTGGGACTCTTTGGTATAAATCAACAAAAGATGTCATCGAATCTGACTGATGAACAAGGAAGATACCAATTTGATCTAATGATAGATCAATCCGATTATCTGAAGGCGGCTAAGGACAATTCTTCTTTAGAGGGTATCACTACTTTAGATATTATTCTACTTCAACAGTATGTTCTTGGCTTAATTGATATAGAGGACCCATATTTACTCTGGGCAGGGGATATCAATCAAGACGGACTCCTCTCTGCTGTTGACATCATTTTACTGAGAAGTGCACTTTTAGGACTTAATCAAGACAATGTTGTCGGTGACTGGATCTTTTTTGATGCTGATATGGCTGTTAGCTCGACTATGGCTATTGAGTCAAGTTCTGCCATTATTGATATAAGTGATTTGAGCTCAATGGATCATACAGTTGATTTACTGGGTATGAAATACGGTGATGTCAGTGGCGATTCATATCACGCTGGACAGCGATCTTTTAAAGATGATATTGCAATGCTTTATGCTACTAAACATTCACATGCTCTTGATAATCAGAAAGTTGAGTTGCAGATAGATCATGATGAAGGTATCAGTGGAATTGACATTCAACTAGATGTAGGTTTAAAAGGTGCCATTAAAATTTTCTCAGATGATATTTCTATAACACCTTCGGATTACGCTGTAAATAATGGCGGTGTTAGGTTGATTTGGATCAATTCAGATTATTCAAGCTTAGAATCTATTGTTTTAACTGTAGTATTTGACTCCGAGGAGAACTCTGGGTTCCAACCCCAGATGATCTCTGGGAGTGTATGGAGCAATAGCTTAGAGGAGTATGAGGTGGCAGTTATAACTGATGAAGGTCAATTTGTTATGCCGGCAGTTTCAGTTTCTCCCAATCCTTTCAAGCATAAGGCTAACCTTACAATCTCGGGAATTACAGAACAAGATGTTGATCTTACGATTTACGATGGCGTAGGCAGGCTTGTCAAGAAATATCTAAAGATTTCTGTTACAGACGACTCAATGTTTGTGATAGATGACACAGCGCTTAGCGGTCGCGGTATTTATTACTATATCATAAAAGGCCAGGGTCTCTCTCTTAGTGGCAGTTTCATTGTGCTTTAGGTGACCTAACGATGATTCTTATGGACATTTTTGCAAAATTTATCAAAGAATGATAGAGCTTTGAAGATTTATCTAAGGTTGGTATTGTAATAGAATAAATTATTTAGTATATATTTGATCATCTCATTTCGTTATAAAAGGTGTTATTTAGGGTGGAAGCGATTCCACCCTTTTTTTGCCTATTTCGATTCTTTCCACTCGCCAATATAGCTTCTTAGGCTCCATCTTCACATAGGACTTTTATCACCTGTTTTCTACCGTATTGTAATCATACATATGGTTTTATTCAGTAAATCATAAAATTAAATTAAGATTTTATATAATATATAAATCTCTGTATGACAGATGTGTATATGCAATTTAATCTCATTGAGGAAACATATATTTAGAATTTTAAATACGAGTGTGTTTTTGGCTTAATACTTGGCATTTACCGCATGAGGTAAAATATCTAATTCATGCGAAACGCAACTACGCCACAATGGCGAGACAGAATGAACCAAATCAAAAACCACAAATCGATGAGATATTCGCGATTTACAAGAGCACTATTAGTTTTAGCCCTTATGGCTTCCTGCCTGCAGATAGGTAGATCACAGGCTACAATAGCTCCGGCTATGTGTACAGATGATGGTAATAGAATACAACAGACGATAACTATTCCGTCTACTTTTGTCGGACCTTGGTATATTCAATCATATTCACCATTCATATTACCGGATGGTGTATTATTCATTGATGGAGTAGGAGATGAGTTCTATCTCTCTGGTGATAACCCAACCCTAGATACATTAACAGTGGCTCCTGATGGATCTTTTGTATTTACATTCTTTAGGGACCCAACTTTAGCCTTTAGCCCTGTAACATTTACCAATGGTGGAGAAACAATAACGGTTGACTTAGATGCCTTTACAGCACCTTCTTCAGGAATTACTGGAAACTTAGGAGCTGGCGCAACGGATACACTGTGCCTTGATGGGGGTACTGCTGCTTTTAGCTTAAGTACCATTGCTAATAGTGATATACAAGATATTGTATGGACCGTCAGCGGTCCTGATATAGCCTCTACTGGTTCAGGAACTTTCATGACTAATGACTTAGCGTTTGATTTTCCAGCAGCTGGAAACTTTACAGTGACCGCTGTAGGGACTACTACAAGTAATTGTCCTATTGATTCTGAGATAGCTGTACATGTGGTTGATACAGAATTTATGATAAGTGGACCTCAATTCGCTTGTTCTCTAGGAGATATGACTACTTATAGTATCAGTGCTGCTGCTTTAGCATTATACGAAGATATTACCTGGTCGATTAATGGGACTACGGCTTCATTTGTTGGACCTAATCAGAACACTTCTTCTGTTACAATAGATTGGACAGGTGCTAGTGGTCTTGCTACTGTACAAGTAACGGGGACAGATGCCTCAGGAGCTATGTGTACGTTCACTGAGTCTATAGATGTAACAATAGATGATGCCTTAGGAGCATCAGTTACGGGTCTTGATGATTCGATATTCTGTCTTGGAGAGACTGTTGCACTGACCTCTGAAATATCTGGAATACAATCTATATTATGGACTAGCACTGGAGGAACAATAATTGGATCTTCCACTGCAGCTACTGTAAATATTTCATTTACAACAGCTGGTCCAGATACGCTTTCCGTTACTGGTACTACGGTTACAGGTTGCGATATAAATGAAACTATTATTGTTGATGTGCGAGATGACGAGGCTACCATAGTAGGGGACTTGGCGGCATGCATAGGAGCTACTACGATGTATTCAGCTACTTATGCTGACGGCACCGTACCGACTTTTACTACAGCTACATGGTCAGTATCACCGATGCTTGGAGGAATGGATATATCTCTTACTGGTCCAGTAGAAGAGTTTGCCTCTATTACTTGGTCTGATTTTGGTGATTTCGACTTAACTTTTACAGGTACAACGGAAGAAGGATGTACGATTAGTAATACTATTACAGTATCAGTTATTGATACTGACTTCATGGTTTCTGGTCCTGAATTAGTTTGTGTTGGAGATTTCAATGAATTTGTATTTGTTCAGTCAGATGGTAATGATGTGCTTTCTGGTGGTAATGTTACATGGGAAGTTGTAAGACAGCGTGGTGGAACTTTAACACCTGTACCTGAAGCAATTACAGATACAGACATGAATGACACCTTAAGTCATGATTTCTTCACAGGGACTTTCAATGATGCGAGTTTCTACATGGTGATTGCATCATCTAATACGCCTAATGGTTGCTCTGTGATAGACACTTTGATTGTTGAAACAATTGGAGAAGATGATATTGATATCATCGGGCCCGAAGAAATATGTGCAGGATTTAGAGATACGATATACTACTTAAATGTTCCCGATTCAATATTTGATGCACCTCCAGTTTGGAATGTGACATTCGCGAATGGTAATCCGTTCAGTCCATCTCAATGGGAACCTTTTGGAGGAGATAGCTTAAGAATAACATTACCTAATGCTGTTGATACCTTAATAATCTCAGCGTCAGGAACTATCAATGGTGCTTCATGTGCTACTACCACTGCTGTACAGCAAGTAATTCTATTTGATGCGGTAGATTTTGCAGCTGATACAGATTTGACACTTTGTTTGTCTGATCAAGCAGCTCCATTTTCTCTGGATATTGATAGTTTAGACATTGACTTAAATGCTGATTTCTTCTTTCAGTTAAGAAATAATGCTACGGGTGAATTCATCGAGCAACTACCTTTTGTTAGTGGCGGGATGTCACCTATGACAGGTTCTGGGGCGGCGATGACAGGCTCTGGAACAGCGGCCTCCACTTTTGTGACTTTCCCAAGTGCCGGTGAGTTTAGCATCCGTGCACAAGGATTTACAGTCGACGGATGTAGTATAGATGAAGAAATTGTAGTCACAGTAAAAGACACCAACTTTGTAATTGCTGGTGATCCACAGATATGTTCTGGTGATACAACTCAGTTTGTCTTTCTAGATGGCACTGACAATATGCCTATAGATAGTACTGCTGGAGATAGCCCTATTGAGTGGTTTTTCACTACAGACGGGGTTACGTCACCTCTTTCATTCAATTCATCAGCAGCCCCTCCATTTTTTGATGGTTTTGAGATTACAGGTGCTCTTGAAGATAGTATTAACATATCGTTCAGTCAACCAGGAGTTTATACGCTATTTGCATCTGCCGTAACTGATTGTGGCGATTGTGATGTAGATGCTCAATTCCAGGTTATTGTCAGAGGAACCGACTTTAATCTAATTGGACCTGATGCCGTATGTAATGGGACTACAAGTCTTTATAACATTGCTAATATCGATTCGTCAAGAATAAATGACCTAGTTGCCGATAGTACTATGTGGTCATTAGCTTCTGGCTTGAATGGTCAGTTCAGTGGTGATCAGCGTGCTGATTCAATATTCATAAACTGGAATCGTACTGGGGCATTTACAGAATTAACAGATACATTATTCTTCCGAGGGGTTACTGATGACGGATGTGTCATCACTGATGAACTACCTATTGTGATAAATACTGATGATGTGATCCTATTAGGTTTAGATGCATGTGTAGGCACACCTGTAGATATATCATTAGTTAATGCTTTGGATTCATCAACTGTCGCTGGCTTAGACGATTTGATTTGGATCGTCAATGGCACAGATACAATCAACATGACAACTACGATAGGAACGCTTGATCAGATTCCTACTGGGGCTGGTTTGTCACCTGTCTGGACTGATGGAGGAGTATTCACTATACAAGCCATCGGATCTACAAGTACAGGATGTGCTCTAATCAATGAGAGTATCACAGTTGAAATATTTGGCGTAGAGCAGGCCATGATCATAGGAGATAATAATACATGTCTGGGAACATTGAGATTCCCTACTGATCCTGATGTATATACGTTAAATATCGCTGACGCAGATATCACAAGTGTGTTATGGGAGGTTATACCTCAGATCGGCTCAGGAACCTCATTAGGCCCAGATGACGACTTCTCTATGGCACCGACATTTGGCGCTACTGATGAGTCTATGTTCACCATTTTAGATTGGGGAAGCTTTGGCTTTGATAGCCCTTCGCAAGAGGATTATAGAATCCGTGTGACTGGTACCACAATGGGGGGATGTACGTTTGCAGATTCATTAGATATCATCGTGTTAGCACCATCTAATGCGTTCCCAATGATTTGTAACAATAGCGTAAATATCTCTTTGCCAAGTAGTTGTGAACTTCAGATTACTCCTGATGCGATCTTAGAGAACTTTGAATTCATAACAGATACATTAGGTGTTACAGCAGATCAATTTGAGATCATAGTAACAGACCCAACTACTGGGCGCACAATATCTCAAAATGGATTTGTCGACGGATCATTCTTAAATCAAGAACTACAAGTAACAGTAATTCACGAATGTTCTCAGCAGAGCTGTTGGGGTATAGTTGTCCTTGAAGACAAAAACATTCCGGAATTAATCTGTGGCACTACGGCGATAGCTTGTGATGAAGATTTTATGCCATCGAGTCTGGATTTTGGTAACCTAAGATTATCGGGATTCCCATTACCTGACACTAACACTATTACTGTAACGCCAATAGGTGGACAAGAAAACACCTTCGTGGTGAGAGGATTTGAGATGTGTGGTGATGCGACACTGACTTTTGAGGACGAGATAGAAACAGAAATCTGTGCTGGCCCTTATGGTACGGTTATTACCAGAGAGTGGACACTGACTAATCAGTCAGGATTGATGTCTACATGTACTGATGTAATCAACATAGAGAGACTTAATCTTGATTCATTGATAGTCATGTTTGAAGAAGAGCTTCAGGATACAGTATTCGAATGTGGAGATAATATTACAAGCTTTACAGAGCCTGATTTCAATCTTGAGGGATTCTGCTTCAATGTTCAGTTTACATCTAGCGAGACAACAGAGCTATTATGTAATGGTAATCCTAATGCGTTTACATCTGTAAGAACATACACGTTCATCGATTGGTGTAATGGTGACGTGAGAACAGTGCGTCAGAGAATTACTGTTGACGACAACACGCCGCCGAACATTAATCTTAGAACTAACGATATCATAACTCAGGCGGATCCTCACTTCTGCTTCGGAATAGTATCACTTGATGATAATGATATATCGATTTCAGATCCTAACCTCTGTTCTGACATAAGCTCAGTGGTCGTTAGAATATTTGAAGATGATATTACAGGGCAGCTAATTGCTGATGAGACGTTCGATGGCAACTTCACAGAGTTGACGATCTCTGATCAGAACATTTTAGTAGACCTGTCAAGAATCTTTATCACTGTAGAGACTATGGACCAATGTGGCAACCTTAGCGCTGATACAGTATCACGTGAAGTAATCGTAGAGGATAACATTATGCCAACGGCGGCATGTGATGATATTGTTACGATTAACCTTAATGATGAAGGATGGGGAATCGCAAGTTCTCGAGCTTTTGATAGAGGAAGTAATGACAACTGTGGTCCTGTTGATATATGTATTACAAGATTAGATGACTTAGCGCTATTTGACGAGTTAGACTTAGACGGTAATGACCTTGTTGACTTTGAGGATTTCACGGCGGCAATTGCAGCTACAGGTAGAGTGGGAACTAACTACTCAAGTCGTACGACAATAGTAGGTGGTACTGAGTTTATCAATAGAGATAGCCTATGTACTACGAGACTGCAGTTTGAGTGTACAGATGCAATGTCTTCATTCCTCGGACAGAATGTAAGTGTTCAGTTGACGGTAACTGATGTTAACGGCGAAGCGAGCACATGTACTTCAGAGGTAGAAGTTAGAGATAATGGTGTCTTAGATACAATATTAGTATTAAACGGAGATCAGCTGATCAACTGTGGTGATGACTTTAGTCAGTTCATACCATTTGATGATCAGACGGTTAGATTCTTAACTAACTGTGGTATTCCTATCGCGCCAACTTATAGCGTAGATACTAGTGGTATTAACAACTGTGGAACTGGAGTAATCTTCAGAAATTTTACGGCCGTTGATCAGACTGGACAGGTATTTACACATACTCAGACGATAAATATTGGAACACAGGCTGACATAGTGAGTCCTGATGCGGTACCTGGATTTTGGCCAGCAGATTTCGATGGAGTAGGATGCACAGGTAGCAACATTGCTCCTGAGAACTTACCTGCTGAGTTTGTGCCAGACTTCAATGCAGATGATTTCTCATGTAGCATGGCAGATCTAATATTTGATGATATAGTATTTAGAAATGTTGATGGATTCTGTGTCAAGATATTACGTACATGGACCTTAATCGACTTCTGTCAAGTAAGTGCAACAGATCCAGAGGCTGGAAGATATGAGCATGTACAGATATTGAGATTGACGGATGAGGATGCACCAATAATAACTGCTGCTCCCGTTGAGGAGCGTGCAGTAACTGATCCAACAGCATGTGCAGCATTTGTAACACTTGTTGTCGATGCTGACGATTGTCACGATACAGATGATTTAATTTGGAGCTATACGATCACTTCTGATGGTGGTGTAGTTATAGCATCAGGTGATGACAATGAGATCAATACTAGTATACCATTGGGTAACTATGCGATCGAGTGGAATGTAGAAGACCCATGTGGAAATGTAGGTGAGGCATTTATCCAACAGCTTGTTGTATCTGATCCGCAGAACATCTGTGGTACAGGTGGCGGAGATGTCGGTGTAGCAGCCTTATCGGGTATCATTGCGACAGAGCAGGACTTTGGAGTCGATAATGCAGAGGTAACACTCTTAAGTGGTAGCACTGAAATGGCGGCATTGTCTACAGCTATAGACGGAGTATTCAGTTTTAGTAATGTTCAGAGAGCAGAGAGCTATGACATCACTGTTGATCGTCTGGACGACTACCTCAATGGTGTTACTACTCTTGACTTAGTCTTAATGCAGAGACACATCTTGGGACTTGAGCTATTAGATAGTCCATACAAGGTAATTGCTTCAGATGTGGATGGTAGTAATAGTGTGTCAGGTGCTGACTTAGTCGCTATGAGAAGATTACTCTTAGGGACGGCCTTTGATTTCCCTATAGGTCAATCATGGACATTTGTTGATGGCGATCAGACATTCAGTAACAACTTAACACCATTCCCATACGATCAGTCGGTCACGATTGCTAATCTCTTGGTAGATCTAAATGATCTTGCCTTTGTAGGGGTGAAGATGGGTGATGTTAACGAAAACGTATTCCTGGAGAGCGCAGCTTTGGCTGGTGCAAGATCTATCACATCTCTTAAATATGCAATTAAGTCTAATGCAGCTGGTGGATCTACAATAGATATCTACAGCGATGAGCCTATCAACTTAGATGGTCTTCAGATGGAGTTAAACTTCGGTGATGCCTTAGGTGAGATAGCAGGAGTTCGTTCTGATGCATTTGCAATAAGCAGTGATGACTATAGAATAGACGATCATAACTTGAGGATGACTATTGCGATTCCTCAGACGAACAGAATAGAAGAAGGAGTGATTCTATCTATTGACCTATCAGGAAATGTGAATCAAGCTGATTCTCAAGAGTTGGTAGACTTAATAAATGATAGGCTACAAGCACAGATATACACTACCACAGGAGATGAGATCAAGGCGTCAGATTTAGCCTTGAGTGAGGAGAAAATAGACTTGGCAGATGGTTTCGTCCTCGGTCAGAATGCTCCTAACCCATTCTCAGGTACAACGGATATAAGATTTTACAACAACGTCGATGGTATGGTAACTACCACTATTTATGATGTTTCAGGGAAGCAAGTTTATGTGGACAGAACCTACTACACAGTAGGATGGCACAAGATGAGCATAGCCTCAAGCGACATAGAGGGTGCTGGATTATACATCTACGAGCTTAACAATGGCACTGCGATTATTCGTAAGAAAATGATGGCCTTAAAGTAATAGGATGACATTGAATAATTGCAAAAGAACAAGACCCATGAATACGATAAATAAAATCCAAGAACCGATGACATCAAGAAGTCTCAACATGGTAGGCTCTAGCTTATGGAGCTTATTCCTGGCGGTGATATTGATATCTGTTAGCAGTCAGAGTCTGTCTGCGCAAGATTGTTCGCAGAGAGCAGTGGCTTGTAACAATAGATTGAATATCCCACTTAATGAAAACTGTGAAGCTATAATCACCATTGATTTAATCCTAGAAGATCAGGTGGGTGATGACTCTGATTATGAGCTTAGAATATTTGACCCGCAGGGTAACTTGCTTGAGTCAAATGTATTAACTGAGGATTTCGATTGCCAGCCTCTCAATGTAGAGGTAGAGTGCTTATCTTCTGGTATATTCTGTTGGGGCTCGATCGTAATTGAAGATAAGATTGCGCCAAGTCTCACTGTGACACCATTGGATACATCAATCCTTTGTAATGTCCATGACTTTCAGTTAGATCCTAATGCCTTAGTAACAGAGGTGATCTTTTCTGATCAAGGTTCATGTGCCGAGCCGGACTCACTAGGGATTACAGACTTCGTAATCACAGAGAATGATATTTGTAGTGATACGGTGGCTACGATCTTGAGATCGTTCACAGTAGTAGATCAATCTAAATTTAGAAATGATTCTACCGTAGTACAGACAATATTCTTGCTGAGACCTACTTTCAGCGATTTAGAGCTACCTCAAGACACAGTTATAGACTGCCGTGAAGTAGGAGATCTGTCTGTAGAGGCCCTGGGTCAACCGATATTAAATTCGTGTGATCCTTTCTTCGATATTTCACTTGAGGAACAAATGTTCCCGACGTGCGGAGGAAGTCAAAAAATACTCCGCAGATGGACCATATTTGACACTTGTAGAGATCAGGATACAGTCATTAATCAGAGTATTGATATCATCGATACTTCTGGAGCGGTAATAGATTTTAGCTCATTCGATATCCCGTCTTCAGTACTTGAGCCTAATAAGGAGTTTTGTACAGCGTCGGCTATTGATATAGCTAATCCGATAATTACAGATTGTTCGATTATTCAACCAAGTCAGTTGAGAGCTTTTGTACAGTTTACAGATATGAGTGGCTTGCCGTTTGGAACACGTTTCCCGGCTACAGTTAACTCTATGGAGACAATGGATCTTAATGATGTTCCAATAGGACAAGATTTTGTAGTGATATTCGAAGTGATAGACAGCTGCGGAAACTTTAGTTCTGGATCCAGCGGTGTATTTAGAGCCGAGGATACTACGGACCCAAGTGCGGTATGTGAGAGTAGCACAATTGTGTCGATCACATCATCAGGATTTACTGAGGTAACGGCAGAATCTCTGGATGATCACAGTTTTGATAATTGTGGTGTTGTACGTCGTGAGATCAGAAGATTGAACTCTACGTGTTCAGGATTTGGTGGTGACTTATCATTTGGTCCAGCAGTATCATTCTGTTGCGAAGATGTCAATAACAACCCGGTACAAGTCTTATTAAGAGTATTCGATGCCAATGATAACTTTAGCGAGTGTATAATTGATGTTGTCGTCCAAGATAAGCGCCAACCGATTATCACATGCCCGAGTGATCTGACGTTACCATGTACTGTGGATCTTGATAATTTACGAGATACAATCAGCTCTGCTGGCTTGCCTATGGTAGAGTGGGTATGTGGAGTTGGAACTATTTCAGCAGATATTCCAGACGATATAGCAGTATCAGTATGTGGATTTGGACAATTCAACGTAGTATGGACTGCAACAGACCCTAATGGAGCTACTGCGCAGTGTATACAGCAAATTACTATTGCTGATATTACACCTGTAACTCTTATTCCACCACCAGCGGAGGTAAGTGTTACAAGTTGTACTGATGGAATCGCTGCTGCGGATTTACCAGGAAGCGCCCCAGTGGCAGAAGGTGTAGATTGCGAAAATATTGCAATGTCTTATGAAGATAATCCTGCAGTAGTTACTGGCAACAACTCAGCGTTCTGCCAAGTAATAGAGCGCACTTGGACGGTTATCGACTGGTGTCAGTTTGACAATGGTGGATTGGAAGCTGCGACCTTAGGTACATTCATTCAGAGTATAATAATACAAGATAATGACGCCCCGATGTTTACTTCAACTCCTGAGGATTTTGAAGTAAATGATGACAATGGAGACTGTTTGGCTCAAGTAACATTTAATGTAGATGCTACTGATGCTTGTACTAATGATGAAAACATTGAGTATGCATATAGCCTCGATATCAACGGTGATGGTGTAGGTGATTCAGATGGTATGGGAGCTACGTTCTCAAGACTTTTAGGTCCAGGTGAGTATAGCGTAATATACACTGCTACTGATGAGTGCGGTAACGTACAAGAGACAGAGGTTAGTTTTGAGGTCACCTCATCAACATTACCTATTCCTGTATTAGAGGCGACTCATACAGTCAATCTTCAGGCCAATGGATCTGTTTCCTTATTAGCTTCTGACCTTAACATCAGCAGTACACAAGGATGTAACCCTGAGGATGCCAGTGGATTGTCATTTGCATTTTCTGCTGATCCTAATAATTCGATAAGAACATTCACGTGTGCTGATATTCCAAATGGCGTAAGCGGAACACAATCTGTACCGGTATTCGTTATTGATGAAGCCGGCAATGTTAATTCGGTCAATGTATTGATTATGATCACTGATGCGAACTTCAATGCTTGTCCTGATAATACTGCTTTAGTATCAGTAAGTGGTGTCATCACTGATGAGAATAATGACGCCGTTGCTAACATCTCAGTATCAGCTTTTGATCCTTCAGGTAACAGCATATTTGAGGTGACTACAGACGACAATGGACAGTATGCAATTTCGAACTTGGTAATGAATGGGGATTATAATGTGCAAGCTAATCTAGAAGGATTTGATCTTACAGGTGTGACAACTTTAGACCTTGTCTTGATTCAGAGACACGTGTTAGGATTGCAGGCGCTTGATTCTCCTTACAAGTTGATTGCGGCGGACATTAATAATAGTGCTTCAGTGTCTGCAGCTGACTTGGCAGAGCTAAGAAAGTTGATCTTAGGAACAAGATCCGACTTAGGTCAGAACAATAGCTGGAGATTTATTGATAAGAACTTTGACTTCGTTGATGCGCTAAGACCTTGGAATTACCCAACCTTGGCTGCATTCAATAATATTTCATCAGATGAATTTGCTGTGGACTTTGTAGGATTGAAAGTGGGCGATGTGAATGGTAATGCCTTTGGCGCATTAGCCGGCATAAGATCTGTAGGAGTATGGAAGACGGCTTCAGCAGAGACTCCAGGACAAGTGGTGTATACGTTGACACCACCAGAAGAAATGGTTTATGGTCTTCAGATGTCACTTGACTTCAATGATTCTGCAATGGATATAGCAAGTGTCGAGGGACTTAATATTTCGTCAGAAGATTATGCTATCGTTGATGGTAAGTTGAACATTAGCTGGACTAATGTTGACCCACAATTAATCGGAGAGCATACACCGATAACAATCACGTTTAATACTCGTTCGTCTAACCAGCCAGAACTAAGTCTGAATAGGACGGGTATTGCGAGTGAATACTATACTAACACCTTTGAAACGAAGGATATACAATTTGTAGAAGTAGCTGAAGAGTCTTCTATAATTCTTGGGCAGAACGTTCCAAATCCTTTTAGCCGAACTACACAGATTGAATTTACCTTACCTAGCCGAGAAAATACCACGCTACAGGTAACCGATCTGAATGGCCAGATGATCTATCAGATGTCTGACATGTTCGATGCAGGTGCAAACACAATTACGATCCATGCGAGCGATATTGCTGGAAGTGGTGTATACTATTATACACTGACTACCAGTACGAGTAAAGTCACTAAGCGTATGGTCATTATAAATTAATGGTTCTCGATTTATGGTAAGCCGATTCAGAGCAATTTGAGTCGGCTTTTTTTATGCCTTCTCACAAAGTCTATCACATATTATACCGGTTGCCACGCTGACATTGAGGGAGTCAGCAATGCGACCATCAGCTCCTGCAATTGTAATCGTCTGTTGTGCATTGCGCATTAATAGCTGTGATATTCCCTGGCCTTCATTACCCATGACAAGGATGAATTTCTCTGCAGGACTTACTTGATGTAATGGGTCTCCAGACATAGCTGCCACGATAATCGGAATGCCATTGGCTTGATCAGTTAATGCGATTTGGCTACAGGTATAAAGGTTCATATTTGCGAAACTACCCATGCAGCTTTGAATCACCTTAGCACTAAAATAATCCGCAGAGCCCGCTGATCTGATCACTGTATCTATGCCATACCAATCGGCTATCCTTATAATTGTCCCCACATTACCAGGATCTTGTACATCATCTAGGTATATCGCACGTTCTATATTAGGCAATAGCTTATTCTCAATATTTGGAAGCTGTACAGTTGCGATTACTTCCGGAGTAGACTTGTGATCACTGATTCTTTTAAGATCAGTGTTTTCACTAATAGTGGTTAACTCTGAGAAGGCTGGTATTCCATGATTTCGATGCCAGTCTGAGGTTGCATAAATTTGGGTAATGCTAAACTTAGATTTATTGAATAGACTAACAACAGACTTATGACCTTCAACGAGGAATATATTATATTTTTGTCTATACTTTTTCAGTCTCAAGGACTGCAGCAATTTTATATTCGATTTTGTGAGCATGGATAGTAAATCATTATACGCAGCCAATCAAAGCACGCTTCATATGGTGAAAATAGGTGTTATCCTATTCATGCTGTCTATTTTGGCTTCATGTAGTGGTACACGACACCTTGCAGAAGATGAATATGCGCTATATAGAAACTCATTCAACATCATAACTGACGATAATCGGGTAACTGTAAATAGGATTCGTGAAGACCTTAGAAAAGCTGTTAAACAAGAGCCTGTCAGAAAAAACATCCTTAACCCGAGGACTTATGGCAAGCCCCTCACAGTTTTTGATCGGTTGCTTACCCTTGAGAGTATAGATGCTTTCGAGAAGATATTGAGGAATCGAGAAGGGTTTTACGAAGCTAAGGTGAACTATGAAAAAGTGCCTCAAGATGACTTAGGTAAGAAAGTCGTAGTCGTCTATACGGTAGACTTAGGTCCAAGGATGTATGTACGCAGTTTTAAGCACAACTTTGAAGATAGTGCTATGCAAGTGATAATGTCACAATACGACGAAGGCATTGAGGTAGTGGCTGGTGAGCCACTCGAAGCAGGTTCATTTGAGGCAGAAAAAGTGCGAATGGTACAGGTCTTGAAGAATGAAGGCTATGCCGACTTTAATGCTAACTATATAGATATCGTCGGTGATAGCATTGGATATGAAGTCGATGCTACCATGTATGTACATAATCCACCAGGACAAGAAGCCCATACACGATACCGGATCGGTGATATTAATGTATATACCGAGCATAACAGGTCTACTCAGCCGCAGATAGAGAGAGTTGAGACGCTCCAAGAAAAGAAGTATTTCTCTAAGTCAAATCAGTTCCTGGTTAATCCCAAAGCAATAGATGATATCATCCCAATTGGTAAGGGTGAATTATTTAATAAGAGCCGTGAGACAAAGATGAATCTCAATTTGTCGAGATTGGCACCTTATCGGTTTGCGGTAGTCGATTCCTATGTAGACTCTGATAGTTCAGACATATATAATTACAATGTATATCTCAGTCCATTTCAGAATAAGTGGGTGGTAAACTCTGGGATTAATTTCTTCTATTCATCGATAAATACGATGAATAACCAAAGCCTGTTTGGCTTCTCAGGAAATCTAGCGTTTACCAATAGGAATTTTAGGAATCGGGCGATAAGGCATACCATTAGTGCCGAAGGGACCTTAGAATATAATTTTCCTAATTTTCCTAATCTAGGTGGAGCTATCACTAATACGCAGAGTTTACAGCTCAGCAACACATTCGACATACCTAAAGTGATAGATGTATTCAAGATATCCAATTTCTTAAATCGGGTAGGGGTCGTTTCTGATGAAAACCTTGAGAATATCAATGCCAATGGTACAACGACAGTAGACTTTAGTGGGGGCATTACCAGTATTTTTAATTTTTATGAACTGCGAAATTTTGATGCGTCTTGGACCTTTAACTTTCAGCCTAATCCCAGGCTTAAGTATACCGTAAAGCAGATCGGAATCAACCTCATAGACACTGATATACAAGAGATCTTTCAGGAAGAGATATTGGTTGATAATCCCTTGCTGGCACGTAGCTTTGATCCATACTTGATCACAGGTTTCTTTTTTAAAGAGTTTTCATTGTTTAAGCAGTTAAAAGAGACAATTCGTGGTGACAAACTATTCTTCATAGGTAATTTTGAACTGTCTGGATTAGAAAATATACTTCTTAATAGGATAGTAAATGGGGTCAGCTCCTTTGATGAGGATTGGCAACTTGGTTCGCTTGAGTTTTCGGATTTTATAAGATTGGAAGGTGACTTAAGATATACTAAGCAGGTTAAGGAGCGCTCAAGTTTTGCCGCTCGTATTAACGCTGGCTTAATCGTCCCATATGCTGGTGATGACGCTATCCCTTTCATTAAACAATTCTACTCTGGAGGCCCGAACAGTATCCGTGGTTGGCAATTGCGTGAGTTAGGTCCAGGCTCTTTTCAAGAACAGCGACTAGACAATACTGCCTTCTTTCAATCTGGAGATCTTAAGTTGGAGTTCAACCTAGAGTATCGCTTTGATCTCTTTTGGTACTTCGAGGGTGCCGTCTTCTTAGATGGAGGTAATGTTTGGCTCCTTGATGACGATCCTTCGAGGCCTGGCGCACAGTTCTCATCAGGATTTCTGGATCAAGTTGCATTGTCCTCAGGGTGGGGGCTACGCTTAGATTTTGATTACTTCATATTCAGATTTGATTTTGGATACAAGCTGCGCAATCCATTCCCTAATCCAGAGACAGGGTCACACTTTGTCCTCACCGATGGCGATTTCAACACCCGTATTGGCAATGTTAATTTTGCGATTAATTATCCTTTTTAGGTTAATATCATCATTAGATATGCTCGTCAATGTATGACACATTGAACCGATCAGATATGATAGGTGTAACACATGTCTCTAAGCTATTTATGAATTCTCCCGAAACTGTTGATTGCTGAGTAGAGCCTGTCGCTCTCAAGTGGGTATCGGGAGCAGCCTTAGCAGCGCCTTAGGGCGACGAGTTTTTGGTTACTTTTTAAGATAAAAAAGTGTCAGAAGGTATACTGCGGGAATGATGGCCAGGTAAGATAGCGCCAAGTCGTATCTGTGCCACATTCGGATATTTCCAAGTTGAGCGCAGCGAAATATCACAATATTCGAACATGCTTAACTATGGTTTAAACTTGGAATAAGACCTGTCGTACTCAATTGTTAGTGGGAGTAGCTTTGTAGCGGTGATTTAGAACGAGTATATTGATTGCTTTCTACATAAATATACCTCTTTTCAGAGCATATCCCTTACTGATAAAACCTCAACACATGCTCACTCCATACGTTTGGCTTGCCTAATTGACAAAAGTGCCCCAAGCCTTTCATGACAGTAAGTGTAGCATGATTACAGACCTTTTCTTTGAGGTGATGCGCCATTTCGATACGTGCCACGGCATCCTCATCACCCCAGCATAGGTGTATGGGCAGGGTAGTCTTAGATAGAGCTGGAAGCCACCGTGTAGATTCAAACCGCCTACGGTCATTGAGATACTTAATGGTCAAGTAGGTCTTGCGATGCCCTTCATTGAGGGCATTGAGCTCCCAGAGATGTGATACCTCTTGATCTGATAGATTAGCATTGCCATGGGCGCTCTTCACCTGTTGGCTGAATATCTTTGAAGTGGTGATTTTATTGAATTGCCGACCATACCGAGAGAGCAGCAGCTTCTGTGTGATGCGCAGATCAGCGAGACCAAGCACCATGCTGCCATTAGTATACGTCAAGCTTCGTAGGTCTTCTGATAGAAATCCTGGCAACAAACCATGTTCACGTCTGGCAACAATCTCAGTAGAAACACTATCTCCCATATCATGAGATAAGAGATGACCTCCAGTGACTCCGAGTTCTTTCCATACTGCGAAGGCCAAATCAGCCTGCTCGAATAATGAATAGGTATATCCCTTGGTCGGCTTGTCGCTCAATCCGTAGCCTAACATATCATATAAAACGATGCGCTTGAATCTCTGGGCCAAAAAGTCTATGACTGCATGATACGAGTAAGAGGACTCAGGAAAACCATGCAATAAAAGAAGTGTATCATCCGCGCTAGCAGTAGTATCTCCTATATCTCGATAGAAGACTTTATGCCCAAAAGGTCCAAATGATATGAAATCGCCATGATCCCGCCAAACCCTAATCTCTGGAGTCATGACTACCTGTGTTTAGTGAAGTAGTATAGGGAGATAAGAGCCAGTACGCCGTGAAGTACAAATACAGGGAGACATTGCTCATCTCCTCCGAGATATCCAATGACATTCGCTATAGTCACCCCAGTATGAAATACACTGAAGAGAATCACGAATACACTGCGAATCTCCCGATTATCATAGCGCTGCCACATAGCTAATGCCCCAACACCTGCAGCGAGGGCCGCAGCACCATACATCCTCAGAAATACTAAGCCATCAGATGAGGTGTCTTCAGTTCCGGGAGCAAGCGTAGGGACGGCTAAGAAAATGATCCCTGCTGTAATCTCCAGAATAGCATTGATAAGGATGAAGGTCTTCATGTTAAGATAGTTTGTTGTTAAGGTATGAAGAAGTAAAATGCTATCATGATGAATTTTTGGCGTTCCTCATTGCCATTCCCTTACATGCCGATTTTATTTCACTTGAGGATAGTAAAATATTCTAGACTCTATAGAAGTTAAGATGCAATCCAATTCCACTCAGATGCATCATTTAGTATACTTCTTAGCACTAGCTCTTTTTGTCTCCTGTTCTGTCGATCAGAATGCTGTTAATGGCCTATATTCTTTCTCAGAATCTGTGGATATTGAAGTCTCACGGGTTAGTAATCATCCAATTTCGATTCGATATTTGAATTATAATCATCTAGATTTTTCAGACGTTGTGCTTATCGATCAATGCCAATTGGGTGATGCCAATAAGGTTCATTGTAAGATCAATAGTCGATCAGAAAACCTTGATAGCTACTTTGAATTCTTAACAAAAGATCTTCTATTATGGAGGTTTAATAAGATCTATGGTGAGATAGATGAAGTCTACTTGGGTTATTTGAATAGAGACAACGATAAAGAGAGTAAGGAGTTAGTGCTCAGCACCTACTGCAATCAATATAAGCAGATCGCATTTCAAATTCCTGTAGATTACGCTGGACTCGTTTTTGTTATGCAGGATCAGCCTGAGAACTCCATGAGTTTTAAGCCTGAGGGTATAGTCATTCAATCCACCAAGAGTCTCGATTTGAAGTCCTATATATGCAACAAATATGTATTAAAAACTAAGCAAGGTGTTCTGATTACTTCTATTCAAGAAAATCTAGGCATTAATATAGCACCAGAAACCGTAGAGGCTGAGAACTGGGGTTTTAACAGCGGACCTTATCACGATGTATTAGCCTCAACAGGATTTGAAGGGGAAGTGATGGTATTCAAAGTACTCAGTATGATTAAACCTTAGGACCAGATATTCAATGCGTCGGGCGCTCTATAACAATTCTTCTGTATGGAACTTACCCATTTGGATTAGGTACTAATCCATCTTATCTGAGCTACATTTTCCAGAGAGACTTGTGAGTATAAAATATTTTGTCTATTATAGTGTAGTAGTTGAGTAGTACACTAAAACACTGCAATGATTTCATTAACCAACATTCACTTTGCATACAGCGCTCAGTCCATTGTATTTGAGGGCTTAGACCTGGCATTACAGAAGGGCAATATCTATGGTTTATTAGGTAAGAACGGGGCAGGTAAGACTACCTTGCTGAAGATCATGCTTGGCCTTGTTCGTCCATCTATTGGACAGATGAATGTCGCTGGCTACAACCCAGGCAGGCGACAAGCATCTTTTAACGCACAATACTTCTATGTGCCAGAGGATCCATTCTTTCCATCAGGATCATTGAAGAAGTTCATTAATTGCTATGCTCCGTTCTATCCTAATTTTGACTTAGACAAGTTCTTTGGATTATTAAAAGAGTTTGAGATTGATAGAACTCTGAAGTTTAAGAGCGTCTCCTTCGGTCAGAAGAAGAAGGCATATATCGCCTTTGCCATGGCTTGTCAGACCCCCATCCTAATTATGGATGAGCCAACAAATGGTCTTGACATCCCATCTAAGCGACAATTCAGAAAGATCATCAACTATATCATCAATCCAGATCGCTTGATGATCATTTCGTCGCATCAGATTCGAGATCTGCATAGTCTGATAGATCATGTGCTACTCTTAGATCAAGGTCAGCTCTTGATCAATCATAGCTTGCAAGAGATCGAGCGAAATTTGCGATTTGAAATCTATCGTAGCGAACCCTCCAAAGAAGATCTCATATACTATGAGCGAGTACCAGGAGGGTATCTTGGGATTAGAGATGGCATTACTGATCATACAGCTCTTGAGATAGATCTTGAGATTCTGTTCAATGCTACCATTGATAAGCCAGAGCATATGAAAGTCGTACTTCATAAATCACACAGCTATGCGTAAACTGAGTACTTACTATCAGAGAATTCTTTGGCTGGTATATACTGAGCTGAGATATAAGATCAGAACTGTATTTCTATTCTTTACTGCATGTTTTGCACTGTTGATATTTTATTATTGGAATCCTTCCTTTGAGGTTACTGGGTTAATTAATGAGATAATAGGCAATGGTAGCACTTCTCGAGTGATCAATGGCACTACATACACAGCTAATGGGGAAACGTTTTCGACTTCAACTGGTCAAAGAACAATTGATTTCAAGTATCATATCCGATATTTTTCTTTGGCATTCTTCGGTTTAGGACTGGCTATCAATAGTTTACTGTTTAGTGAGTACGGCGAAGAAAAATCAAAGAGATTTCATATTACAATTCCTGCAGCTCCAAAAGAAAAGTGGTTGGCTAAATTGATTATTTCTCTCTTGATCTACCCGATAATCTTCCTTTTGTTGTATCAATTATTTGCTTTGATGACGTATCAGTGGAGTTCACTCAGAGGGTATGATATGGTGAAGCTAAATCTGTTGGATCCTTTGCTTTGGCGTTATGTTGGAATATATATATTGATCGCATCCATTCTGATAGGCATAGCCACTTATTTTAGAAAAAGAGGCCTGCTTAAAATGAGTCTTTTTATGCTTCTCAGCTATTTTGGTGCAGGTGTTTTATTAAGTCTACTCGCCTTAATCCTATTCCCTACTTTTGAGTCCAGTAAGATGGTCGGCTACTTCTCATTAGAGGGGTACCAAAACTTCGTATATGCTAACGGCTTCATCTTTGATAAAAATTATATAGGGATACGGGAAATCACCACTCACCCCTTATTTTTTATTGTCTTGGCGACTATCTCCCTGATATTTAGCTACATGAAGTTCAGCGAACTCGAAGCTTAACTGGATGGAATTTTATAATAGCAAACCGATTTATCTACAGATTGCTGACCATGTGGTCAGACAGATCTTATCTGGTGAACTCCCAATAGGACACCGTCTCTCCTCCGTTCGCGAGATGGCATCAGCTATCGAAGTAAACCCAAATACTATAGTCAAGGCATACAATTGGCTGTCAGATCAAGGATTCATCAAAATGCAGCGAGGTATAGGATACTTTATCACTGAGCTAGCATATGAGCAAGCAGTATCTTTTACAAAGAAGGAGTTGATTGAAGAGGATCTCCCTAGGATGATACGAAAAGCCAAACTACTCAATATATCTATAGAACAATTAATCAGAAATTATTCTCATGAGGAAACGAAGTAATATCATATTGATCGCACTCGGGTTGAGCCTATTAATAGGCTTAGGTCTTTATGCTAACCATATTAAAAATAGCATTGAACGAAAACCTCAAATGATAAGAAGAGGGATAGAAATAGTAAGAGGGGAGGAGTTTATAGAATCTTTTGACCTTAGTTATAGCCATTTACATGTGTCATTTCCATCTGTCAAAATAGATGGCAGATATGAAAACCATATTGAGCTTGCGAGATTTGTTGAGGCCAAGAATATGGCCTTTTTAGATGTCTGTAATGACACTCTTTACATTGATTACTCTGAAGAATATACTCCAAAACTGGTAGGGACAAATGCAGAAATAGGATTAGATATTCATGTAGGAGGGGTTGGTATTAAATCTATTACTATCTCTGAGGAGGGGTCGATTATCACGCCTATTAGGCCCATCGGAAGCAAGAAGAATGGCAAGGTTATGTATAATCAATCCGATCTCGAGAGATACTCCTTGATATTTGACACACTCAATATTATTGATGGGCCCGTACATTTGACTTTACTTGATGGTGAGGTTCTAAATATGAACAAGAAAAAAAGAGAAACAATAATAAATTCACTCAGTGGAGTAGTGGATAATGTAAACATTGAATATGATGATACTGGAGAATTCAATTTAATGGCAGGTTCTCTCAAATGTGAGAATGTATGGATCAATACAAACAAGAATACTTTAGGATTGACAGAGGGTAGACTGAATATTAATCCCACTTCAACACTATCGGCCAATTTATATGGAACCATGGATATCTACTATAGCACTGATCCAGTGGTTACGAAGTACGAGCATTCTATAGGTAGGTTGATTCATCATCCTAAAGGGTGGTAGTGCCATCTCACCTCAATATCCTTTCCTGATTCAACCACTTGCGATATACGGAAGCATTGCGCTCATGCTGACGATTGTCCACTGCAAAAGCGTGACCAGCGTTATAGCCAGGCTTTGCACAGAAGAACAAGTAGTCGTGCTCTTCAGCATGTAGCACCGCTTCAATCGATGACTTGGACGGCATGCATATCGGACCTGGAGGTAGACCTTCATGGAGATAAGTATTGTAAGGAGTATCCTGTGCGAGATGTCGATTCAGGACTCGGCGTATGGTAAAGTCTCCAATACCAAATACTACCGTCGGGTCGGCTTGAAGCTTTACTCCCTGCTCTAATCTGTTCAGATATACTCCTGCGATTATAGGCCGTTCTGACGTGCTATTACTTTCTTTTTCGACAATAGACGCAAGTGTAGAAATCTCTGCCGGTGACATGTCGAGAGTATTGACTCGCTCAGTGTGCTTAGCCCAGTATATGTCATATTCACCTTTCATTTTGGAGAAAAATCCCTTAGCATCGGTATTCCAATACATTTCGTACGTATCGGGGAGAATCATTGAGATAATTGTCTCGGGCTTAAACCCATACTCTTCAATCAATGAGGCGTCATTGAAGAGTGCCAGGATCTCAATTGAGTCTGGTTCGATCTTCTTGGCAACCACACCTGCGATATCCTCAACGGTTCTTGCATTGCTAATGGTGAGTTTTATTGGTGACTGTCGCCCAGCTCGCAGCGCAGATATAATCTGTTTGTTGGACCAGTTAGGCTGGATGATGTATCGACCCGAAGGGATCTGATCTGGTCCATATTTCATCAGTCTACTCACTTGAGTAAATGACCAATTATTTACCAATACAGAATCAGTTATGAGTTGATTTTGTAGCTCTTCATAGGTGGTTTGGCTCTTGATGTAGAGTTCATAGGGCTCAGAAATATTAGTATTGGGCTCAAATATCCACTTGTAGCCCATATATCCTGCTACGGCCACGAGTAAAAGCAGAATAAATCCTATCCGTAGGATGGCCTTCATAGCGGGTTAGTATTGTTCTTTGTCATTAGGGAAATCTTGACGCTTCACGTCGAGCATATACTGTTGAGCGGCGTGCTTGATGGTACCATAGAGATCGAGATACCTTCTCAGGAACCTCGGCTTAAAATCCTTGGTAATCCCCAGTAGATCATGTGTGACCAAGACTTGACCATCTGTATGTGGCCCTGCCCCAATACCTATAGTTGGGATACTTATTTTTTCGCTTACTTGCTTGGCAAGTTTGGCAGGGATTTTTTCGAGTACTACGCCGAAGCAGCCCGTCTCATCCAGCAGAGCAGCATCTTTGAGAAGTCGATTGGCTTCCTCTTCTTCCTTCGCTCTGACTGTATATGTGCCAAACTTATAGATGGACTGTGGCGTCAATCCCAAATGCCCCATGACTGGTATGCCTGCGCTTAGAATTTTCTTTACGGACTCTATAATTTCTTCTCCGCCCTCGAGTTTAACTGCATGAGCGCCAGACTCTTTCATAATGCGAATCGCAGATTCCAAAGCCTTCATCTTGTTTCCTTGGTAGGTCCCAAAAGGGAGATCAACAACTACAAACGAACGCTTGACACCTCTGATGACAGACTGTGCGTGATAGATCATTTGATCGAGCGTAATCGGAAGGGTAGTTTCATGGCCAGCCATAACATTGGAGGCGCTATCGCCTACTAGCAAAACCTCGATTCCCGCTTCGTC
Source organism: uncultured Saprospiraceae bacterium (assembly GCA_964522505.1). GTDB lineage: Bacteria > Bacteroidota > Bacteroidia > Chitinophagales > Saprospiraceae > GYS-P2D. Next base: position 41,884 of record CAZFWJ010000008.1, read on the forward strand.
AAGTATCCTTGCCATAGAGAAATCGTAAGCCGTGAGCATCGATATTTTTTCTCCTTGCACCTTCATGTTTTTAAGAACATGAGTAGTAATTCGCTTCACCTCCTTAATAGCAGCTGACATTTGTTTGGTATTAGTTTAGTTAGTTAGAAGTGCCAAATTAACTGATTTTTGGTTTGACCAATAATTCAACTACTCTTTTGTCCAGGAGGTTAATATCATTTCATAGTAGGGTAGGTTATTCATGGACATTTTGGTGCGTCCATCTACGATCTCACCTTTCATAAATACGCCTGAGGTGATCTCTGATATGATGCCATATTCATCGATGAATAGGTTGACGGGATATTGCCTCACGCCCAGTTCATCAAATAGGTTGGAACCATCAAAAAACAGGTCCCATGATAGCTCATTTATTTGGAGTATCCGATCTGTATGTGATTTTTGTTCCTTAGAGATCGCCACGAAATTTATACCCTGGTCTTCATAGTGTTCTTTCAATTCGTTTAGCTCTGGAAATTCTTGGATACATGGTCGACAAGTCACACTCCATAGGTTGATATGTATTTTTTCTCCCCTGTACTTTTGGAGCTCAGCAATGAGTTCATCAGTGATCAAAGTATCTATTTGCTGCCCTATGAGATCTTGATACATAGTTCGCTCTCGCTTGATCAGTGGATTATAGCTGCTCTCAGGAACAATTTGTCCAAACGAACTTATTCCAAAGAAGCCAATCAACGATAAGAGTATTATATATCTCACAAGGATGAAACGAATGTGTCAACATAAAGAATGTATCCATTCTGTTAAATTGACTGTCATAATGTAGGTACAAAGATAGCTAGACTGCCTTATTGTCACCATGCTGTCAGGCGAAACCGACAAAATGCTGACAAAAAGAGTGCATTCGGCCCAGAAATCGCATTGGCATATCTATTGACATAGTAAGGCGTACAACATCACATTTTTAGAACATAAGTAAATCATAATAAATGGGTAAAATAATAGGAATTGACTTAGGTACTACCAACTCTTGCGTTGCAGTAATGGAAGGAAAAGAACCTGTAGTGATCCCTAATGATGAGGGGCGTCGTACAACACCTTCAGTATTGGCATTTCTAGATAATGGCGAGCGTAAAGTTGGAGACCCTGCCAAACGTCAGGCCATTACCAATCCCTTAAAGACTATTTCGTCTATTAAGAGATTTATGGGTAGAAGATTTAGCGAACTGGGTACAGATGTTAATCGTATGCCATACGCTGTTGTCAAAGGTGATAATGACACAGTACGTGTTGATATCGATGGCAAGAAATATAGTCCTCAAGAGTTGAGTGCTATGGTACTTCAAAAGATGAAGAAAACTGCAGAGGATTTCTTAGGACAAGAAGTAACAGAGGCAGTGATCACTGTACCGGCATATTTCAATGATTCTCAGCGTCAAGCGACTAAGGAGGCAGGAGAAATAGCAGGTCTTGATGTCAAGAGAATAATTAATGAGCCGACAGCTGCTGCATTAGCATATGGTCTTGATAAGAAGGACAAAGATGCTACGATAGCAGTATATGACTTAGGTGGAGGTACTTTTGATATTTCTATTCTTGAGTTAGGAGATGGCGTATTTGAGGTTAAGTCTACTAATGGTGATACACGATTGGGAGGTGATGACTTTGATGAGGTGATCATAGACTTCTTGGCAGAGACATTTGAAAATCAAGAAGCGATGGATCTACGCAAAGATCCTATGGCACTGCAGAGACTAAAAGACGCCGCAGAAAAGGCTAAGATTGAGCTGTCTTCATCTACGGAGACAGAAGTGAACTTACCTTATGTTACGGCCAAGGATGGAGTGCCTAAGCACCTTGTAGTTAAACTCAGTCGAGCAAAATTTGAGCAGCTAGCTGATGACCTTGTGAAAAGATCTTTATCTCCATGCGCTGAAGCTCTTAAAGATGCTGGATTGAGCAAAAATGATATTGATGAGGTAATCCTAGTGGGAGGATCTACTCGTATCCCTAAGATACAGCAGGCAGTAGAGGAGTTCTTTGGCAAGAAGCCTAACAGATCAGTAAACCCCGATGAAGTAGTTGCGGTAGGCGCTTCTATTCAAGGAGGCGTGCTTAGTGGCGACGTTCAGGACGTACTACTACTCGATGTGACACCACTTTCTCTTGGAATCGAGACAATGGGTGGAGTTTATGACGTAGTTATAGAGGCCAACTCAACGATACCGACTAAGAAATCTAAGGTTTATTCTACTGCGGCAGATAATCAGCCTTCAGTTGAAATTCATATTCTACAGGGCGAAAGACCTATGGCAGCACAAAATAGATCTGTAGGTAGATTTATTCTCGACGGGATACCGCCAGCGCCTAGAGGCGTACCACAAGTTGAGGTGTCATTTGATATTGATGCTAATGGTATCTTAAGTGTATCTGCTAAAGATAAGGGAACAGGTAAGGAGCAGAATATCAGAATCGAAGCTTCTACAGGCTTGTCACAAGAGGAGATCGACAAGATGAAAGCTGAAGCTGAAGCCAATGCTGATTCAGATAAAGCAGCTCGTGAAAAAGTAGATAAGCTAAATGCTGCAGATTCACTTGTATTCCAAACTGAAAAGCAGATTACCGAATATGGTGATAAGATACCTGCAGAAAAGAAAGAGGCTATCGAAAATGCCGTTGTAGAGCTCAAAGAGGCTCATAAAGTCGAAGACATCGCTAAGATTGATAGCGCCACAGAGACACTTAACGCGGCTTGGCAGGCGGCCAGTCAAGATATCTACAATGCACAGCAAGCGGAAAGTGGAGATGCTGCCGAAGCAACTGCAGACGCACCAGACAGCGGGTCCGATAATACAGAAGACGTCACAGATGTAGAGTTTGAGGAAGTGGATGATACTAAGTAAGAGGATAGAGGATAGTCAGTGACTGTTCTGTAACCTAACGTAATAATGAGCCTATGGGTTAAACCCCATAGGCTTTTGTGGTTTAAAGCCCAGTTGGAATCGATAAATGACCGATCAAGGTCGAAAATCACCTCCATCGTCAATTGTTTTTGCAAATAGTTGAAAATATCTATGAAATACTTAACAATAAGTCGAGACTTCCTCAGACATTCACGTATCAACTAGGTACGGTTTCAATTCTGCAACCGTAAACTACTAATTAAACAAACAGAACTTATGAACTCACGATTTTTAGCCCTCCTAATCATCCTACTACTATGGTTGCTATTAGGAACGTTTTTATTTAATAAGTATTTATGTGGCGCTTCAGCACCAACTGCTCCTACACCAGCAGTTGTACCAGTGGCTCCTGCAGTATCTGGATGTGATGGCGAGTGGGTGATCCGTGATCGAACAGCTCTCAATGTGTCATCTTCAGGATATGTACAATTTCCGAGATCATCTTTTACGGCAGTGACGCCGAGTCAAGCGGTAACGACCAGCTTGAATGAAACAGCCCAATACTTAGTATCAAACAGTGACAGAGAACTTACAATCACAGGCTACTATGATGCTAATGAGGCGAATAGTAGTATCTACTCAGATATTGGTCTTGCTCGAGCTAATGCTATCGTGAGAATGCTAATTAGTCAGGGTGTGCCAGCACGACAGCTGGCCATCGCTTCGGAATCGGCTCCAAATGATTGCTTTAATGGTGATACCCTACGCAAAGGAGCCACATTCACCTTTGCAGAAGCTAGTGATAATAGTGCGCGCCTCGAAAGAATACGAAGTCGATTTACTGTCGAGCCAATCACCGTATACTTCGGGACTAATCAAGACGAATTAAATTTAACTTCACAGCAGCGTTCAGACTTTGCTGAGATTATCTACTACTTAGATAATGTCGATGGCTCAGGACTCTCAATAGATGGACACACGGACAGCGTGGGTAATAGACAGGCAAATATTAATCTGTCGCAGGGTAGAGCAAATTTTGTGAGAGAATATCTCACCAATAATGGAAACATCGCCGCTAGCAAAATGAGCACGAATGGCTTCGGGCCAGACAATCCTATTGATACCAATGCGACTCCTGAGGGTAAGGCTAATAATAGACGTGTCGAAGTAAAATTGAACCTGTAATAACGTATAACTGAACTATTAAAGAATTATAGAAATGAAATCACAACATATATTTATTCCCTTACTAATCATCTTAGGTATTGCATTGCTACTTTGGATAACAGGCTGCGCTTTTTGTTGGCTGCTTCCATTACTATTTGCCTTAGGTGCGGCTTACTTAGGCTGGCTTATGGGAGGTACTTGGTTTGGTAGTCTGCTTGGAGGAAAAGATAAAGAAATCGAAACCGCTAAGGCTTCATATGCTGCGCTCAAAACAGATTACAATGCCTACGACAAAAAATACTCATTGTTATCTCAGGATAATGACAAGATAAAAAGAGAGTATGCTCAAACAAGAACCGATTGGGATGGCACACGAGTAAAGCTTGAAGAGAAGAATCGAAAATGGCAGACAGATTATCACGCCCTGGTTGCAGACAATGAAGCAAGTAAGAATGACTGGTTGTCAGAGAAAAAAGTGTTCCTAAGTCAACTGACAGAAGCTGATGACAAGCAGATAGAATTGAAGAATGACCTTGCAACTAAGAAAGGTGAGTGGAACAATACACAAAATGAACTTAAAGCTCAGATTACCGAATGGAGAAACAAATACAATGAACTCGAAAGAGATCAGCGGGATCTAACGAATAAGGCTAACAAGACAGAAACACTTGATAGAGACTGGGCGATCAAAGCTGAAAAATGGAATACGGAAAGAGCCCAGTGGGAATCTAAATTGGCAGCATCAGAGGAGAAAAGTAAAGGCTCAGATGGTGATTGGTCTTCTAAATATCAACAGTTACAAAAGGAGAAGACGGAGTCTGACGATGCTGCTAAGAGGCGCTATGACAAACTTAACGCTGATTGGGAAATCAAAGTAAATGCTTGGAATAGCGAGCGTGCCGACCTGATGCAAAAACTGCAATCTAGTGCTAATCAAGCACCTGTTGAGAAGATAGTAGAAGTCGAGAAGATCGTAGAGGTTGAAAAGATTGTCGAAGTTGAGAAGATTGTCGAAAAGATCGTAGAGGTCGAAAAGATCGTCGAAGTTGAGAAAGTCGTCAAAGTGGCTGCTGCGACACCTAAACCAAAACCTGCACCTGAACCGAAGTCAGCACCAGCACCCAAAGCGAAGCATTCTCCTGCGCCAAAAACTAATATTTATGCTGCCCTTAAGCCAGATAATCTACAGGTAGTAGAGGGAATCGGCCCTAAGATGAACGAAGTTCTTCATAAGCATGGGGTATACACATGGAAAGAGCTTGGAGCTTCTAATTTCACCGAACTTAGGGGAATACTAGACAAAGAAAACCCTACGAGATACAGAATCATTGATCCAAAGACTTGGCCAGCCCAAGCTCAACTGGCTCATACTGGTGATTGGGACAAGCTAATCGCTATGCAAAAGCAGCTTGATTCTGGTCGCTCAAGTGCGAAAGATCATGAAACTGACTCGAAGGTCGAGAAAATGTTAATTAAGCTTGGTGTACTGAAGCGTTGGAAGCAAGATGATCTCAAAGCAGTAGAAGGAATCGGTCCGAAGATCGAGGGCCTTCTGACAGCTGATGGCATTACAACTTGGCAAAAACTCGCTGATGCTAAAGTCAGTACAATCCAAGAGATCTTAAATAAAGCAGGTAGTCGATATAAACTTGCTGATCCAGGCAGTTGGCCACAACAGTCACAGCTTTGTGCTGATGGCAAATGGGATGAGTTAACAGAATTGCAGGATCGCTTGGATGGCGGCAAATAGTTATAAGCATTGATTGCTTTTAATTAGGAAGAAACACATTAATAGAGATGTGGATTAAAAAGAGGGCTTTACGCCCTCTTTTTAATTCAATTATTTTCGGATTTGCTCAGGGTCAAATGGTTAACTTACTTGTGCTAAATATCTAACGATTATGGAAGCCTTTGCAAAAGTCCTTTTGATATTGTTACCTGCAATCTACTTCTTGATAGTTGTTGAGGTTATCTATTCATATGCGGTGGATCGATTTAACTTCAGGGCGATGGACTCTATCTCAAGTCTATCTGCAGGAATGACTAATGCGATAAAGAGCGTGTTAGGGCTAACTGTAGTCATCATCGGATATAAGTATATGTATGAGCATTTAGCCATATCAAAGGTTGAAGCATCTTGGATCACTTATATCTTGGCGTTAGTATTTCTGGATTTTGGCACCTATTGGTATCATCGGTTAGCGCATAGTGTCAATATCTTTTGGAACCGTCATGTCATTCATCATTCTGGGGAGACCTTCAATCTTGCTACGGCATTGCGCCAATCTATATCCAAATTTGTCAATGTTAGTGTCTTTTTCTTTTTGCCAGCTGCTTTACTCGGCGTGCCTCCACAAGTGATCGCCATAGTCACACCATTTCATCTATTTATTCAGGTATGGTATCATACCACGCATATAGGTAAGCTGGGCTGGTTAGAATATATCATCGTGACACCGTCTCAACATAGGGTGCATCATGCCATCAACCCAATATATATCGACAAAAATTTATCACCGGTATTCTGTATATGGGATAGGATGTTTGGGACTTTTCAGGAGGAATTAGATGATGTGCCATGTGTTTATGGTGTAACAAGACAGGTGAACACATGGAATCCTATCCGTATTAATCTGATGCACCTCTGGTTATTGATTAAAGATGCATGGTACACAGATAGCTGGATTGATAGATTGAGAATTTGGTTCATGCCTACGGGATGGCGCCCTGAGGACGTTAAGAGCAAGATGCCAGTATCATATGCATCTATTGATACGTTTACCCGATATGATTCTAAACCGACTCGCATGCTGATCGCTTGGTCCTGGTTTCAGTTCGTGATGTTATCTGTTATGACATTCCATCTCTTGCTACAGATTGCCACTATAGGACAACCAGAGGTGTTCTACTATGGCGCTTTTTTATTCTTGATGGTTTATAGCTATACTACACTCATGGACCGTGACAAAAACGCTGTATGGTTAGAACTATTCAAATCAGCAATAGGAATGTTCCTTATATGGCATATGGGTAGTTGGTTCGATCCTGAAGGTCTTCTGCCAGGCAGTACTATCGTTGTATTTGGATATCTTATCGTATCTGCTGCAGTGACGGCTTATCTTAGCAAGTATGATTTAGAGCCGCTTGAAAATGTCGAGGGCGGAGCCATAATCGGTGAGGCGTAGGTGCCTTTATTCGTTTGGAGAATAAACTGAGGTTTCAATAATCATAACGCTACATTCTCTTTTGTTAGCCTTTTGTATTTGACGTTAATTTAGAGTTTAGAATGTTATCATATTGATTTTCTACGCAATCCTTAGAAGCTCTTTTAGATGATTTTTATTAATGAAGATTCCATAACGTCACCCTTTGGTTTATACAGATTTTTAAGGTTACCACAGACTACTGCTGAGGTTTGATGAAATCAGGCGTGCCCTTCGTAGGTATTAAGCTATGTACGTATCTATATGGAGAAGTGTCCCTGTATTAAATCCAAGTACGTTATCACTCTGAGCTGCCTCAGTGTATAATGTCGCTAAGAATAATGAAAGGACAGTAATAGTGTTCATGGCGCAATAGTTAGGGGATTATAGAGCCACTGGGAATAGCGGAATAATAGACGAGAGTAGTAGAAAAAAGAAAAGCCCTTTACTCGAGGGCCATTCTTAAGGATTTTTTAAATCCAGTTTAGTCTAAATCGTATGTGAGGTAATACCTCGTATGTCTTTAAAAATGAGTATCAACCCATTTTCGATGAGACAAATATACAATTGTTTGTAAAAGAAAAGGAAATCTGAAAAGAAATTTCATATTAGATTAAATCAAATATTAAAACGGTCAAAATGTTGTGTCCTGTGAGCTGGATCTGGAGCCTAAAAATAGGATCAAAATGAAAGCGACCCTACAAAGTAGAGCCGCTTTAAATACTGAGAACAGACGGCGTCTCACACTAAAACATAAAGACCTTTTAATCTATGGGTGAGACAAGTCTGCATTCACTTGATCATATTATGCTGATTGTTTTTAAGATCTTGTGAATATTATTTTTTCTGTAATTATATCTGCATTCGGGCCATTAGTTACCTCAATAAAGTAGGCGCCAGAAGTATAGCTTGAAAGCTCTATGGTAGCCTCTGTATTACCAGTAACATCTTTTGATTGTAGTAGTGAACCGTTAAGGTCACGTAGTACTACTATTGCATCTGAGTTGAAACCTTGAGCGTTTCTCACTCTTACATAATCGGCTGTAGGGTTAGGTCCTATGGTAATCTCAACATCTTCGAGCACAGTAGCCTCAGATGCTTGAGCATATAGATCGTTGTATTCATTCTGATTGGTAACAGCAACCTCATCAGTATCTACCCACTCCGCTACAATAGCGTATGCGCTAGTGTAATTCTTTGTTCTGTCCTTTCTGGCCCAAGTCGCAAGTAATGGCTTTTCAGTATTCTCGATACTGAAGTCTAATATCGCTACCGTTACCCACTCATCTTGAGGTGTAATTGTTGAACCTCCTAAGGTAAGATCAGATAACTCTATATATAAGTTGATGAAGCCTAAGTCTTTGTCATAAGATAACTCACCTACACGTGAGGCATCGAAACCATCAACATGCTCAATAATAACAGCGCTGTAATAACTTGATAAGGGTAATACTGTTTGTGTGTTCTGATCATTGAGCTTCATGTTTGAAGCGTCATAATAGAATCTGTAGTATTGGTCAGCTAAGTTTAAAGCAATATCATCTGCTTTGATCTGTACGCTGACAGTGGTGTTGTCATCATCCAAATTGTATTCTTCAGCGATCAACCTATATGAAAGGTCATTCTGAGAATTACCTACCGCAAAACTGCAGCACAGGATTAGGATTAATGAGAATAAATTTCTCATGGGGTATTCGTTTACAAAAGGTCAAAAGGTTATAGTGCAAATGTAGGCTAGTTCAATGCTTGCTACAAGAATTCTTGTAGGCTAACTGTAGTTATGTAAAGTAGCTTACACGGAATTTGAGAATTTGAGGTTATTTTAAACATAAAACGTTGGTTATCAATTATTTAACTACAAAAAAAACATGAGCCTTAAAGGCTTCGCCATTTGGTTTATTTGGAGTCCTTTTTTAATAGTTGTCTACGATTTGTAGACTGTCGGAGATGAGCTGATTTGGTTGCTCTCATTCTTTTGTAGTAGAAATGTAGTAGTCATTTCTGCACTCCTATGAATAAGAGGACGTATCATTAGGACGCCCTATTATTCAATTGGTCACAAAAAAAATATGAGATTATTTGGATAACTCACATTATTTGATGATTCAAGTTGGTGTTAGGGCCTTGATCCCACCACTTACTACCTTAATCCTATAACTCACAGCTTAGACAAGAGTTAGTCAGAACAACTATCTTATTAAGATTCTTGAAGAATTAATTTATGAGTTGTTGAGTGAGTAAATTTCTTCGTAGTAGGATTATAGCATAAAAAAAGGCCGCTTCTTCAAGCAGCCTAAGTCGTATGAAAAACAAAACTATCTAACTCTTATTTGTTGGTGTTACCTTCTACTATCTATGCAACACATTGTAAAGGTGGTATCATTCTATCGCTTGATGTCACATGTCATTTTTCCAAATTGTTATATTCAACTGGTCAGGAATATCAACAACCACAAAATTATATACTGAATAACTGTTATTGAAGCCATTGAGTTAGCGATAAATGCCAAAATTCATTATTATAACAGCATTTTATTTTGCGGTTTTTTGGAAGCTTAGTAGATCAGAGAAGTGTTGTCATATAATTTTGCTAAATCCAAACTATTGAACCAAAGCTATTTTTTTGTTTTCGGCGTAAGAAAAACCTCATTCATTATTTCTTTAGGCAGGTAGTGGTAGGGTTCATCAGGCTTTTGATCATGGGTATAGACATAGCCATCGCCATATCCCAAATCCTTCATTAGTTGGGTGGGGGCATTACGCAAGTGTAGTGGAATTGGAAGATTGCCAGTCTTTCGGACAGTATCCATTGCCTTATTTATTGCCGCATAACTGCGATTACTCTTGGGCGACTCCGCAAGATATACTGCGCATTGTGCCATAGGAATGCGCCCTTCTGGCAAACCGATTTTTTGAACAACCTCAAAACAGGTGTTAGCCAGCAATAATGCATTAGGGTTAGCCAAGCCTATATCCTCCGTAGCTGAGATGATCATTCTACGACAGATGAATTTTGGATCTTCACCACCAGATAACATACGGGCGAGATAATAGATAGCCGCATCTGCATCACTACCACGTATGGACTTGATGAATGCCGAGACGGTGTCATAATGCTGATCGCCGCCCTTGTCATAATTGAAGCCTTCACGATGTAAAGAGCTTTCTACGAGCTCATCATTAATGACTATGGTATCTGTTAGCGCATACTGACTTACTAGCAGTTCCAAAATATTGAGTAAGCGTCGAGCGTCACCACCTGAGTATTTTAATAGTGAGCCATATTCGGTTATAGAGATATCCATCTTTGATAGTGCGACATCTTCAGTTAGTGCACGAGCAACTATGTCCTTCAGGTCATCAACGCCCAACGCCTCTAATACATATACTTGACATCTCGAAAGCAGAGCGGAGATTACCTCAAACGAAGGGTTTTCTGTAGTGGCGCCAATCAGTGTTATAATGCCTCGCTCAACTGCTCCTAATAAGGAGTCCTGCTGACTTTTACTAAATCTGTGTATTTCGTCAATAAAGAGTACTGCCGAACCCTGCTCAAAGAACCCACTGTTCTCTGCTTTCTTAATCGTCTCTCTGACATCTTTAACGCCGCTGTTGATAGCACTAAGCGAATAGAAGGTGCGCTCCTGTTGCTTGGCAAGGAGGTTCGCCAGTGTTGTTTTGCCAACACCTGGCGGTCCCCATAATATCATTGACGAAATGCGTCCATGATCAAGAGATTTTCTGAGTATACCTTGCTCCCCGATAAGGTGATCTTGTCCGATATATTCGTTCAGTTCGGTAGGCCGCATGCGTTCAGCTAGTGGAGCACTCAATCTTTAGTGGAGATTTGGTTAGGATGCTAAGATATGATAATGGGAGATCACATAGATTGGCGTCTATTATCAATTGTACTTCTCTTCTTGATCATGTACAACTTAATCAGTACAAGAATATTCATTAATTAGAATAGAGAAAAAGCCCCCCCCGCCTCAGATAGAGTAGGAATATGTGTAATTTCCTCAATGATCATAACCGTGGTCAGGGATGTTTGAAATTCACTATTGTAATTGAATTCTGGAAATAGAATAGTGATGTAGTCCTTTGTATAAGTCAAATGAAAATATCGGGTCTCACCTACTCGCAAAATCCGACGCATCAAACTCTAACATGTAATCGTTGTCAGGACCAACAAATAAGATCTCGACATCTCCACGCATCTTATAAATGGGAAAGATGACATCAGCAGCCACTTGTCCTCCCGCTGGAATGGTCATCGTATCGAGTACATAATCTTCAATGTAGATTTTTTCGTCCTCAATAGACTTGATATTGCGATTAAAGAATCTATTGTCATCAGCGATATAGATAGCTGACTCTATCGTGTAGGCAACACTGTTGGCAGCAGATCCACCAAGTGCAACATTTGTCGCTACATTGAGGCCTGTCGCTAGGATTCCAGTTACAACATTAGCTCTCTTCTGTTTTTTAAGACGGTCTTGTTGCGTATCCAGCAGAGCCATAGCCTCATCTGGCGAAAATGGATGCTCTCTTACTTTTTTCTTTTCATTGATTAACTCAAAGTTGAATCTGTCCAAGGTGATATCTCTGTCATACTTGTTGACAATGTAGCACTCCATAATATGGTAATCAAAAGTCGCCCCGACATAAGTCAACTCCATGTCAATATATTGATCGGAGACAGCTGCGAATACTTCATTAGTGCCTAAATTATTTCTGCTCGATTTACAAGAACACAAAGTCATAAGTACCAGTAGTAAAACGGGGTAGAAGGATTTAAATCTCATATTTCCCAAATAAGTCATTATGGATTGAATATCATATTAGCCACGGCTCGAGTCTGATCCCATGCGATAATCATATCTATAGAATCATCCGCTTTTTCTTCAAATATTATCGTCAGATGTTCTATGGATTCAGATTCCTGATGGACAGGAATCATGACGGACGCCACATCTTGATTTACATCTCTATTATATGCTCCCCAAGAAGGTAAATCCTTGCTAAATATCAGATTCCAGTTATTTTCGCCTACTTCGGCGTATAAGATATATCGTCCTGGTTCGATGGACTCGCCTTGTATAATAGTCTTATGATATAGCATCAATTCTGTTGCTTCATTGGCGCCGAGTCTCCATACCTTATTATATGGTACCAATGATCCGAATATCTCCCTATTCTTTTTGGCAGGCCGGTGGTAGCTGACTGTGGCCTTAGGAGTAATATTTTGATTATTATCCTTGAGATAGTTGGTATAAGCGCTATTGGCAGGATAATGAGACATATCGAGTGGTGAGACGTCAAGAGTGTTGAACTGTAAGGGATTGAAATTGATCGGTACTCGTACTCTTGTATTCTCCCATTGTACAACCAGATGAACTAAGTCTTCATCGATTTCATGGAATGTCATGCTCAATGCCTCTACAGTCTCGTTAAGACGTTCTGTTGGAATAGTTACTGACGCTACTACTTGATCGGGGTCTCTGTTCGCTATTCCCCAGATGCCTGTCTCGGTTGAAACATGTATGGTCCAACTGTCTTTATTCACATTTGCTGCAAGGGTGTAATTGCCTGCTTGTAAGGTAGCTTTACCGATACCTACAGGTTGATAGAAGCTAATCAGCGTCGCTTCGTTAGCTCCTATTCTCCACTCAGACCCATGGGCTATGAGATCTCCAAAAATTTGGCGGCCCTTCATCTGTGGACGAGAATATACCAGTTTGATCTGTGGGGTGACATTTCTTTTATCGCCTTGCAGGTAATTACGATAGGCTACTTCTGCAGGATGGTATGCTACATCCATAGGGCTTGCATCGATAGGAGGCCACTTGGTGTCGCCTTGAGCCATTAATACGGTTGATGTTATACAGATGATAATAACAAGGTACAGTTGTTTCATACGAGCGTATTTATCCTTATTCGTTAAATTTATGTAAATAACGAACCGATACCTATTGGCGTTCCTGCTTTATCAGAATCTTAATAGTCTGTACTTGATTACATTTCTGACCCATTGATGATCATCTGCCGGTAGAACCTGATGCCATCTTCAAACTCTGATACTCCGACTCGTTCATCTATTCCATGAAAACAGGTATAGTTATGTGGTGTGATATGGAATGGCGCAAAACGATAGACATAGTCACTGATAGCCTTAAAATGTCTCGAGTCTGTACCACCTACAACTAAGCTCGGCCCAATCAATACATCAGTATAGATCTGTTTGATGGACTTCTGAATAATATCATAGGCGTCCGATTCTATCGGAGACACTGGCGATGGGGCTGAGCCTCCTTTTGCATAGTTGATCTGAACTCTGTCATCACCGATGGCATCAGTAACATGCTTCATCACGGTCTCTCGAGTCTCACCTGGTATAATCCTGAAATTGACTGATGCTCGCGCCGTGGTCGGGATCACATTGTCCTTGATGCCAGCTTCAAATATCGTAGGGGCGATCGTCGTCCTCACAGATGCTGCTGCTGCTCCACCGGCATCATCATATGATTTGAGGATTAGGCCTTGTAATATATCTGCATTGGCAAAGGCGATGCGGCTTTTGAGACCCATATGTGGCCCGATTGAGGTCATGAACCCCCTGAGTGCAGGAGTAATCTTCGGGTCAAATGGATTAGACTTTAATCGACCTATTGCGGCTGCTAAAACATCTATAGAGCTCTCTGCGGCAGGCGTTGAACTATGTCCACCTGCCATGTCTACTTGGAGCTCGAGTGTTTGATATCCTTTTTCAGCTATACCTATTAAAGCGATTTTCTCTTTGACACCAGGCACTAAATCTTGAGTAATCGCCTGACCTTCATCCAACACGAGAGCAGCACGGACTCCCAGATTCTTTAGATGATCTACAACGGCTATGGCACCACTGCCTAGAACCTCTTCATCATGTCCAAAGGAAAGATAGATACTCCGTTTAGGGGTATAACCTTCTTCGAGGAGTTGTTCTGCTGCTTCGAGCAACCCTATGACACCAAACTTATCATCCATAGCACCTCGACCATATATGGTATCTCCCTTAATTCCTTCGGTAAATGGATGTACAGACCATTTATAAAATGACGCAATTGGTACGACGTCATGGTGAGACATTAATATGATTGGGTCAAGATTAGGATCACTACCGCGCCACTTATATAGATGAGTATACTCATGGAATGTCTCGTGGTCTAACTGACTGTATATTAATGGATAGGTATCAGCAAGAAACTTGTTGAATAGATCAAATTGGACAGAGTCGAATTCTGCCGGATCGCCAAATGAAACAGTGCGTATTGAGATCGCTTCAGCGAAGTGATCAACTGCATCAGGGGAAATCTCTATCACGGAGACTGGCTCAACGTCCATCTGTTGAGAACTGAAGCTCACTGTACGAATGACAATCACGATTACAGCTAATATTAGGAGTGCTAATAGCACTAATAGTATCTTCTTCATCTGCTCAGAAAGATAGGAAATGGCCTATTTATAGTGCGCCTTATTAATGGGAAAACCATGACGCCTTCTTATTCTCAACTTTTATCGGCATTAATATAGGATGATATGCTCTAAAAACATTAACTTTAAAGTGCATTCAACAACCCTGCAAAACCAAAAAATGTATCAACAAGCCATTGAGCCAGTTAGCTCTATTGAAGTAATCCATAAGAAGTTTGACATGATCTGCCTAGTAGATGATGACCCTAATTCGATCTTCTTGCATACTTTCTTTTTAAATGAGATTGGATATAAAGGACTCCTTAAACAGTTTAATTATCCCCTTTCAGCTCTCACAGAAATATTAGAACTATCCAGTGAACATTCAATATTAATTCTTTTAGATCTTAACATGCCACTCTGTACAGGGTGGGAATTTATCGATAAGATCGATTCTGGGTGGAGCGCTATCAAGCGGAATAATGTTACAATCTGTGTATTATCTTCTTCTATTCATCCAGCAGATCTGAACAGGGCTCATGCCAGACCATTAGTCCAGTGCTATAGCGAGAAACCGCTTGTAGCTGCAGATATGTCTTCTATTGTAAACAAGCTTGTAGCAACTTTTTAGTCGGCTACTTAGCATTTGATCTTTTAAGGTTGTAAAAAGAGGACAGATATCCGGACTTGGATTCTGCCTACCTGACTGATCTCGGAATCATAGAAGCCGCCCCAACTTAATGTGTCGATTTTAACAAAGAGATAGAATAAAATTTCGATATCCCTCGCAGAGGCAACATATAAAAGGCGCGCCTGTCAGTTACTGACAGTAAGCCACTTATACATATGTAAATTAATCATTAACAGATCTCAAATCAGTTAACACAGAAATAAGCTTGGCTTAACATTGACGGTATAGTGCAACCATACCTTTGTACATGAAATTAAAAATGTTTCTGTCAATATAATTCAAACTTAAAATGAGATTCCTGAACCTTTACATTTTTTCACTTTCAGTCATTGTATTAGCTATTTCATCTTGTAGCTCAGATAATGAGTGCAATACAGTATGTCCAGAAGGGACATTTCAATTGTTAGATTGTACTTGCATAGATGAGCTTGATCCTAGCAATTCAATAGAGAGTATTGATATTCGAGGTGAGATTAGCAGTGATCAGACTTGGACTACAGGGAGCATCTATATACTTAATGATCGAGTTACTGTAGTTAATGGGGCTACACTGACAATTGAACCTGGAGTGATTGTAAAAGGTGTTGGCGGAACTGGTGCTGATGCATCTGCGCTGGTCATAGCAAGGGGATCTCAAATTAACGCATTAGGCACGGCAGAAAACCCCATTGTCTTTACGTCAACAGCTGATGGAATTCAATCAGGAGAGAATGTTGGAACGCTCAATCCTGATATTAATGGACTTTGGGGTGGACTCATCGTATTAGGAAATGCGCCGATATCTGCATCCAATGATTCAGGAGATGTATCAGAAGTACAGATCGATGGTATTCCTACATCAGATCCTAATGGTCTATATGGAGGAAATGATGCCAATGATAACAGTGGTACAATCAGATATGTCTCTATCAGACATGGCGGCACTAACATCGGAGAAGGCAATGAAATTAATGGTTTGACGCTCGGAGGTGTTGGCGCTGGTACAACAATAGAATTTGTAGAGGTCTTAGGAAACCAAGATGATGGAATAGAAATCTTCGGAGGTACAGTAAGTATAACTAATGCGCTTGTATGGAATTGTGGAGATGACTCTATGGATACAGATCAAGCGTGGAACGGGACAGTTGAGAATTTCATTATCCTGACTCCTACAGGAGGTAGTGCCTTTGAGCTTGATGGGCCTGAAGGATCTCTCTCTCAAGGACCTGGTCAGTTTACCAATGGCACTGTGTTCGCAGGCTCCAATATTGACCATCTTGCAGATTGGGACGACAGCACAAATTGTGGTATACAGAACATATACTTTTTTGGAATCGAAGCTGAATATGATGCTTCTGCAGGTTTTGAAACTTGGGGAGGTGACGGAACTGGTGTCAGCGGAGTATTTCAGTTTTCAGCTGAAGGAGGCTTTGATAGCGAGACATTAGTAGGAGCTGCTCCAATAGGCGAAGTAACCGAAGTAGAAACGCTGATGAATGCTGTTGGTGCGGATGTATCTGTCTTTGGATGGACTGTCGCAGCGCAGTCTGGGACTCTAGCAACTCTTGGACTATAATCACCCCTTAAATAATAGAATACTTAATGCTTACTAACATGAAACTATTTATAAAAGCGATATTAATTGGACTCTTGTTCTTAGGTGTCTCTGCCATGAGTGCTCAGAAAGGAATAGTTAGAGGTACAATCACTGAGGATGCTACTGGGGAACCTATGTTTGCAGTTACTATAGCAATAGCTGAGACGGGTACAGGGGCTGTGACGGATTTTGATGGCAAATTCGAGCTCGAGCTTGATCCTGGTATCTATAATCTCGAGTGCTCATCACTAGGTTTTAGTACACTTCAGATTACTGAAGTAGAAGTAAAGGCAGGAGAAGTTACTGTCTTTGACAATGTTAGATTGACAGCGGAATCTGAACTTATAGATGAAATTGTCATCACGGCAGACGTGGTTAGAAATACGGAGGCGGCCTTATTGACTATACAGCGTAAGTCACCGAACTTGTTAAATGGTATATCAGCACAAACTTTTAAGAAAATAGGAGACGGAGATGCTGCAGCAGCAGTTAAGAGAGTCACTGGTGTATCTATCGAAGGCGGTAAATATGTATTCGTAAGAGGTCTGGGGGATCGATATAGCAAGACCATGCTTAATGGTACGGAGATACCCGGACTAGATCCAGATCGCAACAGTATACAGATCGACATCTTCCCAACTAACTTGATACAAAACCTCGTAGTACTTAAGTCATCAGTTGCTGAGATGCCGGCAGACTTCACTGGCGGAGTAGTTAATATTGAGACTAAGGACTTGCCCGAAGAAAGGATATTCGACATATCCTTTAGTCTTGGATTCAATCCTGACCAGCACTTTAATGATGAGTATGTTAGTTACGAAGGGGGCGCAACAGATTGGTTAGGATTTGATGACGGCACTCGCAGGATTCCACAAGCAGCAAGACGACCAGCTGTTATATCTCCGATCAATGGTGATAGCCCCGTAAGAGTGAACTCATTCTTAGGCCAGTTTGATCAAAATCTAGCTGCTCAACAACAGCGGAGTTTCCTGGATTATAGCGTCGGTGTGACACTGGCGGATCAGATTGATCTTGGTGAGAGCTCTAATAGTCTTGGTTATATTTTTACTGGGTCATACAAGAACTCGACGAGTTTCCTCAATGATATACAGTATGGTGAGTTCCAGAATGCAGTATCACCAACAGACTTTGAGTTGGTATCAGCATCTCGGCAGAATGGTATTCTGGGTTCTAACAATGTTCTCTTAGCAGGTATGGCTGGCTTGGCTTATAAAACTAAGAATTCAAAATATAAATTGACCCTCATGCACCTCCAAAATGGAGAGTCTAAAACTGGTCAGTTTAGCACTGAGACTTTTGACGATGCCATTGGGCGATCTGATTTTGTAGGGGTTTCTGACAACTTGGATTATCAACAACGTAGTTTGACCAATCTTTTGCTCCATGGTAAGCACGTTAATAATGATACGGGATGGGAATTGGATTGGAAACTTGCTCCGACAATTTCACTACTAGACGATCCAGATATTCGCAGCACTGCATTTTCAGTGAGAGGCGATGAGTTTATCATTAATGCTGGTGAGGGTGGAAATCCGAGTAGAATATGGAGGAATCTCGAAGAGATAAATGTTAATGGTAGAGTAGACTTTGCCAAAGACCTTAAGATTTCTCAACGAGAGGCTAAATTGAAGTTTGGAGGTAGTTACTTATTTAAGGAGCGTGACTATGAGATATTACAGTTCAACATCCAGTTCTTTGGTGCGCAACCTGTATTAACGGGTGATCCTAATCAACTGTTAGAAGATGATAATCTGTATCCTAATGGCTCAGTGATCTTAAACTCAGGTAATGGTGATCCTAACCCTAATGAGTATAACTCTACTATCGATAATGCTGCAGCCTATGCGTCATTAGAGTTCGAGCCGGCAGAAAATCTTAAAGCTGTTGTCGGCTTAAGAGCTGAGAACTATATACAGAGACATACAGGTCGTGATCAATCGTTAAGATTTGTTTTGGAGGACGAAGAGGTTCTGAATTCGCTTGATCTATTCCCTTCAACAAACTTTATCTACTCATTGACTGAAAATCAGAACTTGAGAGTGTCATACTCACGTACTATTGCACGACCATCGTTCAAGGAGAATTCATTCGCACAGATATTAGATCCCCTGACAAATAGGATTTTTAACGGTGCACGATTCCCATTCGGCGAAGATCCGGTGACAGGAGAATTTGACTGGGACGGTAATATCAGAGAGACACGTATCAATAACTTCGATGTAAGATGGGAGTTATTTGGTACACGAGCACAGAATCTGTCGTTGAGTGCATTTTATAAGACATTTGCTGATCCTATAGAATTAGTACGTATACCACAAGCTCAGGCGAGTAATGAGTTTCAGCCAAGAAATGTGGGTGACGGTCAAGTGTTTGGTGTTGAGCTTGAGTTTGGCAAAGCACTTGATTTTATCGGAGAGAGTTTTTCAAAGTTCTCAGTTAATGGTAATGTAACATTGGTGCATTCACAGATAGAGATGACAGACTTGGAATTTAATTCTCGGGTAGGATTTGAAAAAGAAGGAGAAACCATAGAGCGTACCAGACAGATGGCTGGACAAGCACCATACATTATTAACGCAGGTCTATCGTACAATGAGCCAGAGGCCGGATTAACTGCAGGTCTATTCTATAATGTAAAGGGGCCAACGCTCACTGTTGTTGGAGGAAGCTTATTCCCAGATGTATTTTCAGAGCCATTCCACAGTTTGAACTTTAGCATTAACAAGAGTTTTGGAAGATTCTCGATTTCTGTTCAAGCTGAGAATATCTTAAACGATCAGCGACAAGAGTTCTTTAGAGGATTCAATGCTGCTGATCAGATCTTCACGCAGTTTTCACCAGATCGATCATTTGGCTTAGGGTTGAGCTATTCCATCTATTAATTAAAGACTATACACACGATGTGTTACTAAGAGGTAAGCACAAGTATTTTAGAGGCTGTTCTACTCGGTAGTGCAGCCTCTTTTTATGTCAAGTTATATGGTTTCCAGATTCGATCATTAGAGTTAACGTGTAAATAGGGATTGTTAAATGAGTTATGTTAACTTATCGTATTAACATTAATAAAAAATATAATATGTAAATAGTACATATACAGGATATAGTAATTCGAGATGAAATCAATGTAAATTTAATGTTAACAAAAATTGACTTTGAATAACATTAGGTTTACATTTAAAGTGTGTCTAAGTACATTTTACATATTGTTATCCTTTTTGGCCTGTGTGCAAGGCCTATGGTGTCTTTATCGGCTGAAGAGCGTTTAGAGATTGACTTTACATTAGTCGAGGGGAGAATATTGATAAACGGACACTTGAGCGGACATGATGGTGTGTTCATATTCGATACGGGCACACCTGAGATTATTATCAATGACAGCGAGATTGGCAATAATGGTACGGGCTACATGAGCTCGGTACAGGGCGATCATCCTGTTGCGATCAAAGCGGTTGACATCGTACGAGTTGCAGATTATACCTTGCCGCAGGGAAGTCTACTGATGCATATGGATCTCTCAGAGTTGCTGGGAGATATGGATCAGAAGGTTTTAGGGATCATAGGATGGTCTGCATTTGACGCTGATCAGCCCATATTCATTAACTATCGAGATAGTAAGATCATAGTAGGAAAACCAGAGTTTACACCTGACATGGTTGAAGACAACCATGTTATCAGGCTTAACCTGACAGAAGTAGGGGATGAATTGCCAACTGTAGAAATAGAAATAAACCAAGAAATACTAACGTTTGCATTTGATACGGGGGCACCACTACATGCCATTGGCCCCCAGAAACCTGATCAATCAAGAGGGGATATCCTCCAGGAATCTATCAAGTTAGAAGGACTAATCACCATAGCTGAAAATCAATTTAGAGTGGAAGACATGCAAGACTTTCACGAGTTCGACGGCATCCTAAGCGTCAATGCGCTCAACACTAACTATGTAGTCATCGATCGTAGCTCGCAGCGAGTGTACCTATTCTGGGATAAGCAAGATGCGATCGCAGGACTATGATCCTGTAAGGAATTTCATCATAAACACAAGGATGACACTAATGGCCAGCCCGAGGAATACTTTGGCTAAGTCCATACCTATTGCCTTATACTTAGAAGAGTCCATTTTGCCATTGAGCCTGAAGTTCATTGCAATCTCTCGTCCAGCCAGTAGGCCTATGAATACCCATGTGGTACTCATCGGCAGCTTAGCATCCCAGAGGCCTAAGATATCTTGCTTGAATATGAGGAGGACGATACCATAGATTAAGTCTATGAATGTTGCCGATCTGATGTCATCAGTATTGGTCTTAGCACGTACAATATCCTGAATCTTACCACCACGAGAGTAAAAGATATATCCTAATAGCCCCACCAGTATCAATAGCGACACGATGAATGTCGGCAGGCTCATGTCATCCTTACCGAGATAGACATAAATATTGGCGAGATCTTGGGTGAGCCACTGTGTCCACAGAAAACCAGTAGAGAACCATTGTGCGCCTACCCAAAACTTTCGATTGGTCCATATCCCATGATCTGCACCGCCTAATGGATGTGCCAAGAATCGCTTTTCGGTAGCCTTAGTAATGAGTGTATAGACAATGGCCCCAACCCCAAATGCGATCAAATAGCCCATAACCGACTTAGTAACCATGCCTTGTAAGCTCTTGACACTAAAAAATGTCAGAATTAAAAAAGTCGTACTAACCGGTATGCCTATGCGCGTCAATAGTAATAGGACCAATGGGGGGAGCACATAGTGCCAGGTCAATTCATCGGGGATATCGATCTTGTCAAGGCGGTCAAACGCAATGTCGTCACCGCCAAGACCAAAGGAGTCTCCTAGGCCAAGGTATCCAATGATCAGTATAGCCACCATGATGCTTCCAGCAAATGCCCAAAGCTCATACCACTTTCTACTTTTTTCATTAGAAGTAAGGAAGGTTCCGAGCGTTTGAATAACGTCGTTTCCGACTACAGAATAGGCGGCAAAGGCAAATCCAAACCACATGACGACCTCAGACAAGAATAACAGGCTTTAGTTGGCGTAAAACTAATTCAATTTTAAGCATGAGCTAACAACACTGCTAGATTATCATTCATTACTGCTGGATTTTTTGGCTTTCATATCATTGGAGATGTCAAATAGGCGATCTCCGATATTCTCACATATCGAAATCATCTTAATGAATAGCAATGTGCCCTTGAGGTTAAAATCAAACTCGTCTTTGTTTTCGATGCTGATCTCATTGGCATTGTCACGATGACGATTGATGTTTCGCTCAACCTCAGCAGCTTCTGTGAGATCAACATCAGCGTAATTTTCTTTTTCAAGATTCTGCAGTAATATCTGAATAGCCAGCTGCACACTATCCATTATTTTATACAATTCGGTGCGTTGTATTGGAGTCAGCCAGACCTTGGTTTCGGACTTTTCCTTGATGTACTGTCCTAGATTTAAGGTGAGATCGGCGATTCGACACATGTTTTGGCTAATTCTAAAGTAGGTTCCTACATTCTGCACGATCTGCTGACTATTTCCTGAATTTGAATACTTGAATGTCTTATCCTCTATTCTATCCTTAAGAGCGAACAACTGAGTATGATGATCCGCTATGCGATCCAATAGTTCCTTTTGTTCTTCTTTATTGATGGATTTAAATTCTTTTTCGATGAGATTATGCATTGTATCAATATGTTTGCCCTGAAGCAATAATTGATGTTGTATTTCAAGTAGTGAAAGCTCCGATAGGGTGATGGCTTGCTGGTTAGCATTGCTAGCACTAAGCCTATTGGTACGGGGTAGCGTCCACTCTGCAATCCTCATGAGAAATGGGATAAAGAATACCAGTATGATCGTATTAAGCACATTAAATGAGGTGTGAAAAGCAGCCAAGCCTATGGTCGATATTTCCTTTGAAGCGAAGGCATTCGTGCGGTTCGTTATAAAGTCAAAAATTCCCTCTAAAAGATCTAACACTGCTGGCGTGAAAAAGAACATGATTAAGGCGCCGGCAACATTAAAGAGGGTATGTATCCGTGCCGATCGCCTAGAGTTATTATTGCCCACTAAGGCAGCTACCTCGGCGGTAAAGCATGTTCCTATATTCTCTCCAATGATCATATATGCAGCGAGATCTACGGGTATCCAACCATTAAAGGTCATCGCTAAGGTTAGGGTCATAGATGCTGACGAGGATTGCAATACCAAGGTGATCACCAATCCTATTATGATAAATAGTAGATAAGACAGTATACCATAGGAAGTAAATCCTTTGATGAAATCAAAAACCTCTTGATTTTGAAATGAAGGCACTGATGCTTTCAGAAAATCCAGTCCAATAAACAAAAGCGCAAAGCCTATAGCTGCTTCACCCCAAACCTTATATTTTTTATCTGATCTGAAATATAAGGGCACGGCAAAAGCCAAAATGGGTAGTGTCAACGAGCTTAACTTAAATAGGAATCCACCAAATGATACAATCCATGCGGTGATGGTTGTTCCGATGTTAGCACCCATAATGAGTCCTACTGACTGTCGGACGGAGATCATACCCGCATTGACCAAGCTAATGATCATCACCGTCGATGCCGAGGAAGTCTGTATTAATGAGGTGAAAAACGTACCGAAGGCGATACCGTTGAAGGTGTTACGTGTGAGTCGCCGGAGTAATGAACGGAGCTGTCCTCCCGAAGCACGCTGTATGCCATCACTAAGCACCTTCATTCCATAGATGAACAATGCCAATGACCCAATTACCTGTAAAATGACTATTAAGTTATTCCAACTCACTTCTTAAGATAAGCTGCGGCAAGATAATCATCTTAATCTCGACAGGCCCTCCCAAGTGCTTTCAAGTTATCTTTTTTGTAAAATCAAGGATTGGAATTTACATATATGTTTTTTTATTTCTATCTCGCAGAATATGATCGTACCTCGCCAAAATGATATACCTTTATATTCCGTAATGAAATCAGCTTAAAATGTCCAAATTTATATTCGTTACGGGCGGTGTAACCTCATCACTTGGTAAAGGAATTATTTCTTCATCTCTTGCTAAATTGCTACAAGATCGAGGGCTCAGTGTTACCATTCAGAAGTTTGACCCATACATCAATGTCGACCCCGGCACACTCAATCCCTATGAGCATGGGGAGTGCTTTGTAACTGATGATGGCGCCGAGACAGATTTGGACCTAGGCCATTATGAACGATTTCTCAATATCAATACCTCTCAGGCCAATAATGTCACTACGGGTAGGATATATCAGACGGTAATTAATAAGGAGCGTGAAGGCGCATTCCTTGGTAAGACTGTACAGATTATCCCACACATCACTGATGAGATCAAAAGAAGGATAAGATTACTTGAGGAAGACAACAAGTACGACGTGATCATTACTGAGTTAGGAGGTACTGTAGGTGATATCGAGTCACTGCCATATCTCGAGGCACTGCGTCAGATCAAGAGAGAACTAAAAAAGAAAGACTGCCTCGTTATCCACTTAACGCTAATCCCATATCTGCGAGCAGCAGGAGAGCATAAGACGAAGCCAACTCAGCACTCCGTCAAAGAACTCCAGATGGCGGGTATCATACCCGATATACTAGTATGTCGTACCGAATCGCATATCTCGGAAGAGATTAAGGAGAAATTGGCTTTGTTCTGCAACGTGGAGAAGCGCAATGTAATTGAAGCAGTCGATGCGGATACCATATATAGAGTGCCTCTCCTCATGGAGCAAGAGCAGCTCGATGACATCGTTATTGAACATCTCGAGTTAGATCCCCCTAAGTTGCTGAGTCTCACAAAGTGGAAAGAGTTCCTGTTCAGGTATAATAACCCACGACATGAGGTCAATATCGTCTTAGTAGGTAAGTACAATGAACTGGCAGATGCCTATAAGTCTATCTATGAGGCCATTGGTCATGCTGGGGCAGTCAACTATTGCAGAGTGAATGTAATACCTATCCACTCCGAAAATCTTGATTATACTAACTTGCCCCTTGAGATTCACAAAATCCATGGGTTGATAGTCGCACCAGGATTTGGAGATAGAGGTATTGAAGGTAAAATCAAGGCTGTGCAATATGTACGTGAGAATAATATCCCGTTCTTAGGAATATGCCTGGGCATGCAGTGTGCCGTAGTAGAGTACTGTCGCAATGTGGTCGGTCTTGACGATGCGGCTTCTTCAGAAGTCAATCCGGAAGCTGCTGACTTGGTAATCGATCTGATGTTAGAGCAGAAGAAGATTAGTCAGAAAGGTGGCACGATGAGATTAGGCGCATATGCCTGTGATCTTACGCCAGGATCTCAAGCATCACAGGTTTATCAGCAGAAGACACAGATTTCTGAGCGACATAGACATCGTTATGAGTTTAACAATAAGTACAAGGAGCAAATCGAATCCCATGGGATGATCCCTTCAGGTATAAATCCTCAGAACAACTTAGTCGAAATTGTCGAGATTCCAGATCACCCATTTTATATCGGCGTCCAATTTCATCCTGAGTATAAGAGTAGGGTAGAGGAGCCGCATCCATTGTTCGTGTCGCTGGTAGAGGCTGCTATTGAGTATAAAAATGCTAAGAGTTTAGCATCGTCACTGTAAATGCGTAAACTGAAGCTGGATGAGCTGGGCCGGTTAGATAGGTCGGGATACCACTCTGCTGATAAAATTCCTATAACAGTCGTCCTCGACAATATCAGATCGGGTATGAATGTCGGATCCTTCTTTAGAACCTCTGATGCATACAGGATAAAGCGAATCATATTATGTGGCATTACTGCTCGCCCCCCTCATAAAGAGATATTAAAGACCGCTATAGGAGCTACCGACACCGTGGCATGGAGTTACGTCAAAGATGTTTCGGAAGCTGTCGCTCAGGTTAAACAGGACGGATATCATATCATCGGAATAGAGCAGACAGATGAATCTAAGAGATTGGCACATTATGAAGTTTCTACAGTCAACAAGTATGCCTTAGTATTTGGTAATGAAGTCAATGGATTAAGTGCTGATATACTTCCTCAGCTGGATGACTGTATAGAGCTTGCCCAATACGGCACCAAGCACTCGCTTAATGTATCGGTCTGTGGCGGTATTGTATTGTGGCATTTTGCAACGCCGTACTATCTATAGTCTAACCTAATCCCTACTCGCAAGCCGATGCCCAGTTGACCTCCCGAAGTAGACACATTGTTATTATCGAGACCAAATACTGGTGCAAGCTCATGCCACGAGATACTAGGTAAGTATCTATACCGTAGTAATGGTGTCAGAGTAATGACGTCAGTGACGCCGATATCGAGGCCTAAACCTCCCTGTAGAGCCAGATCAATATTACCATCCCTAAAGTCTCCATCCACAGCTTTAGTAGAGAAGTCTGCTCCGACACCTGCCAGAATAAAGAAACCCTTTTTGAAAAAAGTTCCTTGCTTGCTGAATGTAGGGCAGTCACAGTCACCGATTAAGTCTAGCAGATAGATATGCGTATTCACACCTCCACCGATCTGTCTTAGCCCAAGGTCTATATTGGCAAATTGCAGCTCGGTGCTCGCCTGATGATAGCTGATATATGGATAGAACTCGATCCGCTGATCACGCAACCTAAACCAGTAATCAACTTCCACACTTACAGAAGTTGAAAATATTCGATCGTTGTTGGTAATTTGATTAGCATCATTTCTGAAGAAATCATTCCAACCAGCGTAATTATTACTGTTGTAGAACGCGCTGATGCCGATCTGGCTATAGATCCCTTGCGACAGTAATAAAAGGATAACTATTAATAATGTTTGTTTGGTAGACATATACATACCAACGTATCCTAAGAGAGTATCATTTTATAAAGCTCCTTGAAAACTGAAATTGATCAGCGTGGGTTCTATCTTTGCCGCCGAATGAAGACTAAGAAGCTGAAAGAAAAGGTCGAAGTGATCACCCTGGGGTGTAGCAAGAATCTTGTCGATTCTGAAAACATTGTTACCCAGCTCAAAGGTAATGAGATCAATGCCTATCATGAACACGAGGATCAACATCCAGATGTCGTTATTGTGAACACCTGCGGCTTCATAGATCTGGCTAAGGAAGAATCAGTTAATACCATCCTCGCCAATGTCGAGCGCAAGAAAGCTGGTGAAATAGAGAAGTTATATGTAACAGGATGCCTGTCACAGCGATATAAGGATGATCTTGAAGTGGAGATTCCAGAAGTCGATGCCTACTTCGGCACGATGGAGTTACCAGGCATCTTGGCGAAGTTTAATGCCGACTATCAGCATGAGCTTATCGGCGAACGTAAGATTTCAACCCTGCCTCATTATGCCTATCTCAAGATATCTGAAGGATGTAATCGGACTTGTTCTTTTTGCGCGATTCCGCTGATGCGAGGCAAGCATATTTCCAGGCCCATACCAGACTTGGTTAAGGAAGCTCAGGAGCTCGCTAAACGTGGTGTTAAAGAACTGATGCTGATTGCTCAGGAGCTCACCTACTACGGACTAGATATCTACAAGAAGAGAGAGTTACCAGCGCTGCTTATGGCGCTATCAGAAGTGGATGGCATTGAATGGATCAGATTGCACTATGCCTATCCGACTAAATTTCCTACTGAGATCTTTGATGTGATGGCAGAATTGCCTAAGGTGTGCAACTATCTGGATATACCCCTACAACATGCCAATGATGCTGTCCTAGATCGCATGCGGCGTCATATCACCCAGGCGGAGATGCGCGACCTTATTAAGCATGCTAAGGAAGTCGTACCCAATATTGCTATTCGGACCACCTTCATGGTGGGGTTTCCAGGTGAGACAGAATCCGAGTTTAAGGATATGTGCGATTTTATTGAGGACATGAGATTCGATAGGGTTGGGGTGTTTCAATATTCTCATGAGGAGGATACGGCTGCACACGATCTTAAGGATGATGTGCCAGCAGAGCTTATGGCTGAGCGAGCCAATAGACTCATGGATATCCAACGAGATATCTCCTATGATCATAACACTGCGCTAATCGGTCAAGAACTTAAGGTTTTAATAGATAGAAAGGAAGGGGGATTCTTTGTGGGTCGTACGGAGTATGATTCCCCAGAAGTGGACAATGAGGTTTTAGTCGATGCTAAGAAGCACTATCTGCGTATTGGAGACTTTGCCATCATCAAGATCACTGGCTCTGAAGATTATGATCTTTATGGAGACCCGATAATATAGTATTAAGAACTAACCCAAGTCATAGCTGTTGCCATAATATGAACAACACTTCTGATAATCCGAAGCTATTCGATCAGGAGATCAACCCGTATCATCAGTGTCTGGTGGCGCTCATTGCGATACCAGTATTTACTTTATTGTTTTATATACCTCATTGGTTGGGAATTGCAGAAGTGGCACAGCATCAGGCGTGGACGGTCTCTGCATCGATGGTGTTGATGTTTGCGGTCTGCAACAGCGTTTTAAGTCTTAGCGCGGACAATGTGACCCCATATTGGAACAAGTCCATATACTCCTTCGTACTTGTATGTGTATTAGGAGGGGCGATGGCTTGGTGGTTCTCAGGTTTAAGTATCGGTGAGGCCAAGTCATTCAAATGGATTTATGTCGTATTCACCTTCGGCTATTTGCTTATTCTTTCGATTGTGTCATTGATGAGAAAGATCGTTTTAATCGCACAAAAGCAAGATAAGGGCCTACGGGGGGAGTCAGACGAAGATTAAATATAGAGTTATGTATAAGATTTTGATATTATTTACCTTATGTGCAATGAGCTGTCAAGTGAAGTCACAGCGTGCATTAGCAGCCGAAGATGCTGTAAAAGAACAACAGTACACCGCTAAAGCAGAATTTCCAGAGGAAATCGTACCTGTTGAGAAGTCATATGAAGAGTGGGAGCAAGAACTCACAAGATTAGAGTACTCTGTATTAAGAAATGCGGGCACTGAAAGAGCCTTTTCAGGAGATCTATGGAATAATAAAGAAGATGGCGTCTATAGCTGCAGAGGTTGTGGCTTAGCACTATTTGATTCTGAGACTAAATATAAGTCTGGGACTGGATGGCCAAGTTTTTATCAGCCGATTAAGCCAGAGTACGTAGGAGAAGATACCGATTATAAGTTGGGATATGCCCGCACAGAGGTGCATTGCGCCAGATGTGAGGGTCATCTGGGTCATGTATTCAGAGATGGACCTCGGCCTACAGGGTTGAGATACTGTATGAATTCTGTTTCAATGGACTTCGTACCTCGAATTGATGAAGTTACAAAAGTAGAGTAGAGCAAATAAAAGAATAGGGCAACGACCTTTCGTTGCCCTATTTCTAAACCGAAATAGTATCAGCTCTGTGAGCTGTATATGCTATGATTTCTCGTCTTCAAATCTGACAGGTACGATATATACCTTATAAGGCTTGAGTCCCGATGCATCAACTTGCTTATAGTTAAGCGCCTCCTTAAGCGTACTGTCCATTGCCGAATCTGTACTGATCACGATCAGTTCGTGATCTCCATTGACCATAAACTTCACCTTGATGGTTGTGTCATCAATCTTGGTGATATCAAGATCTAAGTCTTTGATGAGCGCTTGAATATCCTTCGTAACAGTAATAGGCGTATCCGTAGGTCCCGCAGGAGTAGCTGCGGTTGCCGAGCCTACTGCAATCAACGTAGCCAACCCAAGTGAAAAAACAATTTTCCTAAATGTCATAATAGATGTTTTTAAGTGGATGAATAAAGAGTTGATCTGTCATTGATGTAGTGCGTGTCATTGATGCATCTTATAGCATCGTCACACATCTATAAAACGGAGTTTAGTTCGTGGAGGTTACATCAGAATGTTAGGTTTAGGTGAATCCTATATTAACTTATTGTTTCTATCGATGAATGGCGAGAAATACTATATGGTCTGGTAGAGGTTGTGTTCTAATATCTAATAATGATCCTGAATAAATGTCAAATAAATCTTATCTTATATCGAGACACCTAAGATCTATGCCTCTATCACTTATAATGTTGATTTTCAATTTGCTGGTCATTATTCTTTGGATGTGGGCAGTAATGGACTTGATTCGGAATAATCGTACCGATGCTAAATCTTTAGTATTGTGGGGTGTTCTCATCTTGTTAATGCCAATAATTGGGTCGATACTCTACTTTCAGTTTGAGAATAGGAGGAGCCAAAGAAAGATCTTTCTCAATCATGGAATTACAAAAGGGAAATTTGGGATCGCAACTATCCTTAACGATCAGGAGAAGGTTCAGCGGAAGGGATCTTTATTTTTGGTTGATAAGAGATCTTAGTACTGGAGGTATTATTAGACAACATCGCCCAATTGATTATTAGGTGTCTCTGTAAGCATAGCTATAGAGATTAATCAAAGACGCTGTGTATCAATATCCATACGTTTGACCTTAAAAAACCTCGATCATGAAATTGATAGAATATTTTCAGAAAGTAACCAGCCTAATAAATGATGAAAGGATAGGTGAGATCGGTGCCTTAAACCTTACTAAGCCAGAGCATTTTAATTGGGTCAGAGACATATTTTATCCATCTAATGTAGCTCAGAATGGCGATGCCGATGCGCTTATTTGGAAGTATAAGAATGATGTGATTGTTTTTTCATTTAATGACGTTTATTACAAGAGCAATCAGTTAGTTAATTTGCTGAGGCGCAATCATATAGATCAAGGCAATGTGATCTACACCATGCTACCTCTGATTCCTGAAAATTGGTTTACATTTTTAGCCAGTATTACGGGTGGATTTATTACGATGCCGACCGCTACTAATTTGGTTGTAAAGGATTTGACCTATCGATTTGAGTCTTTATTTCCTGATGTAATTATAACCCACAGCAATTATGCCGATGATATAGATGAGGCTGAAAAAGCATGTGGTAAAAGAATAAAATTAAAACTGGTAATAGGAGCCGAGAAGGAAGGATGGATCAGTTTTGACGAGATTTTAGCAGAATCTGTTCATTGTGAGTCTGCACAAACTAAATCTGATGATCCATTGCTTTATTTTTTCACTTCTGGAACAACTGGTCTCCCTAAGATAGTCGTGCATTCTCATTTCACTTATCCGGTAGGTCATCTTTCCACCTTGTCTTGGATAGGCTGTCGAAGGGGCGATGTGCACTATAATATATCATCGCCTGGATGGGCCAAGTTTGCATGGAGTAGTTTCTTTGCGCCATGGAATGCTGGCGCAACTATACTCGCTAATCAAGTTGACAAATTTGATGCGAAGGATCAATTATCGACTATGGAATCTTTCAATGTAAATACTTTCTGCGGCTCTCCTACAGTAGTAAGGATGCTGATACAAGAGGATATCGGCAATTACAAACTCTCTCTTCGCTCCTGTTGTGCAGCTGGAGAGCCTCTCAATCCTGACGTAATTGATAAATGGACTAAAGAGACAGGAGTTGTCATAAGAGATGGTTATGGCCAAACCGAGACTACCGCACTCGTCGCTAATCTCATAGGAGATCAGCTCAAACCTGGTTCGATGGGCAAAGGAACTTTTTTATATGACATCGGAATCTTTGATGAAGAGGGTAATGAAGTTCAAGATCTGGAGGAGGGTATCATATGTGTAAAATTAGGTCGGAGCAAGAATGACGGATTGTTTCTAGAGTATCTGGGTGATAAAGAAAGGACAGCTCGCTCTTTCAAGCACAATTTATATTATACAGGAGACAAAGCTTATAAAGACGAAGATGGATATATCTGGTTCATAGGCCGAAATGATGATGTTATTAAGGCTTCCGCCTATCGCATTGGACCGTTTGAAGTTGAAAGTGTCCTAATAGAGCATGATGACATTATAGAGTCAGCAGTAGTTGCGAGCCCCCATGACGTCAGAGGGTATGCAGTAAAAGCATATGTACTACTGCGAGAGAACGTTATACCGAGTGAGAACTTGGCCAAGGAGATTTTTAAGTTCTGTGAGGGCAAACTAGCTAAATACAAATTACCACGAATCATAGAATTCAGTGTAGAACTACCAAAGACCATAAGTGGAAAAATACGCAGGATAGAATTAAGAGCAGCTGAGGCGACTCTGAGAGCAAGTGGCGCTACTCAAGAGAACGAGTTCTTCCACGATAAGTACTAGAATACGAGTCGACCATATTTGACAGTTGATTCAGAAATTCGCTCAAGACGCTTTTTAAAGTGTGTCACTTCCAAATCCTATTAAGCGGGCATACTCAAGAATTACTCACACTGAAAAAGAGTATTTCAACTATATTGACAAAATGAAAGAAAAAGTATGATGGAGAAAAAAGGACTTCAACATATTTTTTGTGGAGCACCTGCTTCTGGTAAAATGACGGTTGGTCAAGAAGGTTTCAATATGAAAAGGAGAGGATTCAGAGAGATTAGGGATCAACCTACTCAATACGCTTCAAAGACTTAAATGAGGTTATTCTTTAATCGCACTCATTCCTACACTAATCCAGCAACAACCACCTCGCAAACCAGTCCTCGAGTCTCTCATACATGTCAATGCGATTATTGGGATTGCGAAAGCCATGGGGCTCATTAGGGTAGGACTTGCTTTCAAATACCTTGCCTTCCTCATTTAATATTTTGACGGCCAATTCGTACTGGCGAAACGGTGCTCGCACATCGGCTTCTCCATGCATGATGAGCAGTGGTGTCTGTACTTGTCTTACCCGTGATAAGGCATTGCTAATGGCATAGACTTCTGGTCGATCTGCAGGTGCTCCGCCATGACCTGTTTTAGTGAATATTTTCCCTATGCGATCGGCATTAGTATAGGCATCTCCAAAATCATAGATCCCAGCCATCGGCACTGCGGCATCGAAGGCCTCTGGCACTCGTGTAATAGCTGCCATAGAGGTGATGCCACCGTAGCTGTATCCATATATGCCTACTTTTTGATTGGACCAGGGTTGTAAGCGGATGAAATCCGCTGCTGCAGCGGCATCCTTGGCTTGTCCATTGCCCCAGTCATTAATGCTGAGATCCTGAAAGCTGCGTCCAAAGCCTGACCCTCCTCGATAGTTGACAGCGATGACCACATAGCCCTGCTGGGCGAGATATTGCTCATGTAAGCTGAGACGCTTGTAATAGGTATTCGTGCCGCCCCCATGTACATGAACTAGGGATGGATAGGTATTGGAGGGGTCAAAGTTGGGCGGATAATAGACAAAGCCCTGGATATATAGTCCGTCCCAGCTGCGATAGCTTATTTCTTCGGGCTCAACCATGCCCTGCCATGACGTAGCAAAATGCGAGATACGCTCCAGGGAGCCTCCAGTGGCATCTATATAATCCACATCATTACCCCGAGTGGAGCTGGAGCGTACGAAGACAAATGAACTTGCATCACCCGAGGCGTGATAGTTAAAGAAAGTGCCACCCATATTAGTTACCCTGGTGGCTACGCCGCCCTGAGAAGGAACACGCCATAGCTCTACCTCGGAGCGCTCTTGATAGGGGAAAAACAACTCGCTACCATCGCCCGACCAAGTCACCGTATGGTTGAACAAGAGATCTGTGGCATGGATCTGCATCGGCAATTTTCGATCCGTTTTAGCACTGGGATCTATCATATAGATATAAGAGAGGTCTTCATACCAGTATTCGTCTTTGGCGTTGGCGAATAGGGCTATCGTTTTGCCATCAGGTGACCATACCGGCTTGGACATGGCCATTAAATTATGAGATACCTGTTCTTCCTTGCCAGTCGCTAAGTCTACTACCCAGATATCATCTTCCCAATAGTCTCCCTTAAATGAATAGTAGGCCAGCCGCTTGCTATCTGGTGACCATGAAGGAGCAAATCTATAATCATCCAGCGCCATGGCATCATGTGTGATCTGCCTTGGATCCTGACTGCCGTCAGCAGGGACGATCCAAATGTCCTGATATCCAGACCGACCACTGTAGAAGGCTACCCACTTGCCATCAGGCGATGGCTGCGGAGCTCGTTCATCTTTAGTATCTGAGGTGATCTGACTTGGGGTATCTTCATCAATCGCTATGGTCCATAGATCGCCACGACTTGAGAATACTAATTTGTTGTTATCTCCAAACCAAGTAGCCGATCCTCCCGATGTCAAAAATTTCGGCGGTGCATCTGAAGCGAGCTCTTTGATGAAAATACCGCTTTGATCCTTGGTGCGTGCCGTAATGGCAACCCAGTTGCCATCGGGAGATAGGGCAGCTTGACGTGCGCCAAAGTTCTGAGTGAAGATATGCTCCCATGTGAGGGGTAAGACCTCTTGAGCTCCAAGCTCCAGCATTGCAAAAAGCAGGAGAAATAGCAATATGCGAATTCCAATATTTGTCATGACATTGTATCTATGAGTGATCTGAATTAAAGTAAGGTTTCCATGCGCTTTCTGGTGGAGGCTTCGTGCACCAACTCACTATTATGTAAGCTAGAATACTAACTGCAAATCCCGGCAGCACTGGATATATCAATGGGTCGCCATAGGCTTTCCACAATCCCGTGGTCAGCACCCCGCCAATCATAGAGGCAATGGCACCTTCCTTAGTGGCTCTTTTCCAGAGTATACCACCAACTACTGGCGTAAAAAAGCCAGCGCCCATAATAGCGGTGAAGAGGATGACAATGAATTGTACCAATTCACCTTCTGCAAACCCACTGATAATAAATATCAATGGAATAAGACCAACAACGAAGATGCCTATACGAGCGACTAAGAGCCTTCTGGATCTGGAAGCATCTTTCTTTAAAAAGTTCTGATAGATATCCTCTGATAAGGCTGATCCCGCCACCAGTAAGAGCGAATCAACTGTAGACATCATCGCAGAAGTGATAGCGGCTAACATAATGGTGCCTATGAATGTAGGCAGCACAGCCTTAGCGATCATTGGCATGGCGAGGTCGCCTGTCGGCAAATTAGGGAATAGCACCATAGCGGCAAGTGCCAGTATAAATACCAGAAGATTGATCCCTGTCACGACGATGATCGCGAAGAGAATACCTCGCCGGATGGTCTTCATGTCTTTCATGGCATAGAGCCGGATCACCTTTTCCGGTGTAGCCACGGAACCAAGGAAAAATGCCAGACTCAAGGTGATCAGCAATACTGTAGGGAATCCTCCCCATTCAAAAGTCAATGGTTTTATAGCGCTGACGAGCACCACTAAGTTAGAGAGTCCATCAAAATGAATTAGGGCTAATGGAACAGACACCAGCGTACCTACAATCATGATCAGCATCTGTAGAAAATCGGTGTAGACTACTGCGAGCATGCCTCCTACCAAAGTATATAGGAGTAAGATGCTTGTAAATATGACCATGCCTATCAGCGGTTCGAGACCGAATACTACATTGGCCACCAATCCGCCAGCGACTATCTGCGCTTGTATATAGACGACAGTGGCAATGAGTATAATGACGCCACCAACTCCTCGGGCCGTCTTGCTTTGATATCGACGCTCCAAATATGCGGGCAGGGTAAGTTCTTTCACTGCCGTAAATCGAGGGGCCAATACTGCGACCATAAACCAATAGGCTAATGGGATCGTGATCAGCACCCATCCAAATGACCAACCCACGGAGTAGATGACTCCGATGGTGCCTATGAAGGTGCCGGCACTGGTATGAGTCGCTGCCATAGTCGCTCCTCCGATGCCCCAGCCGAGCTTGCTCCCTGCTATCCAATAGTCCTCCTCAGACTTCGTCCAGCGAAGGCTTAACCATCCTATGGCAAAGACTAATAGGAAATAGCCTGCGAATATGATCCATTGTACTTCAATCATTCCTCTCAATCCAAAGCATCCATAGATAGTATCCCATCACAATTAGTCCTAAAACTAAAAATAGACCCCAAAAGATAAATCTATCCATAGGTTAATCGTTTACGGTTCAACCATATTATGATCGCCATAATCATGAATACAGCGGCAATACACCAATCAGCAATCAGTCCGATATTAGTAGACAGATTGCCCTCGTCGCCATACTCTATGCGAAATAATGACGGTAGCGCTGGCAGTGAAAAGTTGATGGTTCTCCTCCCATTCTCGACTTTTTGATCATAGTCAACTTTGGGGAAATCCATGCGATATGCAAGTTCTTCTGGCAGCTGTATCTCACCTGCGAATAGGGTGTCATTAGACGACGCTGCTGGCATAGCTGGGAAGAAGAGCGGGATCTCAGCCTTTTCGGTTGAGCGATGCCAAGTATAGGAGATCGTAAGATCGTCAAGTTGCCCGTCATCCGTGGCATGGATCTTATATCGGTATAGTTTAGTTGATGGAGGGTCTTGTGCTACCACACTGTAACGATCAGATTGTATGGTAAAACCTGAGAGGGACAGATGATCAAGGCGGAGCGCTCGCAGATCTACATGCTTAGTGGTATCCGGAAGATCCAGATGGAGCGTCTGCGTAAGTTGAATCACTTCCTTAGATAGGTCGACTTGTACTGATGCATGCTGCAGTGTGCCTTGGGCATGACTGCCAAGACCGATGCTGATAGCTATAAGCAGCAGAATACATCGCCTCATTACACCCAGACTTCTTTCAATAGTCGTATTGTATTTTCTCCCATGACCTTAGCGATATCTGCTTCAGAATAGCCATGCTTGACAAGCCATCTCACGATGTTATAGGATCCTTCGGTCGGATTTTCGAGACCGTCTACAAACTGTACTGGCTCGTATTCGAGGCCTTGCGTACCCGTTCCTTTTGACGCCTTCAGGGATAAGGCCGCCGTATATGCTTTATGCAATCCGACATGATCTCCATATAATGTATCTGGTCCCAATGTTACATGATCGATTCCGACCAGATTCTTGACATACTCAAAATGCTCCATGACGGCATCCAGATTGTGCGTTCTATGTGTCGGCGTCAGCGTAGTGTGCGGCGCAGCTTCGATTCCGATGACGCCACCTTTGTCGGCACAAGCCTTGAAGACTTCATCTGGCGCCATACGATTCGTATTCCATAATGCCTTAGCACCGATATGACTCACTATGATCGGTTTTGTACTATGCTCGATGGTATCCAAGGCCGTCTGATCTCCAGTATGAGACACATCGATCAGTATGCCGAGCTTATTCATGCGTTCCACGGCACGCTTGCCGAACTTGGTAAGTCCGCCATCCCGATCTTCCTTGAGGCCAGAGCCAAGTGCGTTGGATTCGCTATAGGTGATCCCCAATGACCGTAGACCAAAACCATATAGGAGATCTATGCGATCCAGCTCATTCTCGATCATCATGGCGCCCTCCATGACTGCGACCCAAGCCACTTTGCCTTCTCGATGCGCACGATATATATCATCCACTGTCTTGCAGTGTATCACGAAGTCCTGATGGGCGATATCACACAGTCGCATGCCTAAGTCATGGATGACTTCGCTCCATTTCCATCCCCCTTTAGAGTGTATCTGACAGACGCCATCCATCAGGTTATCAAATACACAATCCCAATGACTCTTCGATAGTCCCTTGTATGCAGTGGCCATTCTGCCCTCTTTTACATAGGCTGGGGTCTGCATGATATCCTTAGGGAAAGTCCCCAGATGCTCATGTACACTGATTAAGATATGATCGGTAAGAATCTTCTCTACCAGTGCTTCCTGAGCAGCATTCAACGTAACCTTAGTGGATGGCACTCGGTTAAGCTCATCAGCCAGTTCAAAATATTTATAGTCCTTGTCTTTTTCTAAATATTGAAAGGACTCATACCCTTTGTAGTTCTTGGTCAAACTCATAGAAATCTTGGATATCGGTGTGGCTCTAAAATAGATAAAGTCCCGCAGGAGCGTTGATTGAAACGATACTAATTAGGATTAATCTGGGATTAGGGCAGCATCAAGACTTAAGTGCTTAATGAGGGTGTAAGAGCTATATAACGGTAAGTCACCTGAGCTGCCATTTATTATCTCATAGGTTTACACTCACTCGATCTTATCCATTAGCTACCTAATACTCACCATTGTCTTATCTTAGAATATCAGATCAAAAATGGACTATTTGATCAGATATATACGAGTTGTAGCCAATTAGAAAAAAACAAAATGGAACTACCAATACCAAATCATCTTAA
>CAZFWJ010000009.1:0-79078 GCA_964522505.1 uncultured Saprospiraceae bacterium
ATCTATTTTTGTAGTTGTCGTAGATGTTACATCTATACTATTCAGCTGTAACTCTCCAGGTTGCCTTGTTTAACTAACATTGTATTAAAGTTAAACAAATAATTGAATATTTAACCAATAATTCTCGCTTAAATTAGGTGAATTGGCAGTAAACAATAAGGGTGTGAACTGTATGTTTTATTATATAAATTACTGTTTATCAATATGTTATATCATATTAACAGAAGTAGACATGTCAATTTTGTTAATTATTTCTTATAGTCTAATGAGATTACCACTTCTTACTGCTTGCGCCTCACTTTGTTTGCTATTCTCTTGTGGATTACCCACTAAAGGCGAGAACCTAGATAACATAGAAGAGGGCATGGTATTGATACCCGCAGGCATATTGAATATGGGTGGAGATAATGATCAAGCCAGCAGCAATGAGTTTCCAAAACACGAGGTTGCTATTGAGTCATTTTTGATGGATGCTACAGAAGTCACGAATCAAGACTTTTTATCTTTTGTAAAAGAAACAGGATATATCACTGTAGCTGAGAGAGCAATTGACTGGGACGAACTCAAACTTCAATTGCCTCCTGATACGCCTAAGCCGCCTGATAGCGTGCTACTACCTGGGGCCTTGGTATTTACACCAACTAATTATAGCAGTGGTTATAATGATGTGGGTCAATGGTGGCGGTGGGAGATTGGAGCCAATTGGAAACATCCAACAGGGCCTGAGTCTAATATTGAAGAGATCATGGATCATCCAGTCGTTCAGATCTCTTGGGAAGATGCACAGGCTTATGCTGTCTGGGCTGATAAAAGATTACCGACAGAATCAGAATGGGAATGGGCTTCTCGTGGAGGCCTAGAAAATAAGATTTATCCTTGGGGCGATGAATCGATTGAATCAGGATTACCTAAGGCAAATTTCTATCAAGGATTGTTCCCTGTCTCTAACACATCTCAAGATGGATACACAGGCACAGCTCCTGTGAAGTCCTATGATCCTAATGGTTATGGTCTGTATGACATGGCTGGCAATGTGTGGGAATGGTGTGCTGACTGGTATGACGTAAGTTTTTATTCTAAGAAGAAAGATGCTCCAGGAGATCTCATACCTGAGCGAGCATATAATCCAGCTATGCCGTATCAACAAGAGAAAGTAATTCGTGGCGGCTCATTTTTGTGTAATGATGACTACTGTTCTGGATATCGCAATGCACGTCGTATGGGCAGTACTATTGATACTGGATTGAATCATACAGGTTTCAGGTGTGTAAGAGATCTCTAAAGGATACCGCATAGCCTATAATATATATTATGTTAAATAGGGCTTAAAGGCCCCTATTATGCTAAAAAAACTGTCGGCTCGACTCCTTTGCCCATTATATAATTCTTAGCGTCTTGACGTCCTAATTCAAGCTAATCCAGAAAATATTTTTTAGAAGGTCTTATAGTGTTTAAGTTATAGGGCTCAATTCGATTGAAGTTCTGACTGCTGTATGAATGAAAAGCTTGTTGGATGATACTTTTATTCACTCCTGTACAATATCTAAACTCTTAGTAAAAGTACTTGGTGCCAAATCGCTAAGTCCAGAGGACAGCAAGATTGAGAAAATAGACTGTGTCCCAGCATCCATAGCGATCTCAGTACCTACATATTCAAGAACACCACCATCCACATATTGAAAGGCTTTATCCGGCAAAGATCTATTTTTGTTAACCTGAATAAGCGGCATAAGTATTAGTTGATTAGCTGAATGTCTTACAAAGGCATGTAAGCTATGGCCCTACACTGGCAGTGTAGCGCTCTACCCTACCGCTACGGGTATCGAGGGTTCGAATCCCTCCTCCTCCGTAACCCATGAAGGTTGTAAAATTAAGAGTGAGCGTGTTAGGTGGTTGAGGGATCGGATAAAGGGGAATAAAAAAACCCAAGCTCAGAGAGCTTGGGCAAATACTTTTTTTAAGTGCACCAAGAAAGCTAATGTTAAATGAGGCACTGTACAAGTACAAAAGTACTCTTCTGCATCGAAAAGTTCAATAATCAATCCAAGTCTTACTATCCACGAATCAGGCAATTAGCTATTTACTAAGTAATAGTTGTAATAACCCATGTATTAATTCTTACAGATTAAACGCTGAGAGCTCCATGGCATTCTTTCTCTTACGCTTAGGGCTACGTAGGTAATGTATGATGATATGCCACAGTTGTTCAAATGGGATGATTTCTATCTCAATTGCTTGCATGGCCATCTCTAATGGATGATCAAGTAATTTTTGATGATATTTTGCAGCCTTTCTCCTTGCCGCTACTGGATGGAAATTGGCCTTAGGTATCTCTAATAGCATCTTTATAAAGCAATTACTACGATAGTTTTCATTGTTCTTTTTCAAATAGCGACTACAGTATTCTTTTAGACTATGAATTTTATGTTCCATGGATTCATAATCCCGATCAAGGATGTTATATAGCAGTTCTCCTATGATCATTGCTACATGCAATCCTCTGGTGTCTCTATCAATTACTTTAGCAGATCTAAAATAGGAAGTGGTCTTCCTCTTACTCCAAGGAATAGCGTCAGTTATATGACCCGTCCGCACTAAGAAATTGATATATAAGGCATATAATTCGTACAAATTTCGATACTGTTCTGGCTGAGAAGCGTATCTTTTATATT
Source organism: uncultured Saprospiraceae bacterium (assembly GCA_964522505.1). Classification (GTDB taxonomy): domain Bacteria; phylum Bacteroidota; class Bacteroidia; order Chitinophagales; family Saprospiraceae; genus GYS-P2D. Next base: position 2,673 of record CAZFWJ010000009.1, read on the forward strand.
TAAACAGCTTTGTGATCTGCTTGTACGCCGCGTAATAATCCTGAGTAGCTAATGACAAACGAATTTGCATATCTGCAACATGAAACCAATTGTCCGAATCATAATTTATTTTTGTTAATATTAGATTTAGTGTTTCTTGGGCGTCTTCATATTGACGCAACTGGAGCTGCGCTCTCACCTTAGTTGTTAGCAAGAGACCTTTGGCGCTTTTGTGGTCGTACTTTTTTCGTTCAAACTGCAAGTAGTAATAATCAGAGAGCTCTACCAATTCAGTCAGATTAGATTGTATTTCAGCTATACTGATTCTAACAAGTCCGTGTTGAAGTGCATACAAATAAGAAATCTGACCATAACCAGGATTATACTCTGGAACAACAATCTCTTCTGCTATTTTTTTTAATGATGCAGTACTAGTTTGATTTGACACTATCAGGTTATGGATGTTTTCAATCTCCAGTTCATGACTGATTAGTTCTTGATAATGATTTGATATATCGCCATATCTCAAAGACAATTTTGGTTTTTGAGCCCTACCACTAAAGTATCGACTTAGATATCTCGACGTATCTAAAACAACACCTGATAGTTCAAGCTTTATGGCGTCATTAATATTGTTTTTAGCAAACCAAATAGCAGCATGAGATAAGTTCAAGTCTTTTAAGAGATTCATGCAATGATGTTTTAAGTGAACCTTATAACGTTCTTTTTGCAATCTGTTTTGAACTGGCATTTCGAGCTTGTTGGCTATTATTATCGATAAAATTTTGAGCAGTTTATATTTTTTGTTCTTGTATAGTGTTTTCCTGCCCTCAGAATTATATAAGCTATAATAGATCTGCTCGTCGGTATATTCAGTACTCCGCAATAGAGTTAACATTTGCGCTAAATCTGCATTCAGGCCTTCACTAAGGGTCTCCCAATCAGTTTGTTGGTAGCCTTTTAGAGTGTTAATTGCTTCAATCAGCTGTTTTAATACATCAATCACGGTGTATAAATATAGGAATAATGCACTTTATGAAAGAGCGCTATCATCTATAAATGAGTTATATATGAAAATTAATAGCTTTTAACTGCTACATATTTAAGAATATAAAAAGCATCTATTCTTCAAAAAACAAAACTCGAAAATCCTGTAGTTTGGTAATACCAAACTTAAATTTTATAACTAATAAATCACTAATCATGGATTTTTGGAACTGGATATGGAACATTTTAGGAGGAAACATCGATGAAATTTAAACTAAGACATAACACCACAAAATGAGAACCATTAAGGGTCCGATTTCGATCGGGCCCGTTTTTCAAGACATATGAAAACCAACGTACAATCTAATAACTGAGAAAGATCGAAATCGCAATGATTGCTTTCTTTCACTGTTAACCAAACTCATCAATGATCAGATAGATGATTTGATCACGAATCGAGCATTCGCAAGGCGCGCATCGCCAAAATTATTTTTATTAGTTAACTTACTCTAGAGAGGGTTTCTGTAGCATAAGCAGGAACCCTCTACGTTTTTTAATCCATGCTACTATGCAACAAAAAAGGGCTGAACAACTGCCCAGCCCTCATGTATTATAATGTTATCTATACATCAATCTTAGAAGCCGAAGCCTCCTGCACCGCCCAGGGCTTGCAATTCCTCCATGGTCATCTTTGTGAAACCATTTGTATTCACATCAAAGACTGATGCGTCAACATCAGCAGTATAATCTGTTGTCGTGAATGTTATCGTCATATCTGGAGTAGAACTATTAATAGTATACTCTAACGGAAATCCTTTAAACTGGCTGATATCTACATTTTGGATAACAGCAGCATTAGTCTTAATCTCCTCGGTAATGTATGCTTCTAACACAAAACCCTCTAAATCAGGATTGGTCATTGTTACCTTGTAGCATTCGAAACCTGCGATTTCTTTGGTATCGCTCTCATCATAGACAAACTCTGGGTCTGATAGTGCAGCTTCTGCCTTGGCTAAGTCAAGTTCAGCTTTGGTACTTGGAATCCACATCTTCTGGCCCATCATATCCATATACATATCCATGTTGCCATTTTCGGACATTTTAATATCAATATTGACCAGTCCTCCCATTATATTCATCTTAGTCATAGACTTCTCACCCATATAGCTGACGGATAACTTTGTGCCTTTCATCATTTCCAGTTGTGCCCCTACTTGGGCATCTGTTGAATTCGCCTCAACGACCTCCATAGTAAGTGCGCCATTTTGGGCAAACACCGCTACTGAAAAAATCATACTGATAACAAGGGTAATAATTCGTGTCATTGTATTTATTTTTAATTAAACTCTAATTCTATCTCCAAACACAAATTAACAATGATTGCGTTCACTATTAGCGCATTTTTAGATAAGATTAAGAATTTAGACGACCACTAATAGGTTAAATCCCATTCTTCAAAATACTTGATGAATACCTTGGCGAGGTTCTCCGCATCACTGATGGCTCGATGATGAATGCCCGTAAACTCAAAGCCTTCCTTCTTTACCGTGCTCTTTAAGCCGCTGGCATTGCGAATTTGCTTGATGCGCTGATATGCTTTTTTGAGATCCGTAAAGTGCCTGACCCACTCATATTCCATTTTATGGAGCTTACAATCATTAGTGAGTAAGTTAAAATCGTCCTGACCCCATGAACATAACATGTATTCTTCTTCTCCGATCTCGGCCCATTCCATAAAACGGCGACAAACAGGCTCAAACTTATCGGCCTGATCTACATCCTTTTGCTGGATATGTGTGAGATACGTACAAAATCCAGACAATTGTGGATTAACTATCGGTTTAACGAATTCTGAAAATCTACCATCGACTTTTCCAAATCGATCTACTTTAACAGCCCCTATTTCTATGATTTCTGTAATCCCCTTAGGTGGCCGTCCTCTCCAACATGTAGCTTCTAAATCAAAAATTATAAAATTCACTTCTATGATAGTTTAGCGCAACTTAGATCACATGAGATCAACCGTCATTTTTAAGCTTCTTACCGATTTTGACCGATTATGAATGAATCTGTCAAGGTCGTATCCTGAGAGTCGATTGGCATAAAAGTAGAGAACCTTAATATCCTCAGATCGAAACATACCGTTTTTAATGTACAATGGCATCCTTAAATGATAAATATTAAGATTTTTAAGTCCATCCTTTACAATGTCTTCAATCTTAAGAGTGTCAAGTTCTTGGCTGAGTTTGACCTTACCTTGGTCTCTAAGAACCTTGAGTCTGTCTAATACAGTAGTTATCTGAACATATACTTCGTGTTCCTCTAGTTCAAACAAGTCAACTGGCATGTTGACCAGATTAAGGAGATCAATATCAATGAAGTGTTTACAGAACAATCTAAAGCTCACAAAGGTGATTAACTGGCTTGTCAGCACGACATTAGCTTGATAATAGCTGCGCACAAGTTCATCTCCCAGGTTACGTGTGTATACGAGATTACGCTGTTTGTCTGAGGATACGGCACCATTATTCTGATAGTATTCTTTGATATCAATCATGCGCCCTTTTTTGATACTGTTACCATCCTCGTCAAGGCGATGACCAAACACATCTATTGGCGCTCCAAATGATAAAGTAACATTGGATCCTCGCCCTAAAAGGCGACGTAGAAATCGTATCCTCTTAAAGGATGATTTAGATTGCTTCTTAGTCGATAAATAGTTCTGCTTACCAACTTTCTTAAGGTGTTGCTCGATCAGTGAGGATGCCTCTAAAACAGAATGATAGCTTATAACTAATGGCACAATAATGATTTTATTATCATAATTGTGTCTATAGAAATCATTTTGAGCTTCCAGTAAGGTACTTAACAGACCGAGTTTAACTTTACTTTCTATCTCACCACCTCTTGATCTTGTACCACCCGGGAAAAATATACTGTTTAAGTTCTGTTCGATAGATAATCGCGAGAATTGTCTAATGGCTTGAGCATAAATAGGATTCTTCTTACGACGATCCACCTTATAAGCACCGAGCCTACTCATGTAATAAGCCATGAGTTCATAGTCGTATAAATTGAGCCCCGCCCCATAAGAAAATGCAGGTAATCCTGTCAATGTCTCTATAGCATATCCTACTAAGATTGAATCGAGGTTAGAAGAATGAGTTGGTAATATTAGTACTGAACCTTTGGTGAATAGTTTTCTGATGTGATCTACAGGGCCGACAATCTTAAATTTATCGAGAACAGCTTCTTTCCCTCCCCAAAAACCCTTTTTATTATGAGCAAAAAATGGATTGAAGATAGATCCAAACAATAGTGTCAGCGCCTTGCGGGCAAACATAAATGTCTTAGGTCTAAAGTCTCCAACTATTTCTTCCGCATAGCGATTGCTAATACGTCTTACTTTGTCATGAAGCTGTTGACTGAGGTCATCTGAGAGTTGATCTTTACTCAGTTCAGACTCCATGTTTTTCCAGTAGGTAATTTCTTTAGGAGGATCTACATTTAATGGATCAGTACGAACTCTTAGTTTTTCGAGGTAGACCGTTCTATTGACGATATCAATGAGTTCAGCCTCAGAGTGATTGTCAATCATGTATTTAGTGAGCACATCGCTAAGCATCTGAACCTTAGCCTCCCTATCTTGATAAAACTGTGATATGGGCCATTTCTCAATGTCTTCAATAATATGATCTCGTTCTTTCATTTAGTAGGTCGAACTTACTACTTAATCGATATTATTTACCACATTATATATTAAGTCAATGATTTCTTCTTTGCCTTTATTCTTGACTGAAGTGGTTAGAATATGGTGAGGCATCTCCTCCCATGTCTCTCTGAGGTTACTGAAAAATGCTACCATATTATCTTTCAGTTGCTGAGGTTTAAGCTTGTCCGTTTTAGTAAAAACGAGTATGAATGGTATCTGATTGGAACCAAGCCAGTCGATCATGTCAAGATCAATATCTTGTGCTGGCACTCTCGAGTCGATCAAAAGAAATACACAGCCTAACATCTCTCGACGCAGTAGATATTGCTCAATCATCCTTCCCCACTTGGCCCTCATTTTCTTGGAAATCTTAGCATAACCATAACCTGGCAGATCTGCTAACACCCAATTATCCTCAACTTTAAAGAGGTTGATATGCTGAGTTTTACCAGGAGTACTGGATGTCTTAGCCAGTTTTTTACGATTGCAGATATAATTAATCAGGGATGATTTACCTACGTTAGACCGACCAATAAATGCGAACTCTGGCAAGTCAACATAAGGGGCCTTTTCGATTGTAGGAAAACTTCCTAAGAAAGATACATTCTGAATATGATATTTTGGTACAGTGTTTGACATAGGTATGATCAGAAGGCAAAAATAAAGCTAACTTTATAATCGCACGCATAACGCTGCAACTGTTAAAACCCAACAACCCTGAGTTTATACTCGGGGTTTTTTATTTGTGTCGTCTATCATGCCATTAGAATATCTCTAAATCCTGTAATATTGTGCCGGTAATTGACCTTAAGAAATGAAAAAATCCGAAGTCCTTGTTTGTGAATCGAATTTTCTGATCAAAGAAGGAATCAAGTCAGTAATCAATAAGAATCCGTTTTTCGAAACGGTACAAGAAGCCAAGTCTCATGATGACTTAGAGGCCAAGCTTAGCAATGGCAACTATGACATCGTCACTATTGACTTCGCAGATGAACCTCATTTTGGTTTAGACAGTATTTCGTTTATCCAGGAAGCCGCGCCGAAGGCTAAGATTCTTGTAATCTCCAATGAAGATAACAAACGTACAATCTACGATGTGTTAAGTCGTGGTGTCGAAAATTACGTCACCAAGAATTGTCGAGACCAAGAAATCTATAAGGCCCTCGATGCTTGCATCAATAGCGAGAAATATTATTGCGGTAAAATACTCGATATCATCATCGACAAAACCTTCGGTGACGACATGATAGATGATAAGGACAAAGTCTCATTAACCAAGCGTGAGTCAGAAATTGTGCAGCTTATTGCCCAAGGTAAGATGGCTAAAGAAATCTCCTCTATCTTGAATATTAGCGTACATACTATCTACACTCATCGGAAGAATGTAATGAAAAAACTGGATATCAGTTCCCCTGTAGAACTGATCACCTATGCTATCAATAAGGGTATAGTAGCCATCTAATTGAGCTCAGGATTAAATTCTGTCTGATCGTAAGTCCTGAAGTCTACTGCACTGACACCAGATACACCCTGTTCTTTTAAGAACACTCCGTAGAGTATGTCTACCTCGGACATGGTTAGTTTGTTGTGGGTGATTACGATAAATTGTGATCCTTTGCTAAATTCTCGGATGATCTTATTAAACTTGAGCACATTGACATCATCTAGCGGAGCGTCGACCTCATCGAAGATGCAGAATGGAGCAGGTTTGAGAAGGTAGAGTGCAAATAGGAACGAAGCAGCTGTGAGGGTCTTCTCTCCTCCTGAGAGTTGACTTATGGACTTTGGCTTCTTTCCCTTTGGCTTCGCCACGATCTCTATACGCGCATCAAGAGGATTCTCTGCGTCGAGTAATATGATATCACAATCGTCATCATCAGAGAATAATCCTTGGAAAACCTTTTTAAAGTTTACCTTGATTCGGTCAAGGCTTTCAGTGAACTTGGTCGATGCAGCATCTTCAATTTCTGCAATTGTATCTTCTAAAGATTGTTGAGCTTCGAGGACATCATCGCGCTCTTTAGAAATATATTCATGTCGCTCTTTGATCTCGTTATATGCTGTGATGGCCATCGGATTAATCTCTCCGAAGTTTCTGATCTTATGTTGGATGCTATCGCGCTTTTTGATGAGATCTGATAATGAGCTAGTTGTATCCTGCTCTTCAGGTGGCACATATGACTTGATTTTTATTCCAAACTCAATGTCACAACGGTCTACAACAGCTTGCAAGTCAAATTTTTTGGTAGATAGCTTTTCATTGAAATTGCTGATCAAGTTGTCTTTCTGATGGAGGGATTGTTGTTGTTTGCTCCTCTGCTTCTCCATTTCGAATATCTTACCCTTCTCTTTGTAATAGGTGTCCTCATACGAGTTAAGGCGCTTCTGCAATGCTTCTTTCTGATCGTAGAGCCCGGACAGAATTTTCTTTACGCTCGCTATTTCAGTATTGTAATTAGCTACTTGCTCTACCAAAAGTTCTGATTCTCGTTGTTTTGACGAGATGTTTCGCTCAATATTTACCAAGCTCTCCCTTTGGAATTCAGCATCTTTCCTAAGTAATTGGAGCTGATTCTCTTTCTGATATAGGTTTCTATTAGACTCATCACGTCTCTGAGACAATAACGTCATCTTATTGTAAGAAGCACTAATCTCCAGAGAGAGTTGCTCATCAGATATCTCATCTGATTTCACATTGATGAGATTTTGAACTTCTATTTCTTGAGCTGCGATCTTTGCTACTAAAGATGTGCTCTTGCCTTCTGATTCATCAATTTGATTCTTGATTGCTTCAAGGTTACCATGTTGATTGGATATCTGGCTTGTAACTTGATAGAGTTCTCGTTCGATACCTTGCTTTTTCTGTTGAATTTGATGGAGTTCTATCTGATTCGCATTTAGCTCATTTTTATTGACCGTAACATTGTATTCATGGTCTGACAACTTTTTCTGCATCTTTTCAGTATCAGACAGAGACTGATCATACTGCTTTTGTAGGTTTTCCAATATCTGTTTGCGTCCGAGCTGCACCCCTTCAAACAATGTGTTGGAACCGCCATATATAGCCCCTTTAGTAGAGATGCGATATTGTTGATTATCTAAGATCGTAATGCCCTCAACTGCATTTTTCTTAGTACTCATAGAAGTTGCGATGTATACGTTCTGTGTGAGATACTCGATAAGCCCTTTGTGTTCCTTTTGAAATTCTAACACGTCAATAAGTCTGATATGATCTTTTAAATCAGACGTTATTTTTGCTTCTACAAGCTCATCGATAATGATCAAATTAGTCTTGCCTTTTTGAGCCTGACTTACCATCGTAAGCAACTGGTTCGCCTGTTTTCTATTACCAGCGATAATGTGATGTAGCTTGTCTTGGAAGAACAGTTCAACAATGCCTGTGTATTGATCATCAGTAACCGTTATTAGGTCAGACATTGTCACAAGCGAATTGTCTTCTGACTGTAGATAAGCCACAGATTGTGGAACTCCCTCATTTTTTTCGATGACGTTTTTTAGAAACTTAATGCGCTGTTGCAATGAGGACTGATTTAATTCTGCTTGTTGAAGACTCTTTTTATGTTCTTCTAATCTTGCTGAGGCTTTTTCGGCATTTTGCATTGATTTTTCGATAGCCTCTTGAATCTTATCATGTTCCTTGATTACCTCGTTCAACTCCTTACTGAATTCCTTCTCACGAGTTTTGAGCGGCTTGCTATTTTCTTTAAGAACATTAACCCGCTGCTGTAATTGCTCGATACCAGAGAGCGTCATCTGATGCTCTGTCTTCAATGATTCAAAAGTCAATTGCGCTGTGCGAACCACCTGCTGTCTCTGTGCAGCCTCTGTTTTTATCAGCGACTCTTTTTGTCTTAGATCGTGATGTTCTTTTTGAATGAATTCAAATTCATTCATGGCCTTTGTTGCTTCAACTTTGAGTTCATTAAGCTCTCTTTCAATAGAGTTTATACTACCATCTACAAGTTGAACTTTATCAGTAGATTCTTTAATCTTCTTCTCATCTTGACTGATTATCGTCTTATTAGTTGATATCTGGTTATTGGCATTAATGATCTGCTGATTGAGTAGGTTTTTACTGTTTTCTTTTTGCCCTAATTCTTCAATTAATGCATTATAGCTCTTCTGATCTTGGTTGAGACTTATCTCTGAGTCGAGAATATCTTTTTTATGCTTTTCAATATTCGCATCTAAGGTTTTGATCTCAGTCTCCAATTTGAGCTTGTGATCCTTCTCTGTTGTCACCTTACCAGAAATTTCGGATATAGACTCATTAATTGCTTTGACTTCCATTGAAGCAGCAAGTAGCGAGGTGTCTTTATAACTTTCTTTAAGCGCATTGAATTTTTCAGTGCGTTTAGCCTGTCGCTCAAAAGAGCTCATATTTTTTTCAATCTCATACAGCAGATCATGAACCCTGTCAAGATCTTCCTTGGTACTACGCAACTTAGATTGTGTCTCTTTTTTACGGATTTTATATTTGGTGATACCTGCAGCTTGTTCGATCATATAGCGACGTGACCCCCCATTGTCATGGAGGATATCCTCGACCATATTGAGACTTATTATCGCATAAGAATTGGAACCTATGCCGCTATCAATGAACAGAGAAGTAATATCTTTCTTCCTGCAGGTGACATCGTTAAGACGATATTCACTGCTACCATCTCGATATAAGATACGTGAGATACTTACTTCATTATAATCAGTAGGGAGGATGTTCTTAGTATTGTCAAAAGTCAGTGTCGCCCTAGCTACTCTACCCTCTTTTCGCGTCTTAGTACCATTGAATAGAACATCAGACATGGAGTCAAGTCTAAGCTCTGAGGTTTTCTGTTCTCCAAGAACCCATCGCACGGCATCCACGATATTGGACTTACCTGAGCCATTAGGGCCAACTATGCCGATCAGATTTTCGCTAAAGTTGATGAGCGTGTCATCGGCGAAACTCTTGAATCCTTTTATGCTCAGGCTTTTTAGGCGCATCGAGCAAAGATAGAATTTGTAACAAAAATCACTTTAGTTGTTGCTCTAATATGTTTAGCCACTTCTTATACGCAGATTTCTGCTTGTCCGTATTCTTATTTGGAGTATAAGAATTAACATATTGTAGACCGTTCATGGCGGACTCAATATCGGTAAATACACCGATAGATACAGCGCTCGCTCGGGCTGCTCCAACAGCTCCTGTTGTGTTTACAAGTCTGATTGTAGAACCAGTAAGATCACTAATCATCTGGCCAAATACTGCTGATTGAAACATATTATCATTTCCAGCTATGATCTCATCAAGGATAAGTCCCATGTCCTTCATAATGTTAATACCATAGACAAATGAGAATGCAATACCCTCGAGTGTTGCCCTTACATAGTGTCCTTGACCATGTAGATTGAAAGAAATTCCATGAAACTGAGCATTCAATTCTTGATTGCCAAGCATGCGCTCTGCTCCATTCCCGAATGGTAGAAAGCTAAGGCCATCTGCGCCTATATCTACCTGAGATACTAGTTCTTCAAGTTCTTGATAGCTGAGACTCGATCCTGTGATCTGGCGGATATGATTATAGGCTATACCCGTACCATTGATACATAAAAGTACGCCGATGTAAGGATATTCTGTGCTGTAATTTATGTGAGCGAAGTTATTGACTCTTGATAATGGATCACAAGTCTTATGACCGATTACGCCATATACGACACCCGATGTGCCACCTGTAGCCGCCACTTGTCCAGGACGTAATACACCGAGAGAAAGGGCATTGTTAGGTTGATCTCCAGCCCGATAACCTATGGGGATACCTGCAACCAAGCCAGTCTGCTGAGCGGCCTCAGTTGTAATCGTGCCTTGCAAGGAGATTGTGGGACAGCATTCTGGAAATATATCCTTATTAAATCCATATGTTTTAAGAATAGATCCTGAAAGTTGATCATCCTGAAAATCCCATAGTATACCTTCTGACAATCCTGATATGGTGGTCTTAGGCTGTCCTGTGAGCATCATGGCGATATAATCGCCTGGAAGCATTACCTTATAGATTTGCCTATAGATTTCAGGCTCATATTGCTTGATCCACGCCAGCTTGGAAGCGGTAAAGTTTCCTGGGCTATTCATATGCCTCGACAGACATTCTTGACTACCTATTTTTCCAAATGCCTCTTCACCTATAGCTACAGCTCGGCTATCACACCAGATGATCGATGGACGTAATACTTTCAGATCTTTATCAACTACTACAAGGCCATGCATCTGATATGAGATACCGATAGATTTGATGTTTGTGGGAGGTATTCCAGTACTCGCTAACAAGTCTTTGGTAGACTTGCAGAGATGTTCCCACCAAATAAGTGGTTCTTGCTCAGCCCAGCCAGGTTTGTGGGCTATCATGGATAACTCATCCTGTGGAGAACGTACGCTTAGTAGCTCACGATTCTGCGTTAAGTCAACAAGCGAAGCTTTAATAGATGAACTTCCAATATCATAGCCTAAAGCGTACACGATTAAATACTTTTAATGAGGTATAGATGTCCAATAATAAGATTATTTATGCAGTCTTTATGATCTCATCGATTAAGTACATATGATAACTGAACAGACTTCACGACTCATTGGATTGAGTGCACATCGTATCCAACATGGAGAGCATTCACATTTGCATCTGTCAGATAAAGCTATCGAGATTACACCCTCCATTGAGGAGGCCTTGGTGAATAGTCTTGTCTTGCCAATGATAGATCGCGAAGAAGATTTTCAGTTTACATTCAGTAATGATGATCATAAATTAAATCCTTTGTTTCAGTTGTCAAACACCATATTTCAATCGAAAGAAGATTTTCACAGGACTGGACAATCGATGATAAAGCACCTTTTTCAATGTTCTAACCATCCTAATATCAAGAGTGGTGATGTTATCGTCATGTACATTGAGGATATCCCTTATTACGATGAATTGGTCAGTGGCATTGGTATCTTTAAATCTGAATCTCTGGAACAGTACATCACATTTGATCAAGCCGATCAGCAGATCACCATTAATATAGAACAAGGAGTGTCAGTTAATAAGCTTGATAAGGCTGCACTTATCCTCAATACTGAAATTGATGAAGGATACATCATAAAGATGAGTGATCGGACCAATGGAAATCAAGAAGCTCAATATTGGGAACAGGATTTCCTGAATATAAGGACTAAAGACAACCCCTATCATACTACGACTAAGTACATGAATCTCGCAGAGAGCTATCTGAAACATCAGATTAATCAAGAGTTTGAGATCGACCCGTTGCATCAGAAGGTATTGCTAAAGGAAAGCATAGATTTTTTCAAAGAAAATCAGTCTTTTACTCAAGAAGAGTATAAGAATCAGGTCCTCCAAAATACGGATGTGATGGAGTCATTTGATTCTTTCAGTGCGGGCTATCAGCGTGAGCTTGAGGTTAAGTTCGAAGATACCATTACTGTTTCTCCTAAAGCAGTTAAGAAGAGTCAGAAGTACTTCAAGTCAGTTTTGAAGTTAGACAAGAACTTTCATATCTATATCCATGGTGATCATAGCATGATAGAACGAGGAACGGATCACGACGGGCGAAAATATTATAAAGTGTATTACGAAGAAGAGCGATAATTTAGATGATCTATCTATTTTAATAGATCTGAATAATTGTAGTTATGAAAGACTTCGACTGGACCTCATTCACAAGAAGGATTGCTGTCAAGGCGCCTATATCTGAACTCTATGACGCTTGGACAAAACCTGAAGGCTTAGAGAAATGGTTCTTGAGTAAAGCTCATTATACTCGATCAGACGGCTCTATTGTTGGAACTGATGAGAGTATCAGTCCGACTGATAAATATAAATGGTCCTGGTATACCTGGGATATTATAGAAGAAGGAGTCGTATTGAAAACGAATGGAAAAGATATGATGTCATTTTCTTTTGCGGGAACATGTTCCGTTGAGATAAATTTGGAACAACTCCAAGCAGAAATCATGGTTACATTAACTCAAAGTGATATCCCAACAGATGATATGTCCAAAAAAGAAATCAGGTTGGGATGCTTCGAAGGATGGTCTTTCTATATGACAAATCTAAAGTCCGTTTATGAAGGCGGACTCGATCTAAGGAACATGAATAATGACTTAAAAGGGGTCATTAATTCCTAACTCCTCCTCATACCTCGATGATTTTACTAAATTTTTTCGGCAGATCAATCGATTCTACGATTGTTGCATGTGTCATTGGGTGTTCAAATTTAATTCCCGTAGAGCTCAGAAAGAGACCTGATGATTTAGAAATTTTACCTTCTATAAAATATTTTCGATCACCAAGTATAGGTGTGCCATTCTCTAACATATGTATACGAAGTTGATGGCGCCTACCAGTGATAGGCTGGAGTTTTACAAGACTCAATGAGTTGTACTTATCAGAGTTTATTGACTTAAGCACTTCATACTGAGTCTGGGCAGATTTAGTCTTAATATTATTATCAATCATACCTTCCCCTTTGATATCACCCATCACTATAGCGTGGTATGTTTTCTCTATTTTCTTTTCAGCAAATAGATTGGATAAAGCGGTATGGCAGGATCTGGTTTTAGCGATGAGTATTAGACCAGATGTTGAGTGATCCAATCTATGTACAGGTAGAGGACGAGGCAGGCTATCTACTTCGGTAGATTGCTTTAAATTTTTGGGTAGAGCATTCTCTAAAGTTCTCTTTTGATTTCCGCTAACTATAATGCCAGCAGGCTTGAATACTATGGCGAGAAAGTCGTCTTCATAAGTGACTTCAACATCAAGATTTATAGAGGGTTTCTTGTCTTTAGCTTCGAGTAATCTAATCGTTTCATGACCATTGATGAGCTTACCTGTAGTACCTCTTTGACCATCTACAGTTATGAGGCCTTTTGAGATTGCTTTTTTAATACCCTTTCTTGATTTGATTATTTCAAATATGCCAACGGCATAGTCAGAGAGCCGCTGAGCCTGATCAAGCTCAGGAACTATATGTTTTTCGATCGTGTTCAAGACGACAAAGGTAAAGATTAAGAGTTCACTCAACGATTAAATATCAGTGATACCCAATTGCATTAACAAGTTTGAATCTTGGTTAGTATCTATAACGCTGAGAGAAAGAATTATATGTCCTAAAACATCTTGCTATCTTTATTTAACTAACACACTAATTATGTATAGATTAATCCTATTATTTGCGCTCTTATTGATTACTGTTTCTGACTCTGAAGCCCAACTCTTTAAAAAAGTTCTAGACCGAACTGCAGATAAACTCGCAAACAGGGTCGAGGATAGAATCGTCGAGGAAGTTTCAAATGAACTGGCAAATATGGCAGTAAGGCCTCTCGATAACTATATGGACGAGCTATTCAAACGGCACTATGAACAAGAGTACGGCAAAGAATGGGACGAGTCGGAATATGAAAATGATGAGGAGCGTCAGGAGGCAATCAATGCTTTATGGGGTTCGATGTTCGGGACTGCCAATTTACCAGAGGAATATAATTTTGCCAAGGCAGCAGAAGTAGAGGTATACAATTATGGTGACAAATCACCAATAAGCATGTGGATGATATTTGGTTCTGATGATAAAATCTTCGCTATGGAACAAGAAGATAAAAGCAAGAAGCAGGTAGTTGTATATGATTTAGAGAATGATGCAATTGCAATGTTTGATCAGTCTAATATGACGGTATTCGCAATGCCTGGAGTTATGAGTATGTCTAAGGGAATCATGCCCTTGGTAGAAGAACAGATGAAGGAAGAGATGAAGCAAGCAAGCATCACAAGGATTGATGGCAAGACCTTTCTGGGTTGTGATACCAAGGGATTTAAATTTGTTGATGAGGAGGAAGAATCTGAATTTTACATTTGCTCAGATGCAGGTATAAGTTGGAGTGATCCGTTTGGTGAATTGATTGGGCAATTATCTCCGACTTTTTATCAAGATGAAGTGTTTAGTGATGTTAAAGGAGGAATGCTCATATATGCTAATTCTGTTAGAAAAAAGGATGGCAAGGTTTCCACATGGGAGATCAAACAAATAGTTGATACTGACTTCAATATCAAGACGTCAGACTATCAAGTGAATAAAGGATTCACCAATTAATCATCTGATCGGGTTATCCTGCGATATTATTAGGGTCTGAGTGCAGGAATATTGTGATCAGAAACTGGTATGGAGAATTCCATTCCAATCTTAATGCGGAAAAGTTTGATGAGATTGTCGCAGGGCATATCGATATCACCAATGATGACACCAGTAGATTGAGAATGTATCAGGCATCGTGCATATAGTAATGTTATTATGAATACAATTTTGGTAAATCACTTCCTAGTTCTCGACCATCAATAATGTGATTAACTAATCGCTCTGACCAGTACGGTGCTAATGAGATTCCTTTAGTACCAAGTCCATTGAATAAGATTAGGTTGGGATGCTCTTGATGTCGACCGATTAATGGCTTTCGATATTTAGTAGCGGGACGAACACCTGCAAGATGATCGATGATTTCGTAATCAAGCTTGAGATAAGTATTGAGGTAATTAGTCAGTTCGCTACGTCCATTTTCTGTGGGAAGTTCATCTTCAAAATCCCAAAGGTAGTTACTCCCTATCCAAAACGTGCCGTCCTCATTTTGAGGTACAAAAAATTTGTGATATTTCAGGATATGTGATTGGGGAAAGGCCCCATCAATTTTAACTCTGAGAACTTCTCCTTTGGCCGGTCGGAACGGAAGATCCTTAAAGTATGGATTATGACGGGCACCCCATCCTTCGGCGCAGACAAGATAATTGCACTTAATGTCATCAACTCGAACATGAGAAGAGGTGATTTCTATTTGCTCGTAGTCGACAACGTCTTCGACCAATTGTCCCTTCTCAATGAGATGTTTTCTTATGTCTTTAATGAGCTGATCTACCTCAACGTTGTAACTCTTGTGGACTATGCCAAATGATCGAGCTTCATTAAGGAATGGACTGTAATCAGGCCCATCATAAACGCCATGTATATAATCTTTATAGCCCAGGTCTGCCTCTCGCATATGCCACTGATTCTCTTGTTCAACTGAATCAATGGATCGAACGATTGGTCTACTATTGATATACCTTCTACCGAGCAATTGCTCAATCTCCCGATAGATTTTTATGGACTGTGGTAGTAGCTCATCGACCTTCCATGACTTGACGTATTTGCGACCTGTGATGGGGTTTATTAGCCCTGAAGAAACTGAAGACGCTCCGGTCGTGGCTCCCTTGTCAATTACAACAAATGAGATATTGCGCATAATCAATTGTAAGGCAAGTGTGCTCCCTGCTATTCCTTGACCAATGATTGCTACCTCGACGTCCATCGTGCAAAGGTAGCTTGATGTGATTTAATACTGCAATACAGTTAAGCTAAGGCTTCCTTATAGGTGGCTAAACAGCGTTGGCGAGCAAACTTATGATCAACTATGGGCTCAGGATAGTCATCAGTACCATACTCCGGAATCCATTTCTTGATATAAATGAGTTCATGATCAAATTTCTGAAGTTGAGATGCCGGGTTAAATATTCTGAAGTATGGTGCTGCATCAGTGCCACTCCCAGAAGCCCATTGCCACCCACCGTTATTACTAGCCAGATCATAGTCCAATAACTTTTCAGCAAAGTATGCTTCGCCGAACCTCCAGTTGATGAGTAAGTGTTTGGTAAGGAAACTGGCGGTGACCATTCTGACACGATTGTGCATATATCCTGTTGTATTCAGCTCTCGCATGCCAGCATCCACCATTGGATATCCAGTCTTTCCGTCTTTCCAAGCCTGTAGATCTGACTCATCCGTCCTCCATGAGATGGTATCATACTTAGGTCTAAAGGCACCGTCAACCACGTGGGGGAAGTTAGATAGAATCTGACTGTAGAAATCTCGCCAGATTAGCTCACTGAGATAAGTCTCATTGAGCTTTTGAGCTTTTAGGGCTTTCTCACGAATACTAATAGTTCCAAACCTAAAGTGAACACCGAGCTTAGAAGTGCTATTCTCAAGACCTGGAAAATTGCGAGTCTTATCGTAGTTCTTAATGACGTCTTGATTTACACAAGTACTCGGAATACTGATTTCCGATCTGACGAAATTCATCTCTTCTAAAGAGATCAATGGGTGGACGTCAAGGCCAGCAAGTTTAGTTAATATTAATTCAGATGGATACTGTAGAATGCCTTGATCTCCGAGTCTTGCTAACCATTTCTTCTTGTAAGGTGTGAAGACAGTATAGGGTTTGTCACTGTTACTAAGGATCTCTTGTCGCTCAGTAATAACATGGTCTTTGTAATCATAATATGCTCCTCCAATCGACTCTATAACAGAACGAACGGTGTTATCACGTTTAAGAGCATAGGGTTCATAATCTCTATTGGCATAGATCGCTTTTACATTGTAAGTCGAGATGATCTTCTTGTAAATCTCTATTGGGTCGCCATAATAGACCATAAGATCTGATCCATGCTGAGATAAATCCTTTTTAAGATTACTTAGTGTGTCATGAAGGAAGGTGACACGAGCATCGTCTCTCGCCAATTCATCGAGGATATTGCGATCAAAAATGAATACGGGTATTACAGGCAATTCAGATCGTAGCGCCTCATATAGGGCATGATTATCATGAAGACGCAAGTCTCTGCGCATCCAATACACAGTTGTTCCATTGGAGATATCTGTCATCTGTTTTATACCTATATTCTTATACTAATACTAATTAGTCATACTTATCTTTGTTTATAACATCAATTAGATTTGTGATTCCTATGAGACTATTAGCATTGATTATTCTTTCAATTCAATTATTTAGTTGTTGCCAAGAGAGAAAAGATCCAGCAATAGAAGCCTTGGATAAACTGCAACGAGAATTGGAGATTCAACCTAGCGAGGAGCGAGCTAAGTCCTTTTTAGATGCAGCTAATGACTATATCTCCGAACACTACGAAGAATATGATCTAATTGAGCCTTACTTAACTCACGGCGCTAAGATTTCTAAGGACTATGGATTTCTTGATCAAACTCCCAACTTCCTCCTTCGCATACTTCGTTCTAAGGAATATCAAGGCGATAAGACCCAGTATTTAGTTGATCTGGGAGATATCATGATCAACCTTAATAAGGTCCATGCCTCCAATATCATATATAAAGAGTTGCACAAGAAAGATCAGAGCAATCCTGAGATCAATAAAAGACAGGTATTAGTGGATAGTCTCGCCCGAAGTAAGTCCAACTACTTGCAGTACTTATTTGATCAAGTAACTGTCAACCCTGATGAAATAGGAATAAACAAGAAAGCAGCCTTAAAATATGTTGATGCCACCGAGGTATATGCACTACTGCGACCTAATGAGAATCAAACAGCAGAATATTTATATAAGGCCGCTGAAATAGCGAGAAGCTTACGCACCATGCCTAAGGCAATGAGCCTATACGACTGGATAATCGAGGATTATCAGGATTATGATAACATCCCAACGGTAACATTTATTAAGGGGTTTATTCTTGAGCAGGAGTATAAAAAACCCGAAGCTGCACGTGAAGTTTATGAGACATTCTTGGAGCGATACCCAGATCACCAAATGGCAGAAAGTGCACGCTTTTTACTTAAGAATATGGGGAAGTCTGACGAAGAAATCTTGCAAACAATAGAAGCTAACCAATCTGCTAATTAGTCATTATAGTTTGACTATAATGGTGTCATAGGGCCTTAGCTTGTTTCCATCGACGATTAGTTCTACGGTACAAGTATAAATAGAGTTAACGCCTTTTATTGTTTTAGCAGTTTTAGCAAGTGTCCTTTTAATAATATTCTTCTTTCCAAAGCTATCCATGGAGGATAGTTTCAGTGTGTAGGAAATCTCAAACTCAAGTTGGACTGGCTCTTCTGTTGTTATCTCAAGATCAATTGGAATTTCAGATTTTCCGATAGTATAAACATCCGATAACTTCGACTTTCGTCTCCCTCGAGTATATTTCTCTTTGACCATTACTACCATAGAGTCGATCCGTTGGTTAGATGCTGTACTTAGTTCTACTCTGCCCGATAGTAGCTGTTGAGATTTATCAACCTCAACTTCAATTATGGAGATTTTCGCACCTTCTATTCCTAACCAGTTTTTGAACCTTTCGAACATACCCTACAATATACAAGTCATATAATCTATTGTCCTGATAATTATATCAACGAAATCAAACCATCGATGAGTTCAATGTTGAGGAATGAGATTATAAGATACCGATCCAGTGAGGAGCGATTACTGCAATTGACAAGATAATTACCTGAATCAATAAAAATGGAATCACCCCTCTGTAGATCTGCGCTGTTTTCACTTCTGGAGGACAAACTCCCTTGAGATAAAACAGTGAAAATCCAAATGGCGGAGTAAGGAAAGAAGTCTGTAGATTCAGTGCTAATAGGATGCCTATCCATATCAAATCCATGTCATATGTAATAA
This sequence comes from uncultured Saprospiraceae bacterium, assembly GCA_964522505.1. Taxonomy (GTDB): domain Bacteria; phylum Bacteroidota; class Bacteroidia; order Chitinophagales; family Saprospiraceae; genus GYS-P2D. The sequence continues at coordinate 21,861 of CAZFWJ010000009.1, forward strand.
AAATTGGTGTTACAACAGGTACGACAATGAATATGATCTCGATAAAATCAATAAAGAAACCAAGGAGAAATACAACCATCATTACCAGAACCAAAAACATTGGACCTGAAAGATTAGAAGTCTCAATGAGATCAATCAAAAAGCGATCACCGCCTAATCCTCTAAAAACTAAAGCAAAGGTGGTGGCGCCAACCAGGATTAAAAATACCATACTGGTCAAATGAGTAGTCCCTTGCATGACTTCTTTAAGAACTTTAAGATTCAGGCGTCCTTGGCTTAGGGTTAAAATGCTTGCTCCTAAAGCACCAACTGCAGCAGCCTCTGTTGGGCTTGCTATACCTGTAAAAATCGAACCTAACACTGCGAGAATAAGCATTAGTGGTAATAGAAAAGCTTTGAGAACCTGACCAAGGGTGATCTTGACAGTTGTCCTTTCGTCATTGAGTGGCGCCACTTCGGGCTTGACATATGAAACAATAAGAATGTACACTATATAGGACAGCACTAGTATCATGCCTGGCCAGAAAGCCGCTTTGAATAGATCTCCGACAGAAACATTGAGCACACTACCCAATAACACTAAAACCACTGAAGGAGGAATGATCTGACCTAGAGTCCCAGATGAAACGATTGTCCCTGTTGCCAACTCTACCTGATAATTATTTTTAAGCATAGTAGGTAGGCTGATCAACCCCATGGTTACTACGGTTGCACCCACTATGCCTGTTGAAGCTGCAAGGAGGGCGCCAACAATAATAACTGATACTGCAAGCCCCCCTCTTATGCGTCCAAATAGGGCCGACATGGTATTTAGCATACTTGCGGCAAGGCCTGATTTCTCTAACATCAATCCCATGAATACAAACAAGGGCACTGCGAGAAGGACTACATTCTGCATAGTACCCATAATTCGCAATGGGAGGAGATCAAAGAAATCTGGTATAAAGAAGTATCCTATGATTACTGACAGGCCACCAAGAACAAATGCCACCTGGACACCTGAGAGTATACAAATAAATATGAGCAAGAATAGTATTAACGCAATCCAAGCCACTTAATTAGGTTTATCTGATACGAGTGACTTAATTAATATCGAGACTGCCTGTAAGAGTAGTAGAAAGTATCCTAAAAAGATGGCTGACTTAACGATATATCTTGCGGGCAAGCCGCCAGGTTGCGGTGAGTCCTCCCGAAAGGAGAAAGAGTTAATTGTATAATCCCACGATGTAGTCAAGATAATTAAGCACCACGGGATGACCAATATGAGAATGCCCAATGCATTGACCATTCTTTTTCTTTCAGCAGAATAGTTCTCATAGAATAGATCTACTCTCACATGTTTATCATGAAGTAAGGTATACGATGCGCCAAACAAAAACAATACTGAGAATAGATGCCACTCCATTTCAACCATCCAAATCTTAGAAATATTGAGGAAGTATCGCATGATCACATCAACACAGATCAACAAAATTAGAATTAATGATATCCAAGAGACAAGCTGTCCTATCTGATCAATAGTCCGATCGATAACACTACTAATCCTTAGTAGTGCGGACTTCATATCATATCGTTGATAATTTTTAACCAAGCTTCAGACATTAGGTAAGACCCTGCCAAGGATGGGTGAACTCCGTCAGGACACCAGTACTCTACAGGGTATTCCTTTAAGGCCTGATCAAAAATTGATTGCAGCGGAATAAATGCTGCATCCATTTCTTCTGCGACTTCTCTACAATTCGATTGATAGATTGGAAAGCCCTTAGCCCATACTTCATTGTCAATTGCCGCACCACCAGGAACGTAGAATGGCTCTGCAATGATCATCTTTATCTCTGGAAGATGGCTCTTAGTTGACTTGAGTAATTTTAATAAATCTGATTTGTAAACTTCGGGACCTGCAGCATATGCATGTGTCATAGTATGCCAGTAATCGTTGACTCCGATCATTACACTTAATATATCGGGCTTAAGATTTATACAATCGTCTGTCCAGCGATCCCTGAGTTGATGAACCTTATGCCCGCTGATCCCTCTATTATAGATTCTGAGCGATTTCTCTGGATATGCCCCAAGTAATTCTGTTGCGATCTGGGAAACATATCCTTTGCCCATACCACTCGTGTTATTGGCATAATAATTACCTCGATCTCTACCACCATCAGTTATAGAATCTCCTTGAAATAAAATTGTCGTATGATCATCATCGCCATTGGGTAATACATTCATCATTGGACTAGCCGCAATCAAGGTTGCGAGATAATGTGAAAACTCTCTTCTAAGCATAATTAGAATATTATTCTAACAATGTAGTTATTGAACCTTGAATCGACAAAAAAAGGGGCAGATGTTAATCTGACCCTTCTATATTAATCTAATTTTTGACTCGATTATTCTCCACCTTCTAGGCTATCGAGTTTGTCTTTGTAAATGTTAGACTTCTCAAAGTTATCTTGACGTGCAAAAATCTCTTTCAAAGCTATGATAGTATTGCGGTCTTGACCATTGAGGCTATCAGCCTTTAAGAAGTATGGTAATGCCTGTGAAAATAGGCCAGCCATAGTGTCCTTAATCTCGGTATACTTTGCTTCTCCAGCCTTACTAAAGTCATTTGCTACTTCGTTGAGAGCAGGAGTAAATCCAGCCGCCTTATTATAGTATAGTGCACCTAAACTATAATTGATGTCAAAGTTATCAGGTGTCGCTTCTAATGCATCCTGGTAGTAACCTAATGCACTATCAAAGTACTCATTAGCCTTATCAGTCTCGCCAGCTTCATTAGACTGTACTTGCAGTTGGTCATACACTTGTCCTAATGTTAGAATAAGTGATTGATTAGCAGGTTCTTTTTCCAAGGCTTGCTTAAGATTACCAATCATCTTGCTTAATTCACCGGCAGCTAAGTAGTGATTGATCTCTGAAAATAACAATCCTGAATCATCTGGAAACGCCTCTCTACCCTTTTCTAAAAATGACAATCCAGCTTCCGCAGCTCCCAAAGCCTTATTAGATTCATAAATTAGTTGGTATGCAGAAGGGTCGCTATAATTAGCATCAAGTGCACTTGAAAGATAGTCGATAGATCCCTGATAATTTTCAGCATAGTATGCTGTTAACCCTGCGAAGAATTTCTTTTCGGCAAGATTGTCATCTGCATCAAGCCTACTTACTTCTCCTTTAGACTTGATGAGCTCACTTGCAGACATTTCTGCTACAAAGTTGTCAAATGCTCCTGTGTAGTTTTCTACTTGATATTGGTCTATTCCAATATTGTTTAGTAGCTCCTCTGTCTGCAATAGGCCTGCCATTGCTTTTTTGATGTCACCTTTTTTAGATGCTAACTCTAAAGCCTTGCTATAAGCCTCATAGGCGTTCAATCCCACTGAGGCATCTGATAATAATGCTTCAGGATTAATTAATTTCCCTTTAATCTGAGCATCGCCTGAGTTATAGAAAATATCTCCTCTAGTGATCCAAGCTTTGGCACTTGATGCCACTTTAGAATCTTTAAATGCTTCAGCGATATGTGTTTTCGCCTCATCTAATGCTCCTGGGTTCCCAAAAGGGTCTGCACTGAACTCACTAAATGCTTTTGATGCCAGTTTCAAGCTTTTATCACCTTGTGCGAATGAAGATTGCGCAATCAAGAATGTGATTAATACTATTCCGAATAACCTTTTCATTATTAATAATTTGTTTCAAGTATTATTTACGAGGTCGTGACGTGACCTTAAGTAACTACATGTTTAAAAAAAACTTAAAAATAATATTTTGAAATGTTAAGGCATTAATTATTCCTCTTCTGAATTTTCACCTCTAACATCTCGTACCACTCCGATATCTGCGATTTGATCCTTGTCACTGATGTTAATCACTTTCACTCCTTGCGTTGCGCGCCCCATAATTCTGAATTCTCCAGCGTTAATTCTTATCACTATACCACTCTTCGTCGTAACAATCAAGTCATCGTCATCTGAGATTCCTTTAATTGCAAAAACACTTCCAGTCTTATCGGTTACGTTAAGTGTTTTCACACCCTTGCCGCCCCTATTCGTCTTACGATAGTCCTCTTTATCAGATCGTTTACCAAATCCTTCATCGCTTACCACGAAAATACTTGTCGTAAAGTCATCTTGTGGAATACAAACCATACCGACAACTTCATCCTGTTCATTATCAAGGGTGATGCCTTTTACACCAGCAGCACTACGGCCCATAGCTCGTACTTTACTCTCATCAAATCGTATCGCACGTCCTCCTCGATTAGCTAAGTATACATCATTAGCACCATCAGTGAGTTTCACACCTAACAGCTGATCACCCTCGTTAATCGTGATAGCGTTGATACCATTAGTACGTGGACGACTGAATGCCTCGAGATTAGTCTTTTTGATAATTCCCTTCTTAGTGCAGAACATGATAAAGTGCTCGTCTAAGAACTCCTTATCCTTTAGGTCTTTGACAATAATATATCCCTTAACATTATCAGCTTTGGGGATGGCAATAATATTTTGAATCACACGACCCTGAGCATTTTTGGATGCTTCTGGTATCTCATATACCCTGACCCAGAAACATCTTCCTTGCTCCGTGAATAAGAGTAAGTAGTTATGTGTATCTGCGACAAATAAGTGCTCAACAAAATCTGCATCACGTGTCTTACTTCCTTTAGAGCCTCTGCCACCCCTACCCTGGGATTTATATTCTAATGCCTTAGTACGTTTGACATATCCTAAGCTTGAGATGGTGATAACCACCTCGTCATTAGGTATCATATCCTCAATAGATATTTCTCCATCAGCATGAGATATCTGTGTGCGACGATCATCTCCAAAAGTCTCTCTTACCTCGCTCAGCTCATCCTTAAGAATTGTCTTTCTTCTTCCTTCATTAGCCAAAATGTCTTTGTAGTCTGTAATCTTAGCCATTAACTCGTCATACTCCAGTTGAACCTTCTCACGCTCTAATCCAGTAAGCTTCATCAATCTCATGTCGAGTATAGCTCTTGCTTGGATCTCACTTAATTTGAAAGTCTTCATTAGGCCTTCCCTGGCAGTCTCTACATCTTTAGAGTTTCTGATCAGCGCAATGACTTCATCCAGATTGTCAAGTGCAATTAGTAATCCCTCAAGGATATGTGCACGCTCCTCCGCCTTGCGCAGATCATATTGAGTTCTCCTTGTAATAACTTCCAACCTGAACTTGATGAATTCTTCCATCAATTGCTTCAGATTCAATGTTAATGGGCGTCCGTTAACGAGGACTACATTATTAACACCGTATGAGGTCTGAAGTGGTGTGAACTTGTATAGTTGACTGATTACTACATTGGCGATTGCATCCATCTTTAGATCGAGGACGATTCTGACACCGTGTCTATCTGATTCATTGCGGATAGCAGATATACCTTTGATTTTTTCTGCTTCTACTGCATCTCGTATTTTGAAGACAAGAGATTGTTGATTAACCTGGTATGGAATCTCTGTTATGACTACTTGATCCCGATTGTTTCGTGTGGTCTCTACATCAACCTTACCTCTAAGTATAATCTTGCCTCTACCTGTTTCAAAAGCATTCTTTATTCCCTCTGTACCATATATGATACCCCCCGTTGGAAAATCTGGCCCTTTGACATATTGCATCAGACCGTCTGTATCAAGTTCAGGATTGTCGACTAGTGCAGTTATTCCATCAATAACCTCACGTAGATTATGCGGCAGCATATTGGTCGCCATACCTACTGCAATACCTGTGGCTCCATTAACAAGGAGATTAGGATAACGTGTGGGCATCACTGTCGGCTCCTCAAGAGAGTCGTCAAAATTCAACTGAAAGTCAACCGTATCTTTCTTCAGATCGGCAACGATCTCATCGCTTAATTTGCTAAGACGCGCCTCTGTATATCTCATCGCCGCTGGGCCGTCACCTTCAATTGAGCCAAAGTTTCCTTGCTTATCCACAAGGGGATAGCGCATATTCCACTCCTGAGCCATACGTACCATAGCGTCATAAACAGAGCCGTCACCATGCGGGTGGTATTTACCCAATACCTCACCTACTATTCTTGCAGACTTCTTATGTGGCTTACTGATAGTAAGACCTAAGTCGGACATACCATACAGTATGCGACGATGCACAGGCTTAAGACCATCTCTCACATCTGGAAGGGCACGTGATACAATTACCGACATGGAGTAATCGATATATGCCGACTTCATCTCATCCTCTATATTGATGGGAATTATACGCTCATTATCTGCCATATACTATTAGCTTTGTTTATATAGTTTTTCCACTTAACAATAGCACGATTTATAGTCAAAAAATGTGCTGTGCAAAATGGCTACAAAAATACGCTTTTATTAAGGAAAATAGTATATCTAAAGCATTGATAATCACAGTGCGAAAGTCGATAATTCTGCAATTGTCGTCATCCTTTATAAATGGAATTTGGTTTTATTGATCTTATGCTACAATATTTCAGAATTTGAGTAGTTCATTCTCGTGATGATGCAGTTGTTTTCAGTGTACAAATTGAGCGATTCAAGACTAATTATGTGCCTTGTGATAGGCATCTTGAGTGTTTCCACTTTGCATAGTCAGATTAATAAGAGTAATACCAACTATCTTGATTACAAGAATAAAGACTATTACTTCGGCATATCACTTGGTTTTAATTCCTCTCAACATCAAGTATTTCATTCTCGAGAATTTATTGACAATGGCAATTTTCTGAGAGCACAGGGAGCTCCTGCAGTAGGATTCAATGTTCAAGGCATCGTGAATTATAAGATTGGCGAATTCTTTGATATTAGGACTTTACCCGGGTTTACCTTCGCAACGAGGCACATTGATTTTCAAACGACTGCCAATGGAGTTAGTACCTTACCTCCTCGTTCATCAATACAATCGATATTTGTCAATGTCCCTTTTTTAGTGAGGTTTAAGTCGGCCCCATATAAGGATAAGCGTGCTTATGTTGTGGCTGGAATCAATTATTCGTTTGATGTGGCGTCCAACTCTATGGCTCGTGGGGCAGATCAGTTGATACAAGTAGATCCTCATGATTTTCAGTTAGAAGCTGGGGTTGGAATGCAGTTCTTCTTTCCGTACTTCATATTGTCACCAGAGATTAAGTTTTCTCAAGGTGTCAACAACACCCTCCTTTTCAACAATCAGATTGAAGAGTCCACGATTATCGAGAAATTACTGAGTCGAGTCCTCACGTTCTCTTTTCATTTTGAAGGATAATCGTCCTCTACAGATTGCCATATCTTTGGAAGTGTTGTCTGTAGCCCATTATAGAGTTCTATGAAATTGGAATTGAGTATGTCAAAATGATCGTACATTTCCAGTACTGCTCCTTGGAAATCGCTTTCAAATCGTGTTCGATCATCCATTCGCTTCATCACACCTAACATCCCTTCCTTGCTTTGGTATACTTGTAGATATCGATGTGATAAGAGGCTCTCAACATGTCTTTTGTGCCCTCCTTCTGTGAGAGTAGCAAACATTAGCTCAAACTGTTTATAGACACCAAGTTCAAATTGATCAAATGACAAATTGATAAATCTCCCCCAGTTATGACATAAGAAATGATCGTGGAGTATATCTACGATAACAGTGGCATATCTGCCATGATTTTTTCTAAAGAGATCTACTGATTGAAGAAACGAAGGATGATCATCAGTATAGGCGTCTATTTTACGATGGAGATAAATACCTCTCATTACTTCCATTGGAAGTGTCTTAGATTCATTAACTGTGATGTCGTCTGCTATGAAATTACCCAGCATGATGTGTGGATCATCGAGAGATAAACTGAGATGGGCGAGGTAATTCATCTCCCAAATATGTGCAAGATTAAAATATCTTTGGCATCTTTTTAAGGATAAAAAAGTTCATCATGTCTCTTAAATGTGGAATTGTAGGATTGCCAAACGTGGGTAAATCAACACTATTTAACGCATTAACTAATGCCAAAGCTCTTGCTGCTAACTACCCTTTCGCAACGAAAGATCCAAATGTGGGAGTGATCACAGTACCAGACAGCAGACTTCAAGCCTTGGCTGATCTCATTTCACCGCAAAAAATCATCCCTACTACGGTTGACATTGTTGATATCGCTGGTCTTATTAAAGGGGCAAGCCAAGGTGAAGGATTGGGAAATCAATTTCTTGCCAACATCCGTGAAGTTGATGCCATAATACATGTAGTAAGATGTTTTGATAATGATAATATAGTCCACGTCGATGGGAACGTCGATCCGGTGAGAGACAAAGATATCATCGATACAGAATTACTTCTTAAGGATATAGATGGCCTTGATAAGAGATTGGAAAAACTGCAGAAGGCCGCTAAGAGCGGCGCCAAAGAGGACAAAGCCCGATATGAATTTGCAAAGGAACTGAAAGCGTTCTTAGAAACTGGCAAGCCTGCCAGAGCTTATGAGGTGCCTGAACTACATGAGGACCTATTCAAGGAATTCTATCTTCTCACGGCAAAACCTATCTTGTATGTATGTAACGTCGATGAGAATAGTGCCAAGGACGGTAACGACTATGCAGCTAAGCTTATCGATCATGTCAAGGATGAAAAAGCCGAAGTGATCCTTATCTCAGCTGCTATAGAAGCAGAAATCATCCAGTTGGATACAGACGAGGAGAAACTGATGTTTTTAGAAGAAATGAGTTTGACCGAGCCAGGTGTTAATCGATTGATTCACTCGAGTTATAAACTGCTCAACCTGATTACTTACTTCACAGCTGGGGAGAAAGAGGTTCGAGCTTGGACTGTCTTGAGGGGTTCTACAGCACCACAAGCGGCTGGTGTGATCCACACAGATTTTGAGAAAGGCTTCATCCGTGCAGAAGTCATCAAATATGCTGATTACATCGAGCATGGTTCAGAAGCTAAAGTCAAAGAAGCAGGTCGATTAGGCGTCGAAGGTAAAGACTATATCGTCGATGATGGTGATGTGATGCACTTTAGGTTTAATGTGTAGAGATTTTAGTGAGATCTCTCTGCAGACAAATTGAGCAAAAATAAAGCTGACTCATCACAAAAACGATTCAGCCTTCGTTTTCCTATCATGAAGCATATTACAACAGGCTCAAAGCTATTTCTATTACTATTTATAATACTATTAGCGGCATGTGGAGATGAAGAGGTAGAGATTCAGCAAGACTTCAGCAGTGCCGTGGAAGATTTTGATATTACATATGGTAATGATGAGCTCCAGACCTATGATTTGTTTCTACCCGCAGGAAGATCGAGTGCAACGACAGATCTCGTATTACTTATTCATGGTGGTGGATGGACATCTGGTGATAAAAGCGATATAGATGGTATCGTTGACCTACTTCAAACTACCATGCCCGATTATGCGATAGCTAATATGAATTATCGACTTGACATCGATCCAGATCGACTATTTGTTGACCATATGGATGATGTAGACGCAGTAATCACGGACTTAATGGACGATAATACAGTGCTTGGCATTAGCAATAATATCATGTTAGCTGGTGTGAGTGCTGGAGGACATATGACGCTACTTTATGCCTACTCAAGAAATAACGATGACTATGTGAAGCTTGCAGGTAACATTATAGGTCCGACTAATTTTTTAGATCCGTCATACGTAGATTCTGATAATCCTACATTTATTGCTACGATCTCGGCTATTATTGCTGCGACTGACAGGCCACTTAGTGATACTGATTTTTATAATGCCGTAAGTCCTATACATTTCGTAGATGGTTCAACGGTTCCGACTATACAGTTTTTAGGTGATCAAGATCCATTGATTCCAATAACACAAGGCACATCTCTACGGGATGAACTCAATAGTTCAGGCATCACGAACGACTTAATCATTTATGAAGGCGAAGGCCATGGATGGACAAATCCAGACAACTGGACAGACACTGCTGAGCGTTTTGCAGCTTTTGCAGCTGATAATATGTAAAGCGAACTGTATAAGAAGCCTACCTGAGTGCCTATCTATACATTACTTCTTTGACGGCCTTAATCACTTTAGTAGGATTGGGCATATACTCTTCAACAAAAGGAGCCCCATAAGGTAATGAAGTATCAGCGGCATTAACTCTTGTTACTGGAGCGTCGAGGTAATCAAAGGCGTACTTTTGAATCTCGTAAGCGATCTCCGCACTTACTCCAGCAAATGGCCATGATTCATCAACTACAACAAGTCGATTCGTCTTCTTCACTGACTCTACAATCGTCTTGTGATCTAATGGTCTAATGGTACGTAGGTCGATTACTTCAGCACTAATACCCTCTTTTTCTAACTCTGCTGCGGCAGCCTTAGAAACTTCCATCATCTTGTTGAAAGAAACTATAGTAACATCTGTACCTTCTTTTCTGACAGCTGCAACACCAATTGGTGTTAAGTACTCTTCCTCTGGCACTTCGCCTTTCAGACCATAGAGCATCTCTGACTCCATAAAGCAGACAGGATCATTATCACGGATTGCTGATTTGAGCAGTCCTTTTGAATCTTTTGGATCTACAATAGATATGACCTTAAGACCGGGTGTGTTAGCCATCCAACTCTCAAAAGTCTGTGAGTGTTGTTGTGCTAATTGACCTGCAGCACCAGATGGACCTCTGAACACTATAGGGCAATTGAATTGACCAGCAGACTGAGATAGTGTTTTAGCAGCATTATTAACAATCTGATCGAATGCTAAGATTGCAAAGTTCCATGTCATGAATTCTACAATGGGACGTAAGCCATTCATGGCAGCGCCTACACCAATACCCGCAAACCCCAGTTCGGCTATCGGTGTATCGATGACACGCTCAGGACCGAATTCATCGAGCATTCCTTTGCTCACCTTATAGGCACCATTATACTCTGCTACTTCTTCTCCCATGAGAAAGACATCCTGATCTCTTCTCATCTCTTCACTCATTGCCTCACCGAGGGCTTGTCTTAATGTTATTATTCTACTCATGACGACGGTTGAATATTTGTACAAAAATAGTATTCTGTGCTTGCAAAGGAAGTACTGAACTCAGTTTTTGATGACCTCGACAGGTTTAATGTTGCCAAAGTTGCCGGAGCTCATCAATAGATAGGTTTCATGCTGGCCTGTTTCGTCCTGCAATATAGACTTCAGGCCGTCTACCCTATCTATCACATTGAGATTAGGATGATTAAAGCAGTCGGCAATAAACTCAACACTGAGAGGAGGTAGTCTCTTTCTGGCAACAACCTGGGGATCATAGAACACGAGAGCTCGATCAGCACCATCAAGAGCCCCACTGTATTGTGGGATAAATTCTTTATTGAGACTGCTATAGGTATGTAGCTCAAGTACACCAAGTATACTAGAATCGGCATATCGCTCTCTAACAGCAAGAACTGTAGCTTTTACTTTTGAAGGAGCGTGTGCAAAATCACGATAGATTATTGGATCATTACTAACTAATGATAATCTCTTGTCTACACCAGTGAAGCCTGAGATAGCGTTTAGAAATTCTGTAGGTTCTATATTTATATGTTGACAGGCAATGAGAGCTGCATGAAGATTAGCACGGTTATGTGCACCGAATACATTTATAGCATACTCTTGTTCGTCATACTTTATCCCATCACCAGCGACTTCTAATGGTTCATAAGCTCTCTTATTAACATCGGGTGCCTCTATTACTAGCCGCTTCAGTTCTGCATCTCTTTTGTCGTAAATGATGACCGAATGATCATTCATTGAGTTATAGAGACTTCTGAATTGGGACAGATAATTCTCATAGGTGGGAAAGACATTCATGTGATCCCAAGACACGCCCGTTGTAATGACTACGTCTCCTTGATAGTGCAGCATCTTTGGCCGATTATCTAATCTGCTACTGAGGTATTCGTCACCTTCTACCACAGCTATATCGGCATCATCGGAAAGTTTGACCATTCTATCAAAACCGTCGATTAAACCACCTACAAGATAATCGAATGAGATTCCGAGCTTATTGAGAGCATACATAATCATCGCAGTCGTGGTCGTTTTGCCATGACTTCCAGTGACGACAATTTTCTTCTTAGGGGCGATATGCTTGGCGATGAACTCGGGAAAAGACTCAATACGCAATCCTAATTCTTGAGCCTTGATCAATTCTGGATTATCTAGTTGGGCATGCATACCAAGGATTATTAGATCTATATCTGAACTGATTCTGGAACTATCCCAGCCCATTCGTGGAGGTAGTAAGCTCACAGAGTTTAGGCGGCTCAGGGCAGGTTCGTAAATCTCGTCATCCGATCCAGTAACCTGATGACCAAGTGCTTGTAGCTCCATTGCAAGGTTGTGCATAATGCTGCCTCCAACGGCGATTAAGTGTATAACCATAATTTAGTCTAAACGTATTACAAATATTTGTAATATCTTTGTTTACAAAGGTTGTAAAACATAAATAGAATTTTGTCGTTTTATAACCGTCAAATTATACCCAAATGAAAAAGAATAGAAAGCAAATAGTACAATTAGCATTTGCAGCATTGGCGATCGTAACGTTGAGTTCATGTAATAGAGGAACAGGATGTCCTTCAAATTTCGATATCCAGCCGATCTTTAGCTTTTTTGGATTCTAAGAAGAATTCTTCTAATCACATCAGCCATCATCTATCAGAGGATGGTAGCTCTACGCTGTACTCTGATCTTTATCGCGCACACTATCATAGTACTCATGGTGCTATGCAAGAGTCTATGCATATATTCATCAATCAAGGACTTAGAGATCATAAGGCCGCTCCCCTTAACATTTTAGAATATGGCTTCGGTACAGGGCTGAATATGTTTCTCACTGCAACTCACAGCGCAGGCCGTTTCATTAATTATAAATCCTTAGAGCTTTATCCAGTGCATGAAGAGCTATTGAATAAGCTGAATTATGTTCGTAATGATGAAGAATCTCGTCTATTCAATGAAATACATAGTTCAAGTTGGGATATGTGGCATCAGTTAGATGAGCATTTTAAATATTTTAAGGCTCATACAATGTTCGAAGACTATCATCCTGATAGTATTTATGATCTAATCTACTACGACGCTTTTGCGCCAAGTTGTCAAGAGCATTTATGGAATGTGGATATGATGTCGATCTGCTATAAAGCATTAAAGCAAAATGGATTTCTAATTACCTACTGCGCTAAAGGAAGCTTTAAAAGAGCACTGAAGGAAGTAGGTTTTGAGGTGATTGGTCTTCCAGGACCTCCCGGTAAAAGAGAAATGACTAAGGCTGTGAAAAGTTAATTATCTTTCGCCTCTACTTAATCAAATATCAAAATTATTAAGGATGGGAAAGTTAGCATTACATTGGAAAATCATACTGGGTATGGTAATCGGTGTTATTGTGGGATATATAGCAGTACAGATTGGCGGTGGCAGTAAATTTATCATTAACTGGGTAAAACCGTTTGGAACCATCTTCATAAATACTCTGAAGCTTATAGCCGTGCCGCTTATTATAGCCTCATTAGTTAAAGGCATATCTGATTTACAAGATATTTCAAAATTATCTCTAATGGGAGGTCGAACAATCGCTATATATCTCCTCACAACTTTCTTTGCGGTAACTACAGGGCTTGTAATTGTGAATGTTGTGAAACCTGGGGGCTTAATAAAAGAAGAAACAAGGCAATCTCTGTTAGAGAGTTATACAGATGCAGCTGGCGGAAAGATCGCCATGGCTACAGATCAACAGAATAGTGGACCGCTACAGGCATTGGTTGATTTAGTTCCGAGCAATCTGTTTCATGCATTGACCGATAATGGCAGTATGCTCCAAGTAATCTTCTTTGTAATATTTTTTAGTATTGGATTGATACTTATTGAACCCAAGAAAGCCAAACCAGTCAAGGAGTTCTTTGATGCGCTTAATGAAGTGGTCCTGAAGATGATCGACTTGATCATGCTTGCGGCTCCAGTGGGTGTATTTGCTCTGATGGCTACGATTGTTGCAGAATCGCCCAGTGCAGATATATTCAAAGCGCTGATTGGATATTCATTTACAGTATTACTAGGTTTATCGATATTGATATTTTTCTTTTATCCACTCTTAGTGCGCACATTTACAGGGCGCTCTCTCGTATCCTTCTTTAAAGGCATCAGTCCAGCACAACTTTTGGCATTTTCAACGAGTAGTAGTGCTGCTACCTTACCAGTCACGATGGAGCGTGTTGAGGAGCACTTAGGAGTTGACAAGGAAGTATCAAGCTTCGTACTACCCATCGGTGCGACGATCAATATGGATGGCACCAGTCTTTATCAGGCTATTGCTGCGGTATTCATTGCTCAAGCATATGGTATCGACCTAAGCTTAGGCGCACAATTGGGGATAGTGGCAACAGCCTCACTCGCCTCCATAGGATCTGCGGCAGTACCCAGTGGAGGATTAGTAATGTTAGTAATCATCCTCGGTCAAGCTGGAATACCTGAGGCAGGGCTTGCCTTGATATTTGCAGTAGACCGACCACTTGATATGTGTAGAACTGTGGCCAACATCACTGGTGATGCCACGGTCTCTATGTTAGTAGGAAAATCATTAGGTAAATTAGGCGACCCCGCAGAGAAGAAATGGGACGACCATTATAAAAAATAATAACACACAAATGGACGGAAAATTATTAGGGATAGGATCACGTGTCAAGCATCCTGCTTATGATGACGGTGTAATCATCGGATTGACGACGACGTCATATAAGGTTTGCTTCGTAAAGTATGGTATCAAAAGCCTCGGTAAAGAGTATAGTAGTTGGGAGGTGGTTGAAGCCGTTGATGGCGAGGCTGAATTGACTTACAACAACCTCGAGAAATCATTAATAAAAATCCTCTCCGAATGGGGAGATGTAAACAGAACGGTTGACCTGGGTGACAAGTGGATCGGTGGAACGCTGATACTGAAACCTGGTGAAGATGGGCTCAAAACGAAAGAGCTACCTATCGAAACGTTTTTTCATAAGATCGTAATGGTCAGAGATCGCCTGAGAGTGATGGAACAGCGGATCAATAGCAGTAAGATGACCGATGAGGAGAAAGTAAATCTTCAACAATATATCACGAGAATTTACGGCAGCTTGACCACATTTAATGTGCTTTTCCAGCATAAGGAAGATAACTTCATAGGAGAAAAATCATAGACGATGCGCACAACCATATTAATCCTAATCAGTCTATTATTAGTCACCTCATGTATAGAGATTGCAGAACCATTTTCACAGATTCCTCACGGTGTTTGGCGAGCTGAACTCGAACTTGATGAAGGCGTAATGCTTCCATTTAATTTCGAAGTTAAGTATGATGACTCTGATGATATTTCTATAGAGTTGATCAATGGAGAAGAGCGTATTGGAGTATCTGATGTTGCCTTTGGTAAGAACAAGAAACTCTTGGATACAATCAGAATTAGCTTTCCATTGATGGATAGCTATATCAGAGGGATATATAAGGAGAATGTCATAGAAGGATATTGGTCCGTAAATTATAAAGAAAATTATAGGGTTCCATTCGTTGCACACTATGGGCAGAAACATCGCTTCACACAAACTACCAAAGCTCCTGTAATGGATGTTACTGGTAAATGGCAAACAACCTTTGAAGTGGAAACCGAAGATCAATATCCTGCGATCGGAGAGTTTGAGGCCAATCGAAATTTGGTTTCTGGAACCTTTCTAACTGAAACAGGAGATTATAGATTCCTTGATGGAGAAGTGCAAGGTGACCAATTTATGCTTTCTTGTTTTGATGGTTCGCACGCATTCCTGTTTACAGCAGATATCACCAAGAGTGAATCAATGATTGGGAAATTTTACTCTGGCTCCCACTATCAGACAAACTGGATAGCCAGTCGAAATGAAACAGCTACGTTGGCAAATCCGTATGAACTCAGCAAAGCAGTCAACGCTAATGAGCCGATCAATTTCTCACTGCCTGCAACAGATGGCAACATGGTGAGTCTTGACGATGAAAAGTATAAAGGGAAGCCTAAGTTGATCAAGATTATGGGTACTTGGTGTCCTAATTGTCTGGATGAGTCTAAGTTCTTACTGGACTATAAGAAACAGCATCCAGATATGGATATTCCGATTATTGCCATTGCATTTGAGCGTTATCGCGATGAGAAGAAAGCTATGGCGGTGTTGGCTCAGTACAAAGAGCGATTAGAGATTCCTTATGATATAGTTTATGGTGGGTACTATGACAAATCTGAAGCAACTGCTAAGCTGGGATTTTTAAACGAAGTAATCTCGTATCCCACTTTGATATTTGTTGATGCAAACAATCAGATTACAAAGGTCCATACTGGATTTTCGGGCCCTGCGACGTCTAAGTATACTGCTTTTGCAGAAGAATTTGATCGGGATATAAAGAACTTAATTCAGTAATATGAGTGCACAACCGCATAAAATAGTTCTGATAACTGGAGCAACAGCAGGGATCGGAAAAGCAACTGCCAACGTATTTGCTAAGCACGGATTCAACTTGATCCTAACAGGTCGCCGTGCCGATCGCCTTGAAGAAATCAAATCCAGGCTTGAAAAGAAGTATGCGATTGAAGTCCAGACGCTCATCTATGATGTTCAAGATCGACAACAGGTTAAGAACGCAATTGAGTCTTTATCAGGGAAATGGAAAGAAGTAGATATCCTGATTAATAACGCAGGCTTGGCACTTGGTGCCGACGAATTTGATAAGGCCTCTATCGATGACTGGGAGATCATGATAGATACCAATGTAAAGGGACTGCTATACATGTCCCGGATCATATCACCTATAATGGTAGAGAAAGGTTGTGGACACATCATCAACGTGTGTAGCACTGCTGGTCATGAGGTCTATCCCACAGGCAATGTATACTGCGCCACTAAACACGCTGTAGACGCCATTACAAAAGCGATGAGAATAGATCTCGTGTCAAAAGGCGTAAGGGTCAGCCAAGTATCTCCTGGAGCAGTAGAAGAGACTGAGTTCTCTTTAGTGCGCTATAAGGGAGACCAAGAGAGAGCTAAGATCTATGAGGATTATAATCCGCTTACTTCAAGAGATGTTGGCAAAGCGATCTATTTCATAGCATCTCAACCGAAGCACGTAGCCATTCATGATCTCGTCATAACTGGAGCCCAACAGGCAAGTGCCACGATATTTGATAAGTCTGGGAGGAGTGATCGGTAGGCATGGCAACAATCTCTGATGCAATGCTAGCTCCAAGTAGGAAATTCATCTTGCTATTTTGGATTGGTTTCATACTGTCTGCATTTCTGTCATGTTCAC
The DNA here is from genome assembly GCA_964522505.1 of uncultured Saprospiraceae bacterium. Taxonomy (GTDB): domain Bacteria; phylum Bacteroidota; class Bacteroidia; order Chitinophagales; family Saprospiraceae; genus GYS-P2D. The sequence continues at coordinate 39,152 of CAZFWJ010000009.1, forward strand.
GTTCGGAAGAATATCGAAAAATAGAAATGCCTGAGCTATTAGAAAGGCTTAAAAATAACGAAGTCAATCTCGTCTATGTAAGCTATAAAGATTCACTTGGGAATGACTTAACTGATGAATTAAGAAGTCTCCTTAATCAAGGTTTGCTAATGAGGAATTTTTATGCCAACCGAGCAAATGAAATTGAACAAATAAGATTGACCAAATACTCCGATGATTTAGTATTTAATGAAATCCAAATAAGAGAACTCCTTACGAGTCCATTCAACGTATTTGAAATAGGAGAGATAGACTGTGCAGTTTCGGACTCACTAATTATGGATTGCTTTCAAAAGGATCAAGACGTTAGAAAAGGTTTGATAGATGATATAATTCATGTTGATTCTACTAATCAAAAAATTGTGATTTCGTTATTGGAGCGATGCCCTTGGCCGAATGACCCCGAGATAGTGAGAGCAGTTTGGTTTGTCATTCAGCATGCTGATTCTGCCTTCATGGCATATTTTTATCCTAAATTCAAACAAATGGTAAAGGATTCTCTTTTATCAGCCTCAACCATGGCATTAATGGAAGATCGAATGCTTATGAACAATGGATATCCACAGATTTATGGTAGCCAAATTGTTCGTGAGAGCGTATATCAATTAAGAGATCCGGACCGTGTGAATGAATTACGAGCAAGTGTAGGTTTAGGGACCATTGAGGAACATGTCAAGAAATTTGGCTTCGAGTATAGTCCAAGACTAATTGATATTATTTATGATCAATAACATCAAGACTAATGTTCTTTAGCCATTACAAATCGCTTGATTCCTCCTTCTCCTAGGACTTCTCTTATTCTTCCCTCCTCTAACAACAGATCAATATAGGCTATGGTCATATTGAATGCTGGCAAATGCCATCGACCTTTATAAAGAGCCTGGAAGATTTCTAAGAGATTATCGGTTCCGCTCACAATTAGATCAAAGCACTCTTCTTTGCGTGAGTGAATACGTTTTACCTGTCTATCAATCTTGATTTTAGGATCATCAAACTCTTCATAATGACCGGGATATACAGTAGATATTTCTAACTCGTTGAAATATTCATAGGAATTAAGGAGGGTAAGTATACCCCGTTCTCTGACATCCGGATTATCAATCAATGGTTCCATTACAGGAGTTGGCGTGATGTTGAGGAGCATGTCTGCGGCTAATAGTCTTTTAGTTGATTTGTGATAGAAGCAGGATTGCGTGCTGCTATGACCTGGCGCATAGTGTACCTCCCAAGCCTCACCGCCGATGTTTAGTTCACCTCCTTTATGATTAAAGATCTTTAGACGCTCTGCGTCGATGCTTTTCCACTGCTTTAGGATCTTGTTACTCATATCCTTAAACATCTCCAACACACCCTGACTCAATTCCTTAGGGAGATATTCACTCATCGTGTTAATCATGATATCTGAACGCCTTTGCCATTTATTCTCAAGATCTATAGCCCATGGTTCGACTAAATCAGATACCCATACAGGACAGTTAGCCGCTCTTGATACACGATCTGCCATGCCTATGTGGTCAACATGCGCATGAGTGATATATAGATCGTCAACATCCTCTATTTTTATGCCTTGCCCAGATAATCCGTCAATCAAAGCTTCAAATGATGCATCCGTGTCTTCACCACAATCAACCAACGAGGTTCGTGTTCCCTGAACCAAATAACTATTGACAGTGCCCATTCCAAATTCCTCTGGCAACTCAATACGTGTGATTTTACTTTCCATCCCTTCTGATTCTCTGCAAATTTCTGAGTGATATATACACGGAGACCTTGTGCCACAGTTTTACTAACACAATGCACTGTTGAATTATAAAAAATAAAAGCACCAAAAAAGCAGACGACACTCCAATGCTGAGATCTAACAGTATAGATATACCGTATATCAACATCAACAAAGCAGCAAATAGAAACAACTGGATATAGTGCTTCTTCAACTGTGTCTTTACTTGTCTAAATCCCTGCTTAAATACTGAAAAGCTCCAATGGCTCTGATAAATCATATAGTATCGTGTCTGTACCGACCATGCAAATAGATATGCAATACCAATGAAGTAAATAATTGCCAATATGGGTATTAACCATACAATCATGTATTCTGCCACCCAATGTTCTATCATATAGAAGAGATAGGACAGATAAGGATACCATATCAATATCGTCCACAATATGCTCAGGGTCAGAAAGAACACCGCAACTAAAAAGAACCGCCGATAATAGCTCTTGACACCAATTACAAAATCTTTTATACCATACCGTCGATGATAGATACAATACAACAATCCACTGTGCAGAAACAGGGAAATCACCATGTAAAGTAGCGCAACTACAAAGGCGACTTTAGCTATCATCGTCCAATTAGATTGGGCTGAAATCTTTAGATCTTCAATAATCTGATAATTGAAGTCTGATAACAACTCATGAATAGATACGGTATGAGCTAGCTTATTGATAAAACCACTTGCCACAATAGCCACTATCATAGCGAGTAGCAGCTGTACTAAGTAAATGAGCCCAATGACCTTCTTAAGCTTGAGTGATTCTCTAAATGATGATATGACTAAATCAATTTGGCTCACATCAATGCTGTAATCGATTGTACCATGTTTTGGGTCCAGTATAAAGCTCTACTGAAGTACTTAGTAATCGTCATAGTATTTGACTCAGCTGTATAACTGTTGTTATTGAGGTTGACATCAATCAACAACTTTTGCTCTGGATCGATAACTACTGATTCTATTGGTGCATTATGCTCTATCTTAATTACTTTCTGAAGGTCTAAATCGTGCCAGATGACAGTATCACTCGAACCATCGGCAAAAGAGACTTGAATCTCTACTGGGATTACAAAATCCTCAAGTTGTTGCAAGGTGATTGAGCTCTGGTAAGTGTTGTTGTATTGAGTTGATTCTATCCCAATCACTGCAAAATCACAAACATCTGTGCGGTCTAAACCGACATCTAGCAATGCATAGACTTGATCACGAGAAGTAAAATCCAAGTGCGTAGACGCCATACGCTTAACTAAATCAACAAAATCTGATCTTCTTGCATGGGTGAATTTCTGTCGATCGTAATAGGTCCTAATGAGATCATAAAACAAATCATCCCCCATGACATTCTTAATCGATCTGAGGACAAGCGAAGTTTTCGCATAGATTAAACCCTTATAATCACCTTTGATCATCCAAGATCTTTCAGTGATGACACTACGCCGCCTATTTGGCATACTGACATATTCATTTCGAGATTTATCGGTGTTGGACATCTTATAGCCCAATAGATCTACTAACGAATTATCACCATCTCCATAATAAGCTTCCATGATATCATCTTCAAAAAAAGTGACAAAGCCTTCATCCAGCCACGGGGCCTCTTTCTCATTAGTTGCTACGACTGCCATGAAGTACTGATGACAAAACTCGTGGACAATCAATGACTCCAAAGATCTTACTGCCTTAGGGAATCCGTAGAATGACCCCCCAGTAATGAAAGTGGGGTATTCCATAAATCCAGATCGCATACCTAGTGCAGGAGGATCCATTACTGTAATCTTAGGATAGGGATATGCCCCGACATGCTCATGCATGAACTCGAGACTGTTTTTAACTGCACCGACTATACGAGGTACATGGTTCTTATGATGACCAGGGTAAAAAAGCTCGATATCGATACCATTCCAGTTGTCCGTATGAATCTCGAAATCGGGATAGGCCACCCACGCAAAGTCGATTACATCTTCTGCCCGAAACACGTGTTTTACTGTTCCATCATTATTATCTACTCGATCTACTCTACAACCGCTTCCACCGACCTGCATCTTCTGATCCGTAGTAATGCTCATGTCATAGGTGCCGAACTCTCCATAGAACTCCATGCGCTGGAGGAACTGATGGCAGTTCCAGCCCCATATGCCTTCCTCATTAGGTTCGAAAACTCCTAATTTGGGATACCAATGAACAAAGAAGTGAAAGTCATTTTCGGCATAACCCACTCGGGCGATAGTTCTTGGCAGCTTCGACACAAACTCAGTATTGAGTATTAAGGTATCGCCAGGGGCAATATCGTAATTCAAGTCAATTCTGATAACAGATTCATCTTGCTCATTACCATCCAGTTTTTGGATATACTTTCTACTTAATTCTTTATCAGATCCAAGAGTTTTAACGGAGTTGAGTGTGATATATCCCCAGTCTTCCTTGGGGCGATCGGATATATCTTGACCCATGACATTAGCTCTAGTGTTGCGCAGATAACTACTATTATAATCTTTAAATGCGTTGAGATACATATACATCTCCACATGACTTACACTATCAGGACTATTGTTTATCCATTCGATGGTTTGTGTACCCACAACCATTTTTTTATGGTGGTCAAGGACTACGTCCATTTGATAGTTAGCCAGGCGCTCAGATAATACTTGATTTTGAGGAAACTCACAGAGGTTTTGAGCGCCAATGGCACACCAAGTAAGCGTAATACATATGAGTGAGAGTAGTCTTAGCACCAGCTTTTATTAGGTCACGAAAGGTATCACTATAGCCATAAACTTTATGACAGTTTATCTGCATATCTTTCGTCAAGTGCGAATTGATCAGGGTTCTTTGGAGTAATGGTGCGATAAAACTCAGATATCGTAACCATGTCTTGGTCTACATCTCCAGTGGGATGCAGTGCTTCGAAGTGAATTCCCGCTACTTTCCGCTTATAATCAACATAGCCAAATACCATAGGCACCTTGGCTTGCATAGCCAAATGATAAAATCCTGATTTCCATTTGGTCGTAAGTCGTCGAGTCCCTTCTGGAGCAATTACCAATGATATACGATCCATCTTAGAAAAGAAACCGGCCATCTGATCCACTTGGCTGGGGGCATTGGCACGATCTTTCTTGGGTGCTCTATTGATACCTAAACCACCCAGCGGCTTGACAATCAAACTAAAAGGAAACTTCGTCCAGTCGTCTTTGATTGCAACTTTCATCGGCACCTCTAAAACCCAGAAACCTACAATGACAAAGAAGAAATCCCAGTTAGTCGTATGTGGAGCAGCAAGACATACAGCTCGCTGCGCTTCAGGCGGAAGATGTTCATCAACACTCCAACCGATTATCCAAAAGATTAGTCTACCAATGGCCTTTTTCATGAACCACAAAGATGGGAGAATTATTGGTTGTGGTTTTGGGTATTTATTTGGTGATGAACCAGATTAGGTTATCATCTATTATTCCTTAGGTCATAACAGACACTCGTATCGATTATAACTGTGGGTAAAGCTTCAATTTGCTCTATAGAAAGCTTGACAAGCTGATCGTTTTCTAATAAATGAATCCTGGGTTCTTTATAGGCATTGTGTTCGTTAAGTTCATAAAGTCCAAATATGTACATACTACCCTAGCTTGATAAAAATCTAACGGATGAATTGATTGGTCATTTCTTTTTTCGATCTTCACAACTTCACTCCGTAGATTTCCTTGACACTAGTGTTCTCGGAAGTTATCAAACAAATAGCTCTATCGTCAAATGTTAGGCTCTTGTGAACACAGGAAGTTATTATTATAACGCATGCTAAGAACGTAGAAAGTTTACACATTGTCTTTCTATTAGATAACCTGTTAAAAAAAAGAAGCTATCCCTTACGAGACAGCCTCTTTTCACTTTAATCAACTAGGTCAATCATATCTTATATGACTTTTATCAAAGAATGATCCACTAATAGGAATAAGATTTGTTGTGTCCAATTTTTCTTGAACTATCAATGAGTCCATCCTAGCTTTGTGATTCGAATTATCAAAATTTTGTACTGACACCAAAATGTTAAATGAACTCTTGGGGATATCAGTTGATTCAACACACTTTAATGTTTTATCAATAAAATTTTTAAAATCTTGGGAATAATGTCCTAACGTACTCGATATTAAGAACTTATCATCAATCTTCTCAACCTCAAAATATCCTACTCCAGTAGCAGTACTATCAATTGACATACAACTTCACGAATCTTGTAAAAAAACACCAGTCGCCTGAATCACGGTGTTGTGATTTCACACAATTATTGAGACCCAAAATAAAGAGCAAGACTAAAACATGTTTCATTAATTAAAAGATTTTTATTTAGAGAAATATCTCTACTCAGAAAATAATTCGCATTCTTACTGGTCTATTAAGCTTCTGCCATCTCTTTGAGTGCCACTACAAATGCATCAAGCTCTGCTATCGTTGTATACACATTTGGTGTGATGCGACAACCTTCTACTGGTGGACTATCAATGCCTACCGTCCATATCTGATATTCAGTTAGCAATTTCTTAGCCATCTCTTTAGGCTTTATGCCGGTGATGCCGACATTGGCAATCCCACAGGATCTGTGACGCTCTACAGGTGTATTGACATTGATATTCGGATGATTTCTCACTTGATCTGTCCAATATCGCTGCAGATATCTCAGCCGTGCTTCTTTTCGTTTTAATCCCATTTTATCGAGATAATCTATTGCATCATGGATTGCCAGATCTGTATGTACAGGATGTGTCCCTGTATGATTTAGCTTTTTAATGTCGTCATCGTCTTTACCATACTCTGCAAACAAAGGCCATAAGTTTTTCGCCTTACCTTTCTTGACATACAACAAACCCGCTCCGAGTGGTACGCTCAACCACTTATGTAGGCTTGAGCCGTAGTAATCGCAATTGAGATCGTTGATATCAAAGTCGAGATGTCCAATAACATGGGCACCGTCAACCATGACGTTTACACCATGACTGTGTGCCATATCACAGATTTTTTTGATAGGCAGTATATGACCAGTGATATTAATCATATGACAAACCATCAACAGCTTCGTTTTAGGCGTAATGGCCGATTCGTAGAGTGATACTATTTCAGCATCACTCCTAGGATGATTTGGAATTTGGATGATATTGCTCTTTATACCATATCGTTGTTCCATGAGCTTGAACTGGTTACGCATAGCACCATAATCTTGATGGGCGTATACCGCTTCATCTCCCTCCTTCCAAGGATAACCTCCTATGATGGTATCGAGAGACTCCGTAGTATTGCGAGTGATAACTACCTCATCAGGACTTGCACCAATGAGTGCTGCCAAGCGAGCCGCAGCAGAATCTTTATTGTCCCACTGTTCTGTTCGCATGTAGTAGGAAGCTTGATAATTCACATCTCCAATTAAGTCATGGTAGCGATCCATGGTATATTGGGGTGTCATGCAGTAATATCCATTCTCGAGATTGATATAGTCAGGCTTTAATTTGTAGCCCTCTCGGATGCTTAGCCAATAATCCTCGTTCTGTGCTACTTGCTCGGGGCTGATACCCTCTAATATTAGATTCCATTGATCCATCTGATCAAATAGTGACGGAGAAACGGAAGCTGCGGCAAAGGCCTTAAGGAATGTTCTTTTTTTCACGCTTGAAGTATGAACACTTAAGATAGAAAGACTAATCCGAATTGTACTTTTAGATGCCAAATCATCTGTTGGTCGCCCCAACAATTACTATAATAGGCAGAGGAATCGGTGGCCTGACATTGGCTATTCATTAGAGTAAGCAGGTATTGGCGTGGTTATCCCCTGATGCGTGTGTCTCAAAACTTGAAGAAGTCAACGCTGGCCTCTTGCTTGTATCCATACCTTTCCATTGATGATCGCAGATTATAATAAGAAAGAATTAAATCTTAGATTCATTTGATTTATGCTTATAACAGCGTTGGCCTGTATCATTGGATTAACAGTGCCGATATTTGGATTTAAGCCTATTAAAAGCTGGATTGCCGCTCAAGTATTCAATGTGCTTATATTACCACTCGTAATCTTGAGCATAATGATTTTTATCAATAGAAAGTCATTAATGGGAGGTCAAAAAACGTGCATAGGTCTCAACATAAGGTTGTTTGATTTATTGTTTCTTTTATGTGGGATTTCTTATAATGGAGTTTTAGCAATGATCGAAAAATTAACTAAAACTGTGATATGAAGTATTTAAAATATGCGGCGATAATTCTGAGTCTTTTAGTGATTATGTTTTTATTGATGGGAGTTGTTAAACCCACCATTGAATATAATAGTGAGATAACCGTAGATAAGTCGGTAGAAGAATCATGGAATGTTACTCAGGATCCTCACAAAATGTCAGAATGGATGACAGGATTCAAAAGTTTTGAACATGTTAGCGGAGAACCTGGTCAAGTGGGATCTGTATCCAATGTAATCTTTGAGGCTAATGGTTCAGAGACGGTCATAAAAGAAACCATTACTAGGATTATCCCTAACCACTCCATAGCAATGACCTTCGAAAATGACATGATGGAAATGGACTACGTTCTTGAGATGAAAGGTGATGCGAATCAAACTGAAATAAAGACCTATACCCAGGTAGAAGGGAATGGTACTATCATGAAATCTTTCATAGCGATGGCTCCAGGTTCTTTCAAAAAGCAAGAGGATACTAATCTATCTATGCTCAAGAAAACCATAGAGACAAATACTGTAGATTATGAGTCTCCAACAGTAGAACAAATAAGCAGTAACTAGAATCAAGAGTTAGACCCCTACAGGCATACTATTAACCAGCTCCTGTGTATAAGCCTCTTGAGGTGAGGTGATAATTTGATCTGCATTGCCTTGCTCAACAATCCTACCATCCTTCATTACGATGACTTCATCGCTTATATAGTGGATCACCGATAGATCATGACTGATGAATATGATACTCAATTGGTACTTAGCCCTAAGACTATCTAGAAGATTTAGAATTTGCGATTGAATGGAAACATCTAAAGCCGATACGCTTTCGTCACAGATCAAGATCTGAGGTTCTACAGAGAGCGCTCGAGCGATACATACTCGCTGTCGTTGACCTCCTGAGAGTTGATGGGGGTATCTATCGTAATAATCTTCCTCTAAGCCAACCTCATTCAAGAGCTCTACTGCCCGTTCTTTAGCACTTCCAGGACGTAACTTGTGGTAGTTGATTGGTTCAAGAATTGCTTGGCCAATGGTCATCCGAGGATTGAGGGAACCATATGGATCCTGAAAGATGATTTGAATCTGTCTTCGGAGATTTTTATCTGATGATAGAACACGGCCATCTATTACTCTCCCATCATAGGTGATCTCGCCTTTGCTTGCGGGGATTACGCCACAAATACACTTAGCAACTGTGGACTTGCCTGATCCAGACTCCCCTACTATGCCTAGTACTGATCCTTTATATAACTTAAATGATACATTATCGACAGCTGTCAAATACTTTTTCCTTTGGAAGATAGCCAGAGGGTTCGTCCGATACTTAACGGTGAGATTATCTGCGGAAAGAACAATTTGATCTTTATCTATATCTGCTTGTGGTCGCTTTACCTGTTCATATTTACCAGACATCACCTTGTCAACAGTTGGAAGTTGAATCTCATTATATGAGGGCTTAGGACGACAAGCTAGTAGTGCTTGAGTATAGTCTGACTGTGGATTGCGAAAAGTTTCCGGGAGAATTCCTTGTTCTACTACATCTCCCTTGTACATGACTACTACCTTATTGCATAATTCATTCACTAAGTCCAAATCATGACAAACAAAGATTAGTGCAATGTCTTTCTCGATTACGATGCGCTTCAATAATTGTATGATCTTCTTCTGCACCGTAACGTCTAACGCTGTTGTCGGCTCATCACAGATCATAACCTTAGGATCTCCTGCGAGAGCCATGGCAATGTTTACCCTTTGCAATTGTCCGCCACTGAGTTCATGTGGATAAGAACGATAGATCCGCTCTGCCTCTGGCAACTCTACAGAGTCTATTAACTCTAACACCTTTGATTTGCGGTGGCCTTTTGGAACAATATTATGAATCTCGAGAACCTCCTCGATCTGAGAGCCGCAGCGCTTGACAGGATTTAGAGAACTCATAGGCTCTTGAAATACCATCGATATATCATTGCCACGAATATCTGAAAGAGCTTGTTCATCTAATTGGAGTAGATCAGACGATGATTCATCGCTATATCTGATCACTTTACCTGTGGTAACAGCATTAGGATTAGGATATATTAAGTTAAGGATAGACAGGCTTGTGACAGACTTTCCTGAGCCAGACTCCCCTACTACACCCAAGCAATCTCCTTCGTAAAGCTCAATATCCACACCATTGACAGCATCAGTTTCTCCAGTCTTTGTGCTGAATCTGACAGATAAATCTTGGATATGTAAGAGTTTGCTTTTTGCCATTTTCTTCAAGAAGCTGAGCGTTCTTCACAAGTATAAAGCTAATTGCTCCGTTATTAGCACGAAATTAACGATTAAGCAACCTGGCTCACCGTCTCTATAATGTATTCCTAAATCAGTTTACCGTATGATGAAATGGATAAAACGTATACTCATATTATTGATCCTGCTCATAGTAGCTGGAGTAGTAACTATTGAGCTTAAAAAAGAAGCAATCATTAAGAAAGGCGTTGATGTAGTCAATAGCGAGCTGACGACGCCCATAACTTATGAATCATCGGGTGTCTCATTCTTGTCTACATTTCCATCCTTAGGCGTAAAGCTAAAAGATGTTTCTATCGATGCCGATAAAGAAGGTGTCCCGGCGCTCATGAAGCTGGGAACATTCCAAGTCAATCTAAATATCATTGAGGCGCTTCAAAACAAGGAGTCCTACTCTATCAAAAAGCTATTGCTATCTGATGGAACTATTACGGCCTATATAGACCACATGGGAGAGAGCAATTATGATATTTCAAAAGAGTCCTCTGAAGAATCTAATGCCGCAAATGTCAGTTTAGAATCTTTTGAAGTGGATAACATCAATCTGAGATATATCAATCATCAATCAAATACTTCTATTAGTATGAATGATATTAACGCCGATGGATCTATCAAATACCTTAATCAGACAGTCGACGTGGAGCTTGACTACGATGCCATCGTTGATGGTGGATTTATTAGCGATCATCTGAAGATAAGTGGAGCAGGTTCCTTACTTCTAACAGATGATATGACTAAGCTCAGCTTTGATGACCTAAAGACTAACATCAATGATCTTCCGATAATTAGCACGGGGGCAGTAAATTTTGATCCTACAGGTGATTTTAACATTTCAATATCTTCACCTGAAACTGAAGTCAAGAAACTGGCTTCATTACTCAACGTATTTTATGAAAATGAATACAGCGCTCTCAAGTCTTCAGGCACCTATGATTTAAAAGGGACGATATCTGGTAATTCTTCAGGTACATATCCTCTGTATGATCTGTCACTAAAGATGAATAACGGTAGTCTGAGCTATCCAAGTCTGCCTAAGAAGATAGACAGACTCAATGCAAATATCTCGTTGGAAAACACAACACAGTCTACAGCTTTTACGAGTGTTGTAATCAATAGCCTTGATGTCGCCAGTGCAGGGAATTTTGTAAAAGCTCTTGGCAATGTTAAGCATCAATCAGATGCCTATGACGTAGATATCGATTCAGAATTCGAGATCAATCTGAATGATATCAAAGAGTGTATAACCCTTGAAGCAGGAACAGAATTGACAGGAATTCTCGATGGTAAATTAGCAATCAATACTTCTGTCAATAATAGCTTAGGCTTTATATCGAGCGGTATTGAGTTATTTGATGTCGATATAATAGGACGAGATATGAAGTATAGCGACCCTAGTGAGACATATCTTATTGAAGACCTAACCGTCTCAGGGAGTGATGAGCAGATCATGTATAAGTTAAAAGCTGAGACTCTTTCCTTTATTCAAGGACTTCATGTGGAAGGATCTGTGGAAGAACCCCTCTCTTTACTATCAGATGAAAAGTCTACCTCAGGTGTTCTTAATGTGGCAATTACTAAAATTGACTACGCAGAGGATAGCTCTAAAGACACTGTATCTATAGTCACTTCATATCCTATCCCCAAGATTAACTTGATCACTGAGTTAGATATCAATGAAATCAATTATTCAAGCTATAGTATCAATGGATTAAGTGGGACGGGGAAGATAAGTGACGAGAGCTCAAAGCTCGAATTTACGGCTGATGGAATAAACGGTAATATTATTACGGGAAAAGGAAGCTTGGATAAGTTACTTCAATATGGGTTAAATGGAGATACACTCTCTGGAGACCTCACAGTATATAGTCCAGACTTAAATCTTGACAGTTTTATTTCTGATGATACAACTGGAACAAGCGGTATTACTGATCTACTTCCAAACAATATAGATCTCGACATATCTTACGACGTTGGCAAGGCTACTTTATATGGAATAGACTTGACGAAAGCATTGGGTGCTTTAGAGGTAAGCGGAAAACAGGTCACCATGTCGCAGAAAGCAAAATTCTTAGAAGGTGACATCACCTTGACTGGACAGTTTGATGACTTCATAGATGGAATTGGAGGGGTAGTTATTGATGTTGATGTCAAAGATGTTTCCCTAAGCCAGACTGCCGAGAAAATCAAGTTGATCAATATGATATTGCCATTGAGCAAGTACATAAAGGGAGATTTTGATATGGTCTTTGAATTAAAGACGGAAATAGATCAAAACTATATTCCAGATCTAAATTCGATAAGTGCATTTGGCGAGTTAAAGACCAAGGATGGTGCGATAAACGGATTTGCGCCTATCGATACATTTTTAAGCTATTTGAACAGATCCACATCGGATAAGACTTGGCAGATTAAGAACCTCAGTCGTTATTTCTTAGTGGAAGATGGTCGTGTTGTTGTTAAGGAAATGACCTTAACGAGAGGAGATATAGAGCTCTCATATGAAGGTACTCATGGCTTCAATCAAAATATCGACTATCACGTAACCATGAGCCTACCGAGTTCTAAGTTCAACATGCAAAAAGCTCTGAAGCTGTTAGAAAACAAAGGAGTGCTCACTGAAAAGTTAGCTGGTATAACTGATGATGTGCGAGTTGAGATCGATGCATATGTAAGTGGCAACCTTCTCAGGCCTAAAGTGAAACTCACGGACATAGCTCTTGCTAAAGGAAGTATCAGGGAGAGCATCACCGAAAGAATCACCCAAACTGTAGAGGAGAAAAAAGACGAAATAGAGCAAACAGTTCGTGATACTATCGATCATGTCCGCAATACCGTCCTCGATTCATTGAATACTATTAAGGATGATATCACAGCCAAGAAAGATTCCGTGCAGCAGGTCTTAGTTAGTGAAATTGACAGTAGTAAGAAGGAGATAGAAGGACAGGTGATAACAATCATTGACTCCCTTAAAGCGGGTAATGTAGACTCTTTAACTTCTAAAATTAACGACATCTTCAAAGGCCAAGAAAGCAAGATTGATCAGATTAAGGACAAAATTAAATTTCCAATATTTAAAAAGAAGGGCGGTAATTAATTGCATATTCCTGAATTACTCATTTACTTTGAGTCATAATATTTGAATATGAAAATTTGGTGGTGGCATATTGATATTTCTCTGAGTTAGGAATGAACAACGCCATCAATTGATATAAGTATAACGGCTTGTCGAATTATTCCGACAGGCCGTTTTTAGTTTTAAGAAGAGTGCGAATGAAAGTAAAAGTAGTAAGTCAAGAGTTATTAGAAGATCTCAACACACCTGTGAGTTTATTGCTCAAGTTGCGAGAACGATATGGTCAGGTGATTCTACTGGAGAGCTCCGCATACAACAGTAAGCGTGATAGTAAATCATACATCTGCTTTAATCCACTTGCTAGACTTGAGATCACAGATGGAATTCTTGATGCAGGAGGCGTTCAACAGCGTGAATTTGATGTTTCAGCTGAGATACAAAAATTTATGCAGTCTGTGGAATTTGTCGGAACAACAGAAGAATCTGCTATAGTAGGCTATTCGTGCTACAATAGTGTAGCCTACTTCGAGAGTGTTCAACTTGATCGGGCTAAGCGTGCTGATGACATCCCTGACCTTAGATATGATTTCTATCGTAACATGGTTGTGTTTGATCATTTTCATGATAGAATTAAAATCATTGATCATACACCGGATGGTCAGGATGTCAATATAGAAGAGATTAAGTCAATCATTCAAGGAGACATTGTCACTTCTGAGCCTTTTGCGGTCGGGCGTGAATACTCTAACATGACTGATGAGGATTACATTAATATGGTAGAACGTGGCAAGTATCATTGTCAACGAGGAGATGTCTTCCAAATCGTTCTGTCCAGGAAGTTCCATACGGAGTTCACTGGTGATGAAATCAATCTGTATCGTGCGCTGCGCAGTGTTAACCCAAGCCCCTATCTGTTTTACTTTGACTATGGAGACTTCAAAATATTTGGTTCTTCACCAGAGGCTCAACTGGTGATCAAGGAAGGTCGAGCAGAGATACATCCAATAGCAGGAACATTCCGAAGAACCGGTAATAAGATAGGTGATGCCGCATTAGCGGAGAAACTTTCTAATGACCCTAAAGAAATCTCCGAGCACGTAATGCTGGTTGATTTGGCTCGTAATGATCTTAGTAGAAACACAACTAATGTTACTGTAGACAAGTATAAAGAGGTGCAGTTCTTCAGTCATGTGATTCATTTAGTTTCTAAGGTTACTGGTAAGCTGCAGGAAGATTCGAAGAATTATCAAATCTACGCCGACACCTTTCCTGCTGGAACACTTTCAGGAGCACCTAAGATAAAGGCTATGCAACTCATAGATCAGTATGAACCCAATGGTCGAACCTTCTATGGGGGTGGATTAGGCCTGATCCATTTTAATGGAGACCTCAATCATGCAATAGTAATTCGTTCTTTTCTTAGTCAGCATGGTGTGTTGACGCGTCAAGCTGGTGCTGGTATAGTCATCAAGTCCGATGAACTAAGCGAATTGCAAGAAGTAAATAACAAGTTGGCTGCGCTCCAAAAAGCCATATCATTAGCAGAACAAATCAAATAGTCCATGCACAAAGTACTCGTCATAGATAACTACGATTCATTCACCTACAACTTGGTTCATGCGCTTCAAGAGCTACTAAATCACGAGGTAGTAGTTAAACGTAATGATCAGATAGAAATGGATTACATCGACCAATTTGATTATATCATTTTGTCACCGGGTCCAGGAGTACCTGATGAAGCAGGTGATCTTAAAAAGATCATAGAGCTATACGCTCCTACTAAGAAAATGCTCGGCGTATGTCTTGGTCAGCAGGCTATTGGAGAAGTGTTCGGTGCAAAACTGCGAAACTTGGATGAAGTATATCATGGTGTCCAGACAACATTTAGATCACTTAACAACTGCAGCATCTTTGATAATATAGATACTGAGTTTCTTGGAGGTCGCTATCACTCCTGGGTTATTGACAAGGAGACTATGCCAGATGACCTCGTGATCACCTGTACAGATAAAGACAATGAGGTAATGGGTATTAAGCATGCTGAATACGATGTGTATGGTGTCCAGTTTCATCCAGAGTCGATACTGACACCAGAGGGAGAAACTATGCTCAGTAATTTCTTAAGTATTACTAATTAGGATAGACAAGTGCATATACTCGAAAAGATTGTAAAACATAAGCTCAAAGAGGTTGCGGCTCGAAAACATAGAGCCACTATATCCACTCTAAAAGAAAGTATACACTTCAATAGAGCGACTAACTCGCTGTTATCGACTCTACAGGAGAATAATGTTCCTGCGGTGATTGCAGAATTCAAACGTAAATCTCCTTCTAAACAGGCAATCAACTTGGATGCGAATTTGTATGAAGTAATTGCCGGATATTCAAAAGCAGGAGCTGCGGCGATAAGCATCTTAACGGATGAGTTTTTTTTTGGAGGGTCTGATTCATTTTTAACACAGGTTAGAATCGAGCTTCCTACTATGCCACTGTTGCGTAAGGAGTTTATAATTGATGAGTATCAGGTCTATGAAGCTAAAGCTATAGGAGCTGATATTATTCTCCTGATCACTGAAATTCTATCCAAGGAACAAGTTGCTACATTCAGTAAGTTGGCACGTGATCTTGATTTAGAGGTTCTACTTGAGTTACATTCTGCTGAGCAACTTGGGAAGTATCATGAGAGCGTAAGTTATGTTGGCGTCAACAATCGTGATCTTAAGACATTTTCAGTTGATTATGAGCGCTCTAAAAAACTATATAATATGTTACCCGCTGAGGTGCCTAAAATTGCTGAAAGCGGCCTTAGTGATCCAGAGGTTGTTGCTATGCTTTATGATTATGGATTCAGTGGCTTTTTGATGGGAGAACATTTCATGCGTAATAGCAATCCAGGTACAGCATGTGCCAGATTTATTCAAACTACGCACACCTATATCGGGAGAAAACATGTTGATAAATAATCAATAATCTAAAATCGTAATATGATCTATACGCATAAAATTATTTATAAGCAGCGGAAATGAAGCCTTTATTAGTAAAAGTGTGCGGGATTAACAGAGAAAACAACTTAATGCGAGTTAGTGCTCTTGAAATTGACATGATTGGATTAAACTTCTATTTAGGATCTAAAAGATACTTGAATAACATTTCAATTACAATAAATCCTAAAGTGAAACGGGTAGGAGTCTTCGTAGATCCATCGATAACGGAACTCTTACAATATAGTGCTGATGCACAACTAGACTTTCTCCAATTGCATGGTAGCGAGAGTCCTGCATTCTGTCTCGAGGCGACCAAAATTTGCCCTGTAATTAAGGCTTTTGGAGTAGACGAAAATTTTGACTTTGAGTTACTGAAGGATTATGATATGGTGGAGTACTTCTTGTTTGATACGAAAGTGCCCACGCATGGAGGCTCAGGTAAAAAATTCAATTGGGATAAGCTCAAGGAATATAAAGGTCACATACCCTTCTTATTAGCTGGAGGTATAGGCTCTGAAGATGTAGAAGAAATCAAAAAAATAAAACACTCGATGTTTATCGGTGTAGATATAAATAGCAAGTTCGAAATCGAACCTGGCCTTAAGCATGTGCCTAAGGTAGATGAGTTCGTAAATGAATTAAAAAATAGATGAGATGAATTATCAAGTAGACGAAGCAGGTTTCTATGGTGATTTTGGCGGGGCATACATTCCCGAGATGCTTCATAGCAATATTGATACTCTGAAGAATCAGTATATGGCGATCATGTATGAAGATTCCTTTCAAAAGGAGTTTCATCAATTACTAAGAGATTATGTAGGACGCCCTACTCCATTATATCTGGCACAACGACTATCGGAGAAGTATGGCGGCAAAATCTATCTCAAGCGCGAAGACTTAAATCATACTGGTGCTCATAAGATTAATAATACTATAGGTCAAATCCTATTGGCTAAGCGATTAGGAAAGCAACGTATCATAGCAGAGACTGGCGCAGGTCAACATGGTGTAGCCACTGCCACCGTATGTGCATTGATGGGTCTTGAGTGCATCGTATATATGGGCAAGATCGATATTGCGCGCCAAGCGCCCAATGTTGCCCGAATGAAGATGTTAGGTGCCGAAGTAAGGCCCGCCTTAAGTGGCAGTCAGACACTTAAGGATGCAACTAACGAGGCGATTAGAGATTGGATCGGCAATCCTGAGAGCACGCATTATATCATCGGTTCTGTTGTTGGTCCACATCCTTATCCAGACATGGTAGCTCGATTTCAATCCATCATCAGCGAGGAAGTCAGATGGCAACTCAAAGAGAAAGAACAAACAGAAGTGCCAGATTATTTAGTGGCCTGTGTAGGCGGTGGTAGCAATGCGGCAGGGATATACTATCACTATCTCGATGAACCCAAGGTCAAAATAGTGGCGGTTGAAGCAGCTGGTAAAGGCATTGATACTGGTGAATCAGCGGCTACGAGTGTATTAGGTTCGATTGGAATCATCCATGGCAGTAAGACACTCTTGATGCAGACAGAAGATGGTCAGATCGTAGAGCCCTACTCAATTAGCGCAGGATTGGATTATCCCGGTATTGGCCCACAGCACGCTCATCTGATATCTAGTGGTCGTGCTCAAGTGTATAACGCTACTGATGAAGAAGCACTGGCTGCAGCACTAGAGTTATCTCGTGTCGAAGGTATCATACCTGCATTAGAGACTGCACATGCTCTTGCAATACTTGATAAGATGAGTATAAAGAAAGATGAAGTAGTAGTCATTAATCTTTCAGGTCGTGGCGACAAGGACTTAGCGACATTTACAGCGTATCTCAACAGACATACTGGCGAACAAAAAAGTGATCATTAATGAATCGATTGACGAAATTGTTTTCTGAAAAAGAATCAGAAATACTGAACATATATTTCACTGCTGGACATCCTAGGTTAGACAGTACATCGGAGATTATCCACAGTCTTACAGACTTGGGAGTAGATCTAATAGAGTTAGGTGTGCCCTATTCGGATCCGATGGCAGATGGCGAAACCATTCAGCATAGCAGTAGTCAAGCACTGAAGAATGGAATGACCCTGCAGACCATATTTAATCAAGTCACGGTTAGTCGTAGGACCTCACAAGTACCCATTATCCTAATGGGATACTACAATCAGATGATGCAATATGGAATAGAGCGTTTTCTACAGTCATGTCAGAAATCAGGAGTAGATGGATTAATCATTCCAGATCTGCCTATGTCAATCTATAGGAAGGATTACCAAGGGCTTTTTGAGCAATATGATTTAAAAATCGCCTTCTTAATTACTCCTGAAACCAGTGATGAACGAATTCTCTTAGCTGATGAGCTTAGCTCTGCATTCATCTATGTAGTTTCAAAATCGAGTATTACAGGATCAGCTGGAGCTATCGATCAGGCACAAAAGACATATTTCAAACGTATCAATGACCTTAAGTTGAAAGCACCTAGATTGATAGGCTTCGGGATACATGATCGGGAAACATACCTCACTGCCTGTGAAAATAGCAATGGGGCAATTATAGGCTCTGCATTCATCAGAGCACTTGATAAGGCAGAAGACCTTGCTGAAGGGATCACTCAATTTATAGGTGCGATTAGGTGAGCTTAAACATCACTTGATCATTCGGCTTCATATGGGCCATCTGATTTAAGGCAGATTCGGTTAATACACCTATTCGTGGATACCCGCCTATAGTTTGCGCATCACGCCCAAGAATGATTGGGGTACCGACTGAAGTAATTTGAATAGTTCCTGGCAGAACTCCCGACGACACCATTGGTGGTAGCTGGTTAATATCTAACGGGATTCCATCAAGTCTATAGCCCATTCGATTAGACGCATTGTTGACAGTATAGCCCGTTGACAGAAACTTCTGAATGAGGTCCTTAGAGAATAGACTATATTCAGGACCCATGAACAGCTCTAGTTGATGTGGAGACTGTTGTATTATTTCTTTCTGAATTTCTATGATAGGATGCGGTCCATTATGTTGAGTATTGATCTTTATTTTTGACCCTTTCTTGAGAATGTTGTCCTTTAGGACTTCACCATATATCAATGGACTGACGCTACCCTGCCAGCGGTCAACTTCCCAGTTTCCAGCAATACCTATATAACAGCGACAACCATATTTCAACCTGCCAAAACTCAGTCGATCTCCTGCAACAACTAAGGTAGGTCTATGCAGCTCTATCGGTATCTTGTTAATAATTGGAGATAAGTCAGATCCCGTGATTGCAATGATAGCTGGGTTGTCAAATGATATAGTAGGCCCCATCATCGTACACTCTATAACCGCTTCAGCAGCATCATTTCCTAGGATCGCATTGCATAGTTCATAACTCTCTAAGTCCATAGCTCCTCCTTGAGGAATTCCCTCATGAGCATATCCTACTCTTCCTGCATCTTGAAGGGTTGAGTATAAACCAGCCTTTATGACATCAATGATCATGACAAGATAAGTTGATTATAGTCGTAGTTTTGATGGGTTATGAGGCTCGATATATGACGATGTTCTTCTAGAGTTATCGGTTTATAATTGATCTTATCATATGCTCTAAATAGGCTTGACTCCTTACGATATGCATCAAAAACCTTGATCGGGCAATGGCCGATTATATTCCATCCCCCCGGGCTATTTACTGGATATATGGCGATCTGCTCCCCTGTCATAGCCAATGAACCAGCTGGAACGGCCTTACGAGGGACTGATAGACGGGGACAGTGTATTGACTCGTCTACACTTGCCATAAAAGCAAATCCAGGTAGGAAACCCATCATATGGACTTGATAACTTCTATTCAACAGCAGTCGCTTGATATCTTCAATTGGTTGGTTACAATGTTCAACAACTCGTCTTTGATCAAGCGCAAAACTCGAATGAAAACAAACTGGAATTTCTAACATTCGCGAGTTAAAATGTAGCTTATCAATTTGGCCAATAGTATCTACATAATTGCTGATTTCTTCACTACTGATTTTGTTAGAGTCATAACGTACAAGCAATGAATTGTAGGCAGGAATAAGGTCAATAATCTGAATCTGGAAACGCTGTTTTAACTGAGTCGTGATGTGCTTAATCGCAGATAAATTGTTAGCTGAGATGCCACCATCAAGCTGTACTAATAATGCGTTTGAACCATAGGAATATATTTTCATATCTATAAAGATCCTACAGCTATAAAGGTAAGCTTGTATACGGTCTCATCAAAAAATTCAAATTGTAATGAAGTATCATTTGGACATAAACCAAACATATCGATGCCGATCTATCATAAATATTCTGAGCTAACTACTTCTCTCTCTTTCTAATATCTCTTACCTTTTAACATCAAAGAGAGGGCCATGACCACAGTTATCCGAAATGGAACATACTTCGATGGAACAGGAACAAAAGGAATACTCAAAGACATCGTTGTCAAAGATGGTCATATTGCCTCTGTTCATGATCGAGCACCGGCAATCGAGCAAGCCGTTGAAATCGATGCTACAGGCAAATGGGTAACACCTGGTTTCCTAGATATCCATACTCACTATGATGCCGAAATTGAAGTGATGCCAGGACTCGAGGAATCACTGCGTCATGGCACTACTACTGTGGTCATGGGTAATTGCTCTATAAGTGCAGCTCTTGGCAAGGATGAAGACATCGTAGACCTGTTCTGCCGGGTAGAAAACATGCCAGCACAAGTCCTTACAGAATGGATTAAAGATCGAATCACGTGGAATTCATTAGCTGAGTATTATGAGCATTTAGGAAGCTTGAACATGGGGCCAAATGTTGCGAGCTTCATTGGTCATTCCAATATCCGAATTGCATCAATGGGAGTCGATCGAAGCTTTAATGAGCAAAAAGCTACTAAATCCGAGAAATCAAAAATGGATGCATACCTCAATGAAGCAATGGAGGCAGGATATCTCGGTATGTCTATAGATATGTTGCCATTCCATAGATGGAGCGGCGTGTTTAACCCTAAATACAAAGGCACTTCGGTGCCATCTCAGCAAGCACCCGTATCAGAGTATCGACGATTGGCCAATATCTTACGTAAACATAATCGAGTACTCCAAGCCACTCCCAATGCCCTGGATAAGAAATCAGGGATACATCTGTTACGAATGAGTTCGGGTATAGGACGTAAGCCGCTTAAGACCACCATTGTCGCAGCTATGGATCTGAAGTCTGATGAGAACATCCATAAGCTCGTAACCTTTCTCGCTTCATTGGGTAAGAAAATCTTTAATGCCGACATGCGTTTTCAAGCTTTATCTATGCCGTTCCTGAACTATGGCGAAGGCCCTATTACTCCTTTGTTTGAAGAATTTCCTTCTATGGTAAAGGTGATTGGGGCCAGTCAGGAAGAGCGTAAAGAAGCATTTGCTGATCCTACATTTAGAAATTGGTTTAAGAAAGATTGGAATCATAAGACGACCTCTGTATTTCCTCGACTACTCGGAGAGATGACTGTAGTAAAGGCACCAGATGTTTCCTTAGTCGGATCAACTTTTCAAGAATTATCAGATCGTTATGCTTCAGGAATAGACAGTCTTGATTATTTCATGGATCTCGTCCATGAGTTTGACACAGACCTAATTTGGAAATGTGTTGCCGCCAATCATAGAGATGATATTCGTATGAGTCTCATGGCACATGATTACACCTTCCCTGGATTTAATGATTCGGGTGCGCATAATGTGAATATGGCTTTTCATGATGGAGCACTACAAACGCTGAGACAGGCCATGAATAATCCTAAGATCATGCCTGTGGAGAAGGCGATCAATCGCCTGACTAAATTGCCAGCCGATTGGCTCGGACTAGATGCAGGATCAATCGAAATTGGACGACGTGCGGATATCTGCGTAATCGATCCAACAAAATTGGACGAAGGACTCACACAAGAACCTATAGAGGACTATCATCCGAGCCTCGGCGGTGCGTTTCGCTATGTTAAAAGATCTGATGGCGTGGTTAATCATGTCTTCATTAATGGTCAAGAAGTATTCAGTAATCAGAATGGCTTCACTAAGGAGTTAGGGAAGAAGCAGTATGGACGATTACTGCGAAGTTTGAACTAATAGTCAGAGGTGGTTTAATAGCTGAGTTTATGTGATGTTAAGTGTCAAGTATTAAGAAGAATAAACCAATGAGTCCATCATACTCCAAAACCCCACTTGCCAAAAAATTGGGAATAAAAGCAGGAGATGCTATTCTTCATCATAATTGCCCTAAGTCCTATTTCTCTCTTTTTGATGTTTTACCTGAGGATATTTCAGTGAACGAGCATTTCACGTCAGAGTGAATTGATTTTATTCATGCATTCTTCACCTCCATAACTGAGCTAGAGCAAGACTATTCAAAGCTGAAGTTATGTCTAAAAAAATCAGGAATGTTTTGGATTAGTTGGCCCAAAGGAAGTTCTAACATCTATACAGATCTAAAACGAGATTGGATAAGAGATTATGCTTTAAGCCGTGGACTTGTCGATGTGAAAATTGCTTCAATTGATGAAAACTGGAGCGCCCTTAAGTTCGTGTATCGATTAGTCGATAGATAAGCTTATACGCAGACTTCTTGGTCGTTGAATACTCCATAAGATCAATATTGAAAGTGTACTGTGATTTTATAAGTTAGGAATCACTCCTTTATACATTTATCATTACCTTATGAGTGCTAACTTCTGACCAACTATTTTATTGCTAACTAGATGAAGAGTAAATCTGCCCTTCTTAATACAGCTTGCTATACATCTGTCATTGCTATATTATTTATTTCATCTTGTAATACTCCGAAACCAGGAAGCTGTGTAGTTGAAAGTGACTTAAGAGACAACCCTATTACAGCTCATTCTCATAATGATTACGATCAAGACGAACCAATAATTACGGCGATAAATCATGGATTTAGTTCTATCGAGGCAGACATCTATTATGAGGATTCAAAATTGTATGTGAGTCATGATGATAAAGACCTTGAAAAGAAATCAACATTGTCAGTTCAGTATCTTGACCAACTCGTAAGATATTTAGAAGACGATCACAAGGATATCCAGTTATTAGTAGATATCAAGAACTACTCTGTAGAGCTCATTGAATTATTAAATCAAGAATTATCAACATACGCGCAATACTTAGTTTCTCGTGATGCCCCCCTGCTAACAAAGAATAAAATCAAAATAGTTCTTAGTGGAGTAATTGATCGTGAAAAGCTAATTGCAGATGATAACAATCAGTATTTGTTCATTGATGGCCGCATATCTGACTTGGACAAATATTATCCTTCAAGTATAGTCCCTATGATTAGTGAGAACGCCTCACGGTTTGAGGATGAAAATCAACTGAAAATAATCA
Organism: uncultured Saprospiraceae bacterium; assembly: GCA_964522505.1. Lineage (GTDB taxonomy): Bacteria > Bacteroidota > Bacteroidia > Chitinophagales > Saprospiraceae > GYS-P2D. The sequence goes on from CAZFWJ010000009.1 coordinate 62,905, forward strand.
TTGATGAAGTTCATAATCAGGGTAAAACGATCAGGTTGTGGAATACTGAGGATACTGAAGCAACATGGCTCCAACTATTGGCATTGAAGCTTGATTTTATCGGAGTTGACGATATCAACAAATTCTATTGCATCATGAAAGCAAATGGTCACATTAATTGAAGTGGTTCTCAGTTCAATCAACCAATTAGTCACAAACAAGCTTTATTGATTTATGAAAAAATATGACGCGATAATAATTGGAGCTGGTTCTGCTGGTTTGGGATGTCTCGGTATGGCAAAGGAATTAGGTTGGACTTCAATGATTGTAGATAAGGATGAAGCCAATATAGGTGGAGATTGCCTCAATTTCGGCTGTGTACCGAGCAAAGCATTGATACATGTAGCCAAGCAGTTTCAAGGAGCTCGAAAGGCCATAGAATTTGGACTTGAAGTAAGCGGCAAAGCTGACTGGTCTAAAGTCATCAACTACGTCCACGAAACTCAAGCTACCATAAGGGCCCATGAGAGCGCTGAATATCTGAGATCACATGGAGAGAATCTAGTTATTGGAGAAGCTCAATTTATTGATAAGCACAGTATAGAAGTCAACGGAGAACATTATCAAGCTGATAAATTTTTCATCTGCACAGGTTCGCACCCAAGAGTGATACCATTTGAAGGCTTAGATCAGGTGATGTATTATACTAATGAGACCTTGTTCTATGATCTCAAGGCCTTACCCGAACGCTTATTAGTGGTAGGAGGAGGACCTATTGGATGTGAGATGGCGCAAGTGTTTCAGCGCTTAGGAAGTCAGGTATTCCTCTTGGATCGAGGTGATCGTATTCTCAGAAAAGAGCGTGAAGAAATGAGCTATATATTGGCAGATCAACTTACTCAAGAAGGCGTAGAAATCATCTTGGGACATGACTTAAAACGATTCGATTCTGCTACGTCTGCTATTCTTAAGAATAGATCATCACAAGATGAACTTACGCTAGATTTTGATGCCTGTTTACTTGCAATAGGACGCGGACTTAACCACGACTCCTTACAGTTAGAAAAAGCCAATGTGGAATTAACAGAACGCAAGAAGATAAAGGTCAATGACTATCTTCAAACTAGTCAAAAACATATCTATGTTGTGGGTGATGCGGTTGGATCATATCAATTCTCTCATGGCGCTGAAAAGCATGTCAAATTACTTCGACATAACTTCAAGAGTATATTTGATAAGAAGCATCATATCAAAGGATTATCCTGGGTAACATTCACAGATCCTGAGATTGCTACCTTCGGATTCAGTGAGGCGTACCTGATAGAAAACAAGATTTCGTACTGGCGTCAAGATCAAGATTTTAGTCGTGATGATCGTGCCATTACTAGCAATTATAGCTACGGCAAGATGACACTATTTGTATCCACAGATCGAAACAAGTCAAGCAGAAAGATTCTTGGGGGCTCCCTAATAGCACCTATGGCTGGAGACATTATGCAAGAATTACATTTAGCAACAATCACAAACCTCTCTTTAGATGACTTTCTAAAGAAAGTATACGCCTATCCTACAGCAAGCCGAATTAATCAACAAACGATAAAAGGTATAGTAGATTATAAAGGCTAACACACTGATCTAAGTTGTGTAAAGGAGGCTGCAAGAATTATCAATTTTAATCATTCAAAGACTTCAGCAAAAAAGTTAATTTTGAATAAATGCGATTGACTGAATGAAGCAATTTACTAAGCCCAATGATTAAAAATCAAGTAAAGAACGAAGAATTCCTCAAGCTCGTTATGGACAACATACCATCATCTGTATTCTGGAAGAATAGAGATAGTATTTATCAGGGTTGTAATCAGAACTTTGGCGAATCTGCTGGCCTTGCTTCAACTGATGATATTATTGGAAAGAGTGACTACGACCTTCCGTGGAGTAAGGAACAATCTGACTACTTCAGAAAAATAGATAAAGAGGTTATGGATTCTGGAGACGTTCAACTCAATTTTGAAGAGCCTATAACTGTACAGAATGGCCAAACTAAGTGGGTCCGAACAAGCAAGGTTCCTTTAAGAAACAATGGCGGTCAAATCATAGGGATATTAGGAACCTATGAAGATATCACCGAACGTAAAGAGATGGAGCTTGAATTAAAGAACCATAACAAAAGTCTCAAATCTCTTAATTCTAGGCTTGAGTTGATCAACCAAGATCTCGAACAATTTGCCTATGCGACATCCCATGATCTTCAGGAACCTATAAGAATGATTGCTGGGTTTTCTGGATTACTCAAACAGAAGTATTCTAGCCTCTTAGGAGATGAAGGCAATGATTACTTAGAAATAATCTCAGAGGGGGCTAAGCGAATGTCCTCTTTAGTAAGTCAGATCTTGACCTACTCAAGAGTAGATACAATAGAAGATGAGTTCGAAGAGGCATCAGTAGGTGAACTTGTAAAACAAATTGCTTTAGATCTCGACTTGCTATTAAAGGAAAGTAAAGCACGTTTGGAGCTTGACATAGGTGATGTCAAGATCAGATGTCTGCCAGAAAGAATAAAAATGCTGTTTACCAATCTGATCTCCAATGGAATAAAGTTCAATGAAAATGATGTGCCGATCATTAGAATATCAGCAGAGGAGCAGGAAGAAGACTGGTATTTTGAAGTAGCTGATAATGGAATCGGCATAGATCCAAAATATCTACATTTAATATTTCAACCTTTCAAGCGCCTAAGCACCAAAGAAGATTATCATGGGAATGGCATAGGATTGTCTATATGCAAAAGGATAGTGACACTACATGGTGGCTCTATTGGTTACAGACCAAATCCCGAAGGAGGCACTATATTTTATTTTTCTCTACCAAAAGTATTGGTAACCACCAATGACCCTGAGGAGCTTGTTCAACTTAGTTTAGATAAGCGTAATCAGATAGAGGGTGACATTTAACTAATTGTTGGGTCTTCAATCGTGCTCTTATATAAAGTTTGTGGATATTAGGCACTAATTAATAAGGGGTAATGATCAAGATAGCGACTATTATTGTTTTACTTATCGGACTTTGTAGTTCTCAGTGCGACCAACAAAACACTGTCACCGATCAAAGTTCCTCTTCTATTAGCACACAATTAACCAATGATCGACCAAGTAGATGGCAATTGTATAGTGCTTATGGCAATAATGAGATCATAGTGATCTATGGTTCTAATGAAGAACATATTTCTACTAAATACGAGGCTGCTATTAAAGCATTTAAACAGCGTATCTCTGCAGCGGATCAACAACAGCTTAAAATTCGCTTTGAAGAAGCCAGTAGTGTCGATCTAGGTGACATCAAAGATAAAATAGTCTATATAGTTGGCACGCCGATGTCTGTGCCATTAATAGAATATATAAAGCAAGGACTACCAATAGGTATTGAAAGCAGAGGCATCACAATCTTAGACAAGATCTATACCGATGAGCATGCGGTGCTGGCTATGTACAACTATCCTAACCCGCAACAGTCTAATTTACCATTGACTCTTATCACTGGAAATAACGATGAGGCCGTATATGAGGTGTTTGAACAATCCTTGCAGTCTGGCATACAATTTACTTGGGCTAGCTTTGATTACGTCGTTTATAGTAATTCTGCCAAGACTGCTATTGGAGCATTTGATAATAAGTGGGAAATCAAGCCTGATCTATTATTCGAATTTGGTGATAATGACGTGCAGATCCTTAAGACAACAAATTATAGCATTACTAATTACAACACCCAGTTAGGTGCAGACGAACTCAATAGAATTGGTCAAAGGCTTGAAGATAGGGTTGCATCAATTAAAGAATTTGTAGGGAGTCAAGCGGATCTATCTCACATGTCATATCATATATATCCTTCTGCGGAGAAAAAGGCGCTACATCAGTCCAATAGTGCACAATCTCATGTGAATTTTGAAGAGAATATCTGTTACACCATCATCAATGAGCAATATGAGAAGAACTACATCGAAAAAGAAAATCAACTCGTCTTAAGATCTCTACTTGGCAAACCCTATACATCAATACTAGAGTTAGGGCTAGGAATCCAATTTACAGATCAATGGCAAAGAGAAGGTTATCAGTACTGGGCAGCTCGTTTAGTGGATTCTGGATTTAGAATGAGTCTGAGTGAATTGTTCAATCAGGAACCGCATGATCGAAAATCAACACTACTTATAGAATCTATGTCTGGTGTCCTAATTGATTTTCTCGTGAATTTGGTTGGCAAAAAACAATTTCTTGAACGATATAAATCCTGGACGCCATCTAGTAAAGACATAGAGGAACTTAGTCCATCATGGCAAAAATATCTCTCTGATCTCCCTAATACACATCCGATAAAGGATAGAAGCATGAAGAAGGTGTCTTATCTGCAGGGCTTCAATTTCGCTCATGAGGGTTATCGCATCTTTAATGGTTATCTATCAAATCTCGCGAGTGAAGCTATATATAAGCAAGCAGAATTGGGCGCTAATGCGATGGCGATTGTACCCTACTCATACATGAACGCGCCAAATAAACCTAATGCACTCCCTATACCGAATCGACCAGGTCAAGAAAATGATCAAGGAGTGATACACTCAGCCTATGTAGCCAAACAACAAGGAATGACAACCATGTTGAAACCACAGATCTGGTTTAGGGGTTCTTGGCCTGGTGACGTAGACATGAAAAGCGATGAAGACTGGGACTTGTTCTTTAAATACTACAATGATTGGATCATACACTATGCGTTACTTGCAGAAATACATGAAATCGACATGTTGTCTATCGGAGTAGAATTCGTGAAAGCCACCCTATCACATGAGGAAGAATGGCGCCAAATTATCCGAAATGTGCGTAATGTATATCAAGGTCAACTGACCTATTCTGCCAACTGGGGTGATGAATTTGAAAAAGTTGGATTTTGGGATGAGCTCGATTTCATAGGCCTGAATTGTTACTACCCCTTGAGCAAACAGGATAGTCCGAGTAAACGAGAACTCCGCAAGAATTTTGAAGGGATAAAAAACAAGATCAAGAAGGTCTATAGAGTTCATCAGAAGCCAATAGTATTTACAGAGATAGGTTTCAGAAGTATCGATGCTCCATGGAAGAATCCACATGCTGAGGGTGACGACTCATTCAATGCCGCCCATCAAGATCTCTGTTATCAAGTAATTTTTGAAGGTATTCAGGATCAAGAGTGGTGTGGTGGTATTCTGTGGTGGAAGTTTCCATCTTATCTCGATTATCAAGGCGCAGAAAATAGCTCGTTTACGCCAAATATGAAACAAGCAGAAGGAACAATTAGAGATTGGTTCAGCAAAAATTAAAAACTCATAGTATTGAAAAAATCACTTTTCTATATCATCTTGTTAATTGCCTCGGTAGGACTATATAGTACATATGGATTAGTACGAAATGAATGGCTTGATGGTAATATCTGTCCTAAGCTTATAGGCATCCCGGCGTGCTATATAATCTTTGGCTGTTTCTCATTAGCCATAATATCACATCTCGAGATCTTAAAAGATAGGAGCAGACTATTCTGGCTTGGTGTATTGCCCGCATTAGCAATTGCTAGCTATGGAAGTTTAGGAGAACTGTTTGGTTTTGCCTCATGTCCTAAAACAACAGGAGGTATTCCTATGTGTTATATCTCATTCGGAATATTCGGGAGCTTGGCATTCTTGAAACTGTTGATTCTAAAGCTTAAATGATCTGATCAAAGTACCTCCCGAGCTCCTCTCGCAATCTCCAAAGCCACTGGATTATCTCCATGGATACAGATAGACTCCACGTGGAGCGCATGTGCAGATCCATCAGCCCAAGTAATGGTCTGATTATGAGCTAATGATTGAACTTGGTCGATCGCTATCTGAGCATCATGATAGACAGATCCGGGGATTGAACGAGATTGCAACTTAGTATTGCGCTCATAACGGCGATCTGCAAATCCTTCACGAATGGTACTAATCCCCAATAGCTGAGCAACATCTGCTATTGGGGCATCAGCAAGCACCATGAGCTGAAGAGAGCTGTCTATAGACAGTATTCCGCGGATTACTGCAGCTGCCTCTTCTTGATCGTATGCGATCGAGTTGTAAAGTGCACCGTGGGGTTTGACATAGGAAAGTCTTCCGCCTTTAGACTCTACTAAGCCTTTTAATGCACTTACTTGATACTTTATGATAGAAGTAAGCTCTTCATGAGGCACGAACATCTTGCGTCTTCCAAAGCCTTGTAAATCAGGATATGATGGATGCGCGCCAATTCTAAGCCTGTGTTCCAGGGCGGCATCTATAGTACGCTCAATATGATATGCATCACCACCATGAAAACCACAAGCAATATTACACGAGCTGAGATATGGCATCAACAATAGATCTTTGCCGATGGTGTAATTGCCGAAGCTTTCACCCATGTCACAATTTAGATCAATCTTCATATAGCTCTTATTGATGGCGTTTTTTGAGAACTTTGATAACATCAGAAAGACTCATGTCTCTATCTCTAAGTAATACTAAATAATGAAACAGCAAATCTGCCGCTTCACCAAGGAATAACTCGTCATTCTCATCCTTGGATTCAATCACCAATTCTACAGCTTCCTCACCTACTTTCTGAGCGATCTTATTAGTTCCTTTATCAAATAATGATGAGGTATAAGACTTTTCAGATCGATCGTTATAGCGGTTATCAATAACATCCTCCAGATAATCTATGAAGTTCGTATTGCTAGTACAGTTTGATTCATTCCAACAGGTATCACTCCCTGTGTGGCATGTTGGCCCTTCAGGAGAAGCCTTGATTAACACAGTGTCTTCATCACAATCAATAGACCACTTTTTTAAGGTCAAGTAGTTTCCGCTTGTCTCTCCTTTAGTCCAGATTTTATTTTGGGATCTACTCCAAAAGGTAACCTTGCCAGTCTTAACTGTAATATCAAAGGCTTCCTGATTCATATAGCCCAGCATGAGGACCTTATTAGTCATCACATCCTGCACAATTGCAGGTATTAAGCCACTGTCTTTATCAAACTTCATTGTCTTCTACAATTTCTTAATCTTATAATCTAACCGGTATTCCTCTACTTTTTAGATGTTGCTTTAATTTAGGTATGGGGATTTCATTAAAGTGGAATATGCTCGCTGCCAGTCCTGCATCCGCATTCCCTTCAGTGAAAGTATCATAAAAGTCATCTATAGAGCCTGCTCCCCCTGATGCTATTACGGGAAGGCTTACCAGTTCGTTCATCTGCGCTAATGCTTCATTCGCAAATCCAGACTTAGTACCATCATGATCCATGGAGGTAAATAAAATTTCACCTGCACCTAAATCTTCCATGCGTTGTGCCCATTCAAATAATTCTATATCAGTAGGCTTTGTACCTCCATGTGTATGTAGTAACCATCGACCAGCCACTTGACGCGCATCTATCGCAACAACCATGCATTGACTACCAAATGTTTTGGATATTTCACGTACTATCTGCGGGTTATACACTGCAGCACTGTTTACGCTCACCTTGTCAGCGCCATTAGCAAGAATCTTACTGACCTTGTCTGCTGATGCAATTCCGCCTCCAACTGTAAACGGGATATTAATCTGCTTGGCTACGTCTTTAACAAGAGAATAGATGGTTTCTCGCTCTTCTTGAGTCGCCGAAATATCTAAGAAGACCAGTTCATCAGCGCCTTGCTCTGCATATTTTCGTGCTAACTCGATTGGGTCTCCTGCGTCTCTAAGCTCAAGAAAGTTGACTCCTTTAACAGTCCGACCATTCTTAATATCGAGGCATGGTATAATTCGTTTAGTCAGCGGCATGAACTATACTATCTCAAATGTTCTAACTACCTCTTCCAGATCAACCAGGCCTTCATAAAGGGCTTTACCTAATATCACACCATCAACCCCGATCTCCTGCAAGGTTTTCATTTCTCTAATACTAGACACTCCACCACTTGCCGTTAGCTTTATATGCGGAAAATGATCTAGTATTTTATCATACAGCTCTATCGAGGAGCCTTGCATCATTCCATCTTTACAGATATCTGTACACACGAAGTTTACAGCACCATCATCAGAGAAATCATTTATAAAATCAAACAACTCAATCTCTGACTTCTCCTGCCATCCATTAACAGCTATTTTGCCTTCCTTCACATCTGCGCTCAGAATAATTTTATCTGCGCCATACTTCATGATCCAAAACTTAACTAGCAAAGGATTACGTATTGCAAGGCTTCCTATGTTCACTTGATGCGCACCTGAACGGACTGCCTGAATCAAAGAGTCTTCACTCTTGATTCCTCCACCAAAATCTATCTGCAAGTCTGTTTCCAACGCAATCTGATTCAGAGTATATAGATTTTTGGGTGAGTTAGACTTTGCTCCGTCCAAATCTACCATATGAAGATGCTTTATCCCTTTCTCTACCAAATCTGTTGCTACATCTAGTGGACTTTGGTCGTATACTTTCTTTTGGTTATAGTCGCCTTGAGTTAATCTTACGCATTTGCCATCAATGATATCTATCGCCGGTATGATTTTCATATAATATTCTTAATGAAGTTCGCTAATATCTGTTCTCCGACAGCACCACTTTTCTCGGCATGAAATTGAATACCGTAGAAATTTTCTTTGTGTATTGCTGCGCATATGTCCAAGCCATAATGAGCTGAAGCAATACTATATTCATTGGTCTCTACATAATAACTGTGTACGAAATAGACAAAGTCATTATTGCTTATATTTTTTAAAAGGGCATGATCTGTCCACTCTGAATGAATCTCATTCCATCCCATATGTGGCACCTTAAGCTCGAGATCAGGGCTAAATCGCTTAACCTTAGCTGGTACTATACCTAAGCAAGTCGTATTTCCTTCTTCTGAATAGGAGCAGAGGAGTTGCATACCGACACAAATACCTAATACGGGTTGTTTTAGCTTCTTGATGACGTGGTCTAAGCCTTTATCTACAAGGTTACCCATAGCCGCACCAGCATGTCCTACACCAGGAAAAATAACCTTGTCGGCAGACTGTATTTCATTGCAATCACTGGTGAGGAGATAATCAACATCTAATCTGTCGAGCGCATTCATCACACTACAGATATTCCCCGCATCATAATCTATTAATGCTATCATATTACGCCCTTGGTCGATGGCATTTCATCGCTATATTTATCAATTGCTTTTCCCATACGTATAGCCCGAGCAAATGCTTTGAATATCGATTCAATTTTATGATGCTCGTTGTCTCCTTCTACCTTGATGTTTAGGTTGCAATCTGCATTATCCGAGAAAGACTTGAAGAAGTGATACACCATCTCTGTCGGCATATCCCCTACATATTCTCGATCTAATTGCACATCCCACTCGATCCAGGGCCTCCCCCCAAAATCAAGAGCCACTTGAGCTAGACAATCATCCATCGGTAGAGCGAAGCCATATCTCTGGATTCCCACCTTTTTGCCAAGCGCTTCCTTGAAGGCTCGCCCTAATGCTATGGCTGTATCCTCTATGGTGTGGTGTTCATCTATTTCGAGATCACCTTTGGCTTTAACCATTAAATCTAGCTGCCCATGCTTGGCAATCTGATCAAGCATATGATCAAAAAAATTTAAACCAGTATTAATCATTGATTCTCCAGTACCATCTAGGTTAAGATGTACCGTAATATTTGTTTCCTTGGTTGCCCTAAGCAAATGACTCCGACGATCCTGTTTTTTGAGTAAGGAATAGACGTCACTCCAACTATCGGTGATTAATGCTGTACTATTCTTAAGCTCATCTAACGCTTCAACACTTTTACCATCATATTCATTGATGAATATTCCTTTAGCCCCCAGATTTTTAGCCAACTGTATATCACTCCATCGATCTCCGAGTACAAAAGATTGCGACATGTCGTACGGGCCCTCAATGTATTTTGTGAGCATTGCTGTACCGGGTTTGCGATATGGCGAACCATCCTTCTCAAAGCTACGGTCTATGTAAATATCCTCGAACTTGATACCCTGCTCACTAAGTGTCTGTACAGTTAGTTCCTGATAAGGCCAGAATGTTTCCTCTGGATAAGACTCCGTTCCAAGGCCATCTTGATTAGTGACCATTACTAATACATAATCCAATTCTTGAACGATCTTAATCAAGAATTTGATAACACCGGGGTAGAAAGAAAATTTCTCAAGTGTATCAACTTGATAATCTGTCTGAGGCTCCCGTATCAGTGTCCCATCTCTATCAATAAAGAGTACTTTCTTCATGAGCCATAATTTCTAAGTGCTTCAATCAATCTCAGGTTTTCGATAGATGTTCCAACCGTTATCCTTAAGCACCCTTCACAGTGTGGTAGCTTAGAGCGATCTCTTACTATAATCTTTAGGTCTCGCAGATAACTCATGATCTTCATTGGATTACTAAACTTGACTAACAAGAAGTTCGCGTCAGAATCATGAACCTGTTCAACTTCTGATATAGCTCTGAGCTGAGCTCTAAGCTTTTTACGTTCGGCAATGATACTGCTATTCTCTTGCTTGATTTTTTCTAAATCACCTAGTACTCCTATAGCCCTATGCTGAGTCTGTGATCCAATATTGTAAGGGGCTTTGACCTTGGTCATGTATTTGAGAATTTCAGAGTTGGCAAATGCCATCCCTATGCGTAATCCTGCTGCGCCTAATGCTTTAGAAAATGTCTGAAGTACTATAAGGTTTTTATGCATTTCTATCAATGGGATACAGGATGCTTTGGTACTAAAGTCAATATATGCCTCATCAACAACGACAAGACCATTGAAGCCCACTATGCATGATATGAGCTTTTCGGGATCATAACTATTACCAGTGGGATTATTAGGACTACATAAGAAAAGGACCTTATCCTCATCTGTTTGATCAGATAAGGCATCGGCGGCATCAAAGTCAAAGTGAGCGTTTAGGTGTATTTGCATTGTTTCGATATCATTGATATCTGCCATGACCTTATACATACCAAAACTCGGATAGATGTATCGTATACGATCTAAGCCAGGTCGACAAAATGTCCTTATGATGTAATCGATAATTTCATCGCTGCCATTGCCAAGGAATATGTTTTGCGGATGGATTCCTTTCCACACACTTATCTGTGTCTTAAGCTCTCGCTGATACGGATCGGGATATCTATTGATACCATTGTCATATGGATTTTCATTAGCATCTAATAGCACATCTGCCTCACCGTCAAATTCTGCACGGGCAGAACTGAATGGTACGAGTGACATAATATTAGGTCTCACAAGGTTCTTGATGTCCATCATGATTTTTCTATATCGTTCATCCTGACAGTAACTGCATTAGCATGTCCTTCTAATTGCTCAGCGTTTGCCATTCTCACTATATGTGGACCGAGGTTTAATAGCCCTTCCTTGGTGATGTGTTGAAAGGTGACCTTCTTGACGAAAGAATCTAAAGACACCCCACTATACGATTTAGCATATCCCGCTGTCGGCAGTGTGTGATTAGTTCCTGAAGCATAATCTCCAGCACTCTCAGGAGTGTTATGACCCAAGAAAACAGAACCTGCATTCCTGATCATCGGAATATATGACTCATAGTGATCGCTTAAGATGATCAAATGCTCGGGAGCATATTCATTAATAAAATCAAAAGCATCCTGTCGTTCACTGAAACAAACAAAATTGCTATTTGCAATAGCCTGTCTTGCAATCTTCTCTCTCGGTAATCCGGATAACTGTGAATTAAGAGAGCGCTGTACCTTATTAAAAATGATTTCGTTCGTAGACACTAATACCACTTGGCTATCCACACCGTGTTCTGCCTGAGATAATAAATCAGCTGCTATATATTCAGGCGAGGCTTCAGGATCTGCATATACTAAGACTTCTGAAGGTCCTGCGGGTAGATCAATGGCAACTTGGTAGTCTTGAGCCATAATCTTGGCTGCGGTGACGTACTGGTTGCCAGGTCCGAATATCTTATGAACACGTGGGATCGTATCCGTGCCTATGGTCATTGCTGCTATTGCCTGAGATCCACCTACAGTATAGATCTCATCAATTCCGCATAACGATGCTGCAAAGATTATTGCTGGATGAAGTCCGCCAGTATTATCTGGAGGGCTACATAATATTACTTGTTCACATCCTGCTATCTGTGCGGGTACACCTAACATAAGTGCAGTACTGAATAAGGGAGCAGTTCCACCTGGTATATAAAGTCCAACGGCCTCAATGGCACGAAACTCTCGCCAACAAGTTACACCAGGACTAGTAATGATTTTATCGTTCTTTGACCGTTGTGACTCATGAAAAGACCTGATGTTGTGATAGGCCTGCTCAATCGACACCTTCAATGCACTATCTAACTGGACTATGGCAGCGGATATGGTCGACTGACCCAGCCTTATTGATTTCAGCTCTACTCCATCATAGCGACTGGTAAAATTAATGAGTGCTTGGTCACCTTGTTCTTTTACTGCATTAAATACAGAGCCCACCACTTCCCTTAGGTCGTCGGCAGATTTAGCTGGACGCTGTAATGCGCTAATTCTGTCAGCCCCTGATGGATTATATAGTACAGGTATCTTTAATGCCATCAAACAACCATTTTTTCAATTGGTACAACGAGAATTCCCTCAGCTCCTAAGGATTTCAATTCTTGAATTACAGCCCAGAAATCATCTTCACTAATCACCGAGTGTAGCGAACTCCATCCCTCCTCTACTAATGGTAGCACAGTAGGACTCTTCAATACAGGTAGCACTTTACTGACAGCATCGATGCTTTCATTGGGAACATTCATTAGGATATAGCGGTTATTACGCCCTTTAAGCACAGATTGGATTCTGAACAACAACTCATCTATCTGTGCGAGCTTTGTGGCATCAAGCCCATTATTGACAGCAATACAGGCTTCAGACTTAAGGATGATCTCTTGTTCTTCAAGGCCATTTTTAAAAAGTGTGCTTCCTGAGCTGACTAAATCACAAATGGCATCTGCCAAGCCAATATTAGGGGCAATCTCAACTGACCCACTAATCAAATGGATCTCTGCTTCGATCTGATTCTTTTTGAGATATGCCTTTAATGTATTGGGGTATGATGTCGCAATCTTTTTACCATTGAGAGAATTCAGCCCATTATATGAGCCGCCTTTTGGCGTGGCTAATGAAAGACGGCATTTGCTAAACCCAAGATGCTGGATTACTTCGACGGTTGCTTCTTTTTCAATGATTGTATTCTCGCCTATGATGGCCATATCGACTACTCCGTCTTCAAGGTATTTTGGAATATCAGAATTGCGGAGGAACATCACCTGTGCATCGAATCCTCGCACCGTCGCTTTTAGCTGATCTTTGGAGTTATCAACCTTGAGGCCTGCTTCTTTTAGAAGTTTTATAGACTGCTCAAAGAGTCGTCCTTTTTTCTGAATCGCTATATTAAGTGGCATCCTTAATTTTAATATACTACAATAAAAAAACCCGCTAACAACTAAGTAAGCGGGCGATATATGTTCTAAACACACAAATATTCATCTCACTTACCGTAGTAATAAATAGTGATGATGTCTGTGTGTATTAATATTCATACTTCAAACTTATAGCTATTTGTTATAAGAAAGAAATATATACTATTAAAAACAGATCCTTCATCTGTAAAAACGATGCATTCGTCAGATATCATTAGTGTATTGAGGGAATACTTCTATTTTGGAGCAAAACAAAATCTATGTCTGTACTGTCGATCAAGAATCTTACTAAAAGCTATGGAAAGCTGACAGCAGTTGATGGTTTAAACCTTGAAATAGAAAAGGGCCATATATATGGATTACTGGGCCCCAATGGAAGTGGTAAGACTACTACCCTCGGAATTATATTAGATATCCTCAGGCCAGATGATGGAACTTATGAATGGTTCGAAGGGGAATATGGAGATAAAGCTAGGATGAAGATTGGCGCCATTTTGGAGACTCCTAATTTCTACCCATATCTCAATGCTTCAGAAAATCTTGATATTGTCAGAAGAATTAAAAGAGTATCTAATGTAGATTATGATGAACTCTTAGAAGTTGTCAATCTAGCGCACCGTAAAAAGTCGGCCTTTAGAACTTACTCCTTAGGAATGAAACAAAGATTGGCTATTGCCGCTACCATGATAGGCGATCCAGAAGTATTAATATTTGATGAACCTACTAATGGGCTTGATCCCCAGGGGATAGCAGAAGTACGCAATATCCTAAGTCGGATAGCCTCAATGGGTAATACCGTGATCATGGCATCACACATTCTTGATGAAGTAGAGAAAATCTGTGATCATGTGGCAATAATCAAGAATGGCAGGCTCTTAGCAACTGGTCCAATTGGAGCTATACTAAGCAACGATTTGATCATCGAGGTTAATGCGGTCAACCGTGATTCTCTGGAGTCACTGTTAAAGAACCACCCATCTGTTAAAACAGTAGCGTCCAAAAAAGACTGGATTGAATGCACCGTTGATGAATCCGAATCTGTGGAAGCGTTTAGTAAGTCATTGTTTGACCAAGGAATAATTCCAACCAGAATGGTAGCTCGTAAGAGTAGATTAGAAGAGGAGTTTTTACAAATCACATCAAACTAAGAAATAATGAACAATGTCTTTTCATTACTCACATTAGAGTTCGCCAAGTTTAGAAAGAGTGCCGTAATTGGTCTACTTACGATTTTGTATGTGATCATGATGCCTACAGTAATATTTGTAGGGAAGGAATTCAAAAATGTACCACCTCCTCTTCCAAACAATACTATCTTCTTCAATTTTCCAACCGTCTGGGATTATCTGGGATATGCTGGTAATTGGTTGGTGTTCTTTTTTCTTGGTTTAATCTCAGTATTCATTGTCGTGAATGAAGTGAGCTACAAGACGTTTAGACAAAACGTCATAACGGGCTTAACTCGGCAAAATTATTTCTTAGCTAAGGTATATAGTATCATTGCTATCAGCTTGTTGGCAGCTTTATACTATGCGATCATTGGATTCGTCATCGGGGCTGTTCATGCTGAGGAATTTAGCTTTGCTGATGCTTTTCAAGATTCCAGTTGGGCAATTCCTCGATTTTTTCTCATGACTTTAGGATATACTTCTTTTGGCTTGCTATGTGGATTTGTATTTAGAAGATCAGGGATCGCTGTATTATTCTATCTGTGCTATATCTTAATGATAGAAGGTATTATCAAGTGGGCTGCTCATTTCAGAGTTTTCCAAAATGAAACAATAAACTACTATCCTTCAAATTGTATTGAGGATTTAATGCCCAATCCATTGTTCCGTTTTGCTGATCTCATACCGCGGAAAGACTTGGACTTTAGCTTTTTATTGACATACCAACAGGCAACAATAGGATCAATAGTGTGGATATGTATATTTTTTGCCTTGGCCTATTATACTTTTATTAAAAGAGACATATAGTCATAACCTCTTAGACCTAGATTACGTTAGTCAAGCAGAAATGTAATCATGAAGTACCTACACCTTTTAGTTTTAGTTATGTTTTGTTCGATCTCCTATGCTCAGAATGGCGTAGAGGGCGTATGGCAGGCCATTGATGATCGTGACAATGAGCCCTCATCACATATCCGGATAGCCATAGACAATGGCGTACTTACTGGAACTGTTGTCAAGCTATTTGATGTAGAGCCAGACATCTTATGTACCAACTGTAAAGGTGCTAAGAAAGACCAACCCGTGATCGGGATGGAGATCATCTATGACATGAAAGAAGAAGATGGCACCTGGAAAGGTGGACGAGTCATGGACCCCGAAGATGGCAAAGTCTATAAGTGTAAATTATACCTAGAAGATAAAGACACCATGAAGCTCAGAGGCTACATTGGAATTCCGGCCCTAGGCAGGACACAGACTTGGCATCGTGTGGAGTAATTAATTAAAGTAGTCATAAAAACTACTTTAATTAACCGCCTAAGATACCACATCGCAGCTGCTTCTTCGTATATACCAATTTTGAACACAGGTGTGATATGGAGTGCGCACTACCCTATCTTATCAAGCTTAATAGTCTGTACGTCCCTGTAGTCATCATCTTCACTAATCGTGGAATAGGATCTCTATATCAACGTCATCAACAAGTACCTCGGGATATTCAGAGGTAAGGGCATAGCTATCTCATGTTGAGTATTACCCTTATG
>CAZFWJ010000010.1:0-77951 GCA_964522505.1 uncultured Saprospiraceae bacterium
GATATCTCGATCGTACCTCCCTCGATAGGAAAAGAGTGGGTTGAAAAACATAAATTCTTTTTTACATCTCGATCAAAAGGAGAAGATCTAAATAGTTTTTAGTGCATACAGCCTTCATTTATGCCGACCTTGTGGAGGTGTAGCTTCAATTACCATACATTCAAAGAATCTGTCATTCGGCTTCGCCCAGCATTTCTATGTCAGCCAGATCTTTAGCTCGTCCAGATCTTAATTTGGATTCGATGAGACCGTTCTTGTGCAGTACCCGTACAGAGATATTATCAATGATTCCAATCTGAGAAAGTGCAAAAGCTTCACTGAATGAGACTCCCTTGAGCGAAGTAATAATATCTATCGATACAGGTGGGTTGCCAAAAGTAAATACCTCGAATGTTGAATGGTCCAAGAAGTTTTCTTGAGTCATGTCAAACATGGCTAAGCCAAAATTTTTAAATGCCTTACACATCAGATTATAGTTTTCTACACTTCTCTCAACATATATATCCAAATCTCCTGTAGTACGATTATACCCATGATAGATAACTGCATATCCACCAACTAAAACATACTTGACTTCGCAGTTATTGAGCTCCAATATAAATTCTTGAAAATCAGGATTTAGAACATTCCCCATTGTCGTGTTTTCTCATAGAGAATGCCGTCTTGTCTAATCTTGGTGGATTGTAAGGATCAAGTCCATAAGACATCAAGGTTAAGTACCAAGAAGACTGAAATCTATCGTCGATGCTCTGTTGAGACCAATACAATTGATCTCGCTGGCGTTGCTCTTTTTTCGTACCCGCACTAAACTTTGTTCTGTCCAATCGAAATTCTGACATACTATAAAAGTAGCGCTATTCTCAATTGCGTTCAATAATACCTAATGTTGCGCAGGGGTTATATTAAGATCTCTTCACAAGATATAGATGAAAAATAGGTATAAAACCTTCTGAAAACGCACCCCTTTTCAAATCGAGTGCAAGGAGATTTCTAAGTAGTTGGTGATGAGGATTCTGTCATCAACACAGTAGCAATGTTGGTACCTCATCTTTCATGTCGACATTGTGGAGGCATCTTCAGCACGAATAGCCACAAGCCTTGTTCTCTGCGATATGGCCGTTCTTTTCCATAGATGAAAGAACCAAAAATCAAGACCATAAAAAAGCTCTGCTAAAATGCTGCTCCCGCTGCCCAAAGTTTATGGTCATTGCCATCGCTGCTTTTTGTGTTAATCAGTTAAATCCAACGACTCCCGTACGAGTTGCGCTTTCTGATTGCCGATGACTTCGGCGATTTCCTCTACAGTGGCTTCCTTGATGCGTTTGACGGACTTGAAGTGTTTGAGGAGTTCATCAGTAGACTTCTTGCCGATGCCCTTAATGTCCAGCAAAGCGCTCTTGGTAAAGTTCTGCGAGCGCTGATCACGATGATAGTTGATGGCAAACCTGTGGGCTTCGTTGCGGGCCTGTTGTATCAGTTTGAGCGACTCAGACTTCTTGTTAATATAGATTGGGATCGGGTCTTCGGGGAAGTAGATCTCCTCCAGCTTCTTGGCGATTCCGATCACTGTGATCTTATCACGCAGACCTAACTTATCGATGCTTTGCATGGCGGAGCTCAACTGACCTTTGCCCCCATCGATTATCACGAGTTGTGGAAGGGATTGCTCTTCTTCGAGCAGGCGCTTATATCTGCGATAGACGATCTCAACCATTGAGGCAAAGTCATCAGGCCCCTCGACAGTCTTGACTTTAAACTTTCGATAGTCACGCTTGGACGGCTTGGCATTTTTGAATACCACACAGCTTGCCGTTGGATTGGTGCCTTGGATATTGCTATTGTCAAAGCACTCGATATGGTAGGGTATGTCATCCATACTGAGATCGGCCTGTAGTGTTTTAAGGATGCGCTCTGCAGGGGTTTGCTTGCGGACATGAGCCAAGCTCTCCTTCTTTTTTTGGAGGAGGAAGTATTTGACATTCTTCTGCGAGAGCTCAAGGAGTTTTCGCTTATCGCCTCGTTGTGGCACCGTAATATTGAGCTCTTTTTCTGCGAGGATGATTTGTTCACTCAGTAATAACTCTGATGAGATGCTGTTATACTTTTTTCTGATTTCTGGTATTACGTAGGATAGAATTTTACGGTGATCTGTGTCAAGATTCATCTTGACTTCAATCGTATCGGTATTGATCACTGCGCCATTGATCACCTTCATGTAGTTGATATAAGCCCACTCGTCATTGCTATCTATCGAGAATACGTCTACATCATTAATGGTTTGGCTGACTACGGTAGATTTCGCCTGATATTCGGAGAATAAGCTGAGCTTCTCCTTCATCTGGGCAGCCTGCTCAAACTTCAATTCTTCCGCTAAGCGGGCCATCTCCTCTTTGATGTAGTCCTTGACAGGTTTGAACTTTCCATTTAGAATGTTTTTGACCTGATCAATGGATCGGTTGTAATCATCCTCGTTTTGGAGTCCTACACATGGTCCGAGGCAATTACCAATGTGATATTCCAAACACACTTTAAATTTCCTCTTTTCGATATTGCTCTGAGTCAAGTTCAGCTTGCAGGTTCTTATGGGGAATAGGTTTTTTACTAACTCGAATATCTGTTTGGTTCTGAACTTAGAGGTGTACGGCCCGAAGTATTGAGAGCCGTCCCGGACTACTTTGCGTGTAAAGAACACCCTAGGGAATCGCTCTTTTTTGATACAGAGGTAGGTATATGATTTGCCATCCTTGAGCATCACATTATATCGAGGCTGAAACTTCTTAATCAGTGTGTTTTCGAGCAGGAGTGCGTCGGATTCTGTTTCTACGATAGTGAAATCGAGGTGTGACGCATTTTTCACCATGACCCGTGTCTTGTAGGCCTGGTGCTTTCTGTTGCCAAAGTATGAGCTTACTCTATTTCTGAGATTTTTGGCCTTGCCAACATATATGATGGTGCCCTTATTATCATAATATTTGTAGACCCCTGGAGATCGGGGTATCGTATCTGATATCGCCTTATAGTCCTCTGTTGTCAATTACTCGTGTGATGTTCCTTTTAAAAACAGGGCAGCACTGGCAGGGTTGGTGGCGAGAGGTACGTTATGTACATCGCATAACCTCATCAACATCTGTACATCGGGCTCATGTGGATGTTTGTCTAGGGGATCTCTGAAGAATATGACCATATCCATGTTTTTCTCCGCTACCATCGTGGCAATCTGAGCATCGCCACCGAGTGGTCCTGATAATAGCCTTTTCACCTTGAAACCTGCATTCTCGATATGCTTGCCGGTAGTGCCAGTAGCATAGATTGTTATGTTTTCGATGTAATGACGGTTCTGTAAGACGAAGGAGACTAACTCTGCTTTCTTCCCGTCATGAGCAATTAGGGCGACTTTTTTCATATTATAAAGATAGCCTATTGAGGCGATTGCCTTAGAGATTATCGGAGTACCCAATCTTGTTAGATCAACTCACAAGGAGTCGGTTGGATATCATCTTAAGTTTAGTCATTTTTGTCAACCTTTGATTTTGATTATATGACTAAGAGTATTCTCGATCTTAAAATTGGACAAAGTGCTATTGTTAAATTTTTTTCTGATAGCGCCGTTTCATTAATTCGTCTGGCTCCTTCTAAGGGCGTAGGTAGTTGCATTGTTTCCAGGCATTTGTCTCATCTTAAATGAATATGAAATTATTTGAGTAATGTCAGAACAGCATCAGAATAAAGAGGCAAAAACATTGTGGGTAGTTCTATTATCTGCTGTTACTATGGTGGTAGAAATAGTATATGGAATCACTACCAACTCAATGGCATTACTCACCGATGGTATCCATATGGGATCTCATGTGCTAGCTATTGGTTTAAGTTGGCTGGCTTACGTTTTTGTTCGCAGAGTATCTAATAGTAATGATTTTACTGGCAATTCAGATAAGATTCTGTCGCTATCGGGATATAGTAGTGGATTGCTACTATTGTTGTTTTCAATAGGAATTATGTACGAAGCCGTGATGAGGTTCTTTAATCCTCTTGAAATTGAGTATAAAGAAGCAATGCTGGTTGCATGTATAGGTTTAGTTGTAAATGTCGCAAGTGCTTTTCTGTTGCATCATGATCATGAGGATTCAGACCATAATATCCGTGCGGCATACATCCATGTGCTTGCCGATGCGCTAACAAGTCTAGCGGCAATATTAGGTTTGTTGGCCGCAATGATTTGGAATCTGCCTTTTGTTGACACGATTGCTGCGATGATTGGCTCATTTGTGATTATTAAATGGTCGATCGGACTTCTGAAAGATTCTGGTGCGGCTCTACTTGATATGAAAACGAAAGACAAAGGTCATCATCATGGATGTGGACATTTGCATCACCATTGATATCGTGTTAACTGAAGAACTTTGCAATGCTGATTAAATTACTAGACCGTATTATGAAAAATGTAGAATAATGGGGTTCGTTTTAAATAATCTTGAAGCGGCAGGTATAATAGGTGGATATGTGTCTATATCAATCATTGGGTTCGCTCTAATCACTTTTGCAGGGCGAAACAGGCAGAAGATATCGAATCAGATAGGGCCCAAGTGGGCACACCCTATTATTGGGTCACTTCTGGGGGCAATCCCAGGATGTGGGGCAACAATTGTGGTCTCATCATTATATAAAAACAAAAAAATATCCTTTGGGGGTTTATTTGCTACATTCATCAGCACCTTAGGTGAGGGTTCATTCGTTTTATTAGGTGCTTCTGCTGAGGCCGATGTTGTTGGAAATATTGAAGCGTATATAACCATCACCATTTTTGGACTCATTGCAGGAATCGTTTTTGGTTATGTTGCTGACTCAATAGGATTAAGAATCAATACAGAATATGTCTCTGAGCATTCGCTATCAGACAAAAAAATTCATACTGAACTGCTTTCTCCTGCGGGCTTTTTTATTGAAAAGTTTGGTTTTTATCTCATCATAGCCATGGCCATATTGTTAGCTCCAGGTTCTATCATGGCCTTTTGGGGTGGGGGTATAGAGGATTTTTCGCAGTCAGCAGATTGGGCATCAATTGCTTTACGATCAACTTATTGGATGTCAATAGCCCTTACACTTGCCTGTATATTGTATTACGTTGTAGACCGATTTATTTACAAGCATCATGAGTGCCATTGTGATGATGATGACCTCAAATCAACGGTATTACACGCCATCTTAGATGTTGCCATGGTCGTAACTTTTGTCTTTATCGGTTTAATTGTAGCCAACTATATTATTGATGTACTCGTAGGGCCAGAGTTATTCAATGAATGGATGAGCTCATCACCATATGTTGTAGTATTATTAGCCGCTTTAATTGGGGTGACACCTGGTTGTGGAGGTATGATCGCAGTAGCAGTAGCATTCATTATCATTCCTAATTTTCCTTTGGCAGCGTTGATAGCCGCAGGGATAGCAACGAGTGGAGATGGTATCTTTCCGCTCCTCGCAGAAAATAAAAAAGATGGCCTTATTGTTTCTGGAGCTGGATTAGTAGTAGCCTTGATTGTAGGATACAGCGCCTTAGCTATGGGTTTTTAAATTATATCAGGTATGTCTTAAGGAAAGAGGTTTGCTCCCTGACAATTATCTTATTTTCTCTCTTTAGAGAAGATTTTGTGCTCAGAAATGATGATGGCCGACTGCTTCTGGGTATACCACTTACCAGTTTTATCAATTACACGCTGCACGCCATTGGTAGGCATTGCCCCTGGGTGAAATTGAAATACTCTTCCGGTTGAGTCTATACTAAGACTAATCCTATTGAGGTCTCCATCCTTAACACCAAGCAAGAACATCTCCTCTTTATTGGGCATCTCGGTCATTAATAGACTATCAAATGCTGCCCATCCTATTAGTGGATAGCCATCATCAATTATGCTACCGTATTGGTCATAGATTAGGATCTTGAAGGATGGGTTAGGTTTGATTGTATCAGTCTCCACGGTCGAGACTTTAAAAGGATATAATACTGTAGGTGCCTGATCATTAATATTCCATGGGCCTACCTTCTGCAGTAGAGTATTAACCGAAGAATCAGGCAATCCCTTAGCATCCCAGTTCTGTATATTGCCGACAGGATCAAAGTTGATCAGTAATGATCCTTGTTGATCGGCCATCTGCGAAGACCGACGCACTTCTGATTGTAAAATGCTGTCAAAAGCAAGCCATCCAATGACTGGTGATGTCTCAAGTTGCAAAAGACCATCAAAGTCATTGGTTAAGTCTATAGTATCTCGCTTCAACATATTCCCTAATTGCCTCAAATCAGTTGTAACAAGTTGTGGTTGAGGATTTAGACTATTTGATAAAATTGATGGCGAGTTTGAGTTAACGAGGTCGATTATTCTCCCATTTATGCTTATTTCGGGAAGTTCACCAGACAAAGAATCTGTTAGGTTGTATAATACAATACCTGACTCCAATTCGGCTACAGGTATTGCATTTTTCAAGTCAACTTTTGGCACAATTAGCTGAGGAAAAGTATCTGTTCCGTATACTGTTTGGTGATTAGGAATATATGCAATTTCGATGCTCTCATGAACTGGCATTGGGTCATCGGATTCTGATAATCCTATAGGCATCATTGCAGGTGCCGGGATAGCACGTACTCGAGCGGTTTTGAGCTTATATGATAGTTGAGAGTTGGCATGATCAGATGCATTTACTATCGCATGTGTTGATAGGCCAATGTCAGATTCTGGCGTATTAGAAACCACATGAACCATCGCTTCATCGCTCGATATTACCAATTGCTTACGCTTTGGATGTATTCGGTCAACTTTAGAGTCAGTAATGTCAACTTCTTGAACGCCGTGAGAGATTAGTGCATGAATTGCAGTGTCCTCTATTGACCCAACGGATATAGCTTCAGAAGCTAAGACTATTGCAATTTCATCATTGCTGCTTGGAGTTGCTATTTCTTGGGAATAAGCCTCACTATCTAATGAGAGCATTTCATCTGGTTTTAAGAAGAAAAAGGCCCCTGCCACAAGTACTATGCTTGCTGCAGCAGCGTATTTCCAGAGCTTGAATAATTTAGGTCGAATCTCGCTATCCAAGCGCTGCTCAAGTCGATCTTGTAGTGCTCCTCGATCTGCATCATGATAGAGTTCTATGCCCTCAAGTGCATCTGCTAAGAATGGATCATCGAGTGCCTCTCGCTCGATCTGATGCTGATCATCACGGGTCAGCTTACCCTTGAGCAATTGATTGTAGAGTTTAAGCCACTTACTGTTCATGATATTCAGCCTTTTTGGAAGTCATACAATTCTTAATATTCCGTCGACCATTTTGAATAGCAGATCTCACTTTAGCATAGCCAATAGAGAGCTGAACAGCAATTTCTTGGTAGCTTTTTTTTTCATAGTAGAAGTACTTCACACATTGCTGTTGAGTATCGCTAAGCGTGAGCATACAAGCTTCCATAATTTGTAGGTCTTCTTCTTTATTCACATCATTAGGATGGAATATTTCAGCGGAATACATACGCTCGGCATCATTTTTACGATCGCCGAAGCGCTTATCTTTTCTCAATTGCTCTAGACAATGATTGACACTGATACGATATACCCATGCGCTGAAGTTGTTGATTTCGTGTCTGAGGACTTTATCTTTTAGGCTGACGTAGATGTCCATTACAGCATCCTCGGCTAAGCCTCTATCTTGTAGATACTTTAAGCAAGTACCATAGACAAGTGTCATGTATGGCTTGTAGAGATCGCTCAGATACGATTGGTCTCGTGATTGCCTATAGTTAGCTATGTATTCTGCTTCTGTCAAAGATTTTAATACGGTCCATTTATGCAATTGATGTCATCTGTACGTCTATATGATGAAGTAAAGTCTGAAATTTCATAACCCTAAACCTTTTTTTATGAAAAATCTTTCCATCAGTACGAGTATAGTTGCTTTTGTATTGCTCACCGCACTACTATGTATACAGTGCAAGACCAATGAAACAGTATCGGGAGACGATCATAAAGATGGGATCGAAAACATCAAAGAAACGGATGAAGCAGCTTCGGAAGAATCAACAGGTCATGTTGAAGATCGTCGGCATATAGATGAGGGAACGAGTTTGGACGAGGTAGTAGTAACAGGCCATAGTCGTAAAGCCAAAGCATCACCAGAAGCAGATTATTCGGCTTCAGCGCCAGCTTCATCTGGAGCAGTTGCGGTCATGACTTCAGATGCCATTGCGGTAAGAGGTGTCAACGGCAATGCGGACTTACCTACAGCGGGACAGATCACAGCAGGAGAGTGGAATGACCTTCAGAACTGGAAAGATTGGCTCGAGCTGACCACCGATCCTGACTATGTGAAGATGCAAGACCATTGGGGGATGTACCCCGAGGAGCGTATGTCTGTATATGTTCAGAATCGATCGAATCACCCTGTGGCAGGAGCGCAGGTGACATTGACGGACCAGCAGGGTGAGATCATATGGGAGGCGATCAGTGATCATGCAGGGCATGCCGAGCTATGGCCCAGTCTGATAGCAAAATCAACAGTCGAAAACTACCAGATCAGAGTAAACTATGATGGAGAGGAATATATAAAAGGGGAGGTCAAGTCTATAGCGGATGGATCCAATGATATCACGCTGCCAGTTGAGTGTGATGTGCGAGATGTTGTAGATATTATGTTTGTAGTAGATGCCACGGGATCTATGGGTGATGAAATCACCTTTTTACAAAGTGAATTGAATGATGTCCTTAATCGAGTGACTGAAGACAATGAGGATATCAGCTATAGAACAGGTGCAGTATTCTATCGTGATGATACCGATGACTACCTCACAAGAGTCAGCGATCTAACCGCTAAATCTGAAGAGACCATACAATTTATATCTGAGCAGCAGGCGGCAGGTGGTGGCGACTATCCCGAAGCTGTTGATGCAGGCCTTGAGGAAGCACTCGGCCAAGCTTGGTCAGATAATGCACTGAGCAAAATTATCTTCCTCTTGCTTGACGCACCGCCTCATGACGATGAAACCACTGCTCAGATGATCCAAGAACAAATCATTGATGCTGCAGCTCAAGGAATCAAGATCATCCCAATTACAGCTAGTGGTATCAATAGAGAGACTGAGTTTCTGATGAAGTATATGGCCATAGTGACTAATGCGACTTACGTCTTCATCACTGATGATAGCGGTATAGGTGGGTCGCACTTAGCGCCACTGGTAGATGACTTTGATGTAGAGAAACTCAATGACTTGTTAGTTCGACTAATAGGCAATTACACACATAACTATGCGTGTAATCTCGACCTTCAAACGACCAGTCAAGATATCACACTATTCCCCAATCCTACGAGCAATCGGATCACCTTAAAGAGCCCTAATTCGATCACCAAAGTAGAAGTGTTGAGCAATACGGGTCGGGTACTCTTTACTGAAGAGGGCAATGATCAGACTGAAATGTCAATACAGCTAGACAATTTGATCGATGGAGTTTATCAAGTGGCTATCTATAGTGGCGATCAACGCCTTACTAAGAGTGTGATTAAAGTGGCAGGGTAGAGTAAGTTTATGAGCCAGTCGCCTATTGTTGCGGTGATTGCTCATTGGCAAGTACATTCCTGAAGCTTTAGTTTTTGTAATTTAACTGATGTGCTATTGGAGATTCGTTAGTAAGACTCCAATAAATTATAGAATAAACAAAAACATGAACGAGCTATGAGGGCCATAACAGCAGAAGCTTCAAGATATATCGTAATTTTTGGAGGTGTGATGTTTCTTTTTTTATCCATTTCTTTATTGCCACAGATTGATGATCAGCTGATTGAGATGTTGATCATTTTGATCTTCTGTGCGATAATTATACCATTTTTTATAAAAGCGTATCCACGGACAGGTCAAGGGATGAACAGTATAAAGCTTCTTCTTCTTTTCTTAGTGATTAGCGGTCTAATTGCAATCGGCTATCTATGCTTGGGAGCTTTGAAGGGGTGAAATAATTTCCATTCCAAGAATGAAGCACCTATCGTATCAATCTGGTATCTGCTCTAATGCGCTAAGAGAAGAATATCTTTTATTTCCCTATACCAGGTTCTTCTACTATAATCATTGCACCAGGTACAGGAGGATCAAATACATCAATCTCGTTGAGTTTTATTAGATCTTTCAATTGAATGTTGAACATTTTGGATACCTCCTCAAGGGATTGCATTGGTTGGAGGATATGATATTTGTATCCAGCTTTATGCTCTTCTAATACGGCCACATCCGACAATAGGAGTTTCCGAGTAGGACCAAGAGGTATTTCTTTTGGCTTGTCAATGGTCTCTAGTGATGCAACGTTCAGCGCACTATAATCAAGAGTAGGTAGCAACTCAAGTGTTGTTAGCTTTTGAGCTCGCCTTCTCATGTTTCCATAAAGCAGCGAAGTATAGTACTCTTGGATGTTAGCATGTGGACGATACTCAAGATTATTCCATGTATCGTTTAGGCCAACATAATCATACATAACTTTCTCAGGTAGTGTCAGGTAATAACCCTTAGTGTTTTGAGGGATATAGCCTTTCAGGAAGGCCGGATTAAGCCTTTTAATCGTAGCTCGGTCTAGTCCTGTTTTTTTACTGATATCTGAGAATGTGGTGTATTCGTATACTTTAACTGTAGCAAGTGCTTCAGTAGAGTTCTCTATGATAGGTTCCAAACCGTGATGTTGGAAATAATTCATCACGTAGCTTATTGCTACATATTTAGGTACATATCTACGTGTTTCTTTGGGCAGATATGACTTTATATTCCAGAAGTCGGTGTACCCATTTGTAGCACTTCTTCTAGTGGCTTTTTTCACACCTCCTGGCCCGCAATTATAGGCAGCAAGAGCTAGAGACCAATCGCCAAACTCATCATATAAGTCACTCAAGAATTTAGCAGCAGCTTGTGTTGATCTTATTGGATCTTTTCGTTCATCAATGGTACTATTAATGGTTAAGCCATATATCTTACCTGTACTTGAGATAAATTGCCATAGACCAACTGCACCTGAATTAGATCTCGCTGTAGGTATTAATGAAGACTCTACTGCTGATAGATATTTTAGCTCAGTAGGTAGACCGGCCTTCTGAAATTCATTGTCGTAAATCGGGAAAAATTGTCCTCCTCGTCCCAAGAGAACCTCGCTTCCTTTTCTATAACCTTTAATGTATTCGTTAATTATTGAATGAACTTCTGGAGTGTATTTTAACTCCACATCATTGGTCATGTTGTCCAAGCGCTCTCTCAGTTCATCTGGTGACACAGAGTGATAAGCGGAAAAGTCCGTCACATTAGCTCGAACAGAGCTAACTAAGAATAAGAATATTACACTTACTGCGAATCGCTTCGCAATAAATTTAATTTTGCTCATGGGACCGTTTTTAAATTATCGGCTATATGGGTTAACTGATTAACGCATAATTATGTGGGAAATCGTATGGAAAACCCTTATAAATATTGTACATATTATAAATAATGCATATGTGTTAACAAGTCGAATGCAAATATATAGCACAGACTACTTCTGTGCAATTATTAACATATAAATAAAAAACATAATATATCACGTACCCTAAAACAATAAGTATGCCAATCTATAGGAGCTTGGCAGCGGTGAGCATATTTCTATCACTCATCTTTGGACCGATGAGTTGTAGCCCATGTGGCATGCGGTTAGGGTGAATCTGAGGGGCTGATATTGCCGGGAGTCCACAGATATTTGCAAGCACAGTAAATATATCAGATAAATAGATGCTCACAGGGTCATCAATGTTCTCTCCGATAGGCCAGGCAACGTCAGGGGTTGTAGGGATCAAGATAAAATCGTGGTTATCAAATATGTCTTGAATTCGATCAGTGATTAATCGTCTCACCTTTTGAGCCTTATTAAAGTAAGCATCAAAGTAACCAACACTGAGTACGAATGTACCCATCATAATTCTGCGCTTTACCTCCAGTCCAAACCCTTTTGACCGATTGTGGACATATAATTCTCTGAGGTCTTTGCTCTGACTTTCTTGTAATCCATAGCGGATTCCATCATATCGATTGAGATTAGATGAAGCCTCTGCAGTGGTCAAAACATAATAGCAGGGTACCAGATAATTGAGCAGATCGAATGAAACTTCCGTTACTTCATGCCCTTCAGATCGCAACTGATCAATTTTTGATTTCAGTGACTCGCATATCTCTGGTGAGATACTGTCATGCTGTATAGCTTCTGCGAAATAGGCGAACCTATATTTTTCTGATGTCTTTGGTTTATCATTGATCTGAAGACTGGTGCTGTCCAATGGGTCATATCCTTCTACCACAGTGAGGGCAGTAGATATCGTCTGTAGGTCCTGAGACAATAATCCAATCTGATCAAATGAAGAAGCATAGGCTATCAATCCATATCGAGAGATACGACCATATGTAGGTTTCATGCCATAGACCCCACAAAATGCTGCGGGTTGACGTACAGAGCCTCCAGTATCACTGCCGAATGCAAGTAGGCAAGTATCCATCTGGACAGAAACTGCCGCTGCACCACTACTTCCACCTGGGATCCGACTGGGATCTTGACCATTGAGTGTTGGGCCATAAACGCTATTCTCATTAGATGATCCCATGGCAAACTCATCACAGTTAGTTCTGCCGATGATGATCATATCTTCGGCCAATCCCGATTGTATGGCCGTAGCCGTATACTGTGAGGTAAATCCCTTGAGCATATTAGATGAGGCCGTCACTTTGTGATCCTTATAACAGAGAACATCCTTGATGCTTGCCACACAACCAAATAGTCTTCCGAGTTGGTCCGGGTGATCCAGTATTTTTTGATCTAGAGCTTTAGCTTGTGCCAGGACCTCCTCTTCAAATACCTCAACATATATATTGAGATTTTGACAATCGGCAATACGCTTGAGATACTCCGACACCAATGTTACCATGGTAGATGCCCCATCAAGAAGGTCTTTCTGAATCTGTGCTAATCCCATCTTACTCTTACCGCTATGATTTCAATAATTGGATAGTCTCGTTGAGAGATAGGGATTGTTGCTCTCCCGATTGTAACTCCTTTATACTTAAGGTTTGATCGGCCACTTCTTGATCTCCAATAATTAGGGCATACTTGAATCCCCGAGCATTGGCATATTTCATCTGTTTTTTAAACTTGGCGGGTTCAGGATAAATATCTATAGAAATTCCAGCTTGTCGGATATGATGAGCACAGCCAAAAGCATAATTCAATGACGTTTCATCAAAGGATAAGAGAATTGCAACAGGGCGCTGAGAAGGGATACTGTTTAACTTCCCCAGTTCTTTCATCACGTCGTAGATACGCTCCGCACCAAATGATATGCCGACACCGGGCATGTCCTTCAATCCAAACTGACCAGTCAGATCATCATATCTTCCTCCACCGCCAATACTGCCCATCTGGACATCATCTGCGGTCACCTCCAATATGCAACCCGTATAATAGCTAAGTCCGCGTGCGAGAGTCAACGACAGAATTAATTTGTTTGAAAGATTGAGATTGTTTAAGAAATCAACCGTGTTTCTTACTTCTTCTAAGCCTTCTAAGCCCTTTAAACACTGAAATTTTTTGAACCTATCTTTAAGGCAATTTATTTTAAGAATAATATTTGCCAAGTCATTCTGTGGATAATTCAATCTTACATTTTCAATTGATTGATCGCCACAACTTTCGCAAATTGCGTCAGAGCATTCGTCAATTGTAATGTTGAGACAGCTGAAAATTGAATTTACACTATTTTCATCAAGGCCTAATTTCACAAGTTCCTTTTTGACCCCTTCTTGCCCTATTTTGTCTAGCTTATCGATCGCCACAGTCATAGATTCAAAAGAATCTTCACAGCCACAATATTCAGCTATCCCTTCAAGGATTTTTCGATTGTTGACTTTTATGCTGACAGCAATGTTAAGTGCCGTAAAAACTTCATCATAGATCTTGACCAGTTCTGCTTCGTACAACAGAGATTTTGAGCCGACAACATCAACGTCACACTGATAAAACTCCTGATATCTACCTTTCTGCGGCTTGTCTGCTCGCCAGACTGGACTGATGGCATAGCGTTTAAACGGGAAAGACAGATCGTTCTGATGCATGACAACATATCGTGCGAATGGCACCGTGAGATCGTATCGCAACCCTCTCTTGGAAATAGAGCTTGTCAATTTCTTAGAGTCTTTATTAGTGAGCGCTTCCTGATCCGATTTGCGCAGATAGTCGCCGTTGTTGAGCACTTTGAATAAGAGTTGATCTCCTTCCTCACCATACTTGCCAGTGAGGGTCGACAAGCTCTCCATTACTGGAGTCTCTATCGGGAGATATCCATATTTCTGAAATATCGATTCAATAGTATTGAAGATATATCTGCGATTGAGAACCTCATCTGGAAGGAAGTCTCTGGTGCCTTTGGGGATTGACGGTTTGCTCATATCAATACGAATACTGAATTACCATGCTGAACTAAATTGCCGTAAGAATCTGACGTCATTTTCGAATAACATCCTGATGTCTTTAATGCCATAATTTTGAAGTGCTGTACGCTCAATTCCTATACCAAAGGCATAGCCAGTATATTTTTCAGGATCGATATTGCAATTGGAGAGCACATTGGGATCTACCATGCCGCAACCTAGTACTTCGAGCCACCCTGTTCCCTTGGTGAGTTTACGAGCCTCTGCAGTATCAGTACCCATCCACACATCCATCTCAGCACTGGGCTCTGTAAACGGAAAATAGCTTGGTCTCAATCTGATCTCGGTCTGGGCACCATACATCTCCCGGGCAAAGTAGAGTAGGGTCTGTTTCATATCGGCAAATGACACATTCTCATCGATATAAAGCCCTTCCACTTGATGAAACTGACAGTGTGATCGTGCTGAAATAGTCTCATTGCGATAGACCCTGCCAGGTGCGATAATTCTAATCGGTGGCTTCTGAGTTGTCATTACCCTTGCCTGTACCGATGAAGTGTGCGTGCGCAAGAGGCGTTCCGTACTATTAGTCAGGTAGAACGTGTCCTGCATATCTCGAGCAGGGTGGTGCTCAGGCGTATTCATGGCGGTAAAGTTGTGCCAGTCATCTTCAATCTCACGATTCTCCGCTACAACAAATCCCAAACGACTGAATATATTAATCACACGATTGAGCACTAGACTCACAGGATGTCGAGATCCCAGTCTCAGTTCTGCAGGAGGAGCCGTCAGGTCTAAGTCCTGATATTTTTGCTCAGACCCTGCAGCATTGACGCCGGCACTGAGTTTATCATATTTTTCTTGAGCAGTTGTTTTAACCTTATTAAGCAGTTGCCCAAAATCACGCTTCTTTTCATTTGGAATATTTCTAATCTCACCGCCCAAAGGCTTAAGGATGTTCTTACTCCCCAAGAACCTAATTCTGAACTGTTCTAGGGCATCAGCCTCTGTAATGCTGGCACCGTTTATCTCTGATAAGAGTTCTTCGAGTTGATCAAATACTGCAAGCGACATGCTCCAAAATATATTTAGCTCGCTAAGTTATACCGATTGATGTAATCTGCCCAATCTAAGTCGAGCTCATAGAGTGAGTCCTTATCATTATCATTGTGATATGGCTTCTCGATATCAGCAGATCGCATATTACGCCTTGTATTGTATGATACCTGCGATCATATATTCTAGAGCTTTGATTACAATTTGCTATGTGATTATAGCCATCATGGCCATTCTTATTCAGATCCGAGAAGCTCGTTTTTCATTCAATAAATATCTCGCTGGGCTGGGCTTAGTGGGCTTGGCAATAGTTCTTTCTGGCATCAATAGTGACAATGTTGAACAATGGTGGAATCATACTGTAATTAAGATTCCATTCTTGATGATGCCATTAGCCTTCATGATCTTAGCTCCCATGCCTAAGGAGGTTATCCGAAATTTACATTTGATATTGGTAGTCGTATTAAGTATGTCAACCTTGCCACCCTTATTAGATATCCTTCAGAATCATGACTTAATACTTGACCGTATCTCTCGGGGTCAGCCTATAGATACACCTATTGAGCATGTCAAGTATAGTATGTTCCTGGCCTATGGTATAATGAGTGCATTGATCTGGAATATTTATTATAGATCGGATCTGTCCAATTCGCAGGCGAATTGCTTTAGTATCGGAGGAATAGTTCTCTTTATCATGATGCACTTGTTGGCAGTCAGAACTGGCTTAGTAATCCTCTATGCTTCACTCATCATGCTGGGCATGCACGTAGCATGGATTAGAAAGATATCTATCCAAAAAGTGGCTGCAGCGATGGTTGTAGGTGTAGTGAGTATTTTTCTATTGATCCAGACGCCGATGATCAAGACCAAACTAGGATATATGTTCTACGATTGGGAACAGTATGCTCGCAATGGAGGTGCTAACTATTCTGATTCTGAGCGGCTCTTTTCGCTTAAGACTGGATGGGAGTTGTTCAGTGAGAATGTGTTCTTAGGTACAGGGATCGGAGACCTTTTTGACTCTTGTGAGGAAGTATATCAACTACAGTCGAGGTCTGTTATTATCAACTATCCTCATAGCCAATTTATCTATCAATTAGCGGGGACGGGCATAATTGGGTTCGGTCTATTTATAGGAGGATATCTCTATCCATTGATCCGTTGGCAAAACAAGTATTACTTTTTGCTAATGGCTCTATACATTAACTATACGCTGTCTTTCTTAGTAGAAAATAGTTTAGAGCGGTCTATGAGTGTTGCGTTCTTTATAATCTTCGCGTCAGTGCTATTGTCGAGTAGCGAGGGCGATACCATATAAGCTCTACAATGTCACTAAATCTCTTTCACACCGTGTCAATGACATCGTTAAAAATACTCGCGATAGCTAAGGCTATCCCTGTGTTTTTTGCCTTGACCTTAACAAGGCCTGATTAAGACCCCTATGCGACATAGTAAAACTTAAATGGTATTAAAGTTCCTTGCGTAGTCTGGCAACAGGTATATTCAACTGCTCTCGATACTTAGCGACTGTTCGACGTGCGATGTTATATCCTTTTCCTTGTAGGAGGTCCTTAAGCTTTTCATCTGACAGCGGTTTTATTTTGTTCTCTGTGCCGATGATGTCATTAAGAATGTTTTTTACCTCAAGGGTAGAAACTTCTTCACCCGATTTAGTCTGAATGGATTCTGAGAAGAAGTCCTTCAATCTCTTAGTGCCGAACTCTGTCTGGACAAATTTGCTATTGGCAACTCTTGATACGGTGGAGATATCAAGACCAGTAACTTCCGCAATATCTTTTAAGATCATCGGCTTGATGCGTCGTTCATCGCCAGTTCTGAAGAAGTCTTCTTGATACTGCATGATGGTATACATCGTATTATGAAGTGTCTCTTGTCTTTGCTTGATTGCATCAATAAACCACTTAGCAGAATCTATTTTTTGCTTGATAAACATAACAGCCTCTTTCTCCTGCTTAGTGCTCTTTCTACTCTGGGTATTGTCTTTATATCCTTTGAGGATATCGACATATTGATCACTGATTCTAAGATCAGGTGCATTCTTATTATTGAGTGTTAGCTCTAAGTCGCCATTGCGATTAAGAATGGTAAAATCCGGAACGATGTACTGATTGACAGTGCCTTTTCCGTTAACAGCACTATTAAAAGCGCTTGCTGGCTTAGGATTCAATTTTAAGATTTCATCGATGGCATCTTTCAATTCAGAATCCGATAGTCCTAATGATCTCTTTAATCTGGTATAATGCTTCTTGGAAAACTCATTGAAGTATTTACTAAGAATCTTATGAGCAGTATTCTTGACTTTTATTCTGTCTGGACTTTCGACATGCTCAAACTTTGTGTCGAGTTGGATGATCAGAGATTCTTGTAAGTCACGTGCTCCTATTCCTACAGGCTCAAGACGTTGTACACGTGCGAGCATATTATGAATGTCTTTGACTTCAACTTCTATGCTCTGAGTGAAGAGTAGATCATCGACTATTGCTTCAGTCTCTCTTCTGAGATATCCATCCTCATCTATACTTCCTACGATCTGAAGGGCGATTAGCGCTTGAGTTTCATTTTCAAATTCCATCATGCCAAGTTGCATGACTAGGTGTTCATGAAAACTGGCGTGGACAGCCACAGGTGCTGCCTTTTCTTCATCCTCGACGTAGTATTCTCCTTTTAGTTTGTATAGAGATGGATCATCATCCAGGTAGTCAGATAGATAGTCGTCTAGTTCGAAATCTTCTTCAGATGTTTTTGTTTCATCATCACTAGCATAGTCATCCTCATTGATGTCAAAGACTTCATTATAATCTTCACTTTCCTCTAGGGCTGGATTAGCTTCGAGCTCTTCTTTTATCCTTTGATCTAAAGTGGCAGTCGGTATCTGGAGCAATTTCATCAGCTGTATTTGCTGAGGAGATAGCTTTTGTACCATCTTTTGGGATAAACTCTGTCTTAGCATCTGTAGTTTTCGTTGTGTAAAGTTATACTTATACCTTACGAATTATTGAAACATATTCTGTCAGAAATCGGTTCTCAAGCCAGTACTTTTTTAAAGGTCTGAAAATCTGATGTAAACATATTAAAAATAAATGTAATATGATACACATTGACATGCAACAAATTACGTGCCAAAAATGAAAAGTCCTCGATTAAAAGATATTACAAGGAAAATGAAGGATCGAGATATCTCAGCAGTAATCATACCGCTGACAGACCCTCATATGAGTGAATATATAGGGGATCAATGGAAATTCTTAGAGTGGCTTAGCGGCTTTACCGGCTCAGCGGGCACCTTATTGGTGACAATGGATTATGCTGGTTTATGGACAGACTCAAGGTATTTTATTCAGGCAGAACACGAACTAAAGGGCACTGGTATAACATTACATCGCTACATTAAAAAGTCGGATCATTATGCGCATTGGATTAAAGAACATATTGAGTCTGGTTCATCGATAGGAATTGACGGGAGGATGTTTTCAATAGCTCAAGTGTCGAATCTTAAAAACATGCTTGAGTCACATAACTATGTTTATAAATTAGACTTCAGGGCAATTGATCATTGTTGGGGAGATTCACGTCCTCCTCTTACCACGAAAAAGGTTTTCTTATTTGATGATCGTTATGCAGGCACGCCGCGAAAAAATAAGTTTGCACAACTCAAAAAGAAGATTTCAGAGCATTCTGCCGACTGGTGTTTAATCAGCGCATTGGATGAGATAGCTTGGCTCTCGAATCTCAGAGGTCGAGACATTGATTTCAATCCCCTCTTTTATTCATACCTATTAGTGGGATTGGATGATTCTTATCTATTTATTGATGAGGCTAAGTTGCCTGAGGCTGTGCAGCGAGTATTAGAAGCTGAAGATATTTATATAGAAGATTACGATCGTATTTGGCAGCTGTCTGATATCGCTTACGGTAAGATAATAATTGATCAAGATGCTACGAGTATTTCAGTCAAAGAGCAACTTCGATCGGATCGATGGATCTCTATGGACTCCCATGTTAAGCATGCTAAGGCCATAAAGTCAACGATTGAAATCCAGCATATCTACGATGCCATGGTTCAGGATGGTGTGGCATTGTGTGAAGCATTTTTCTGGCTTGACTATCAACCCCCTAATTCAGTTACGGAGTATGATTTTGCAGATAAAATCATGCACTGCCGCAAAAAGCAATTAGGGTATTATGGAGAGAGTTTTCCAGCTATAGTTGGTGCTGACGCCAATGGTGCAATCGTTCATTATCGACCAACACAAGAAGATGCTAAGACTATCGAATCCAACAGTATCATCTTATGTGATAGTGGTGGTCAGTATCTCAATGGAACTACTGATATCACGAGAATGATTGCGATGGGCGCTGTCATGGATGAGTTCAAAGAGCATTATACACTCGTTTTGAAAGGCCATATCGCTTTAGCAAGGCTGATATTTCCAAGAGGTACTACTGGAAGTCAGATAGACATCTTGGCGCGGCAAGCGCTCTGGAGTGCTGGTTTGAATTTTGGACATGGGACTGGACATGGTGTAGGATATTTTCTAAATGTCCATGAAGGCCCTCAAGGGATTAGCCCTCGAAATCATACTCCACTGAAAGTAGGCATGCTAACATCAAATGAACCAGGTTATTACTTGGAAGGATCATACGGCATACGTATAGAGAACCTAATCGTAGTTGAAGAATCAATTCATGAGGGCTTCCTAAAATTTCGGACTGTGACGTTTTTTCCATTGCGTGCAGACCTAGTGTCTAAGAGCTTGCTGCATGAGGAAGAGATTACATGGTTAAACGACTATAATACATCGGTATATGAGACTTTATCACCACATCTTGACCAAGATATTCAAGGCTGGTTAAGGCAACAATGCTCGCCATTATAGTCTGGAGTATCCAAGTAGTTTTTATTTTTAATAGGTCAAGATTGACTAAGCTTGGCAAAAGCTTAATCATATTGAGAGAATATCCTTTTCTTTGCAGCTCATAACTTATTATATACCATGTCACACGGACCTGAAGAAATTAATTACGAACGCAAAGGAAACTGTATGATCTGGGCTTTTACGCTCATCTTTCTCTTTATCATCCTACTGATTTGGGTGTATAATCAAAACTTTAATTTCCTGCCACAATAAAAAAGCCCGCAATCTTATAAGGACTGCAGGCTTTTAGATTTTTGGATAATTATGATTAGTTGCTACTAATCATGTTTACATCCATAGTAGGATATGGTATGCCTATACCTTGCTTATCAAATTCTTTCTTCA
The DNA here is from genome assembly GCA_964522505.1 of uncultured Saprospiraceae bacterium. GTDB lineage: Bacteria > Bacteroidota > Bacteroidia > Chitinophagales > Saprospiraceae > GYS-P2D. Next base: position 20,791 of record CAZFWJ010000010.1, read on the forward strand.
CATTTTCTTGCATATAGAAGAAGGTATCCCAATAATTCTCACTCTTGCAGAATGGTCTCGTTGCTAAGTTTACGGAGCTATCTCCTAGTTCTGCAACTACTACCCCTTGAGCAGGATCAGACAATACATGAGGGCAGCTTTTGCCTACATCGAGGATTACCTGTCGAGCTTTATCGATATCATCACCATAGCCTATACCAAAAGTAAGCTCAACTCCGACCTGGCCTTGACCAGAGATATTGGTTACAGTGTTACCGGTTACGTTGCTATTAGCGATTATGATGCGCTTATTGTCTAATGTTGCCAAGGTCGTGTTGAATGCATTGATAGATTCAACAGTACCAGTGTGTCCGCCGCCTATCTCCACAAGGTCACCAACTTTGAATGGCTTGAATAGCATAATCATTACGCCAGAAGCGAAGTGACCTATGCTGCCATTTAGAGCCATACCTACACCCACCATGAGTGCACCTATGAGTGCGATAAACCCAGTTGTATTGATACCTACCATGCCTGCTACTGAGAAAAAGAGCATGACTTTCATGAGTGCGCTGGCAAAAGAGCCTAAGAACTTATTAAGTGAGATATCCATACCACTTCTGGCCATGGCCTTAGATAATGTGTTGACAATCTTTCCGATAATCCAAAATCCAATGATCAGAGTGACTAAGGCCAATGCTACCTTAGGAGCATATTCAATAGCCATTTCTGTGATCTTAGGAATGTACGATGCAATGTCCATAAATGTAATTGTGTTTTAATTGTTAAATAATCCATTAATATTGACCGAGAATTTCTTAAAAGGTCACGCTCTTGAGATGACAAAATCCGAAGCTTCACAAAAACTTAAAAAGTATTGTGCCTATCAGGAACGATCACACAGTGAAGTGAGAACAAAGCTGATTTCACTGGAGGTATATGGTGAAACCCTAGAGGAGGTCATTCTCGAATTAGTTCAAGAGGACTACTTGAATGAAGAAAGGTTTGCACGTGCTTATGCCCGAGGAAAACATCGTATAAAGAGATGGGGTAGGGACAAAATTACTCAAGGACTGAAGCTTAAAAGAGTCTCGGATTACTGCATCAGAAAGGCCATGTCCGAAATCGATGAAGAGGAGTATATCCAAGCATTGAAAGATGTATTGTCTAAATATCATAAAGAGCGACGAGGGAAGTATGACTACTTGACTATGCGTACCAAAATGATCCAGCACGGAGTAAGTAAAGGCTACGAGTACCATCTGTCTAAGTCTTGTACAGGAGTAGTAATGGCAGGTGAAGAATGTTAAAAATCAGTAGAGCTGAAGATTTTTTCAAATTTCATATTATAAATTTAAATAATATGTTACCTTAGCCTCAAATTGTTAGGACTGGTAAGTCTTGACACTAATTTAAAAATGATGAAAACGTTATACTTGCTCCTCACGGCGATGGTATCGCTTGTATGTGCTAATGTATCTGCACAACAACTTTATGATATCAGATTTCTACTTGATGATATAGATTGTGAAACTGGTCAGACGTGCTACTACGTACAGATTAAGAGTGGCGACGGTCAGGTTTGGAATCTGGCGGGTCAAAACTACCGTATATTCTATGACGCATCGACGGCATCATATATAAGTGGTTCAGTAACATCAGAATTGCCTGCGGCGCAGTATTCAGCACCACTAGTAACCTCTGATCAACAGAATGTCGATGCATCGGCATTTCCTGGGGACTTACCATTTTCCGCCACATTGAGTTTCTTCAACTATTCGATCGACTTAATGAACTTATCAAGTGGTGGTATAAACTTACCGGCAGATGGTGAGTGGATGACGACATCGAGACTATGTTTTGATGTGCCTCAAAGTGCGCTCGAAGACGGATCCGAATGCCTCAATCTAGTATGGGCACGAATGGGCCGAACAGATGAGTTCGCAACGGCATTTGTGGAGATTTCACAATGGATATCGATGAATAACACTGCAGAGGCAGTCGGTAATGTATTCGATGACTTAGATGAAAATGATGGATCTCAAGCATGCCTCACAACCGAATGTGATCCTAATGCAGGAAGCAATGAGAATACTACCGCAACTTGTAGCGATAACTTAGATAATGACAATGATGGTTTAGTAGACTGTGCGGATGATAGTTGTGCTAATGTTGCTCCATGTACTCCTGAAGAAAATACTTACGATATAAACTTAGCACTGTCTTCAGTAGATTGTTTAACCGGAACAGCCTGTTATGACGTACAGTTAATGTCCTCAGGAAACTCCAATTTTACGCTTGGAGATCAGAATTATCGCTTGTTCTACAACTCTGGAGTGGGATCATTCACCTCTGTAGTTAGCAGGTTGGACAACGCATTTCAACCCGCGACCTTGTCAAATGGAACGCCTATTGAAAATCAGAATGCTGCAGGGGTTGGTGACTTGGATTTCGACGCTGACTTGGGATTTGTTGACTTCTCTATAAACCTCGTTAGTCAGAATGCAGGAAGTGATGACATAATTAGCACAAATGCATTTACAACCACGGCTGAGATTTGCTTTGTAGTCTCAGAGGAGGCGATAGGAAACGCTGATGTATGTTTTGAGACAGCATGGGCGCGAACAGAACTAACAGGAGTATATAATCCGTCTGAACTAGAAGTTGAAGAGTGGATCAATCCATCAGAGACAAGGGAACTTGCTCCTACATCATTTAACGATCTATCCTCATCAAGTGGTAATGCAGCATGTTTTGACGTGTCATGTGATGATTCCCCAACAGAAGTTGGTTCAGTTGCATGTCAAGATGGTATGGACAACGACAATGATGGATTAGTAGATTGTCTTGATCCTAACTGTAGTGAAGTAGCTGAATGTGCCAATACTTGCGCTGCTCAAGCACCAGTATTAAGCGGCAACTAATAATAAGATTATATCACACTCATAGACAAGCATAAGTAATGATGAGCGGGAATAAAGTAATGAAGACTACATTAAGCTTTGAGCAGCATCAGAACTCATGCCTGATTGAACATACTTCTACCCTTAAGCAGGGTGACAAAAGATTTATCAACATGATTAGATATATACTCTTTCCGATAATAATCTTATTGAGTATAAACACTCAGTCATTTGCTCAAAATTGCGATTTCCAAACTGGGGTTGTAAGCTTTGATGCAAGAGGAGGAAATACTACAAGTTTATATAATACACAATACGCATTGACTAATTTAAATGGAGACATTCTCCAGATCAGTGATGAAACCAGTTTTATAATTGATGACCAGGGCTATTTTGCAGTGTTTGCTGTCAACTATCTGAATACTGGTCAAATCGTTGATCTCGAAGTTGGCAGTAATATAAATATCGTTGCTGGCGACTGTGTTGATATCAGTGCGCCAATCACATTTTCTGTATGTGAGGCCTTGGAACCATGTAATTACTGTGTAGGTGAAAATGTAGTCTTAGACGCCACTGGAGGTACAAATGACCCTGACTTCACGACAGTTTATGTACTAGTCAATGATAATGGTGAAATCGTAGCAATAGAAGACAATCCAGAGTTTGGCATGCTAGAAGAAGGCGTATTTGCAGCCTTTGCAATTACATTTGAGACTGCAGCAGGTATTAATGGGTTGGAGATAGGTGGGGCTTTGATAGATATCGAGTCGACTTGCCATGATATAAGTGAAGGAATCATAGTCGATGTTTGTGAAATTCTTACACCAACTATATTCTTTGATCTTCAGGGATGTAACATTACTGAAACGGCCATATTAGCTGTTGAAGAAGGATTTGACAATGTGCTTTGGAGTACAGGATCAACAGAAACCTTTATTGTCGTAGATGCTAACCTACCGATGACATATACAGTCACGGTATCTCTTGAATCTGGCTGTTCGGGTACAGCAAGTCAAGAAATTACAGGTAACGAGGTAGGAAGTATAGGAGATTTTGTTTGGGAAGATAATAATGGTAATGGTCTACAGGATCCTAATGAATCAGGTGTGAACGGTGTCACGGTAAATCTCTTTGCAGATTTCAATAATGATGGACAGCCAGATATTCCAGATTTCCCTTCATGTACTACCACAACGAGCAATAACCCTACAACTGGCGAGCCTGGATATTACAGCTTTGATGTATACGAGGCATCATACGTTGTACAGTTCGTGGCTCCTGACGGTTTCACTTTTACACCGCAAGCTCAGGGAGGAGATCGGACTATCGATAGTGATGTTAATCCTACGACAGGATTGAGTAATACAATTGCAATTAACGCAGGACAAAATATATTGGACATTGATGCAGGATTTTTCACCACCAGTGGTTTTGGAGGTGTAGTATTTAATGATGCCAATGCCAACGGTATCTTTGATGACGATGAGATGGGAATAGATGGTGTTGAAATTACTTTGTTTGATGTTAACGGAGCGGTGGTCGGCAATCTGACTACAAGCACCGATCCGACAACAGGTGAAGTTGGAGCTTACTGTTTTGATGATTTAGCGCCATCTGCATTTTTTGCGGAAATTACATTGCCAGATGGTAACGTGTTAAGTCCAGCGAATAGCAGAAGTGATGATGATGTGGACAGTGATGCCGATGAGTCAAATGGTCCAAATACGACAAGCACATTTGATATTGCTCCTGGTGTAAAAACAGATAATGTAGACTTTGGAACATACGAGGGAGGCATGATCTGCGGACTAGTTTGGCAGGAGACAGGTGCTGAAGAAAATTCAGTATATAACAACGGTGTTGATACCCCTCTAGAAGGTACGCAGCTTGAGCTAGTCAGTCTAGACAATGATAATGCAGTTATACAAGTAGCAACTACCGACGCAGATGGTAGATACTGTTTTACAGCGGTACCTACTGGATCATTCCAAGTGCGTCCACGAGCGTCAAGTTCAGCTGACAGCTATGTAGAGCAGGGTATAGGAGATGATCCTTTATTGGATAGCGATATTGATCCGAATACGATAACATCTGATGTCTTCTTCTTGGACCCAGGAGAACAGTTGTTCGGTATAAATGCTGGATTGAGATTTGGTGCTTTACCTATCGACCTGATCAGCTTTACAGGATTTTGGGACAGGGGATTTGATGAGATTGTATTGGAGTGGTCTACAGCAGTAGAGATCAATAATGAGAAGTTTGTAATCGAACGTGTTGTTGGAGAGTCTGGAAATTTTGAAGAAATAGGCGAAGTCTCAGGTGCAGGCAATAGCACTTCCGTCATAAGCTATACGCTTTCTGATGAAAACATTGCCCTCAGTGCTAATTACTACTATAGATTGAAGCAAGTCGATTTTGATGGAGGGTTTGAATATTCTGATATCATAGTTGTTACTGTTGAACGCAATGAGTCTGTGGCATTTAATATCTATCCTAATCCAGCTGTTAACTTCGTAACAGTCGACGTGACACTCCAAGCAGGAGCTCTTGCCAGTGCTTATCTGACAGATATTAGAGGGAGAGTGATTAAGGTATGGTCAGATCAAGGAATTTACAAGAACAATAGTACCCTGACATTAAGCATAGATGAAGTGCCATTAGGCCAATATATGTTGTCTGTTAAAGTAGGAACAGAAGTACACAATTCATTGCTGCTTGTCACCAAATAGGTATTGAAATACTCACTAAGAACTAAAAGAGGCTTAGCATTCATATGCTAAGCCTCTTTTCTATTTATGAGATAGACTCCCTTACTAGCAATAGGCGTTAAAGGCTTCTTTTAAATTGTTAGAGATCATCTCAGCTGTTCGTCCTTCTATATGATGTCTCTCGAGCATATGAACTAATCTTCCATCTTTAAATAATGCTATTGCAGGTGAAGATGGTGGATACGGCAATAACATTTCACGTGCCGCATCTACTGCTTCTCGGTCTACACCAGCGAACACTGTGGCACAGGTGCTAGGTCGTTTTTCATTCTGTAAGGACATCTTAGCACCAGGTCGAGCATTAGCAGCTGCGCAGCCACAAACAGAATTTACTACTAGCATAAGCGTCCCTTTGGTGTTTTCTATCGTATTCTTAACCTCAGGAGCAGACTTTAGGCCTTTAAAACCAAAATCTGTAAGATCTTTGGCCATTGGAATTGTTAGTTCTACAGGATACATATTTACTGTCTTTTTTAAGTAATTAATCGCAATTAAAACAGTTATGACTATTTATGCAAGTACAAAGTTGTATTTACTAAAATTATACCTTTCTAAATTGATTATGAGAATTCTAACTACGCTATTCTGTTGTCTTGCTATTTCAGGTTTGTTTGGCCAATATGGGAGTGAGGAAGATGACGATATAATTCAGACATTCAGACATACACGTATTATAAATGCACACTCTGTTGAGACCTTGCCGGCAAGGAAGTTAGACTTTAGGATCGTGCACAGGTTTGGGGACTTAGTAGGCTCTAATGGTGGCTTTAGGACGTTTTATGGATTAGAGCGAGCTGCAGATGTTTCAATAGGATTTGAGTATGGCATATCTGACAATGTGATGATAGGGATCAGTCGTACTGCAGGTGCAGGCCCCATTAGACAAAATCTCAATGGCTTATTCAAGACTAAGTTTGTCAGTCAAAAAGAGAATGGATCTCCGTTTAGCTTAGCACTTAATGCCATTAGTACTTACACGACTCAAGAAGCTAGCCCCTTGGATAACCAACTAACTTCATTTACTAAACAAGCGCATAGACTATCATATAACCTTGGTCTTCATGCTGCACGTAAATTCTCTGATGCGTTTTCATTTCAATTAGGAGGATCATGGACGTACAGAAACTTAGTTGATACAGGCGATCAAAATGACATATTTGCTGTCCACGGCGGAATGAGAATACAGGTTACTAAGGCGTTTGGGTTAATTTTTGAGGCTGTGGTACCATTGCAAGATGGACTTAGAGAGGGAACTACTGATTATGTTGCGCCGTTAGCAATAGGGTTCGAGTTTGATACCAGTGGTGGACACGTCTTTCAGCTAAACCTGACGAATAATCGTGGCATATCGGAGACAGACTTTATTCCATATACTACTAGTAGATGGGAGGATGGCTCCTTCAGATTAGGATTTACGATTTCAAGATTATTTAGTCTTTAATATGATTAAGTACCTCATAATTACGATTATCGGATTGACCAGCATAGTTTTCGGAACTAGGGAGCTGACGTATACCTCTATTGATAGTGATGATACTGTATCGAGAGTGTTAGAAGCTCTAGGAGAAGATCTCTCCGATACAAAGCCTAAACTTAAAGGCAAGAGCAGTGCACAGATCGGCGAGGACATCATCCGCAATGGATTTTCTAAGCGAGAGGGTCTCAAAAAATCACGACGACAGAGCAAGCATTTTGTATGTACTTCATGTCATAACCTCGAGCGAGAGGATCCAAATCTGAGCATCTCAGATCCTCAGGCACGATTAGATTATGTTATCGATAAAGGCATACCATTTCTTCAAGGGACTACATTGCATGGTGCAGTAAACCGCACCTCATTTTATAATGATGACTATTATAAGAAGTACGGAGATCTTATAGAACCTGCTAAAAATGATATCCGTGGAGCAATTCAACTGTGTGCTCAAGAGTGCGCCCAAGGTCGTGAGTTAAAAGATTGGGAGATAGAGTCTGTGCTTGCATATCTCTGGACAATCGAACTAAAAATAGGCGATTTGAACCTTGATGCGGAGGAGGTCGCAACGATAGAATCGGCGTTGAATAACTCGACAGATCAGAATGATGCTGTCAGTTTAATCAGAAGCAAGTATCTACAGGGCTCTCCTGCCACCTTTCTAAAGCCTCCCGAAGACCGTAAGATTGGAACAGGACTCCCTGGTGACATTGACAATGGTAAGAAGCTCTATGATAGCAGTTGTCTACACTGCCACTATCAGAAGAGATATTCATTCTTACACTTGGATGACAATAAACTCAGTTTTAGGTATCTCAATAATGGTGCGTCAGGTTATAATAGACACTCATTGTATCAGGTGACCCGATTTGGCACCTACTCTCTATATGGCAAGAAGTCCTATATGCCTAACTACACCGAAGAAAAGATGAGCGATCAACAATTGGCAGACCTCCGGTCTTATATCCGGCACAGAGCACTACAGTAGAAGAGCGGAATCATATCATTCCAAAATTATAGCCCGTTAGGCCAATAATATATGGCCTTTGGCACAGAAGACTATGGGAAGAGGTGATATTTCAAGGTCGGAATTGTGATAAATAATTTTATCTTCATGGCACTGCCAAGCCGGGGAATATTATGGCCATCAATTTTACAGAAAATACTTCTCAGAGTCTAGAGATCAGTTTCGTTCCGTCTATAGTCAAATCTCAATTAGCCCAGTATCCCAACTGGGAGATTGGAGATTCTTTAGACAACGACCATGCTGCTGTTCTATGGTTGGATATTTGCAATTTCTCTCCTCTTTGTAATCGTCTGTTGGATGATAAAAAAGAAGGAGTGGAGAAGATCACCCGCATTCTAAATAAGCATTTTGATTATCTATTAGACGAAATCACAAGTTATGGCGGGCAACCATGGTTTTTCGTTGGAGACGGTCTGATGTCCGCATGGACTTGCAAGAAGAGCGAAATAGGAGAACATCTCCAAAAGGCAGTAGCTTGCGCTAACCAGATTTTAATGAATAATAGGTCTGTAGATGACGCTGATAATCTACTGGCCTCTCACTATAACATCACGCATGGTAGCTGGAGTATGATTGAGCTTAATAGCGCCAAGAATAAAAAGCTCTTGGGATTTGGTGGAGAGGTATTTGAGTCGCTAAAAATTCTTTCTCTAGAGAGAAAACCCGACCATATTCTAATTGCGAATGATGCCTTAGAACACATAGAGACGCCCATTGAGCATACCAGACTCAGTGCGCACAGTTCATTAATACTGAGTTATCCTAATGTCGTTCCGCAGGGACCAGTATCTAATGAAAACTTGAGTTCAGAAGTCGTTCAAAAATTAAAAGCGTTCATTCCTATCACACTATCTTTTCCATTAAATAGGGACCGTTTAAAATGGATTGCCGAAGTGCGACCTGTGACAAATATATTTGTTCGATTACGATTTGAAGGAGATGATTCTAATGGCGCTGACTTAAAGAAATTAAAGAGTTTGACAGACTTGGCTTCACCTATGATAACCAAGCATGGTGGAATTTTGTCACAAGTGTGGAAGGACGAGAAGGATTCAAACATGCTGATTTGTTTTGGCCCTCCTCCTTCGGCTCATAGAGATAATCCAATTCGAGCAGTACGGTTAGCCATGGCACTGCTCGCTGTGATTAGAGAGTCGGGTTATCATGTTGGTATAGGAGTATGCACTGGTAAGGCCTATTGTGGACTTCTAGGAAATGAAATATTTAGGCAATACACTACTATAGGAGATTCAGTCAATCTAAGCGCAAGACTTTCTAATGTAAAGGACAATCATATTTCCTGTGGTCCGCATACCTACGCAGTGACTAAGCATGTAATTGATTATGATGGACCATCTCTTCACGATATAAAAGGGCTTGAGGAACAGGTAGCCGTGTACCTGCCAAAGGGAGATCTGATAAATCAGGACAAAAACACTATAGCCAATGAAGCGATAGGAAGAAACCAGGAATTAGCTGCGCTCAAAGATCTATTCATAGATGTGCAGAATGGGTCCAACCATATGGTCATAGTGGAAGGAGAAAGCGGTATGGGCAAGAGCCAGTTACTTGGTGACCTTAGTAGGATAATATCTAGCACCAGTAATACCAATCACTATTTAATCACCTCTGATAGTGTGAATAAGGATGTTCCCTACAGATTATGGAGAAGTGTTTTTGCCGATATACTTGGATTTAGTAACATCAAACCTGCTCATCTGCAAGATGAGATCATCAATAACTTGGAGCAAAAATTTGGTGATGATGCTACCTTCATAAATATTGTTTTACAAACATCTATAGCAGAGAATGAAAAATTCCTTAATCTAACAGCAGCACAGAGAATCCAAGCTACGCATGACTTCTTATTGTCTCTCCTAATAGATGCGTGTCATGACAGAGGACTAGTACTATTGATAGATAGGGCACAATGGATGGATGAAAGTTCATGGAGTCTACTACGTGCTGCCTTGCGAGAGGTCCATGGATTAATGGCAGTAATGGCTCTCCTAAACTTAGATGCTTTTCCTCACCCTTTAGGCCAACTCCAGTCTGAAAATGACCTAAAGCAAATCAAACTTCTTTCCCTAGACGACACCTCCATTAATAAGATTCTCTGCAGAGAATTAAGTGTTAATGAGCTAGATGAGAGCTTGTTGAAGTTGATAAAAAATCGAGCTAAAGGGAACCCATTTTTTAGCATCGAGTTACTAAACTCTCTCAAGGTACAGGATCTGTTATCTATTGATGACGGTGTATGCAAGCTCATCAAAGGAGCTGTGATAGATGATATTGCGCTACCCGAAACAGTCAGAGGCGCCGTAAGGATGAGGATTGATTCGCTGACCCCAGGGTCGCAACTGTCAATTAAAGTAGGCAGTATCGTAGGTGATCGATTTAGTAAGGAAATCGTTAAGAATATTTACCCAATAGCTGCTGAGAGAAATAGCGTTCCATTATTCTTAAATGACGCAAGAAAGTCTGGATTTATCAAGGAGATGCCTGTTGATAATATAACGGGTTATGGATTTAACAATAGGGCAACCGCAGAGGTGGCCTATGAAATGACACTAGCTGAACATAGAAGGATCCTTCATAAAGCAAGTGCTGAGTGGTATGAAGAGAAGTTTAAAGAAGCAATGCATCCCTATTATGTGCTATTGGCACATCACTGGAAGGAAGCAGGCAATAAGATTAAAGCATCAGAATATTTAGAATTAGAGTGCCATAAATTAACAAGTGCAGCTTACACTAAAGAAGCCATAGAATTTGGCATAAGGGGTCTCAATTTGTTTGATTTTAAGATCAATCCTGATCCTGCAGTTATAGAATCTCAGATTGGTGAAGCATTCGGTCAAGTACAACAGATAATAGGTGACAAGTCTATTGAGGACTTTTATAAGATCAAGAACCTTGAGGACCCCTTACTAGAGAGATTTATCGTGATGCTGACACACATAGCACCAAATATGTATGTCGGTGGGCGATTGGACATTTTTGCATTGCTTAGTCTTCTTGGTCTAAAGACTTCTTTAGAAAAAGGTGTCTCAGATGCGACTGCGGATGTCTATAGCATGTATGCCATAGTATATAGAGGTGTAACTGGAGATAGTAAGAGAGCATATGAATGGAGTAATCTTGCCATGGATATCGATGACAAGTTCGGCGGAAAATTGAGATCCCGCATCTGCCATGTCCATGCTTGGTTTTTAAATCACTGGATGAGGCCGATCGAAGAGACACTTGTTATCTCACGAAGAGGGATAGATTCTGGTATAGAACAGGATGATGTTATGTTCACTTGTTTCAATCTGGCAGGATATGTAACCTTTATGAACTTTGCTGGAAAGCATGTAGATGATGTGATTAAAACAGGTCGTGAACACTATAAAATAGGAGCTAATCGAGTAAAAAACTCAGATTTCCATACTGTTTTAGAAACTCAATATGCCAAAGCTCTCAAAGGTGATACAGTAGCTTACACAGTGCTGACTGACTCTGAGTTCGATGAGCAAAAAGACCTTGCCTATATCACTGAGACGGATTTCATAAATCAATCATCCTATTACAAAGTAGCTAGGCTTAAAATGCATGCACATTTTGGTGAATGGTCCAAGGGGCTGGAAGCTGTAAAGGATATACCTAAGCTTTATGATACAATAGCACATCAGATTGCCGAAATTGAATATGAATTCTACGGCGCTATCTCAGCATTATTCTTGTCGAAGGAAGATAATCAGGAAGCAGAAAAACTTCTTGCACATGCAGAAGCGTCTATTGCTAAGATTGAGGGATATGCAGCGCTGTGCAAAGAGAACTTCGAGCAAAAGGTTTTGCTCTTGAGAGGTATCAAAGAAGGACTTTTTGGCTCATATGACAAGGCATTAGCGCTACTTAGTTCTGCTGCAAGTACTGCAGAAGATCACCATCTACTCAATGATAAAGCCCTAATCCTGGAGCACAAGCTTAGACTACAGATCCATCATAAACATAGCCCTACGGCACTTGAGGAAGCGCAAGCCGCTTGGCAAGCTATAGGTGCATCAGGCAAGGTTTCTTATCTATCCACGCTAACTTAGGTTGTTGCCGACTCTCTGCTCATTAATATCGTATTTGAATGCATGTCTGGACCTATACCCATCAACGCACAATAATCTTGTGTAATTAGCTTCCACTTATGTGCATAGGCAAAATTTACAACTGTAGTAGCTACCGTCATATTCGCAAAAGTCTTCAGGGTATCAATGTTTTGGGCTGGCTTGATGGCTTTAAGCCATGGATCAATAAGTTGGGCTGAAGATTGATTAGGAAACAAGGTTATTTGGTCAGAAGTGATATTGTTTCTCTTCATAACATTAAGTACTGAAGTCGCCGCAGCTTTAACACCAAACTCTATAAATCCCTGCTTTCCTAAATCTGTAATATGGAAGTGATGATCAGAATACAATGATACGTCTCCTTCATTGACGACCCCTAGGTCAAACTTATCGCCAGAAGTATACATGCCGCCGTAGTATGTTGTGTCAACTAGGGTGCAGGAGTCCACGAGCGTCCACTTGGTGCGGTCATCGCTTTTCTGCATTACGATGGCTCCTGCCCCGTCACCAGCACTTATTGCTTCGGGGGTATGGTAATCCACATTTCTCGTCCAATTACCCCCGACGCAGATTAGTATAGTCTCTGCACGCCCTGCTCTGATCAAAGCGTCTGCCATGAGAATAGAGGAATTAAAGTTTGAATAGACGTTGCAGACTGGAATTGGCCAGCAACGTTCAGGCAATTCAAGATCTCGATGTAATTGAGAGAGAATATTGGGATTAATAAATGGGCTAATTGAGCCCGAACCCAATAGCATGTCTACCTCGCTCGTCTGGGTGCCAGCATCTGTCAGTGCTTTGATGCATGCAGGCAACATGATGGTCATTAGCGTTTCTCCTGTATTGAGTACTCTGCGTTGATCATAACCCTGAAACATATCGGTACCTCTGGGTTCGTGGGTTTTCAGCCAATCGAAAATAGGATCGTCATTGGTCCTGATCTTAGCTGGAACCGAAAAACCATAGCCTATGATACGAGGCACGATATGTTGTGATTGGAGCTTAGTCTTTGCTTTTGTTGCTTTCGCCATTTTTAGTTAACCATTTTGGATCGGCTATACCGAATTTTGATAATACGAGTTCTGCTGTCTCAAATGCCCCTTCCACCCAAGTTTGGGTCTGAGAGTATGCCTCTCCACAGATGTAGCACGGTACACTGTCAACGGGTTGTATGATTGCATTCATGGTCTTAGTTGAGTTGTATCCTGGGTTCCAGAAGTGAACTGCTCCACCATATGGATCATCCGCCCAATCTTTAAAAGCGGCCTCGATCGGTCTAGGGACATCTGCGATATCTACTTCGTGCATTACACATAGTTGACGATGCATTTCCTCTACCATTTCGGCAGGAGCTTCACTGATCTTCCAGTTGTATTTCAGCTTTTCCTCCCATGGATTCTGCTGAGCTTGTGCAGCTTCAATTTCCTCTGCATAGGGCATCACCTGACGTTTAAATTTTCTGGAGGAAAATATTGATTCAGCATCTCCTGGACCCAGAGGGATATGCCTCAACCCCCCCCAGAAGTCAGAGCTTTTAGCGTCGTTGTAGACCATGATAATCGAGTTAGTATTTTCGGGATGGGTCTTATTTCCTTTTTCTGTTGCCCAATAGTAGCACTGACGCACTGGAGTATCAGTTAGAGATCTTCCTTGTGTCACTCCTAGTTTCTCCCACCAAGGATATGGATAGGCAATAAACATCTTATACAGATGAATAGGCTCAACAGCGTCCAGCAGGATCCTAGTCTGTCTACCTGTCACGGTATTCCAATCCAATACAGGACCTCGCCGATCAAGCAGATTGATACTACGTTGAGGCATAGCAAGCACAATAGCTCGTGCTGTCAGGGGATTGGTGAGATTATGGAAATCCAACTCCACACCAGTGCTCTCATCCTGTAATTGAATGGCATCAAATCCTCTGAAATGCATATTTGTTAGGACATCGCCTCCTGCTTGTTCAAACTGTTCCTGTAACATCCACAGCATAGAGTCATATCCTTGATCCAGCAAGAAATATTTTACGCCTGGAACAAAATCAAATAACTCAACTATAGTATCAACAGCGTTAGTGTTGAATCCTAAACAGTCATAGCCTACTGTAGTAATGGCTATCTGGTAGGCTTCGTGACTTAGTACTGGTGCTATGAGATTCCAGAAGCCTACCTCATAGAGCGGGATACTGCTATCATTGGGATCTTTTTGTTCCATCAACCATTCTCGCAGCTTATCACCGCTGAGATTTTGTTCTTGGATCTGTGGAAATATTTTCAATATTGCATACCCCAGAAAATTGGATGCAGTATTAAGATAAGGAACCTTACTTAACCATTCATTTTCTACTTCTGAGAGATGATAGGGAAGATGATCAGGATTAGAAAGATCGCCTGTTCTTAATTTTTTTCCGCGTAAGTAACAGATATTATTGGGCTCATCAACGGCCTGCTCGTGGACAGGCAGTTTCAAGTGATTTTGAACCAGCGAGGCCACATATCTTTGTGAGGAGACGAACCTCATTCCACCTATTTCACATACCGTGTCAGGTAGTCCTGGAGCTTTAGCAGAGAGGACACGTCCTCCGATCCTATCGCTCATTTCGAATAGTCCAATTTTCAGACTCCCTCGCTCGGCAATCCATTTCTTGATTAACTCAGATGACTCAGCACCATCTAACAGCATTCTCCAAGCGGTGTATAGTCCTCCGGCGCCGCCGCCAATGACTGCCATGTCATAATCAGGTAAAGTTGTTTTGTTCATTTTCTATTATTATGGTTGATGTTATAATTATTTCAATGAGATGATTTTGGACTGTACATAGGATTATAGTAAGGTGGCACCATCTCTCTATCTATATAGGCCACGATCACTTGAGGTATGCACTCGATATTAGCTCGCTGAAGTACTGTAGGCATAATCTTAATCAGATCTAGCGGACTGTAAACACTATGTGCTTCTGCACCTAGGCCACGTGCATATATTTCTAAATCTGGGTTACCGAGCTCATAGAGTTCGTGCCATATCTTAGGATTTGCGGGATCTGGTTTGTAGTGTTCCATACCTTGGCTCACCATGGATAAATTATTGTCACAGAGCACTAGCCAAATTGCTCCAATATTATTCTGTCTCGCTGTTGAGATTTCACTGCCCTGCATCATAAATGAGCCATCACCTGTAAATGCTATACAGGTGGCATCAGGACATCCGTGCTTGGCACCGACAACAGCTCCTACAGCGAATCCCATTGGACCCATCGCCAATGATGTAAATATTTCTGTAGGCTTATTTATCTCGAGATAATGTACGGACCATCCCACACAATTCCCTGCATCTACGAAGATCTTGGTATTTTCTGGAATTGTGGTCTGTAGGGCCTTCATTAGGGCTTGAGGCTGTACAGGTTTGGATTCACTTTTATAGGCTTCAGGATTGAAAAACGGCGAATGAGCTTTTTTGATTTTAGCAATGGCCTTTCTGCGATCTGCAACAACTGTGGGATTAGCAGCTAACGCCACAGTGGGATCGGATAGATCTTTGATAAATGCACCTGCCTCTCCAACGATACCATGAGTAACTTCAAAAGACCGGGCGATTATTCTTTGATTGGCATCTACCTGTATAAATGGCGCATTACTGCCTTGAGGTATGAGCATAGGCAACCACTTGTTAGTAGATAATTCTCCCAGCTGTGAGCCAAGTACGAGCAATCCATCATATGGCATATCCTCATCTGTCATATAGTGATAAGGCCACATGCAGTTAGCCATACCATAGACCCTCAGAGACATTGGGTGGTTTTCTGAAAATATTCCTTTTGCGTCGGCTGTGGTGATAACAGGTATTGCCTGAGATTCTACAAAATCTACTAAACACTTATAAATCTCTGGATCTCTCAACGCTTGTCGACATCCATTGCCCAAGAATATCAAAGGTCTCTTACAACTCAGAAAGGCTTTGATCGCTTCTGCCACTTGTTTCAAGGGTGCGCCAGAAAAGTGGGTCCGATAAGAAGCAGGATTAGTGGGTAGTTTGGCAGATTCGGGTATGAGTTCTACTGTTACATTTACAGGTAAGGACAGATGAGTGGCCTGCCTCGGCAGAGAGTGAGCATTTCGCATTGCCTTTCTGATCAGTGTCTCTGCACTTAGTGAACTATCAAGGGAGGCGCTAGAATAAACAGCCGCCTTATAAACATCATTAACATCTAGAGGAGCGTCTACACCTTCCTGAAGGTATCCTCGACCATTAAATTTTTGGTCTATTTCTCCAGTTATTAATAGAAGAGCCGAGCCGTCGGCTTGAGCATTCATGACACCAGTTAGTGCATTAGTAGCGCCTGGGCCAGTTGTTACTGCAACTACGCCCATTTTACCAGTTGCTCTGAAGTATCCATCGGCCATGTATGCGGCCCCTGTCTCTTGTCGACATATCACATAGTGCAAGTCGTCGTGATTTTCTTTGAGATTAACCAGGAGATTCATAAGCCCTCCACCTGGAATACCAAAAATATGGGTCACTCCCTCGAGCTTGAGATAGTGGATCAGCGCATCTCCGACAGTGAGCGCTGTAGTTGAGACTGATTTGGTTGATTTAGTATGAGCTGATTGATGCATTTTATATTAATTGTATTAGTGTCAGTATTATCACTGAAGTTATTTAATCACTATCGTCATTGAAATTTCAACACAGATATTAAAGGCTAGTGTATTGGTTCCCAACGCAGATCGAGTATGTCTACCGTTCTTGCCAAATATTTCTACCATAAGATCGGAGCAACCATTTATTACTTCAGGCTGCTCATAGTATTTGCTGGAGCTATTAACACTGCCATCGATATTTTGTATATAATCTACACGATCCAGAGTTTTGAGGGCACTCCTTGCCACAAGGAGGAGGTTCATCCCGGTTAACCTAGAGGCATTATAGCCCTGCCTAGTGCTTATGTCTTTACCTAGTTTGCCGATGTACTGCTTTGGTATTTTTGAGCCTTTTAATGGACCATTTCCTGCCAGTGTGAGAATTTTACCCTGACGTCTATAAAGTATGTAATTAGCTCCTTTTGGCACACTCGGAGTAGGCGGAAGTCCCTTGAGGGACATAAATTTTTTGTCGTAGGACATTTGGTTAATTTGCAGTCTTGTATACTATGTAGATTACCTTACGACGGGCCAAATCAGCACATCACAAGCGTAATTCACGCCAATATAATAATTAACACATCTATATAATCTTATAAAAAGCACATTTATAGGCCGCCTATAATCAACTATGTGTGATCAAAAAATAATTGTAACTTTTCGCCAGAGAAATACCAGTCTAATACATCAACTAAAATATAGCCATGTCAATCAAATCTTTTTGGCACAGATTTCTGTGCTGTTACTTGATAATTTTTTTGGTACAAACGAGTACATGGAGTCAAAGAACTATCACTGGATTTATAACAAGTCAAGAAACAGGTGAGGCACTCATAGGTGCAACTGCTTCTCTATATGGTTCCACACAAGGAACGGTTAGTTCGTTTGATGGATCGTATAAACTAACAGTGCCGGATCAAGCTGACAGCTTGCACATAAGCTTTGTTGGATTTACGCCACGGGTAGTTGCGATAGGTGATGGCAATGTAGTTAACGTTGCTCTTGACTCAGGAGTTAGCCTTGGCGAGTTTATGGTTACTGCGACTCGGCGAGTCTCTAAGGTTCAGAAAATTGGAATTGCAGTTAATGCCTTTAGTGGAACTCAGTTAAGATCGAATAATGTAGTGAGAACAGAAGATCTGAGTACTATAACACCGGGACTGTCAATAAATCAGGCAGGAGGAGCTCCAGTATCTGGACTGGTTGCTATAAGAGGGGTCGCACAGAATGACTTTGCAGCCCATCTAGAATCAGCGAATGTGGTATTTAAAGATGATTCCTACCAACCTTCCAATGGCTCTAGCTTAAGAGCATTATACGATATAGAAAGGGTCGAGGTACTTAAAGGACCTCAAGGCACTTTATTTGGCAGAAATGCAACCGGGGGGCTTATACATATCTTGACTAAAGACCCTCATTCTGATCATGAAGCCTACCTGGACTTGCAGCTGGCAGAATTTGGTACATATATTGCCGAAGGTGCTGTAAATGTCCCTATCGGGGAGGCTTCAGGATTTAGACTATCTGGATATCTGCAGCATAACAATGGATATATCGAAAACAGTCTTGGGCTAGATCAGGGAGAAAACGATATTAGGTCTCTAAGGGCTAAGTTATTACTTAAACCAGACGAACAATGGGCTGTAAAGTTGGTAGGGGAATACTACAGAAATGCTCCTAATGCGGCAGGAGGGGCTTTCCCTACTGGAGGTATGGTTGGTGCAGATGGGTTAGGGGTGTTTCGTACTGGCAGTACTAATAATGATGCTGGCTATATCGATTCTGATGGAGACATCTTTACCGGAGAGTTTGACTTTGATGGTTTCTATGAGAGGACCGATTGGTCCTTTATTTCTGATATATCCTATCAGACTGGCGACTGGGAGATTAAGTCTATTACTTCTTACAATAATATAGATGTCCCATATGAAGAAGACAATGACTTGACACCGTTTGACATTGCTATCTTCAGACAGGCAACCAGACAAAATTCATTCACCCAAGAATTTCGGGCAAATGCAGATTTCCAACAGGTAAGATTGACTTCAGGTCTTTATTACCTCAATATCAATGGTGACTATTCGCAAGGCTATCAGATCAATAACTTAGGTAATTTCAACAATGCTCTTGGTGTGCCAAGTACAGTTTTTGGGTTAGATGAAGGCACTACGCTCATCCCATTTGGCCAAAATCAATTTGCAGAATATTCCGTCAATACTAATTCAGTATCTGCATTTACCCAAGCTGAAGTTGATCTTTCGGATCAATTGACTTTGACGGGAGGTCTCAGATTTACTTGGGATCAAAGAGACTTTGTTTACGAAAATTTCTGTGAAGTTGTAGGAGAGGGCTCTCCTCTAGGTCCCTGTACACCTGGGGATCCTTCAACGATCGCTTTTGCAGGCAGAATAACTGACGATCATTCAGATACAGGGATTTCCGCAAGATTGCAATTGGATTATAAGGCTAACAAAAATTGGCTGCTTTATGGAAGCTATAATCGCGGGTATAAAGGATTTAACTACAATGCGGGATTCGGAGGTGCAGCACAAGTAGAGTTTGTACGATTTGATGGTGAGCAGATAGATGCATTTGAACTTGGCAGTAAGCTGGATTTTTTAGCAGGAAGAGGGAGATTTAATATCAGCGGGTTTCATAGTATTTATAACAATTATCAAGCGTTTGATCAACGTGGGCTCAGTTTTATATTGACTAATGTCGATGCCTCAATACAAGGAATAGAAAGTGAGTTGACATTGCGAGGTCCAAAAAAGATACAGGGAAACGTCGGGGTAGTTCTGCTAAGGACAAATGTTGAAGACATTGATATAGGTGGCGAAGCCTTAGATCGGCGAGCGCCTCAGGCTGCAAATTTTGAATTTAACTTTGGATTAAGCAAAGAATTTGCTTTGGGCGATGGCGCTATTAAAACTGTCTTCAATGGCAATTATATCGGTGATTACTTTGCCCAATTAACCAACGCTCCAGTGACACTAGTCGGAGATAATTGGCTATTCAATGCTCGTATCGGTTATGTTCCTAAAAGTTATAAATGGGAATTCTCGCTATTCGCTCGTAATCTTTTTAACACAGCCAGGTTACTTTATGCTTTTGATATCACCTTTGCGGGCAATGGACTTGTAGAGCAAATTTATGGGAACCCGAGAGTAATAGGAGCACAACTGAAATATAGATTTTAGTGATAATTCTGATCTGAGAACACATTCATTAGCATGCCTTTTGTTTATAGATGGTTTCTATCTTGTCAGTGAGACTGGGATCTTCTCTCTCTTTTAATATCCAGTTAGGAGACACCTTGTTTTCGAGCCAGAGCCATCGTTGCATAAATCTCGTGAGATCTGGGATGAACATAGACTTCAGAAGGAGGCTTAGTTCATTTTTGTACATATACATGACAAAAGTAGAATGATAGGTTCTATCTGTCTTAAGATGATTGGGGCTGAAGTCAAGAGAAGCACAGAGTGTTATCAATCTTTTGAACAATGCCCCAAATTGATCAAACATTGGCTGAACGATAAACTCTTGCTCATGTCTCAACAGCTTGATATTGGCATCCCATATTTTGAGATTGAGAGTTTCACTGTCGTATTCCGATTTGTGTTGAATAGCGGAATCCAGAGCCTCCCAAGCGACAAGCATTTTAGCATAATGAGGATCTTCCTTCATGAGATCAGATATCAAGGAAATTCCACCATCCAAATAAGCCTGGTGAGTCCATGCTATATCATCATAGATTCGATTATTGATATGACGAAGCAAATTAAAATCATTGACTAAGCCTTTTTTACGACATGATGATTGTAGATCCAGTAAGTCAAAATTACTGAATCGATAAGGTAGGAGGCCGATGCCAATGTGATTAGAGGCAAAAGATGCCATTCCAGCCCACTTAAATACATCTGGATTATCCAGATAAAGCTGTGCATAGAGGCTGCTGATTTTCTTGTTTCGATCTATCACCTCAGACTCAGGAGGTAGTTTCGACTCAAACTGTTCTTTATATTCCTTGATGCTCAAATTAACTGATCATTTGTGCTTACTAAGCTTTTCACAATGTACTGATAAGAAAAAGTATGGTCAACTTATAGCGTAGTAATGAGCTGATCTTTTGCCAGACCAGACCAGCTATGTTGAGCTATTGCGCCTTCATATCTCTCGATATCTACATCAAATCCTGTAAGTTGAGACATCCCACTTACCTTCTCGATATGATCTATTCCGTCTGGAGCGAGTATGTTAACATTAACACCGGATGTTTTTTTTGCGGTTGTCATGGCGGAGCTTTGATGCCCCCACCCATGTGGTACAGCTATTGTCCTGCGCTGTAGGTCATCTAGATACTTGACTGGTAGAATTATGCTGCCTGTCGCTGTGCTCACTTTTGCTAAGTCTTTTGCGGATAAGCCCATTTCTTCTGCATCGTCACTGTGCATATAGAGATAATTGGAGATTCTTTCACCACTTGCAAAATCTTCGATATTATGTGTCCAACTATTGTGGGTCGTGACATCTCGCTTAGTTATCAATTTGAAGCGACTTCTAGCTTCCAGCTCTTTTGAAAAGAAGTCCTCTAAACTCTCGGTCTGTTGCAGTAGCTCTGGAGGTGCCATTTGAATCTTGCCGTCATCAGTCAGTATACGATCTGGTACCAATGATCCTGGTTGATGCTCATTCATCGCCAGTCCATGCTTGCTCTTCAAGAGTTTTTTGAATCCTATCTGCTTGGCTGATTTGAGGATTAGATGAAGTATGAGTTCTTGAGGGACGCTGAAGTGTTTTTTCCTCTTGAAGAAGGTATAACCCATTGATATAATCGTGAGTAGCCATTGCATGATGCGTGAGTTGAACAATGAGACTCCACATCTGCGACACAGCTCCAGATATATACTTGCCTCATCTCGTTGATCTTCTCCTGACTCTATAACTGACTTTGTCGCTTGGAGATAAGGCTTAGTCTGTAGGCCTAGCATGAGTGGGAAGATAAACGGCAAGTCAGGTCTTTCGAGAGGACTTGTACACGGGAGCATGTAATGTCCGATCATCCCAGTCTCATTAGGATAGATATCTAAGGTAACCAGTAGCTCTAATGACGAGAACGCCTTGCGGAGTCTATTGGAGTTTGCCATGGTAATCAGTGGATTGCCCCCTGTTACTATGAGCGCCTTAATCTGACCATCCCCAGGTGTCAATATCTCATCAGCTAGTAGGCCTCCAGGGAAGGCATCATTTGTGCTATGAAAGTTGTGAAGCCTACTGCGGTCCTCACGGATCAGCTTTTTGCTCTTTTTTCCAAATTTTGGAAAATCCATAATGCCCTTGCTCACCAGCATGCCGCCTCTTCTGTCGAGGTTCCCACTGATGATATTGATGCACTCCTGAATCCAATAAGCCATAGCACCATAGGTGCCCATATTAACTCCTGTGGAGCAATAGATCGCTGCACTTGGTGACGAGATATACTCAGCCGCAAGCTTTTTGATGGCTTTTGCAGATATACCAGTAAGCTGTTCTGTCTTGTCTGCAGGCCACTGTCCAGACAGCTTAATGATCTCTTCATATCCAGACGTATGTTTATTGAGCCATTGTGTGTCTAGGTCCATTGACTGAATGATCTCATGAAGTAATGAGAGATAAAAGAAAACATCGCTATTGGGACGGATGGAAATATGCTCACTAGCAATTTTGGCAGTTTCTGTCTTACGAGGATCAATGACGACTACCTTGCCGCCCTTCTTCATGATATTCTTAATGTGCTTACTCGGATTAGGCACTTGCAAGAAACTCCACTTGGAGACCATCGGATTGGCACCAACTATGATCAACATATCAGTATGCTCTATGTCTGGAAATGTCAAAGTGAAGGGAAAGCCATACATACGGTGCGATACCGCAAACTTATTGCTGCAATCCTGAGTCGCCGTGCTGTATGTGTTGTTAGATCTTATGCCATCCATAAAGCCTTGGGCAAATATTGGATGGAGCGCACTAAAGCCTGCTGCGGTACCTACGTATAGTGCAATGGAGTTAGGTCCGTGGTCCTTGCGCAGTTGCTTTATTTTATCACCGATCTCATTCATTGACTCATCCCAAGTTGCAGCTTGCCACTGCCCATTGCGTTTCACCATTGGCACTTTGAGTCTATCTGGAGTGCTATACATCTTATGCTGCTTAAGACCTTTTGGACAAGCAAAACCATAGGTAGTCAGATGATCTTTGTCTGGGCGTATGTCGACAACTTTGTTGTCCATCGTATCGATCTCTAGGCCGCACAAAGATTCGCAGATTCGGCAGAAGGTATGATGTGTTTTGGTATCCATATGTTCTGATCACGGTATTCATGGCTGAAAGCCACTTCTTGAAGATAATGGAGTTGCTGGATAATTAGGTTGAGTAAGGTAAGGGGATTTAGTAATAGAGAGATCAAGATGTCCTAAGTATGCTATATCCATCAAGTCTATCTCCGAGGAAGGCTGCGTAGATATCTGTTTTTATCTTCCTTATTACTAGTCAATCAAAAACTAGCAGTTTCATCTTTATTGTCTCTAAACCAACCAGAATACATGAGATAAGCATCAGCCGTCCTTGTAATATGAAACTGAGTTTTCTCGGGATCGATCTCTTTGAGGATTTTAGCAGGAGTGCCTCCGTAGATATATCCTGACTTGAGGACTTGATTTTCTAGTACAACAGCACCAGCAGCCACAATCACATTGGATTCTACTCGTGCATTGTCCATGATGACAGAGCGCATCCCAACAAGTACATCACTCTCTATCTGACAACCGTGTAATATAGCACCATGACCTACTGATATGCGATCCTTTAGTATCGTTTCTGATTTGTTATAAGTGCCATGGATGATGGCACCGTCTTGAATGTTACAAGTGTCACCGATAGAAATCTTGCAGACATCTCCTCTGATCACCGTCTTAAACCAGATACTACAATCTGCTCCTATATGCACCCGACCGATGATATCCGCATCATCTGCAATCCAGCAAGAGGGATCTATCTCAGGTGTATAGCCTCTTACAGAGATAATATTAGCCATCCGTAGAAGATACTGGATTAACGGCAGTCACTGTATAGCCGGCTTCTCGCAACAGATTGATGACACCAAATGATCCTCCCAAGTGACCAGCACCTACTGCAAAAAATGTGCGCTTCGCAGTCATCTTGTTGGACATCACCGGAATCCAGTTTTTATTACGCTGCACAAGGAGTACATCCTCAAATTCGTCAATGCTATCGTCAGTCTTCATTACATTATATAGCCCAGCAACGTCCTGATTTTTGTAGAGCGCAACTAGCTCTGCGAATTGATCATCACCTGTATCACCTGCTTTAATGGTCTCAATCAGCATATCAGCTTGATCCTCGTAAGGAATGCTATCAAAGATTGAGATCTGATATTCTATGGTCTCTAATCCCCCTACTGGTTTATTACTTTCCTCAGCGATCTTGTTAAATTCCATCTCGTATGACTTAACCTTGCCACTCTGTATATCGCCTGGATTCATATCGCCAGAAGCAAATACAGTCAGGAACATTGGCTTGATACGCTCCATGAAGAATAATGGTAACCCAAGCTCCTGGAAGTGATCTTGGACAATCTTATACTCTTCATCATCAAGTAAATCTTTCAAGGTGAGATCATCATCCATATAGGCCTTTTGTAATAGAGGCATGAGTTTGGATACATCGCTCATCTCTGACATGTCTATCTCAAAATAGATCTCCTCGCTCTGATCCATGGCTGATAACGTACCCTTAGGTAAGAAATAGTCCTCGGTATCGATCAAGTGGATGGTGCCATATAGGAATGACGATTCTGCGAGACCATTACCACTGATTTCCCAAAGCAAGGAATTTTCTAAATCGCTCGAGTCTGGAGCGGTGGGAGCTTGCACTACTGGAACTACAGTCTCAGAAGATTTGCACGCACTCATGATCATAGAGATCAAGCTTAAGGCTAAAAGAAATTTCTTCATGTTATTATTTGTTTTGGATCATCATCTCATACATCATGATACCTGCGGCAACGGATACATTTAAGGAATCTATCGAACCGACTTGAGGGATCTTAACCAGATGTTCACATTTATTTTCTATCGTAATATGGAGCCCGTCGTACTCTGATCCCATGATAACTGCTACGGGACCTACTAAAGCTCCTGACAATGACTCTGTACCTCTTAACGATGTTCCGACCAGCTTAATTCCTTGATCATTCATTATTTGTATGACGTCGAGAGTGGTCTTCTCTCGGCATACGGGTAGTCTGAACAAGGCTCCGGCACTTGTCTTCACAGCATCTTCGTTGATATATCCGCTATTCTTACCACTTAGCACTAAGGCATGCGCCCCCAGTACTTCACAGCTTCGAGCGATAGCACCGATGTTTCTAATGTCGGTGATGTTATCGAGTATAATGATTTGAGGAGTCTTGCCTTGCTCGTAGAGGTGCGGTATTACATTTTCGAGCAATTGATACTCTATCAGTGATATCAGGGCTACCACGCCTTGATGGTTACGAGAGTTCACCATCTTCTCGAGCTTTACATTAGGTACTCGTTTTAGTGGCACTTGATGGTCCCGGCAGAGATTTCGGATTTCTTTTTCAAGCTCACCGGTGAGATTGTCCTTCATATAGACTCTCTCAAGTTGCTGGCCTTGTTCTAACGCTTCAATGATCGGATTTCGACCATAGATGGCTTGTTTGTTTTTTCGAGGTGGTCTCAATGACTATATTATTATGTGATCAGAGACTATTCCTCTTCAGTACTTTTTGCAACGACTGGAGTTGCTTCCTCCTTCGGCTGTTCAATTATTGTTACAGGTTCAACTTCTGGTGCTTCCTCAACTTGTAGCTTATCAACGACCTCCTTGGCTCCTGCTGCCACAGGAGCTTCTTCAGTCTTAGGATCCTCAGTCACTATAGCAGCAGTCGCCACTGCAGCGACTACGGTGGCTTCTTTGACCTTCATTTCTGGAGCATCTTCCTTGGGCGCTTCTGGAGTCTTCTGTTCTGTATCAACTACAGGAGGTACGACGGCAGGCTTCTTCTTAGTCTTTTTAAGAGATTCAGCAGCCTTGACCAGCTTTTCTTCATCTTCTTTTCTTGCCTCGGCAGCCACTTTGATTTCTTCAGCGATCTCTTCTTTCAACTGCTCCTTAACCTTGGCAGCCTCTTTCTTTTCTTTTCTTTTCTCCTCTCTCTTCTTTTCTGACTCTATCTTTTGCTCTAATTCAGTCTTAGTCTTGAGCATATCCTGAAGCTTTTCTTCTTTGGACTTGAGACGTTCTATGATCATAGCCATCTTAGCCTGTCTGATCTGAAGCTCCAATTGACCATCGGTATGTTCTATGCGCTTCTGCTGAAACTCTTGATCCTTCTTATCTCGATTGATAGATTGCTGCATCTTGTTGATGGCATTAATTAATCCATCATAACGGCTCGATACTCGTCCTAATGCTGAGTTGCCCCCGCCGCTACTGGTTTTACCATATTTCTTTTCTTTTACTTTTTTAAATGCTTTATCCGTGCGCTTCCAGAGATGATTGCGATCTCGACGAGTAAGGTCAACATCTTTAAAGGACCGCTGTAAATCTTTCAGCTCATTAAATATGGGATGTAATCCTAAGCCTTTTTCGATGCGCGATTCGATGTCATCGAGCTTTTTATAAAATGTATCTAAGGTTTCTTTACTCGCTCGTTCAAATTCCTGATCCAATGCCTTTTTGAGATTCTTCATCTGTTCAAAAAGACCATTAGTCTTGGTCCGCAGATCGTTGGCGTGCTTACGGAATAAGTTCTTTTCTGAAGACTGATTCTGAACCTTATTCCAAAATCCTTTCATCTCCTCCCAGATGCCGCTGTCAAATCCAGTTAGCTTCTCGATACGTTCTTTTATTTCTTCGAGCTCATCGTTGTATGACTCATACAACTTCGCTGATAACACGACGAAATGCCACTCTGTCTTGGCTCTATTGAGGATATCACTACGCATGGTCTTAATATCATCTGGCAGTAAACTCTCTGTAATGGAGAGTTCTCGCATGATCTCAGTATGCTCTTCTGGAAATGGGAGCTCATTGCCCTCTCTCCAGATGTTCATCATTTTAGTATAAAATTCTTCTGTAGCGATCAGTTCGGGAAAAGTGGTCACCTTAACTTGATTCTCTTTTTCTAAGAGTTCAACGGCGATTAGGATCTTTTCATCTTGGGTATTCTCGCCCCATAGTACGATACGTGTCTTCATTTCTTACGGTAGTTGTTGGCCTATTGGTCTTATCAGATCATATGCGGCTTAGGTCTCTTACGCACTAAGCTGGCTGCATTGCTTTTACAATGTCGTTCTTTATTAGGTATTCTGCAATCTGTACCGCATTAGTTGCTGCGCCTTTTCGTAGGTTGTCGGACACGATCCACATATTCACGCCATTTTCGATAGAATGATCACGTCGGATACGACCTACATATACGGCATCTTTATGCTGGGCATAAAGCGGCATAGGATATTCATTTTTTGTATGATCGTTTTGTACCTCTACACCTGGCGATTTAGCTAGTAGATCGACTAGTTCAATTAGGTCAAATGGCTTATGCGTTTCAATGTTTACGGACTCAGAGTGTCCTCCCACTACTGGAACTCTTACTACTGTAGCAGTGATTTGTATGCTATCATCGCTAAGGATCTTGCGAGTTTCATTGACGAGTTTAAGTTCTTCAGTGGTATATCCATCCTCTGTGAATGATCCACCATGTGGTAAGCAATTTTGATCGATGGGATATGGATATACCATTTCTGCATCTTTACCAGCTCTCTCATCATTCATTTGTCTTACCGCTGCGACACCAGTTCCACTAACAGACTGATAAGTTGAAATCACCAATCTCTTGATGCCGTATTGTTTATGAATAGGAGCGAGTGCTACCACCATTTGTATCGTACTACAATTAGGGTTGGCAATGATTCGAGATGATTCATCGAGTTGACTCGCATTGATTTCAGGAACCGTCAAGGGCTTGTTAGCATCCATCCGCCATGCAGAAGAGTTGTCTATGACAAATGTGCCGACCTCCGCAAACTTCGGTGCCCACTCTTTGGATACGCCACCACCTGCAGAGAAAATCGCAATATCAGGTTGAGCAGCAACTGCATCCTCCATAGAAATGATAGTATAAGACTTGCCATCAAACTCTACTTGTTTGCCTACTGATCTGGCAGATGCAACTGGTATGAGCTCTGTCAATGGTAGGTTTTTTTCTTTTAATACTTCGAGCATTACATTGCCCACCATACCAGTTACTCCGACGACTGCGATTTTCATTCTTAACTTCTTTTTATTAGAGTTATGGATCAACATAAATCAATCCAAATTATCTTCGACAAATGAACTGGCAAATTTGGACGTTCTTTTTGTTAATAACAAGCTATTGCTGTTCTTATGCTCAGATTGATGAGCAATTCAATGGGCCTGATCTTTTTAGCTCGACACTGTGGCAAGGAGACACGGAGAGATTTTTACTTGCTGATGGGAGATTAATGCTCAATGATGAAGGATCGAATACCTCCCTAATTACTCACCCTATTACCGTTGAAGACAACTTCGAGATTGCATTAGACTTCAATCTCGATTTTGCGCCATCTAACTCTAATATGCTGACAGTTGATCTTATCTATCGTGATGAGGATAACCGCTTGTTCTTTCAGGTCGGAGAGACTGGGAGCGATGATGCCTTAGAGTTTTGGTCGATTGTTGATGGCAGTCAAGAAATGCTTTATCGCAGTGCAGATGGTTCATTTGGTTCTGATTCTGCTTGTGCAACTATTGAGCTTCAGAAGCAGCAGGACGACTTACTGATTTCGATTTTAAACTGTACTCGAACTAATGAGCAGGCTGAGATTACACTGCCATCACTCAATGGAGTAAGTGGAATGTTTCGCATCACATGCGCCTATACGTCGACGAGAGCAGACCGTTTTAGCTTCGATAATGTATATGCGGGTCCGATCAGAGTGGATAGTATCCCTCCTCAGATCATAGATATCAATCACGGAGAACAATCTACAATGATAGTATTTGACGAGGCGATCAACGAGCCTGGAGTAGAGTCGTTTATCATATCTCCTGTTATGATTACGCCATCATCTGTTGGTCTTGAAGGCGATCGAACAGTTGTATTATTCTGGAATGAAGACATTCCGCTGTCTACACCTCTCGAGTTGGACATTTTTGGCGTGTCTGATCTTGATGGAAATATATTAGATACAACTGTGTCGTTTATGCTTACGGCCGTACCAGCATTGGGGAATATCCAGATCAATGAGATTCTTACGGACCCGGTTGGTAGTGGTTCGGATTATATCGAGCTGATCAATGTATCCGATGTAACTGTTGACATCAACGGACTGGTGATTAGAAATGAGCGCAACGGGAGTTCATCAGAAATTGAAGAGGCAATCATCTTAGAATCAGAACAACTCTTATTAATCACTGAGGATATGGCTAATATCCTGAGCGAGTTTCCAACAAGAGATGAGGGTCGATTTATACAACAAGATGTTCCAACCCTAGCAAATGCTGCTGGCGAGCTGCGATTGATCTTCAATGAAATTGTTATAGATTCCTTTGACTATGATGAGGATTTACATCACTTCTTAATTGATGATACCGAAGGAATCAGCCTGGAGCGGATATCGACACAGGTACCCGCATCTGATCGATCTAACTGGTCTTCAGCAAGTGAGACCGTTGGATTTGGGACCCCTGGCTTGCCCAACTCAATAACAGGAGTTGGCAATAAAAATGTTTTTACGGTTGCAAACAAATTAATCTCACCAAATGATGATGGACTTAATGATGAGTTGGAACTGAGTTATGCCTTGGACAATACGGACTACCTCGGTGAGATTACTATCTTTTCGGATCAAGGATTTAAAGTAGCTATACTGCTTAATAATGGTACTGTCGGAAGTTCGGGCGTATGGACTTGGGATGCTAGAGATGATGATGGGGAATTGGTCTCTCAAGGAATATATGTGATTATTGTTGAGCTATTCAATCGCACAGATAGCGTTACCTTCAAAGAGTCCTTTGCAGTATCGAGAGGATAGCTAATGGATGAATACAACATGAAGATTTCAGTTAAAACCTTTGACCAACTCGGCACAATAGAGTTATATGATATCATGGCACTTCGGTCAGAGATATTTGTAGTTGAGCAAGATTGTGCCTATCAAGATCTCGATTATCTCGATCAAAAGTCAACGCACGTCTTAGGTTACCAAGACGGAAAGCTTATCGCTTATACAAGAGTGGTGCCGCCAGGATTGTCCTATGATGATTACGTCGCTATAGGAAGGGTAGGGGTAGATCGTAAACACAGAGGGCAAGATCTGGGATATGAGATTATGGAGGCTTCCAATAAGCTAGCCATTGAGACCTATAATCGGTCTATAAAGATCTCTGCGCAAGTTTATGCGATCCCATTCTATGAGAAGTTGGGGTATTCAGTAGTTGGAGCGGAGTACCTCGAAGATGATATCCCACATACTGCGATGATTATTAAAATCGATTAATGATATTGATCTCATATTAATCGCCTGTGTAATTATCATATTATTATAAATAGCAATATATTAGCAACTGATTATTAATATCATAATCAGATTATATTGATAGATAACTACAGGCATAAGGGGCTGCGACAAAAACTGATTGCAGAGTTAGTAGAGAAGGGGATAAAGGATCAAAAAGTACTTCAAGCCATTGGGTCGATTCCACGCCATTATTTTCTCGATAAGGCATTTGATACTTGGGCCTATAAGGATATCGCCTTTCCCATTGACTCAGGGCAAACGATATCCCAACCTTATACAGTTGCTTTTCAGACTCAGCTGTTACATATCAAGCGAGGCGACAAGGTGCTCGAGATAGGCACTGGTTCTGGATATCAGGCCACAGTATTACAATACATTGGCGCCAAGGTATATACGATCGAGCGCCAGAAAGTTCTGTTTGATAAGACATCTAAGTTTCTGGTCGACATCGGATTTGGTCGGATAAGGACCTTATATGGAGATGGCTTTGCCGGTGCATCTCGCTTTGCACCATTTGATAAGGTGCTGATTACAGCAGCTGCGCCATTCTTTCCAGAGGAATTGTTTCGCCAGCTTAAGATTGGAGGCCAGATGGTAATCCCAGTTGGCGAGGGTGAAGTACAGCGCATGAAGCGGATCACCAAGTCAGCCGATGGCACTCCTCAAGAAGAGCTCTTTGGCGATTTCAGTTTTGTGCCAATGTTGGCAGGGGTTAATGCGGCGTAATCGCACTCTCTAAAGCTATAGATGAGTAGATCAATGTCGTGAGATGTAATCACTCCAGATTCGATCAATTTTTTCCTATACCTACCGGCCATGTCGCAATAGGTATTATTTGGGTGTAATAGTTTTCCTTTATTGGGTTCATCGCAGGACGCATAGTAAGACAACATAACTCCTATATAAGCTTGGGCACCATGTGGAATTCGTTTTTGTGCGGTTCTGAAGTAATCATATGCTTTGGAGTAATTAGCTTCTCTCAGAAGCTCATACCCTTTATCGTTCCAATTTATGTAAGCGTACAAGAACTCTGGCGATACTCTATGGTAAGGACCTTTGACCATAAGAGTCACATCTTCGAGAGTTTCAGGTTTGCCCAAGCTGCCAATTGAGTAAATAGTAACTGTGATGGACAAAGCAAGACCCATTAAAATTTTTAGTGCGGGTCCCCAAAAAGCTTCTTTGGTGGTGATCCCAGGATTATAGATTCTATTTCCTGCAGTCTTCCGGGTGTTAAGTCCGCTCTTTCTGTAGTTCTTTAGAAGGCCATTACGTCTTGTGCGCTGCAGAGCACGATTCTGTTTGACAATATTGATGGCACTGGCTGAGTATCCCATGGCTTTTGATTTAGTTAATGTTGTGCTATAGCTTTATTTCCTTGTTGCCAACTACGCATTGCCACAGCATAAGACGCAGCTTCATCACAGTAGAGTTGATATTTTCCGCAGAGCTCAGCCAAACTATATGCCATACCAAAATTGGCTTTTCTACCCGTTGGTATAAGTCTGAGAGCGACTTTGTAATCCTGATAGGCTAGGACAATTTTCCCTTTTTTGAAATATCTATCGCCTCTCTTGAGGTATTTGAAGTATAGCCGATTTATGATCTCTGCTTCTGTAAGTACCTTGCTCTCTTCCACAACTTCTGGTGAATTGATTTCTGAGGTTATCTGTATTTTTTGTTGTGATGAAATCATGTAGATTGTCATTCCAACGAAGCATATGGCATATCCCGCTAGCTGTAACTTTGTCCTTAGTGGGACGACTTGCACCTCGGAATATCTAAGGTTGGAATTCTTATATAAGGGGATTTTCGATGTGCTATAAGTCCGTGTTTTATGAGACTTACTCAGGAAGGATTTATTCCCTGTTCGCTGTAGCGCTCTGTTCTGTTTAGTAACCAATATGGCATGTGCAGCTGATCCCATGGCTTTCTTTTTAAGTTAAGCCGTGAGTCTGGTTGTATTCCCGGTCTTTCGATGAACGATGAGATATTCTCGACCTATCTTGTCGTTTCGAGGTCTCACTTGTTTTTCACCCTGATTGCAGAGAAACCTGTCCGCCAGTGTTTGAGATCTTACAGTCGTTCCTCCTTCAAGATGAAAAGAAAAACGGTCAACGCTGATCAGGGATGTACAAGAACACCTTACTTTTAACTTTCAACTCCTCCCCTTACTCAATCCGATTACCACGTGCTCGCTGAGAATTCACGCTTACTCGTCTTGCTTCCTTGAGGTCTACCTGTAGGGCGGCATACGCACTTGCAGTGCTAGTTTCATAAAGGCGGTCGCCGTAGGTGACCTCACCATATCGTCGTTTCCATTCTTTGGCTAACAGTACATATCGTCCATTAGCCTTTGGGTTAGCTCCAAATACGAGGTATTTGCTCTCATCATTAGAGTCAAATGACACTACGAACTTATCTCGCTCGGGAGTATCAATAAGAATACCGGGGGTGCCAGCTTTGATGATAACCTCTTCTATCTTGCTACCATCAACGATACGGATTTTACCACCTGTGATTTGGCTACTCTCACCACTGAGCCTCCGCTGCAAGACGATATCTTCCGAGACATAAAATTGGATACGTTCTAGTTCAGAGTCGCTCCATCTGTTTTCATAGTACAAGTCTTGTGTAAAGTACTTGAGATTATTGCTACAAGATGATAGGCTGATCAGTCCGATAAGGATTAGTCCGAGATATAAAGTGGTCTTGCTCATAGTTTAGTGGTTGTGTTATACTAATTGCAGATTATAATGCCGTATTGGATTAATTGAAGAAATGGAATTTGGGCAAGGCAAAAAACGCAGTAAGAGCCATAGCTATTGCGAGTATTTTTAACGCTGAATCAATTTCTATTTCTAATCATTATATGCGACAATTAGTATTACAATGATAACGAACACAGACTATCCTCGCATGGCTCTTAAAAAAGCTTTAACCCTAATCGTCTCTACTTAACATAATCTTATTAGGAGATGGAGGTATTGGCCAATGCACAGGATCTTTTAACCAATTAATTGACCTTCAATTTCCGCTTAGTTTTAAAGAAATCTGTGACCAGAGCACCACACTCTGCACTCAAGATCCCAAACTCTAGCTTGGTCTTAGGATGGAGTAGTCCTTTGCCATATTTCATGAATCCATATTTAGGATCTTCAGCGCCGTAGACAAGCCTACCGATTTGTGACCACTTAGCTGCACCTCCGCACATCACACAGGGCTCCATGGTAACATAGAGCGTACAATCCTTGAGATACTTGTTTCCGAGATAGGAAGAGGCCGCGGTTATCGCCAACATCTCTGCATGAGCAGTAGTATCGCTGAGCGTTTCGGTTTGATTATAGGCCCGTGAGATAATGCGATCCTGAGCGACTACTACTGCTCCAATGGGAACTTCGCCTTCTTCAAGGGCCTTCAAAGCTTGCTTATAAGCCTGTTGCATGAAATATTCGTCGGTGTACAACTCCATGCTACAAATATTTTAATATTCTTTTGAATGACGACAAACCGACGATTGGAAAAAACGTGAGGCGCATAAATTTTTGATAATAGTATTACTTTTGTGCATGGATAAAGCTACCAGACCATTTAGCCCAATCGTCGAAGCACTCACTTTCGATGACGTACTATTAGTTCCACAGTATTCCCAGGTTTTACCTAGAGATGTATCTATAAAGTCGAAGTTGACTCGTGAGCTAACGATCAATGTTCCGATCGTTTCTGCAGCTATGGATACAGTTACAGAATACAATTTGGCTATTGCCATGGCGAGGGAAGGTGGCATTGGAATCATCCATAAAAACATGACCATTGCCGATCAAGCTGAGCAAGTACGCAAGGTGAAGCGGTCTGAGAGTGGAATGATCATAGATCCTGTGACATTGACTATAGATGCGACCTTACAGGATGCACATGATCTCATGCGCACTTATAAGATTGGAGGCATTCC
This sequence comes from uncultured Saprospiraceae bacterium, assembly GCA_964522505.1. Lineage (GTDB taxonomy): Bacteria > Bacteroidota > Bacteroidia > Chitinophagales > Saprospiraceae > GYS-P2D. The sequence continues at coordinate 55,253 of CAZFWJ010000010.1, forward strand.
GGTGGTGGACAGTAAGAAGAAATTGGTAGGAATCTTGACTAATCGAGACCTTCGATTTGAGGACAATCTGGGGCGAAAAGTCACAGAAATCATGACTAAAGAAAATCTCATTACCGCTCCAATAGGTACTAACCTAGAGCAGGCAGAAGCGATTCTCCAGGAACATAAGATTGAAAAATTACCCGTAGTAGATGACAATAACACCCTACTTGGGCTTATCACCTATAAGGACATTATCAAAGTAGAGAGCTATCCTAATGCCAGCAAAGATGGTCATGGGCGCTTACTGGTTGGAGCTGCTGTAGGAATAAGTGCAGATACCTTTGACAGAGTCGAAGCTCTGCAGAAAGTAGGAGTTGATGTGATCATTGTTGATACTGCACATGGCCATAGCCAAGGAGTTTTGAATTGTATTAAGGAAGTAAAGACCAAGTTTAAAGACCTTCAAGTGGTTGGCGGTAATGTCGCTACAGAGGCAGGTGCTCAAGCACTGATCGATCATGGTGTAGATGGCGTAAAGGTTGGAGTAGGACCTGGTAGTATCTGTACGACTCGAATAGTTGCTGGTGTAGGGGTGCCTCAGCTAAGTGCTATAATGAATGCTGCAAAAGCTGGCCTAAAGGCTGGTGTGCCAATCATCGGAGATGGTGGTATCCGTTATACTGGAGATATCGCCAAAGCATTAGCTGCAGGGGCAAGTACCATAATGGGCGGATCGCTATTCGCCGGTACGGAGGAAGCGCCTGGCGAAACCGTGATTTACGATGGCCGTAAATTTAAGGTATATAGAGGTATGGGCTCACTGGGTGCTATGCAAAAAGGATCTAAGGACAGGTACTTCCAAGATGCTGAGGACGATGTGAAGAAGTTAGTCCCAGAAGGTATTGAGGGCAGAGTGCCGTATAAAGGAACCATATCAGAAGTTATGGTGCAATATACGGGAGGACTGAGGGCCAGTATGGGTTACTGTGGAGCGCAAGATATTCCTTCGATTCAGGGTTCACCTCTTGTCAAGATTACCAGCTCAGGGGTACTCGAGAGTCACCCACATAATATTACGATTACTAAAGAATCGCCTAATTATACTCGACGCGGATAAGATACTACCCCAGGCATATTATCAGAGTGATGATATCCTTAACATGGCCCAAAACCTGTTGGGGAAGGTGATTTCTTCTAACATAAATGGAGTGTTGGTAGCTGGCCGCATTGTAGAAACTGAAGCCTATCGTGCCTCAGATGATAAGGGCAGTCACGCCTATCCGAATAAGCGCACCAAAAGAACGATACATCAGTTTGAGTCAGGGGGTAGCAGCTATATCTACTTGTGTTATGGGATTCATCATCTGTTCAATGTGATAACGGGCCCTGAGGATCAAGGCCACGTGGTATTGGTGAGAGCGGTAGAGCTTACAATAGGAGAGGAAATTGCCAGATCTCGAAGGAATATCAAAGGTTCGATTGAAAACTTAACCAACGGACCGGGTAAATGGACCCAAGCTTTTGGTATCACAACAGAGTTGAACAATCAACCTCTATATGACGCCGATGCTCCGATACAACTATACGACGGAGATGAAGTGCTGCTGGACTCTATCGTTGCAGGACCACGTGTAGGTATAGCTTATGCAGTGGAGTGTGCCCATTGGCCTTGGCGATTTAGAATACGGAATAACAAGTGGACCAGCAAACCTGATGAGGTCAGCTATTGATTATGCTTAGCTTGCCAACCGCACAAAAGGAATATAATCCCGGTGGGTTGACCTTACATAAAGAACAATGTTTGAAATACCCGAATATTAAAACGTTTTTTTTAGTGTTTGTCAAAACGGTCAACCTATATCAAGGCGGACATTTACTCACTACCAATTAAATACTCCTCTTCACAGGCCCAAAGGCCACCGTACTCTAGAGCAATGGTCCGGTCCTTAGATATTTTGACATATTCGGGATCTGAGGTCATTTCTATAAAGTTCTGGAGTGCTGGATATCTCACTAATAATACCACATGGGCTTGGTCCTGATCATCACCAATCAGTGTACTCTTAACTTGACCTCGCCAGATGAGTTGAGCGCCATGTTTTTTCATGAATGGTAATGCATTAAGCCCGTATCTCATATAGGCCTCAATGCCGGTCTCATTGCCAGCTTCAGTCTTTTGACGAAATTTTAGGACGTTAATCATAGTGACAGGAGTGTCCTTCGGATAGCTTGCCACCATTTTTTGGAACTGCTCTTTAGTTGGATGTATTTGATTAGTGAGTTGCATGGTTTATGTATTTTGAATAAAGTCAATCATTAGCTGAGCGATTTCTGGACCCTTGTCTTCCTGTAGGAAATGACCTGCACCTTCGATGATGGTATGTGCTTGATTTTTTGCACCTGGAACAAATTTTTGAAAGGCCTTATGTCCTCCTTTAGTAATAGGATCACTATCACTGAATAGTGTTAAGGTCGGCTTATTCCATTGCATCAGCACGCCCCAAGCATTTTTATTATTTCCCGCCTCTGGATCCTCTGTTGAGGTTGGGACGAGTGATGGAAAAATTTTAGCGCCTGCCATATATGTGGGATCAGGATATGGCGCTTCATATGCTGCTATCTCTGCATCCGAGAGTTTGCGGACTGTACTATTCTGGAGTATTTTGCCTATGGGTAGCACATCTACTGTCTGACTAAATTTTTGCCATTTCAAGAATTCTTCGGGGAAGCCCTGTTCACCCGTTGGCAGACCAGTATTGCCAACTACGAGTCGATCAAATTTGTCAGGTTGTGCTGCTAAGAGACGGAGCCCTATGAGGCCACCCCAATCCTGACAGAATAGATTGATGCCCGTAAGTCCAAGATTATCTAACCAAATAGTCATCCAGCTAAGATGACTGGCATAAGTGTAGTCCGACTGCTCTGTAGGCTTAGACGATTTCCCAAATCCTATGAGGTCTGGAACCACTACTCTATAGCCGGCCTCAGCGAATATAGGAATCATAAATCTGTATAGAAATGACCAGCTAGGCTCGCCATGCAGCAATAATACTACAGGTCCATCCTTAGGTCCTTCATCAACATAGTGAATGGTGAGCCCATCTCCTATATCCATCATATTCGGTTCAAAGGGATAGTTTGGTATTGAAGCAAATGCTTCTGCAGGCGTATTTTTTATAGTCATATTCATTTCTTCCGTGATGAATCTATCACTTAAGACATCGTATCACGATTCTTGTTCACAGTGATGAAGGAGATAATTGTCATTTATTGGGTTCGAAGAAATTTACTATCGCACAGCATTGTACCATATCGGCGAACTCCAAGCCCGCTCCTGTATAGTTTTAGGAATCGACTCCGGATAGCTCACGCCATGTCTGATCTCGTCCCAGAGACTGTATCTAGGAGTTTCAACTTCTAATACCCGTGCATAATAAAACGCATCTAGAGAAGGGTCGAAATCTGGATCTCGCCAGACTACTGAGAGTTCTGTATTGCCTAATGATTGATCTACAGCTCCAGTGGTGAGATCAACTACCTCCACGAGGGGATCTACAGTACCATCGACATTTACTGTGCGGTCATCTGATAGGGCGACATCATAAATTTTTTCTTTCATCTCCTCGTCCTCGTACCAACCCTTGATGATCTGGATACGATCCAAGTTGGCATTGATAGGGTCTTTGCTAGCCCATACGATGAATTGTGGTCCTCTATTATTGCTGAATTCTCCAGATTGAGTGTCTCTTGATAAGTCACTGCCCATCGGGACACCCTTGTCATATCCGTCTTCTACCATATCATCATAGCTGCTATATCTCGACTCAAAGTCATAGCCCCCGAAGAACCGAACTTTCATCCGTGTACCACTGGTAGCATAAGTCTCCTTGCGTGCCATGGCATCATAGATGTCTGACCTGGTATTGGCGGGAGCCCAGACTGCCATCAAGCCACCAGGATTGACAGCGACATGCGTCTTGACATCAGGATCTAATATCCAATCTCTTGCTACTCTGGTTTCAGCTCTGAGGTCTATCTGACAGTGATTGCCTATATAGTCATCATCTTCTTCTGTATTACCTGGCGTTGCATTGTGTGAGTCGGTACTGCCGATGACACCATACTTATATGGATTGATCCCGAATTCATCTTGATACTTCAGGCCGCGCTTCAGCGTATGTCTGATAAAATTATTGATTAGGGGTGGCCCTTGGTTATAGTTTTCAAAATCTGCGAACTCGTCATTTTCCCAGAAGCTAGCGTAAACCTCTGAATTTCCCTTGGCCTGATGGATTTCCACTAGTGGTTCATTGGCATTGCGCTGCTCCACATAATCCAAATCTATCGGCGAGCCGTCTGCTCGCTCCTCTGGAAAGGCCCACCCGCCACTCAGATTACTATTATGAGGCACTGCCATTACTGTTGCGCCTGCTGATCGGAAGCCATCTAATGATTGCCACAACTGTTCCTCATCGGTGGCCTCAATGGCGCTGATAGGATAATCGGGCACTACCATATCTCTGAAGAACACATTGCGATGACCATGCATTATGCCTATGCCGAGAGTCCACTCGTAAGCGGCAAAAGTGGTGAACTCTCCAGGCTTATAGTGATGCTCAGCGGCTTCGAGGGCAATATCCCAGGCAGCTATAGTCGTCTCAAATCCTCTAAAAAACCTAGGGTGATTCTTGGTGGCATTGCCAGTATTCCGTAGCATTTTTAGAAAAAATTCCTGCTGTTTAGCGGTGTCTTGTCCTATCGAACGAACCGTCCTCGGTCCAATGGTATTATACCCTGGAGCCTCTGGCATATTAATCGTAAACAACTCTCCGAGATACTCAGAATGATCAGTGACCGCAGCAAAGTCTAATGGGCGTTTAATTTTGACTGACTGCCCTAATACAGGTATCGCAGTGCCTTGAGCAAATTGATAAGCTTGGTCTGGAGTTCCTGTTGTCCCGCCTATATATGCGTCAAACGAGAATGCCGTATGAACATGCATATCACCAAAGAATACATCCTTCAATGGATTCTTATCAACGCTGGCTTCCAGCTCAGTCCAGTCTTTAGTGGCACGGTCTCTGATCTCATTATTCACTGGATCGAGTACTGGACCGGGAGGGTTAATTAATCGCCAAGCTATATAAGCTATGATGGCGATTATGAGTAGTGCAATCAGTATCCAATTAAATCGTCGTGACATTAAAAGTACTTTATGCTCAAGTCGATCATCTTTTGCTTAAGATCAGTGTATGGAGGCGCCATCAACTCAATAGCACTTATTGGGCTCCACTGTTTTAATACAGCACGAGCATTAGAAAATGCCTCAAAGCCATACTTGCCATGCGCCTTGCCAATACCGCTGTTATTCACTCCACCAAATGGAAGATTATTGTTGAAAAAGTGGATGGCACTGTGATTGATACAGGTACCACCAGCACTGGTTTCATTAATGATCTTATTGATGTTTTTCTTCTTGCGACTGTAGATATATAACGCCAGAGGTTTCTCTCTTTTATTGATTTTATTGAGCGCAACATCTATGTCTGTATAGGTCATGATCGGCAGCAATGGTCCAAATATCTCGTGGAGCATCAGATCCATCTCAGCATTGACATTAGAGATGATAGTCGGTTCGATGAAGTCTTGATCGCCATCCATCTTTCCACCACCTTCAATTTTGACATCGTGATTCATGGCCTCGTCCATATAGCTCTTGACACGATTGAAGTGCTTGTTATTCACGATGCGACAATACGACTCAGACTGCCCGATGGTGTCTCCGTACATCTTTTTGATATTGCTATTGATTTCTTCGATGAGTTCATCTTTCTTGCTCTCATGTACATAGATGTAGTCTGGTGCTATGCAGACCTGTCCATTGTTTAAGCATTTGGACCATGCGATACGCTTCGCAGCGGTCTTGATATTTGCTGTTTCATCAACTATGGTTGGAGATTTACCACCTAACTCCAGCGTTACTGAAGTCAAGTTCTTAGCGGCTGCCGCCATGACGACCTTTCCTATGGATGGTGCACCTGTAAAGAAGATGTGATTGAATGGTAACTCAAGTAGAGCCTTAGAACTTTCGATTCCTCCCTGTACTACGGTTATTTCCTTGGGATCAAATAGATCAGCAATCATATCCGTCATCACCTGTGAGATGTGGGGAGTATGCTCGGATGGTTTTAACATGACACAATTGCCTGCAGCAATTGCCGAGATCATCGGTCCGAAAGTCAAATTAAGTGGAAAGTTCCACGGGGAAATTATGAGACATACGCCTTTAGGTTCGTAGTGTATCCAAGAACTTGAGCCCATCAGTGATAGCGGTGTGTTGACATGCTGTGGTCTCATCCATCTTCTGAGATGGCTGATTGTATGCTTGATGTCTCCCGTCACTGGATAGATTTCAGTAAGATCCACTTCGCTCGGATGTTTGCGATAATCTTCGTGAAGTGCTTTGCGTATTTTCTCCTTATTGTTAAGAACCGCTTTATGCAGTTTTTTTAGCTTCTGAATACGTTCTTTGGCACTTGTTCTGGCAACGAGGCGTTGATGATCGACTTGTGAGTCAAATAGGGCTTTGACATTTATAGAAGATTTGGATTTAACCGCTGTAGGCATAGGACTATATTTTATTCTATCAATTTATCACAATTATCTCCTGTTTATTGTTGATAGGGTTATGTAAATTTTGCGATATCTATGAATTTTGATAATTCTTCTTTACCCTTGTTAGTAAGATGGGGATAGATTAATGACCAGGTCTCTTCCTGCAGATCTTCTATTTCGTGATTCATTCCTCTTACAATACATCGAGATAGCCAGAATGATCCAGTTAACCATAGTTGACGTGATAGAAATGCATAAATGTTAGAAGATTCATATTTTTTTATGCGCCCAGAATTCGAAAATTCTTTTAGTACATCGTGTAACCGTGAGATTTGATTGTCAATATGTATTTTATGTTGTTCAGCAATTTTTGGATAACCTCTGACTATGTCCACTAAGTCTGAATAGAAAAACTTTAAGTTCTTTTGGAGCTTAAAAAAATCGCCAATCTGATTATGTAAACTACTCAAGTTGATTTCATCCACTTCGAGTGGTACACTCTTGTGAAGTTCTTGCTGAAAATGTAGGTAAACAGCGCTCATCAGATCATCTTTCTTTGGGAAATGATAGGTGACGTTACCTGGACTTAGGGAAAGACTGTCGGCAATCTTAAGAAAGCTAACATTGCTGAAGCCCTGCTTATTGAATAACTCAATAGCCTTAAGGATAATTTTGGTTTTAGTGTCAATTTTCATGCAGCAGGATTAGTACGATTGTACTATATTAGGTGATAGTACAAAAAAATTATCTAAACTACTATTCCATGGATTGGCTCAGCATCCCAAATATTGATGTATATTCAGTTATAGGCATTCTGCTTTTTTTCGCACTGATTGAGGTTGTCCTTGGTCATTATCACAATGACAATAGGGATAGGACAGATTGGATATTAGAGCTAATTGGTTTTTTCGTTGTCGCATTCACTAAAACCATTCAAGTATTACTTATTGTATTCGTAGGAGATGCACTATTGCCACAATTTTCCAATGTATTGCAAAGTTGGTCACTTTGGCTGGCTATTCCCTTCTACCTATTCATTGATGACGTTTCTCAATATTGGTATCACCGCTCTGCTCACGAGTATGAGTGGCTCTGGAAGCATCACAGAGTACATCATGCCGCTCAAGATATGGGCATATTAGTGAGTTATAGAAACTCTTGGGTATACTATCTTCTCATGCCCAATCTTTGGTGGGGAGCTATTTGTACTTTCTTAGGTCTTGCTCCGGCAGTAATATTTGGCTTGCTATTTAAGCAAGTCATTGTTACTAGTACGCACAGCACATGGACCTGGGATACTGCATTGTACAAGCATAAATGGCTCAACCCATTAGCCACAGTAATAGAACGTATATTTATTACGCCGGCCTTTCATTTTTCACATCATGGAACTTCTATGGCCGATAATGTCAGTGATCCTAATGGCAATTTTGGCAATACCTTTTCGCTATGGGATCAGATGTTTGGCACTGCCAAGTTCACCAGACAGTATCCAGAGAAATTTGGCCTGCTTGAAGATCCTAAAGATCCATGGTATTCACATTTACTATATCCATTTATGAAGTCACCGCTTAAGGAGAGTGAGTTGCATAAGGATTTTAAGAAAGAGAAGAACACTGGCACTACACCTTATCAAGAGGTACTACCAGCAGGGACCTATCTATATTGCCAATGTGGCTATAGTAAGAATCAACCATTCTGCAATGGTTTTCACAATGGCACGAAGATTAAGCCACTCAAGTTTGAAGTGAAGTCGGAGCGTAAGGTGTCGATCTGTACCTGCAAGCTGACTAAGACTCCGCCCTATTGTGATGATTCGCATTTAAGTATTTAAAGAACAGCTTTAAGGGTAGGGGGCAACTGGCACCAAGAAGACTATAAGATGATATAACAATAGTTAAGTGATAATTCAAGTAGAATTAAGCACTTTTATGCTCTCTAATCAAGCTACCTGAGAGTGATCGCTACACCATTAGAAATTCTCCAGTCCATATATGGGTATCAGTCCTTCAGGCCGATGCAGGCCGAGATCATCGATCATGTCTTAGAAGGTCAGAGCACATTGGTTATCCTACCTACAGGAGGAGGGAAGTCCATCTGTTTTCAGATTCCAGCATTGTGCTTGGAGGGAATAACGATTGTTGTTTCTCCCCTGATCGCCCTGATGACAGATCAGGTTATGGCCTTAACGGAGCTTGGTGTTGCTGCCGCTTGCATGCACTCGTCATTGTCATCAATAGAAAAAAGAGAAATCACTGAGCAGATCCAAGAAGGTAGTCTTAAGATGCTCTATATGGCACCAGAAAGTCTGCTACAGGAACGTTTTCTTAGGTTTATCAGCGGTATTAAAATCGGTTTGATAGCGATAGATGAAGCGCATTGTATATCGGTTTGGGGGAATGATTTTAGGCCGGAGTATACCAAGTTAGGGATGTTGTGTCAGGAGATGCCTGAAGTGCCAATCATCGCCTTAACAGCTACTGCAGATAGGGCCACTCAACAGGATATCCTTAAACAACTGAGCATGCCAGATGCTCGGATGTTTTTGGGAAGTTTCGAGCGCGGTAATCTCACGATCAGGTCATCGCCAGGTCAAGATCGATTCAGCAAGATTCTAAGATTTCTATTTAGATTCAAGGGCGATACAGGTATCATCTATTGTCTTAGTCGCAAGGGAGTGGAGAGTCTCTCTAAAAAACTCAATGAGGCAGGCTATAAAAGTGCCTATTATCATGCTGGCATGGACGGACTCAGCCGCAATCGAGTCCAACAACGGTTTCAAAATGATGAGCTAAAGATCGTCTGCGCCACAATCGCTTTTGGTATGGGTATAGATAAGTCAAATGTCAGATTTGTCATCCACTATAATCTGCCCAAGAACATTGAAGGTTACTATCAAGAAATTGGTAGAGCAGGGCGAGATGGATTGGGGTCAGAATGCCTGCTATTCTATAGTTGGGCAGACAAGACGAGACTGCAACAGTTCATCGATGAGGGCGATGGCAACGAGACGTTTAAGCGTGTACAAACTGAAAAACTCAATAGGATGTGGGAATGCGCCACCGCCTCGAGTTGTCGGACAAATCTGATCCTCAATTATTTTGGAGAGTATCGATCTAAAGGATGTGAACACTGTGATAATTGTCTCAGCCCGCCCCAAGTATTCGACGGTACGATATTAGCTCAAAAGGCGCTTTCGGCGATCTATAGAACACAACAAAGCGTCAAGACGGATCTGCTCATAGATATTTTAAGGGGCTCTGGAAAGCAAGAGGTAATCATGAGGGGTTTTCATGAGATTAAAACTTATGGTGCGGGTCGTGATCTGCCCTTCTTGGATTGGAAGGATTATATCATACAGATGCTAAATCAGGGCATCATCGCTATAGATTATACTCAAGGTTCGTCACTCAAGGCTACCCCATTGACGCAAGCTGTCTTATCTGGCGAGCAATCCATATCTCTGGTCAAGTTTCAGAAATCTCAGTTATCAGAAAAGAAGAAGATTAGCAAAGTAGGGCTAATTAGAGATGACCTATTCGAACAATTGAGACAGTGGAGACTCCGCACTGCCAAAGCAAAAGGGATACCAGCATATGCGGTATTTAATGATGCTACCCTGAATGAGATCTCACAATCTAAACCCATTGTAGTTGATGATTTATTGATGATCAATGGCATCGGGAAGAAGAAGAAAGAGGACTATGGCGAGCAGATATTAAAAGTCATAAAGGAATACCTCTCCGCACAAAATTCTAATAAAGCGGGGAAGGCTAATTAGTTCAATGTCATTGGCATTCGAAGATCCCAAAGAGGTGAAATATCTATTGTGAGTTAACCTTCCTAGTCTTAAGCCAAGCCCATCCAGTAAAGCTGATCCATCCACTGATGATTGTAGGGATGGTACTATTAACGGGCTCTGGAGTGCCCTTCATGGAGTGTACGGTATAAGTTAATATGGCAGTAAGTATCATAGGTAACAGGCCTCCAATAAAAATTCCCCACGCTCGGTTCTTGCGGCTAACTGCAATATTCTCCGCCATCTTGATAAATAGACCACCAAAGAAAAAGGTATAAGAGCATTGCTTCAGTCCAGCAATTAGGGCCTCATCATAACCATGATCATGGTTTATCCAAAATACTAACGAGCCCATAAACAAGGCGCCAACTAAGCCCATCTTAAAATCGATGAAGCCGTTCATTTTGGCAATCGTCTCTTTGGCTTTACTACGTAACATCGACCATAAAATTAATAAACCCTTGAACTTGTTCTGTCTTTAGGACAAACCGATTGATGTAACTACATGAATTGAGCTCAATAATTACCGTGGTGGTGGAGAGAAATAAATGGATCTGGGCTTAGATAGCGCAAATAAAATCAACTTAGACCATTTCTGAATAGCGCAGCCATACCTATACGGAGGTTTTGCGTATGAATTCTTATAATTTAGTAAGTTCCGACATTTTGTTTTTAAGTCGAACTCAATTGGGTCAAATACAAATGAAATTTGACTTAAGTAGGAGGTAAAGTCAAGAAAAATGAAAGTCGGTATGGATATAATGCTGTAAGAACTGTTTTTGTTTTAACCGGTTGACATGAAAAAGGAAGAATTGCCCAGAGGACTATACGTTCCTCAATTAGAAAGCGACGCCTGTGGTATAGGATTGATTGCTAATCTAAAAAAAGAATATTCACACCAGTTAGTATCTGACGCACTTACTATGCTCGAGAACATGGAGCACAGGGGAGCATGTGGGTGTGATCCTGAAAGTGGCGATGGTGCGGGAATATTGATACATGTTCCTCATTCACTATTCGTGTCAGAAAGTTTATCATTTGACTTGCCAGAGGAAGGTAAGTATGCGGTGGGCTCGTTCTTTTTTCCAAAAGGAGAGCGTCGAGATGAGATCTGTAAAATCATCGGCGATGCAGCAGATGATCTGGGCGTAAATTTAATAGGTAGAAGAAAACTGCCAGTCGTGAGTAGCATCCTGGGTGAGGCATCGAGTGCGACAGAACCCGATGTATATCACTTGTTTTTTGTCCCCAAAGGTGATCGAAAAGTTGATGAATTTTTTGAGCGCAAGTTGCTCATTCTAAGAAAATACTTGACGCATAAGGTTGTTGCAGTCTACCCAGAATATAAGCATGATCTATACGTACCTTCTTTGTCCACGAAGACGATAATTTACAAAGGCCAGTTGACTTCGGGACAAGTAAGACAGTACTACTTAGATCTCAAAAACGAGAACTTGACTTCTGCTGTAGCCTTGGTACACTCGAGATTTTCGACTAATACAGTACCTCGGTGGAAACTGGCGCAGCCATTTAGAGTCATCGCACACAATGGTGAGATCAATACAATTGAAGGGAACAAGAACTGGTGGAAAGCTAAGGAGAAAGATATCATAAGCGAGTTGTTTACACCAGAAGAGTTAGAAAAGATGTTCCCACTATTTAATCCAATAAGTAGTGATTCGGCAATCTTTGATAATGTCCTTGAGTTTTTAGTAGCTAATGGTCGCTCTATACCTCATGCATTGATGATGATGATCCCGGAGGCTTGGCAGAATGCTGAGTATATGGAGTCTTATAAGAAAGACTTTTACGAATATCATGAGGCGCTCATGGAGCCATGGGATGGTCCCGCCAGTATGTGTTTTACAGACGGAACTTTGATAGGTGGAACACTCGATAGAAATGGACTTCGTCCATCACGCTACTGCTTAACGAGTGACAACTACCTGATCCTGGCTTCCGAGACTGGCGTCATTCCGATTGACCCAGCTAAGATTATCAAGAAAGGAAGACTGGAGCCGGGTAAAATCTTGGTGGCAGACCTAGATGAGAAGCGTGTCATCGGTGATGAAGAATTGAAGAATGCCATCTGTAATAAATTGCCTTATGGCGATTGGTTAGCAGATTCAAAGATTCATATTGATGACCTTCCGGCTCAAGAAGGCGAGGAGGCTACAAGTGATATTCCGCTAATCCTACGCCAGACCGCACAGGGCTATACACTCGAGGATGAAGAGTTGATCTTAGATGGCATGTTAAGGGCTAAAAAAGATCCGATTGGATCGATGGGCGCCGATGTGCCATTGGCCGTATTATCTAGATATGTTCAGCACATATCTACATACTTCAGACAACAGTTTGCTCAGGTAACTAATCCACCTATTGACTCCCTGAGGGAGGCAGAGTATATGACGCTGAAGACGGTGTTGGGAAGTAGCTCTAATATCCTTGATACAGCAAACAATACAGTTAAGTTCATCCGACTGGAGAGTCCAGTATTGGATAAGCACAGTTATAATAGTCTGAAGCACATCAGTATAGCTGGATATAAGGGAGCGACTATAGATTGTTCCTTCAGCAAAGATTACAAGTCAGGTGACCTAGAGGCTAAGCTTACTGAGATTGGGAAACAAGCAGAGAATGCTATTCAGGACGGTGTGAATCTGATCTATCTTGATAACATCACAAGTGTCACTGAACAATCAGCACCTGTGCCATCACTATTGAGTACTGGAGCTGTGCATCACTACCTAGTCACTCAAGGCCTCCGTCAGAAAGCTTCAATAATCGTAAAAGGTGGAGATATCTTAGAAACACATCACTTTGCTACCTTATTAGGATATGGCGCAGATGCCATCTATCCCGAATTGAGCTATGAAAGTATTGAAGCTATCTACAATAGAGGCAAGCTTGATAGTGAGTATAATATAGATAAGTACAAAAGCATTTACCTCAAGGCAGTCAATAAGGGCTTATTGAAGATTATGTCTAAGCTTGGTATCTCTACAATAGCCTCTTATCGAGGAGCACAGGCTTTCGAGGCCCTAGGGATTTCTTCTGAGGTTGTGTCCAAATGTTTCAAGGGCACAGTATCTCGAATCGAGGGGATGACCTTTGACATGTTGGCTAAAGAGGCCTTGACTAAGCATCGAGTTGCATTTGAAGATGAACTTCAGAATGAACTCATCGACCTTGGTGTATATCAATGGAAGCGCCGTGGAGAATTCCACTTGTTCAATCCAGCATCTGTACACTTGCTGCAGCACTCGACTAAAACTGGTGACTTTGGCGTCTACAAGAAGTTTGCCAGAGCCATCAATGATCAGCATGAGAATGCCTGTACGTTGAGGAGCTTGCTGGAGTTCAAAAAAGGCGATTCTATTCCTCTCGAAGAGGTAGAGCCTATCGAATCCATATTGAAACGATTCGCTACGGGGGCAATGTCTTTTGGGTCGATATCACATGAGGCACATACTACGCTTGCCAAAGCGATGAACAGAATTGGAGGTAAATCGAATAGTGGTGAAGGCGGAGAAGATGAAGCAAGATTTGATAAGCTTCCTGATGGAGATTGGGAGCGCTCAGCGATTAAGCAGGTAGCTTCTGGAAGATTTGGTGTAACGATCAACTACCTCACTAATGCAATCGAGCTACAGATAAAGATGGCACAAGGTGCTAAACCTGGTGAGGGTGGACAACTTCCTGGACATAAAGTCGACAATTGGATCGCCCGCGTAAGAAATAGTACTCCAGGAGTGGGATTGATTTCACCACCGCCGCACCATGATATATACTCTATTGAGGATTTAGCACAGTTGATCTTTGATCTCAAGAATGCTAACAGGCATGCACGTATCAGCGTGAAGCTGGTGTCCAAGGCAGGAGTAGGAATTATAGCCTCCGGTGTTGCTAAAGGCAAGGCAGATCACATACTTATTGCAGGTCACGATGGTGGCACAGGAGCTTCTCCATGGAGCTCAATTAGATATGCAGGCCTTCCTTGGGAACTTGGATTGGCAGAGACGCATCAGACGCTCATACAAAACAAGATTCGTAACCGTGTCGTCCTTCAGGCCGATGGCCAGATTCGCACGGGCAGAGATATGGCTGTAGCAACCTTGCTCGGCGCAGAAGAGTGGGGCGTTGCAACGGCAGCTTTAGTAGTAGAGGGATGTATCCTCATGCGTAAATGCCACCTCAACACCTGTCCAGTAGGGATCGCCACACAGAATCCTGAGCTGCGTAAGAAGTTCACCGGCAAGGTGGATCACGTCGTCAACTACTTCAACTTCTTAGCGCAAGATCTGAGAGAGATTATGGCAGAGTTAGGATTCAGAACTGTTGATGAGATGGTAGGTAGATCTGATCTGTTGCAGATTCGAGAAGATCGTGGACACTGGAAGCTGGAGAACTTAGATCTGAGTCCAGTCTTGTTCAGAGATGAGTTGACAGACTCGCAGGTCAACTATAACAATGTCGCTCAAGACCATGAATTAGACAATGTCCTCGATCGATCATTGATAGAGTATGCTGCCCTCGCAATAGAAGAAAAAATTACGATCCAAAGTATTTTTCCAGTGGTAAGTACAGATCGTACGGTTGGGGCGATGCTTAGTAACGAGATCGCCAAGAAGTATGGTAGTGCTGGATTTGATGATGACTCTGTCAACTTCAGATTTAGAGGGTCTGCTGGACAGTCATTTGGAGCATTTAGCATCAATGGGCTGACCTTTACTCTTGAGGGAGATGCCAATGACTACTTCGGTAAGGGCTTGAGCGGTGCTAAGCTGATCATTACACCAGATAGGGAGGCGCCATTTGAGGCGAGTGAGAATATCATTATAGGCAATGTTGCACTCTATGGAGCGACCTCAGGTGAGGCCTTTATCAGAGGCGTTGCAGGAGAGCGATTTGCTGTTCGCAATAGTGGTGCCAAAACTGTCGTCGAAGGTGTAGGTGCTCATGGATGTGAGTATATGACAGGTGGCACAGTTGTCGTGTTAGGTAGTGTAGGTCGAAACTTTGCTGCAGGAATGAGTGGTGGTCAGGCCTATCTTTTTGATTCATCCGGCGAGATAGAAAATTATATCAACCCTGAGATGGTAGAAATCGAAGCACTTGGAGAAAAAGACTTCTCTGATGTTAGAAAATTGATCAGAGATCATTTTAAATATACCAGTTCGACAAAAGCGCTTAACATCCTACAAGATTGGGATAAGGCCAAGGATAATTTTATAAAGATCATGCCTGTTGAGTACAAGCGTGTATTGCAAGAGATGGCTCAAAAAGCCGAATTAGTGATGAGCTAAACAAGAGAAATACAATGGGAGATATAAAAGGATTTATGAAGTTTGATCGGGATCTGCCAGGTAAGAGAGATCCCAATTCTCGAGTCAATGATTATAAGGAGATCTATGTCGAGTTTCCGGAGGAGAAGACACTTGATCAAGCAGCGAGATGTATGGATTGCGGTATACCATTTTGTCACGATGGCTGTCCACTGGGTAATATCATTCCTGACTTCAATGACGCAGTCTATAAGAAGGATTGGAAAGAAGCATATGATATTCTAAGCAGTACCAATAACTTTCCTGAATTTACGGGGCGCATCTGTCCAGCGCCATGCGAGAAGGCATGTGTTTTAGGAATTAATAGCGACCCAGTGACTATCGAGCATATCGAAAAGTCTATCGCTGAAAAAGCATACGAAGAGGGCTGGGTCACTCCCGAGGAGAATATCCAGCGCACAGGTAAGAAGGTGGCTGTAGTCGGTAGCGGCCCTGCTGGGCTTGCAGCAGCCGATCAACTGAATAAGGCTGGTCATGAGGTAACGCTCTTTGAGCGCAACGATAAGGTTGGAGGATTGCTCCAGTACGGTATTCCTGACTTTAAATTGGAAAAATGGATAGTTGAGCGACGAGTACAGATCATGGAGCAATCCGGTGTCACTGTGCGCACAAGTACTAATGTAGGTGTGGACATCACGCACCAAGATTTAGTTGATCAATATGATGCTGCTGTCTTGTGCGGTGGAAGTACGATCCCAAGAGATCTGCCGATACCCGGCAGAGAATTGAAAGGTGTCCATTTTGCCATGGATTTCTTAGAACAACGCAATCGACAAGTAGCAGGCCAGACCAAGTTTGATCAAGAGTTGATCACAGCGACTGATAAAAATGTGGTCGTAATCGGCGGAGGTGATACGGGAGCGGATTGTGTCGGAACATCTAATCGCGATAAGGCCACATCCATTACACAGATTGAGCTATTATCTAAGCCACCTGCTACGAGAGCAGAGAGTACACCATGGCCGCTATGGCCGATGGAGTTAAGGACTTCTTCGTCACACGAGGAGGGCTGCGACAGACAGTGGGCGATTCTGACTAAAGAGTTCGTAGGCAATGACAAAGGCGAATTGACTGGACTTAAACTCGTCGATATAGAGTGGCACTTCGATAAAGATCAAGGTAGATCTACATTTAAAGAGGTAGATGGCAGTGAACGCACGATTCCTTGCGAGTTGGCATTGTTGGCTGTAGGATTCATTCATCCACAGCATGAAGGATTGATTAATGATCTCAAGGTCAGCTTAACTGATCGCGGTAATGTATCTGATGACCATTATAAGACTACTGTTGACAAAATCTTCGTAGCAGGTGACATGAGGCGTGGCCAATCACTAGTAGTTTGGGCTATCAGCGAGGGTCGTGAGGCAGCTATAGAAGTAGACAAGTTTTTGTCAGGAGGCAAGACTACATTGAATTCTAAGGCGTATTCGAAACTTTTAGTATAATTGATTCCGTTTTTAAAATAGACTAATACGTCGTAGTAAACATGGAAACAATAGAAAGTACTTTAGCGAGCGGAAAAGATTTATTCGAAAAGACTCTTGACCACTTAGGCAGTGAGCTCACTAAGATTAGAGCCGGCAAGGCTTCACCATCTATGCTCAATGGCCTTAAGGTTGATTATTATGGCACACCGACAGCTCTCAGTCAAGTGTCGAATATCTCTACACCCGATGCCCGTACATTATCGATACAGCCATGGGAGAAGAACATGCTCGGCCCTATCGAGCAATGTATATTCCAAGCTAATCTGGGACTAACGCCAATGAATGATGGCGAATTCGTCCGTATCTCTATTCCACCACTAACTGAGGAGCGCAGAAAAGATCTTGCAAAGCAAGCGAAGACGCTCTCTGAAGATGCTAAGGTGAGCCTTCGCAATGGTCGTCATAAGATGATCGACTTCATCAAGAAGGAGGTGAAAGATGGTTATCCAGAGGATAGTGGCAAGAAGAAGGAAGCAGAAGTAGATAGCATGGTCAAAAGCTACACATCTAAAATCGAATCGATGTTAGCCACTAAGGAGAAAGACATCATGACGGTTTAGTAATGCTTGACGTCATTCAGTCATTAAGACATAGCCAAATTTCGTACAGTACTTCAAGAAGCTGAGCTTCTTTGGAAATGCTCTGATCAGACGAAGACCCCTTGATGCTGAAATCCGAATAAGTCTAAGGTATAAGTTTAAACTAGGCTTAATTGAAATTAGCTTGTTGTTATAATCACTTCTTAAGTCAAAAATCAGATCAACTATTCCCATTAATTCACATAGTTGAGTAAAGAATGAACGAAATTCATGAGTTGACGAATCAATAAGAATGCTCAGTGGAAGTTGGGCAGTTGCGGTCCCTTCTTTCACGACAAGTTCTATGAGTTGATTTGGGTCTGTTGTGTGTCTTTTTAATTCTGTGAAGTTCAGAATGTCTTTAGTCGCCTGAATAAAACCACTCTTATTATCAATCTGACTCAGAATAATTTTGAGGGTATTCAATTTTCCTCTGAGTGTATCTTCCGCCTGTGGGTGCGAGAATATGCTTCTATTATCACTGAGAAATTCAATCATCTCTGAAGAAAGAGAGTTTCTTACTGCAGCCGCCGCCAACTCATCCAAGGTGTTATCTACTCCATCAATAGCGATGATAAGATGATCAAGCTGCAGCTTCAGCTCATTGCTCAGTTGCACTTTAAATGGCTCAGTTAGCACATGAAATTCGTCGCTCAGTTTTTTATAAATCCCACGTACGCTATTCCAGTCAATCTCCGCTAAGAATTCCTTATTAGACGCCATGTATATTAGTGACTCAATTGATTCGTAGTTCTTCATCAGTAAGGTAGTTATTCTTCTAATAAGCCTCTTCTTGAAGCCAGCGACAATGATTATCAACTAGTCTGTATATTAAAGTCGTTTTTCATCCAAACAAGAATCCATGATTCGCACGATAGTCTTAGCATTGATATTGACCGGTATAGTTACAGAAGCTGACGCCCAACTGGAGGCTCTGGAGTTCAGAGAGTTGGGCCCATACCGTGGTGGGCGAGTCACTGCTGTTGCAGGGGTAGCCAGTATGCCAGGAACCTTTTACATGGGGGCTACTGGTGGCGGTGTATGGAAGACAGAAGACTATGGCATCAGCTGGGCGAATATCTCTGATGGATATTTTGCAACGCCATCTATTGGGTCCATTGACGTGG
This sequence comes from uncultured Saprospiraceae bacterium, assembly GCA_964522505.1. Taxonomy (GTDB): domain Bacteria; phylum Bacteroidota; class Bacteroidia; order Chitinophagales; family Saprospiraceae; genus GYS-P2D. The sequence continues at coordinate 74,189 of CAZFWJ010000010.1, forward strand.
CTCAAGATGATCCCAATATCATCTATGTAGGCACCGGTACTGATGGCCTCAGAAGCAATATCATCTCTGGCAAGGGAGTGTACCGGTCTATCGACGCAGGTGCAACATGGACCCATATAGGATTGGATAATGTAGGACAGATAGGAGCGGTGCGCATCCATCCTGATAATCATAACATCGTGTATGTTGCTGCGATCGGTCAGGCATTTCAAGCTAATGCGGAACGTGGACTGTACAAGACCATTAATGGCGGCAAGACATGGGACAAGGTGCTATATATCTCGGAACAAACGGGAATCTCCGATGTCGAGATGATGCCTACTAACCCTGAGATTCTCTATGCAGCAGCATGGAAGGCTGAGCGCAAGCCCTGGACTATCATAAGTGGAGGCACATTAAAAGAAGGAGGTATCTACAAGTCGCTGGACGGAGGAGAGTCGTGGGACAAAATAGAAGAGGGAATACCACAAGAGTTGATCGGTAAGATCGATCTCGCCGTGAGTCCCGCTGATTCACGACTTGTATATGCACTGATAGAGGCTCCACTGAAGGAAGGTGGATTCTATAAGTCGACAGATCAAGGTGAAACATTTACTCAAGTATCCGATCATAAGGGCATACGCAACAGGCCCTTCTACTATACCAATATCAAAGTAGATCCTACTAACGCTGATGTCATCTACTCGATGGCAGGACCTTACCACAAGTCCTCAGATGGTGGCAAGACTTGGAAGCGGAAGTCGTCACCTCATGGAGACAATCATGATATGTGGATCAATCCGCATGACCCTGATCTATTCATTCAATCTAATGACGGTGGTGCCAATGTCACCACCAATGGTGGCAAGACCTGGTCCACACAGTTCAATCAACCTACTGCCGAAATCTATCAGATAGCCGTTGATGACCAGTATCCATACTGGGTATATGGTGGGATGCAGGATAATTATTCCACCGTATCAGTGCCAGTTATGGCCCCATACGGTATCCAAAAACCGGGATTAGGATATATTACGAACACGGGAGGTTGCGAGACCGGGCCTGCTATCCCGAAGCCTGGAAATCCTAATATCGTATACTCCAACTGCGAGGGGCGGTTCGGCGTATATGACAAAACTACTGGTACCGAAAAGGCATATTACGTTGGTGCTTCTAACATGTATGGTCACAATCCTAAGGATCTGAAATACAGATTTCAGCGAGTGTCCCCAATACACATCTCCCCACACGATGCTGACGTGATATATCATTGCTCTCAGTACGTACATAAGACCACCGACGAAGGGAAGACTTGGACGACGATATCTCCAGATCTGACCGCCTTTGAGGCAGATAAGCAAGTCATCTCTGGCAGTCCGATCACCAGAGATATTACTGGCGAGGAGTTTTATAGTACCATATACGCTATTCAGGAGTCTCCCATCGAAAAGGGTCTAATATGGGTTGGCGCTAATGATGGCCCTATCCATGTCACAAGAGATGGTGGCGATAACTGGAAAGAGGTTACTCCCGAGGGATTGCCATCAGGCGGTAGGGTGGATGCCATAGAGCCTTCGCCTCACGATCCTGCCAAAGCATTCGCCTGTATATTGAGGTATCAGTTGGGCGATTGGAAACCATATATCTATCGCACCGGCAACTATGGCAGATCATGGAACTTGATAACGGATGGCATACCTGTTGATCACCCCTGTCGTGTCATCCGCGAAGACCCCAACAAGGAAGGGCACTTATATGCGGGTACCGAGTATGGTCTATATATGTCTATGGACGACGGAGCAAGCTGGCATAGCATCCAACATAATCTGCCAGTCACGCCAATCACGGATATGCGTATCCATCGAGGTGATCTGGTGATGTCTACTATGGGCAGGTCATTTTGGATATTAGATAATATCTCTACGCTTTCGCAAATGACTGGTCTCACAGTAGATCAAGCATCCCTTTTCAGACCGCGAGATACGTATAGATATAGATATCCCTCAGGTGCTCGTAGCAGTGAGATGCCTAGGTATCCCAGACCTGCAGTGATCATAGATTATACTCTTGTCGATTCGGTATCAACACCTCTCAAACTCGAAGTCATCAACAGTGATGGAGCCGTAATCAACACATTTTTTAGCGATAGTGACAAGGTGAAAATTGCGGATCAAGTAAAGGAAGACATGTCCACTAATCGAGTAGAATACATCGTCGACAATAGTCTATCAACTGATATCGGCCTCAATCGGTATCGCTGGGACATGACCGAGGCAGGACCTTGGCATAAAAATGAAGACAGACGATATAAAAACGGTCCTGTAGCTCCACCAGGGGATTATACCATAAGACTGACGGTTGACGATGAGCAGATGGTGCAGTCATTCCAATTATTAATGGATCCACGATTAGAACAGCAGGTGTCTATAGCTGAAGTCACTGAGCAAGTAGCGCTGCATCGTAATGTGAAAGAGCTATTCGCTAAAGCCAGGCGCACACTTGATGATTTGGAAAAAGAGAAGAAAGGGCTTGCGAAGAAGAAAGAACAGACAGCAGAAGATAAAGAGCGATTTATTGAAGTTGATGAATTGATTGCTCAGCTCAAAACTAAAGAAGGCATCTATGAGTTGCCACGACTGGTAGATCAGATTTCTTACCTATATAATTTGCTTGGAGATTCCGATCAGATGCCAGGGCAAGATGCTTTTGATCGCTATGAAGAATTGAAATCAGCGCTGAAGAGTATGGGCTTGTAAATATGGTTTGGCTCTGATCACAACACGTGAAAAAATCCCTCTTTTTTCATATTGAAGGAGGTACGACAGAAATATCTATTGAGTTGAGGCCACTTTACTCCATTCATTACTGAGCATACTAATGTGTATAGGTCAATCTTGCGGTTTATTGGTAAAGACCTAATTGATCTCTCCTTCCACTACCAATGACAAAACTTAAGGTGAGTGTACTATGGCAAGAAAGAAAACAAACAAGCAAAAACTTTCTTCTCGACCCCGACATAGGCGGACAGGCTTTTGGAGAGATCTTCAGTCTCATAGTCCGCAAGCTTAAGATACCTCCACTCCGGTCGGCATGAAAGTAGGATTTGGATAAGAGATGGGCGGTTGTCACTCCATCATATCTTTCCAGACCTTCGGCTTCAATATATCATCCTTTCGAGTCAGACTACTTCAGGTTATTCAAACATGAGATTGCTGTATAATGCGCCGCATTGATCTTCTTAACTCTTTGTTTCAAGGCAGCACTGGCATTACCATAGACCTCTAAACTAATAAAGGCCCTTAATTCGCTCAATCTCGCCGCGAATGGCTTGTAATTATCGAAATGATGTAAGACAGCATCTGAGTTAGCATAAGTCTCGACGACTTTAATAGTGTCTAAATCTTCTGAAACATACCAATCGTATTGAAGCATTCCTTCCTCTGTTTCTAAGCAATGCTTTTGTAATTCCTCTATTGTGTCTCGTAGTTCGGACAGTTTGTTGTCAATCAATTTTGATGTCGCTATGATTATTATCCTGTTTTTCATGTGACAAATATTTATTCCAATGGAAAATGATATCGATCGTCTCTCTGGCTGACTTAACTGCCAAATAATATATTGTATCTCTATAAGGGGGCAGCTCGGCAACGGAATTGTACAACCTGCCTCGTCCGGCAGGCGGGCAACGTCCAATATCGGCATGCTACTCATGCCGTATTGTTCGCTTTATGTTATAGCTCGTACTTGATTCACACTGTTTCGTATGGTTGAATCAATATGTCTG
>CAZFWJ010000011.1:0-71110 GCA_964522505.1 uncultured Saprospiraceae bacterium
ACTATAAGTTCCATTTTATAATTTGTTTTTATAATTCTTGTTTATTAAAAAATATCTAAGCCACTTCAAGGTAAGATTCCAACATTTTAGTTGGTGAGACCTTCATTCCTTTGTTAATAGGATCTATTACTTTAAGCTGGATGTCAGCGGTCTTGGCATGTATAGCAAACTCTGCAATGATCTCAAGTACGTCTGGATCGATATGCACAGATTTAGAGGCATCAACGATTACTTTTGAACCATCTGGAATCGTAGCAAGGGCTCGCTGAATGTTTGCTTTATTCAAGAAGCTCACTTCCTCCGATAATGCCAACCTGATCTCACTATTAGGATCTGTATGATCTTCCAGTTCAAAATGGAATGGCACCTTATAGTTGTTATGTAATAAATATAAGATAGCCACTGCCAATCCGATACCGATACCAATCAATAGGTCAGTAAAGACGATACCTAATATCGTCGCCATAAATGGCACGAATGAGCTCCATCCTAGATTGAACATCTTCTTGAACTTAGATGGTCGAGCCAACTTATATCCCACCAAGAATAGGATTGCAGCCAAACTCGCCAACGGAATCAAATTAAGTACCGCAGGAATCAACATCGCACAGAACAAGAGTATAAATCCATGTAAGATCGCAGACATCTTAGTCTGTCCACCTGATTGTATATTGACCGAGCTGCGCACAATTACCTGCGTAACTGGCAAACCTCCTATGAGTCCTGAGACTACGTTTCCAACTCCTTGAGCTTTCAACTCAAGATTAGCTGGGGAGACTCGCTTCTGAGGATCAAGTTTATCAGTAGCCTCTAAGCATAATAAAGTCTCTAAACTCGCGACCACAGCAATCGTAATACCTGTAATCCACACCTGTGGATTGGAAATATGGCTGAAATCTGGAAAGGTAAACAAGCCTACAAACTCAGAGAAATTAGCTGCAACTGGAATCGACACGATCTGTTCCATAGCGAGCGCATAAGATGTATTTCTAAATGCTATATTGAGAATGATCCCTAAGGCCACAACCACCAAAGGACCCTGAATTAATTGGAAGATCTTGATGCGCTTCATGAAACCTTGCTCCCATAAGATCAAAATTACTAGGGATAGCGCGGTTATTATGATTGCTCCCGGACTGACGTAGTCCAGCATATGACCAAGCTCAGAAAAGGTATTATGTCCGTCAGGGTTATTAAATGCTAAACTGCCTTCATAATCTTTATCATATCCAAAAGCATGAGGTATCTGTTTCAAGAAAATGATAATTCCGATACCTGATAACATCCCGTTGATTACTGAGGATGGGAAATAATATCCGATAATACCCGCTTGTAAAAAACCAAGAATGAGCTGAAATACGCCACCAATCACTACAGCGACTAGGAATATTTCAAAGGCTCCTAATTGATCAATAGCGGTCAATACGATTACTGCCAAACCAGCAGCTGGACCACTTACGCCTAGTGGCGACCCACTGAGAGCACCGACTATTATTCCGCCGACTATCCCGGCAATAATACCTGAAAATAATGGCGCTCCAGATGCCAGCGCAATACCCAAACAAAGCGGTACCGCAACTAAAAAGACAATGATACTGGCAGGAAAATCTTTCTTTAAACTACCAAATGGATTAGAGGATACATTGTTATCCATCAATAAAATATTTTAATATGTACAAAATAGGATTGGTTGATTGGAATATGTAATACTGGGTGAAGATCAGTATTCTGGAGGGGGATCATTTAATTCGAAAAAGTCATTTTCCGAAAGTTTGAAGGAATCCATATTAGAAAGATTACTGAAGTCAGTGCTTGCGAGGTCGGCCAGACTTGGCACTGAGTAATTATTCCGTCTTTTGTTTTCTTCTTTTTCAGAGTCTTTTTCCTTCTCAGACTCTTTTTCAGCTTCACTGAGCTCTACATTAATATCAGCCACAAGATCTATATAGATCGGCAGGGTCATCTCAAATAAGAAGAAAGCAACCAATATGTAGAGCCAATATCCCTTCATCAATTTTATACCTCAACTAGGCTTGAAAGTAAAGTACTAAGAACGCGCCATTTACTATTTAGTTCTAATAGAAACACTAAAAAGTCGTTATTTCACACGATGTCAATCTCCTGACAATCCCGTTTTTGTCACATCTCAACTGCTTATTCAGTCTGCACTATCCCCAGATCGTGACCCGTAACGTCGAGATCTAACTGACGCAATAAGAAGCTTGCATTAAACGTATTGCAGATCCCCTCCTTCAGCTTATAGTCAAAGTCTAGCTCTCCATCTCGTAGCGCTATATCGAAGAAGAAGTTTTGAATGTGATCGGGCTCAGTATTTTCGAGTTCCGCCAATTGGATATCATGTGTAGCAATCATGGTATAGCTGCGATGCTCAAGAAGTTTCTTGGTGATGGCGATCGAGCCTGTAAGCTTGTCGACCGAGTTAGTTCCTCGCAACATCTCATCGATTAGAACCAAGCTATCTCCTTCTTGCTTGACATGATCCAAGATCATCGCTACCCTATTCAGTTCAGCTTTAAATGTGCTTGTACTCTCTTCCAGATCATCCTTAATCCTCATATAGGTGAGCAACTCAACAGGGCTAATACTCAGTGCCGCTCCAGCAATCCGAGTGCCGGCATAGGCTAATAACATGTTACATCCAATAGTTCGTAGAAAGGTGCTCTTCCCTGCCATGTTGGATCCCGTGATGATGGTGATGTGGTCAGCATCGCTGATAGTGATGCTATTCGCAATGCTATGCTTATGGACCAGCAATGGATGATGCACATCTTGAGCTTCTATCTTGAAACCGCCGGAGTCTCCTATCACACCATAGGCAAACTGCTTGTGGTGATAGGCCCATGTAGCCAAACTCATCAGCCCCTCAACTCGACCGATCAACTGAAAGGTCTCATCAATTGATTCACTATGGTCATCCTTCCATTTGGCTAACATTTTCAAAACACGCAGATCCCAAAGCAACACAATATTGAGTACTACTCCCACGAGCATATTAAGTCGATAGTCCAAAAAGTCGATGATACGCTTAAGCCTAGACAGGGAGGCCACAGCACCAGATTGCTCTGCTGACCTTAGCGGTTCCAACAATTCGTTGATATAGCTTGATTGATAGTCTCGCTTGAATATATGCTGTAAGGCTTTATCTATTGGTCCAAGAGAGCGCAGTGCTGCAGAGATGTCACCTTGAATACTATTTACCCGCTTGGCATAGTACATCCCTGTCAACAAGGTAAAACCAGCCAACCATAACGCCAGTCGCTGCGCCCAATCAGGATAGAAAAAATATCCTACAGCAAGTCCCACCCATATAAAAGGTAAAAGTAGGGTCCCGAATGCTGGTATTGGGCTCTTTAAAAAACTTAGATCCTGTGACAGTAGGCCGTTGATATCTTGTACAGGATCCGTAGTGACGTCATCTTCTGTTGCATAAAGCCTAAATGCCAACTCCTGGCACCAATCAGGATCACCTTCCAATTCTTTTACTGCTTCTTGTCGCTGAGACATAAGTTGGGTTGAGTCAAGTTGCAACAACCACTGAGCAAGATTTTGCCCTCCATGATAGGTCTTCGTACGGTTGATCTGATGATACATCGATCGATCACCAAGCACATCGAGGTCATGTGCATATGGATGACGCTTGACATGATATCGCTCGCCATCGTGATAACTGTTAGCACCACCCTCTAAGATGGCGAGTTCATTACTATTGATATCTCGCAGTATCTGTGCCTTCTTCTGCAATCCGTCACTGCGCAGATGACGCACGACAACAAAGAGAAAAAATATAATCGCAGCGATAATCCATGCTACGACGATATAGAGTGTTGAGGCCCTAAGAAAGTAGATACCAACGATCATCACCAGCAGGATTGCTAAACGCATAAAGCTCAACCGTATTGATGCAGATCGATAATCGTCTGCTAAGGAGGAATACTTCTGGATGCGGTTCTGGTAATACTCCAGCTCAGTCTGATAGGTAGGTACGGGCATAGGTGCTGCAAGATATAGCGATAGCGTAACATCTTATAGTTCTAAGAGACTCTATAAGACTAATCACTGTGGCTTAAGAACAATTTATCTGGCCCTCTAAAACAGGCCAAAAATATGTCTGGCTTTTGGTCTCCATTGAAATCGGCGACTTCGATATCGACAATAATAGCTCCTATAGGGGTGATAAAGTTGGAAGTTTCTTCTTTAAAATTGCCTTTACCATCATTAATACCAATTGTAAGCCCATCTAATTTACCTATTAACAAATCCTGGTCGCCATCCTGATCTATATCGTAAAAATCCGCATCAAGAGTACCTATTATAGAGTCAAGTTTACTGATACTTTCTGATCGCTCGACAAATTTGCCATCCTGATTTATGAGCAATCTTTGTATGGCTTGTTTGGGTGTAAACATTTGAATATTGGCAAAATAGATATCCAAATCACCATCACCATCGATATCTGCAAAATCAGCTTCACGAGTTTCTTCTGATATACCATCAAAAAATACCTCAGCTGTGATGTCTTTGAAAAATCCATTCCCGTCATTTTCAAGAAGTCTATTGTCGTCTTCATTTCCAATGAGTAAATCGAGATCGCCGTCATTGTCATAATCACCTATTTCAATATCTTGAGTAACATCAGAAAGCAGAGGTAATCTTTCTGTTGTCTCATCAAGTAGAACTCCCTGATTATTCCTCAGGTAATTGTTCTGTCCATTATTACCCACTATAAAATCCATCCAACCGTCGTTATCAAAATCTCCTTTCATTAGGGCATTTGAAACATTATCAACGGGAAATTGACCTGAAGAATCTATAAAGGAACCGTCATCTTTTTGAAAGTAGAGCTCGTTAGTCTTATCATCTTCCGTGACGAATAAGAGATCTAACAGACCATCTTTATTAAGATCTACTATCATCACATCCTCCGAATCATGATAAGGGTAATAGGGATACGGCTTAGAAGCCTTTTTAGCTATCTTGTCAGGTATTCTGTCTGATCCATTTATAAATTGACCATTACCATCATTCATTAGAATGACATTTTTATGAAACTCAATGGCGACCACGATATCCAAATCGCCATCCTGATCAATATCGGCTACACTGGCATCCATTGAATTCAATGGATTTTGTAAAATCTCAGGTATATGGGTAAGCGAAACATCATTGAGTTCTTGTCCAAATGACTTACAAAAAAACATCCCCAATGCCACTACTAAAATTGTCTTTCTCAAAGGTGATCCGTTTATACTCAAAGCAATAGGATTTAAAAATTCGACAGGCGATAATTATCGCAAAAATAAAGTTAATATCCATGGTTATAAATCAATCAACCTTCAGAATGGTTGACTCAACTTACCAGAGACTTTCTTAAGCCTATCACTACACGCCAAATACTTAGCGGACCAACATGTCTCATTTAGCTAGTCGTATCATTAAAAACAAGGTCATTAATGATGCGATTCCTTTTATTTAAAATCAAGGTTTTATAATAGTTAGTAGTACCAATACTGATGACCACAAGACCTTTAAACAACAATTAATAAAACCATTTGGCCAAGTAGTAGTAAATCTAAATTCCAAGCAAATGATAATACAGAATAGAACCTTTTCATCTTTATCTTCTTCATTATTTATCATTAATATTTCATGATAAAATTTGAATTACCAATGAATTATTATACCCACTTAGAGTGCCATCATTGTGGTGAGATTTATGATAAATCAGAGTTACACACTTTTTGCAAAAAAGATAATCAACCTCTAGTAGCAAAATATAGTACCACAGCATCATGGTCTAAAGAAAGCTTAGATCCCAAGCTGACGAATATGTGGCGCTACCATCAATTCTTGCCAGTTGAAAAAATTGAGAATCGAATAACTCTGGAGGAGGGTAATACACCATTAATCACGCTGTCGAAGTTGGGATCTAAATTCGATCAAAACCAACTCTACCTCAAAGACGAGGCAGGAAATCCCACAGGATCGTTCAAGGCGAGAGGATTAAGTATGGCAGTGAGCAAAGCGAAGGAATTAGGAGTGAAAAAAATGTGCATACCAACGGCTGGAAATGCGGGAAGTGCCCTCAGTGCGTACTGTGCCAAAGCTGGTATAGAAACTCATGTCTTTATGCCAGAGGCGACACCTAGAGTGTTTCAATTGGACTGTGAAATCATGGGAGCCAATGTGGTAAAGGTAAAAGGCAATATATCCGATGCTGCAAAAATGATGCAACTCAAGAATGATGGAACCTGGTTTGACGTAACAACATTAAAAGAACCATTCAGACTAGAAGGCAAAAAGACAATGGGCTATGAGATTGTTGAACAGTTAGACTGGAAGGCGCCGGATGTAATTATTTATCCGACTGGAGGAGGTACCGGGTTGATAGGAATTTGGAAAGCTCTGAAGGAGATGAAAACTCTAGGATGGATAGATGACTATTCGACCAGGATGGTAGCTGTACAAGGAACTGGATGTGATCCAGTAATTACTTCATTTGAGAAAGGGTTAGACCACCTCACAGCGTATGAAAATCCCGAACAAACAATAGCAAATGGATTGAGAGTTCCTATGCCATTTGGTGATCGGATGATTATGAAGACACTCTATGAAAGTGATGGACGAGCCATCTCCATATCTGACGAAGCAATAAAAGAAGGATTATCAGAATTTGCAAAGACGGAAGGCTTGTTTTTATCGCCAGAGGGGGCTGCAGTTTGGATGGGATATAAAAAACTGAAGGAAGAAAAATGGATCAAAGATGATGAGTCAGTAGTCCTGCTCAATACTGGTTCGGGCTATAAATATGTCGAAAATTTAGATTAGCACGATGGTCGCTTTGTTAGGTAGTCTATAAGGCCGTTATAATAATCTATATCACTATAGGTGACTATAGTCATATATGAAGCTTAGGACTCAAGGGAATGACTATGGGCTGAATCTTGATCTCACTATGTAATCAGTTGGATATCTTAGTTGTACCTTTTTCGATATATAAGAAGAGAGCGCATCAAGCTACTCTCTTATCATCGAGTTTATTGGCATTCTTAGAGGCAGCAGAAGACAGCCGTGCTGCTTTAAAGGCATAATAGAAATACTTATGCATCGACTCGTGACTCATAAAATTGAGCCGAGCCTTGAACATCCACATCCGAAATGCCTTGTGAAGGACGAGCAGATTCTCAACACTGCGTGACAAAGCAAATGGCCAGTCTTCTTGATATTCTGGGTGAGCAATTGGTTGAAGTTCATTCTTCTTGGCATCACTCACTCTAGTTAGTTCCATCCTGGCAATGCACGCAGCACTAAACACCTGCTGACAAAATAAGACAGGTTGCAGCGTGATCTTGTCTATGGTGAAAATCGGAGTTTCCCCCTCTCGAGAGAGACCATTAGCTGAACAATCTATGAATAGAGCCTTGCTTGCGTAGGGTACACTACCCTGTTGTAATTGTATCTCGCTCGGAGTGATCGATGTCACTCGACCTTTTTCGATGATATTGCTGATACTTCGTAGCTGAACGACTTCTCGATCACTTACGGTTGCGCAGCGCCATTTCGTAGGGTGAGAGTTGTCATTTATTCTCATGATACCAGCAGTGTTCTCCATTTCCAAGAAGAAATCATTGATGTTCTTGGTACTCCTGAGCATATCCAATTGCTTCAATACCACTTTGGCAACATTTCCCACTTGCAATTTTTCTCGATGGAAGACCCATGGCTGATTAGAACAGATCCAATGGATCTTCTCCTCAAGCACCCCATTATCGAGCAGGTATAGAACGGCATCCATCCCCGTCTTGCCATTGCCAATGATATAATATTGCTCCCATTTATCATATTCGTCCACTAAGTCATTAATGGGAATTAGTGGTACGCCATCCTCTACTTTATACTTCGGTGCTTGTGTAGACGGCACCTGAACTTTCATATAGGTGGCATCGACTACTTTCTTGCGGATTTTGTAGGTCGTGATATCTTCTGGATTATCTAAAGGTGCCACCTTGCCATCTCCTAAATAATTATGCGCCGATAGAAATTCTACTCGACCACTCTTGGTCATCTTATCCAATACAGCCTGATAGTATTCTAAAATTTCAGTCTTTGAGGACAAGTCGGTTGTACCATTGCCCAGCACTCTCGAATTGACGCCATAAAATGCTGCCGGCTGATGGAGCCTCACAAAGGAGTATGCATTGACCCAATGTCCACCTGGTATGGACCTGCGATCTACTATGGATAATGTAGCACTTGAGTCCTGATGAAATATTTCATCAGCAAATGCCATTCCCATAGCTCCAGCACCAATAATGAGATAATCTGTTTCTTTCATACCACCGACAGAATTCTTGATAGCTAAGATAGTCTCATGGATCGATAACTTCCGATGACAACAAGTACGACGACAATCAGTGCGGCGACGACTGCCGGATAAAAAGTGAAATATGCAAAGTGATTGATAAAAGGTCCGTCAGGCATGAGACCACGATTAGTCGTATAGGGTGCCGAGGAAAAGCCTAATGCATTGCCCCATACTTCGACCAGACCTGCTATTAACAATATCTTGGCCTCTCTCTTGGTCAGTTTTAATAAGGGCGCAATGGCCACTACTAATATGACTAACATCCCATGCATGATAGGTCCCAGATGCGCATTGCGCCAGAGCTCCTTCTGGTCTGGTACAGAGAGTTCTATGGGGGGCAGTGGCCACAGTTGTAGGTAATCTCCCAGGGCTATCAGCCAAGCAAACCCAGCAAAACTACCTATGAGAATTACGATAGCCGAGTTGAAAATCATTTTGGCTCGCTGCTTCTGAGTAAGTCCAGGATATGTGACATCAATAGAAGTCATGATAGATCAGTTATAGCACACGAGGTAGTATAGTTCATAGTTGTGAGGATTATTCGATTTGTAAATTAGTCAATTTACTTGCTGCAGCAGCTAACAAGTTTGCAAGATTCCATTGATGCATACAGAGATTACTTCATTGGCAATACTTCACTCAAAGAGTATAAACTACAAAGGAGGTTGGCCAGAGTCATCTTCCAAGGTCCTATAAGCGTAATTGAGCATAAGGACGTTATTGAGCTTGAACGTGTATCTTACTAATACTAATCATAAGTACTAACTATGAATCGATCCATATTCGTTCTCCTGAGCCTGGTGCTATTCGGTCTAGGCTGCAGCTCAGATGATGATGAGGTGAGCTGCGACAAAGAGACCATCATATTTGGACATTTCTTTGGAGAATGCTCAGGAGAGCGTTGCGTAGAGATTTACATGCTGCAAAATCAATCGCTTTTTGAGGACTCTAATGAATTTTTTGACAGTTCAGAATTCGATTTTGAAGAATTGAGTAATGACTTATATACTCAGGTAGAAGATGTCAGAGCTTTGTTTCCACGTGAGCTTATTAATACCAGGAGTCAAACTTATGGTTGTCCCGATTGTGCAGATCAAGGGGGTGTATATCTGCAGCTCGTAGATCGGGGTGGGAGGGAATTCTTTATAGACCAAGACATCAATGAAATTCCTCAATTTTTACGAGATTTTGTCTTAGAGGTGAATGAACGAATTACGCTCTTGCCTTAATAGATTATAGTAAAGACCTGCAAGGTTGTAAGCAATAGCCCAACGTCAATCATTATCGAAAATGGATTTTCATCATCGGCATATCATTATTAAGTGCGTTGAACAACTCTAAACATCAATCGATAATTCCATCATAGCCATTACAATTAGGCTAACTTTCTTCTCGTTACATAGACTAGACTTTAACTATCAGATTATGAAAAAAAATATCCTATTAGTATCGTGTTTGCTTCTATGTTTTCTGACTCAAGCCCAAGAAATTGAGATCAATCCAGAATGGCAGAATAAAGGGGATTTCGTGTTTGCCTCATATATTGGGCTAACGACGAGCACACTTTCAGCAGGTGACTTTATTGATGAAGACAACAACTCAGGCAGCTCATTTCTGCTTGGAATACAGGCTGATTACTTTTTCAAGCATAATTGGAGCGTAAAGGCAAAATTCAACTATGAGAATCGAGACTTCGGCACAGGTGCGAACGAGTTTCTTAATCTTACTATCACCCCAGTATGGCACTTTGGTAAGAACAGGAGATGGCATTTGCATTTAGGTGCGGCATATTCGGCATTTTTAGATGATTCTATAGCGGATGGCGCATTTGAGACTGATCTGGGTATCGGAGTTATTATACCTATAGGATCTCACCGATTCTTCATAGAAATAGACGGTGTCACTGATAATAATGCTTTCGAGGTAAACATTACAGATATGAATGGTAGTGTCATCAGCACTACTACATTCCGGACAAATCGCAGCTCAATTAATTTTGGATATTTATTTTAATTCCATCGGCAGGCGACTTTATAGCCTCCATCAATTATAAGGTATATCTTCATTAGGAACTATTACGCTTACCAAGCGGCTTATACTAATGATTAGATATGATTAAGACTATTGTAGAAATTGCCTCGGCAATACTAATTCTAATCGGATTTGAATTATTCAACAGGAAGAGCATCGTCGCTTTTCAAATCATGGCAGTCGGACAGTTTCTTGCTATGATCATCTGTGGATTTACAGATCTTTGGTTTCTCGCCATCATGCATTTTGTCAATTGCCTTATGCAAATTAGAGGATGGTTAAAATGGCGAGAGAAAGCTGAAACTTAAGCAATCTAAGAGCTGGTCAGCGGAAATAGGCGCTCAAGCTCTGCATCACTGCAATCAAGCTCAAGATTAAACCGACTGGCTAATGTATCAAGCCATGCCGAACCATAAGGGACATGAGACTTGTCTACGACTTCTATTCCCTTGCGGGTCGATAGCTCAGTATTGAATAGGCCAATACGTCCTTCTTCCGTATATCTCCCAATAAAACGATCGGTGTAAAAATGTGATTTAGGATTGGTAGACATATAATAATTGGAAATGTAGATATCGTCTGAGCTGATGTCGACATAGTCAAAACTATATTGATTAGCCCAGCCTTCACCAACCTTGCGCTGAATAATGAACTGATTGACATTAAATGGAACAATTCGCACGATGCCATCATGGTCATTGATTTCGGATTGATCATTTATGTTGAGCGGAACCTTGCTCATTAAACCACCGAAGCCCACATCTGTGACATACTCCTCTCCATCCAAACCAACCAATAATGCTAAGTGATTCCTAGGAGGAATGTGCTCCGGATTGCGCAACCATACCCTGCCCATTACTTGCCGAACCGAAAAGCCCAAGGATTTCAGCAGTAGTTCATACAATGTATTCAGCTCAAAACAATAGCCACCCCTGTTTGACTTAATAACTTTTTGAAAGAGCTTATCCGGCTCAAGGGCTATACCTCGTTTTAGAATTACATCTAAATTTTCGAATGGGATCGCCTGCATATGGTGTTGCTGAAGTGCTACCAAGCCCTCGAAGTCAGTGTTAATATTGAGCAGATTTATTCTGGCTAAGTATTGATTTGCTTGGGCTTCAGTCATGGTATAAACTCTACAATTATACGTTACTATTCACAAGTAATCAACAGCTTAAACTCCTGTGTTGTCTCTTGAGATTCCTCAGTAATAGGTCTATCAAACAGGTGCATCAGATTGTTGCCCGCCAAGTCCTCGAGTTGTTGCTCAAGACTGATGGTGTAATCCCCCGCTTGCCAATTCTCCTCAGGCTGGAATAAGATTGTATTGCCATGACTATCGTACTCAAGCGTACCCGCCACTCTATGGCCCTGATAGTATAGTCCGAAGGCATCGATGAGGCTGCCATAATCGACCTGTTCGGTAATAGCTATAGTCAGTGGATTGAGCGTATGTGCCTGCAAGCTGCCTACGCTCCATGCATCTATAGATGGCTGCTCTCTATCGGCATCAGTGGTTACGAAGCGATGACTAACTGGGTTGACCATATTTGATCCCTCCATATCTTTGATGGCTCCATCTATCTGCAGAATATAGGTCGCATATGGATCAAACACACTGCCCAGATGACGATTAGGCCCCAGGAGTCGCTTTTGTCGGCCTGGCTCTATCCAAATAGTCAACAGTGTCCCATCATCTGATAGCAAGGGCGCCTTCAGGTTTAATATGGAGCGATCGATTGCGGCACCATCTTCATTCAAAAATTGAATGTGTTCATAGATTTTAACAGGGTTAACAGGTCGCGAAAATCGGATATACCATTTTAAAATGTTGGCAGGAACTTCCTTGACCGAAGGATAGATATTGACGATATCAATGGCTTCATAAGCTTGTGGCTTATCGATACTGAAGTGTGATACCGCTCCTTCACACAATAGGGTATACGGAGTCTCTTGATTAAATGGAACTAATGGCTTGAATATAATTGAGGACTTCTCTGACTCGATCGTGCCGATAATCGTAGGCCCTTCATAGCTGTAAGGATCAACAGTGATCTGCCCTTTAATGACCTTAAAATCATCGGTATCACATCCCCCCGATACAGTAAGATAGGATGTGTTGAGTTCCAGAATTTCTGGAGGCTGCTGACTACTAGCCTCCAGAACTCCCGATATCAGGATAGCACAAGTCAACAGTGCACCCCATGTAGAGTGTTGGACTATAACCAACGATTATTACTTGTCTTGAGGCCTAATACGCCATTAGCACCACGCTGAATCATCACGAAGGTCGTTTCGTTGAGTTTATCCAACTGTTGCACGTTGACAAAAGGCAGGTTGATAAAGTCTACTCCTGCCGTGCCTGCACGCTCCTGAACACGCTCTGTAAGAGAGTCACTAAAACCCTCGATGTTAGACACTTTAATCTTCATAAGTGCTCGATTAGAATTAGCCATAAGCACGTAGCGCTCACCTTCTTTCTCCATCTCGATGATATCAAGCGGGGTGTTCCAATTACCTAACTCAGCCACAGTACGTCCTTTGGCGTGAGCTCCATCCTGTAGATCACTCATTGGAAATACGACAAGCGGCGTACAGGTATAACTCGCTAATATCTGCGACTTACCGTTGATCTTAATCGGCGTAAAGGTCTTGATTGGTGCATAAGTCTCATACTGACCATGAGCGGCATGATATATCTCGAGTGAGCTCTGTAATTCGCTCTCATTGAACGGAAACGATATCGCTCTGAATGTAGAAGAAAACTCCGCATTGCTCAAGCCACTAACCATCACTTTACCCTCGGCATATCTCAAATCAGATATCGCCCATTGGCGCAACGACCTTCCTCTTCTATCGGTGGCGTCAGCAGCAACAGCGTTGTCCAACACAGTTTTAGAATAGCTAACTCTTTCTATATTGACAGGCTCGAGCGTATTATTATTCACTAAGAACAGTAATGACTTACCAGAACTGTGATTTACAGCGATATAGACATTTTCGTTTGAGGGGTCTACGGCAAGATCTATGATCTGCAGCTGATCGGTCTCTGTTCCCAATAGTTTACTGAGCTCCTCCTCTAGATCAGCAATTGCCATCTGATCATTCTCAGCTTTTTCCTGAGTAGATAGATCGATTGCAACCACCTCTGCGGCATCGCTATCTCCGATGAATAATATGCCCTCAGGTCCAAAAGCCATAGCATGAACACTCTGTATCTCAGGATCTCCTAAGACAAAATCTTCAGTATAATTAATTGAGGCGATTGCGACGCTGCTGATCAACGCCAATGCTAATAGTAGAAATAGCTGTTTCATTGCTGATGTTTATGTTTAAATGTATATGACTGTTTAAGGTTAACCAATATCAACGGCTATAGTTTTGGAGTGGCATTATCTAACTATCAGTGGTCTGTCTGAAGACCTTAATTCAGCCAATGTGAGTAGTATGTCGAAAATCGCCAATTTAGTTTCTCTTTGCCACTATTGAGTAGGCCGTGTTGCAGGATTTGGCAGTTGCCTTGATCATGCCATATGCGCGATCTGCTAAAATTGAATAGATCGAAATATTATACTGCAATTTATTTTATACGCAAAATTTATTTAAGTAATAAGACAATGTATAAATAGTATCTCTTCCGATTTCTCTGCACAACTTTCTCAAATGGTCATAAGTTTGTGTACTAATTGATCAAGTTCAATATTGCACTACACTAAGTATAAATTATGAAATCTTACGGATACAAAAACCCGAATGTCGACATCGCAACGCTAGGATTAAGCGATACGTCGATCTATTGGAACCTATCCCCTGCCGCATTGATAGAGCATACTATTTCTTCGGGACAAGGTGAGCTCGCCTCATCAGGAGCACTTAAAGTGAATACCGGCCAATTCACTGGTCGCTCACCTAAAGATCGCTATATCGTGGAGGACAAAATTACCTCCAAAACTGTTGATTGGGGGACGGTCAATCAACCAATCACCACTGCTCAGTACAACAAGCTTTATAAACGAGTAATCGATCATCTGAATAAAAGAGATCAGGTCTATGCTCGAGATGCTTATGCCTGTGCAAGCCTCAACTATAGACTAAACGTCCGGGTATACTCTGAACAGCCGTGGCAAAGTTTATTCGTCCATAACATGTTTTTGAGACCAACAAAAAAGGAGGTTTCCTCCATTGACCCTGACTGGCAGATATTTGTGGCCAGTGGTCTCGAGGTCGACCATAAAGAAATGGGACTACGTCAGAAGAACTTTGCCATCATCAACTTTACTGAGAAAAAAATAATCATAGGCGGCACGGCCTATACGGGAGAAATTAAGAAAGGTATCTTCTCCGTCCTCAACTTCTTATTGCCAACTGAGCATGAAGTTCTATCGATGCATTGCTCCGCTAATGTGGGGAAGAAAGGAGATACTGCCCTATTCTTTGGACTATCTGGTACTGGTAAGACTACACTATCCACAGACTCTGAAAGAAAGCTTATCGGCGACGATGAACACGGATGGGCTTCCTCAAGCGTATTCAATTTTGAGGGAGGTTGCTATGCAAAAACGATTAATCTCTCCGAATCTAAAGAGCCTCAGATCTATAAAGCAATCAAGTTTGGGGCTATGTTAGAAAATGTTGGATTTCATGACCGAGCCAATAGGCTCGTTGACTATGCGGATGCCTCTATCACACAAAACACTCGGGTCAGCTATCCAATCTATCACATCGACAATATCGTATACAACTCTCGTGGAGAAATTCCGGAGAATGTTTTCTTCTTGACTTGTGATGCATTTGGCGTGCTACCTCCAATATCTAAACTGTCTACACCTCAAGCGATGTATCACTTCCTATCTGGTTATACAGCCAAGATAGCTGGTACAGAGGCAGGTATCAATGAACCAGAAGCTACGTTTTCTGCGTGCTTCGGCCTACCCTTCTTACCGCTTAAGCCTACTGTATATGCAGAATTGCTTGGCAAGAAAATTGAAAATGGTCAAAAGCGGATTAATAAAAAAATTAATGTTTGGCTAGTAAACACGGGATGGACTGGGGGACCATTTGGTCAAGGATCCAGAATGGAACTGTCCTATACCCGAGCTATGATTAGAGCTGCCTTATCAGGCGCATTGGACGAAGTGGCCTATGAGACGGAACCATTCTTTGGTTTGGCGGTTCCAAAATGCTGTCCAGACGTACCCAATGCTCTCCTCTTCCCGAGAGATACTTGGCCTAATGAAGAAGAGTATGACGCCCAGGCGAAGAAACTTGTGGACTTATTCAAAGACAATTTTATGAAGTATGAATCCTATGCCTCTACCGAGATCCTCGAAGTAATGAGTTAAGGCGTGTCATAATCAGTCATGCCGAAAACAATGATGGCTAAATGAATTAATCATTTAGTCATCATTCTTGTTTTACGATAGTCTATACAGCACCGTACTGACACAGTTATTCTTGCGATACTTAATTTCTCAACTAATCATCAATAGAATTTCCTTTTAGTAAGCGATAATCAGCCTTAAGCTTCAAAACACCACCTGCTTCCAAAGACTATCTATCTGTTAATCAGCCCTTTAAGCACGTTGATAAAAATTATACAAATTTGTTTAGTTTGATGTAACTTTTGAAGCCCTCCACAAAAGTACTACCGAATAATATTTAAAAGTTTGAATTTAGTAGTATAAAGAAATCGGAGTTACAGAGTCACAGATTATCAAGGCGATTAAGGAGAATGAATCAGGTCGCAGAGTTGAAGACATTAGTAAGGAGTTAGGAATAAACCCAGGCATTTTTTACAACTGGCGCAAGAAGTACTCAGGCATGGGCGTGTCTCATTTAAAGTGTTTAAAGGAGTTAGAGGCGGAGAACTCAAAGCTTAAGCGGATGTTCGCACAACAAGCATTACAGTTAGAGATGGCAAAAAGATGTGATCTCAAAAAAGTGGTAAAGCACTCTGCCAAGCGTAGTGCCTACAGATTAGCCCATTAACTCCTACTACTCAACTCAAATACAAGGTCCTGAATACACTAAGTCTGTTAGAATCCGTTGAGACTTAAGATATATGAACATCAATAAGTATATATGGAGACCCTCAGTGTATTCGACATATTCAAGATAGGAGTAGGTCCCTCGAGTTCTCATACCCTTGGGCCATGGCTTGCAGCCAAAGATTTTGTCCATGGTTTAGCCCCTATTGACATGATTACCATTCAGCTTTATGGGTCTCTATCTAAGACTGGCGTTGGACATGCAACTGACAAGGCACTGATATTGGGCTTGATGGGTTATGATCCCAAATCTATCGATACGAGCCGTATTAATGGCATCATCCAGGCCGTAAAAGAAGCTAATTCACTAACCGTAAATGGAACCGTTGTAGCATTTGATATGGATTGTGATATCCAGTTCGAAGCGTACACCCACGAGCTACACCCTAATACGGTAAGGCTCAGTGCGTTTAGCAATTCGATGCTGATTAAAGAAAAAATTTATGCCTCTGTCGGTGGCGGATTCATTGAGTCTCCTGACGACCAACTACAATTACAAACCAACAATGAACTGCCCTACCCCATACAATCCGGCAACGAATTATTGGAATACACCAAAGAACACAATTGCAATATATCAGATATCGTCCTCAGTAATGAGCTCAGCATTCGATCACAAGAGGAGATTGACCTACGAATAGACGAGATTGAAGAAGCATTTCTAGATTGTATCTATGCTGGGTGTACTACAGAGGGGATCTTGCCTGGTGGCCTGAATGTGGTGAGAAGAGCCTCTCGACTCTGTAAAAATTTGTTGAATGTCGATTCATTCGAAAGTCGCCAAGACTGGTTGCATCGAGTGAAAAAAGTCGACAAGACTTTTAATTGTGTAAACAAGTGGATCAGCTGTTTTGCGCTTGCTGTCAATGAAGAGAATGCCGACATGGGCCGTGTAGTCACCTCTCCCACTAACGGTGCTGCTGGCGTTGTACCTACGGTACTGATGTACTACTATCTCTTCTGTAAGTACACTGGAAAGGAATCGATTAGAAACTACCTGTTTACAGCTGGTGAAATCGGGTGTCTATTCAAAAAAGGAGCAACGATCTCTGCCGCAGTAGGAGGATGTCAAGCGGAGATTGGCGTATCCTCAGCGATGGCTGCAGGAGGACTGGCCGAAGTGCTCGGTGGCACTCCACAACAATGCCTCATGGCCGCTGAGATCGCCATGGAGCATCACCTTGGGCTAACCTGCGATCCAGTTAATGGACTCGTACAGGTACCTTGCATTGAGCGAAATACCATGGGTGCCATGAAAGCCATTACTGCGGCAAATCTAGCCCTAGAGAGCGACCCCTGTAATAGCAAAGTGTCACTCGACACAGCCATCAAGACGATGTGGCAAACAGCCCTGGATATGAACTCTAAATACAAAGAAACATCGGAGGGAGGTCTAGCTATTAGTCTGCCGGTCATCAATCCGAACTGTTGATAGAAGTGTGTGAATTAGCTCCCTAACTTTACTGTATAAAGTGTCTAATCATTCCGATACATCATCCTTCATAAAAAACAAGCTGTCGAGTATTAATTCTGTTACAGATCACATCAGATTGACTTCAATTTTCTCAAAGAATATAATAGTGGTTCATCATAGGTAATGATGGTGGTTATAACCTGAATCCATTCACATATGAATCGACCATAGGCGTATTCAACACTCTTGATAACTCTTATACAGAGTTAGAAACGAATCTTAATAATCCTGACTCCAGACATACTATTTTTCAAATGAGCATCCTCAACGACAGAATGTATATAGTCTATGGCGAAAGTGGTCGTGTAGCCCATCAAACTATAAGCTGGGACGTTATGGTCAACTGATCTAAAAAACTAATACTCAAAAAAAACAAACTAAAAAATCAACAGCACAACACAGGGGTTCTCAGCAACATGGAGTAGGAATCATCATCATGTTTTAAGTCTGGTCTGCCTCCTTATCCGCCAATTGTAAAAACACCAGTGAAAACAATGTGATCATGGCAATCATATAAAACACTGTATCAAAATTGGAAGGATCGTTATCATAGACGAATGCAGAAAATAGCGCTCCTCCTCCAATAAAGAACTCTAAGAGTAAATATACTGTAGCCATCGCCGTACCTCGACGTGAATCGTCCGAGCGATCTATCACCCAGGCGAATATGGAGGGTGCCGCTACTCCAATAGAAAATCCCGTTGCTCCCGTTGCAATCAGTATATCACTAGCAGAATCGGCAGTGCCTAGTATTACATAGGATATAGCAATCAATACAGTAGCAATACTTATGACTAACCTGCGCCCATAGCGATCCGATACCTGACCAGCGACTAATCGCGATAATACCGAGCACAAAGTAAAGCTCGTAAAGAATAGGCCTTTATTATTCATGCCCAGGTAATCTGCTTGATCAGCTACTATGGTCAACAAGGCTCCCAGGCCAAAATATGTCAGTCCAGCAATAATGGCGGGAACTAGAGAAACAGGGTCGATGATCTCGCTGCGCTTTAGTCTGAAATGACTCCATTGCACTCGCTGTGGATTTGGCAGCGTCTCACGCATACGCATCACCAACATCACAGATATTAAGGCTGTGAATGAACTAGCATAAAACATCGTCGTTAAAGAAAACTCATTAGCTATCCAACTCCCAATTGGAGGCGTCATGGATGATCCTACATTAATGCTCACTCCAATGATGCCCATAGCCTCTCCGCGCCGAGCCACTGGTGCTATATCTGCCACATATGCAGAGATCGCCGTAGGTGTAAATCCTGTCGAGAAACCATGCATTAATCTCAGCAACAAGAACATCGATACAGTGGATAACAGTGGATATAGACAGCTACAGATGATACACACTACAGCACCTACTGCAATTACTGGCATTCTGCCAATGTGATCTGCCAACTTACCGCTAATCGGCCTCGATAGTCCCGCTGTTAACGTGAACAGCGAAATAATGAACCCCTTATAGTCCTCGCCCCCCATTGCCGACAGGAAAGCAGGTAGCTCAGGTATAATCATATTGAAACTACCCCCAAACAGTGCGAAGCTGGTGCACAGCAGTATGAACTGTTTGGTATATAGCTTTTCGGCGGGCCTGTTCATGGTACTTTACTGATCGCCCCACAAAGGTCTCTTTTATTGATGAACAGACAACTTAAACTGAATTAAGCTTATATTACAAAGTAGCGATGCTCCAATATTTGAAGGATTGAATTGAACACATTTAACTCATTATGAGTTATTTTTAAGTTATTATAACTCAATCGAGATGATATCAAACCATTAATTAAAACCTGAATTTCGAGATAGCATATGATAGTTGGCGTACCAAAGGAAATTAAAAATAACGAAAACAGAGTAGCTATGACACCTGCTGGTGTACAGGCTATGAAACGATATGGGCATGATATGATTGTGCAGAAAAGCGCTGGTGTAGGCAGCGGATTTAGTGATCAAGATTATGTCACAGCAGGAGCGGAAATCCGAGCTACAATCGCAGAAGTCTATGCTCAAGCAGAAATGATCATTAAGGTTAAGGAGCCTATTAAATCAGAATACGATCTGATCCGTGAAGGGCAGATACTTTACACCTATTTTCATTTTGCCTCACATCGTCCTTTACTGGATGCAATGATTAAGAGCAAGGCAATCTGCATCGCCTATGAGACGGTGGAGGACCCAGACGGCAGTCTACCGTTATTGATTCCGATGTCCGAAGTGGCAGGCAGAATGTCTATTCAAGAAGGCGCAAAGTATCTTGAGAAACCTATGGGCGGCAAGGGTGTATTATTAGGTGGTGTGCCAGGTGTGCCTCCTAGTAATGTCATGGTGATCGGGGGCGGTATCGTAGGTACTCAAGCAGCTAAGATGGCAGCGGGACTAGGTGCCGATGTGGTGATCCTCGATATCAACTTGGATAGACTCAGATACTTAGAAGATGTCCTACCTCCAAACATCAGTACACTTTACTCCAATGAGTACAATATCCGCAAGTTGATAAAAACGGCTGATCTAATCGTAGGAGCGGTGCTAATACCTGGAGCTAAAGCGCCAAAGCTAATCACTCGTGACATGCTTAAAGACATGGAGCCCGGAACAGTATTAATCGATGTTGCTGTCGACCAAGGCGGATGCATCGAAACCTGCAAGCCGACAACACATGCAGAACCAACCTATGTGATAGATGACATCGTGCACTATTGTGTAGCCAACATGCCAGGTGCCGTGCCATATACATCGACATATGCCCTCACTAATGCCACCCTAAGACAAGCCCTTAGTCTTGCCAATAAAGGGTGGAAGCAAGCTTGTAGCGCTGATCAATCTCTACGCAAAGGGCTCAATGTAATAGATGGCCAGATCGTCTACGAAGGCGTAGGAAAAGCGTTTGATCTACCAGTCGTGCCAGTAGAAAAGATGCTATAAATCTCAGCGGCGATTGTTTGCAATGTTTTAGTCATTAAAACCGAAGACAGGGTTATCATGTAATTTTGGGCCTTCAAAGCACAAAGCTTTTACAGCATATGGAGCATTCAATCATCCCAGTAGAACACTTGGATATAGCTACTGATCTACGGCATCAGTGGTCAATCTATCATGGATGACGAGATTAAAGGCATCCACACTATAGTGGACTCCTTTACAAGGATAAGGCGCCGAGCAACCCGCCCATCAATGCAAAAAACAAAATCAGATAACCGCCATCGATTAGTATCAGCTTAAATGATTTCTTCTGATAGAGGTAATGGATGACCATTGCGGGAATCGCATAAAATACCGCAGTTAACATCCCATGAAAGCCTCCATGGACGAATGTTTGATCTTCTGGAGCATGGAGATTGACGATGATATTAATGCCGAATGCGATGACAACCATCATCAAGAAAGCCCCGCCGTGGGTAATACCCATTCCTGATTGAGCTTGCTCGTCGGTGACGCCAGTTTCTTTTTGCCAAGCCTTACCAAATAAGGCCGTATACCATAAAAATCCAAGAAGGAATGCAGCAACTGCCGCAATTAAAGGTTCTAAATATGCCATATCATTAAGTTGAGCTAATTACGAGCTAAATAGTCTGCTTTAAGATAGCAATATTGATCCTATCAGGAGATCCATTATGTACAGTATCAGGCTATGCTCGAGTAAGTAAGTTAGCTGTCATCAAGATGCCATAGCACCATGTCTATCAAAGGATAATCATATTATAGTCAGATTATTCGGACTCGGTCTTACGTCTATTATCATCACTATTCCGATCGATGAGAATATTATAAGGGTCTATCCCGACTTCCTTGGGTTCGGCATCTACAGTAATAGTCCATCTGTTTTCTATCTCAGTAATTCTATGCTTGTTGATGTAGAGCACTTTTTCTTTCTCGGCGCCATCGATCTCCTCTGTTCCAAATATCCCTACATCTACATAGTCAGATAGTGGATAGGACTTGAGTGGTTTCTTCTTACCTTCTATAGCCAGACTATCTATTAGTCCAGACTCATCTTCAAACACCTGTCGACCACGTTCATCTGTGCGATACTTGCGGACATGAGCAGTGATGTCTACGGTATACGTCCCATCACCATTATCCGTATAATGAGTATCCTCTATCCTATTATCATAAAGCGTAATCGCCATAAAATTATCATCTATGAAATAGTCAAGAGAATCTGGTGTGGCTTCTTTAAGCATCCCAACTAACTCAAGCGCATTGGTATACGGAGGCTCTTGAAATGCTACACTATCAATATAAGCACTGAAGACATTGCTTAGAGTTTGCTCACCTATTAAGTCAGACAACGCATAGAATACTACAGATCCTTTATAATAATGTATGTAGGCTTGATTTTCGTTCAGAGCAAGTGGTAGCTCCTTAGAAGCCTCAAGACTCCGGTTTAGCAAATATGTATCCAAGGCGTCCTTAAGAAATATACGCTTCTTCTCGACACCATATCGATGCTCGAGCACCTTCAAAGATGAATACTCTGACAAGCTCTCAGACAGCATGGTAGCTCCTTTCACATTCGCACCAATGACTTGATGTGCCCACCATTGATGTGCTAACTCATGAGCGGTAATGGAATAGGAGTAGTCTACCCCGCCCTCATCACTATCATCGACTTGTGCCATGAACCCAACATTCTCAGAGAATGGAATCGTCCCTGCAAATGACTGCGCAAATGAA
Source organism: uncultured Saprospiraceae bacterium (assembly GCA_964522505.1). Classification (GTDB taxonomy): domain Bacteria; phylum Bacteroidota; class Bacteroidia; order Chitinophagales; family Saprospiraceae; genus GYS-P2D. Next base: position 22,625 of record CAZFWJ010000011.1, read on the forward strand.
GCACGAGGAAACTCCAGTATCCTCACATAGCTGTGTTGATATGGGCTATAGTGCTCAGTGAAGTAGTCCAATCCATCTTTAAGTCCTCGGAACATCCGATCCAAGTTATAGTCATGGCCTTTATGATAATATATGACCAGATCAATGTCATTCCATTTGTCTCGAGCGACTTCATATCGCGCAGAAGAGATATTGAAGAAATTGAGCATTGGCCGTTCCATTTTATAATGGAAGTAGTTTCGGCCGTCTTCTTGCCATTCCTTTTGCAGCACTCCAGGCGCTATGGCAGTTTGATCACCGGCCGTCCCGATCTGAATCTCAAAGTCCACCCAATCAGCACTATTAGAAATATAGGTGTTAGCATAAGCCGATGAGTCACTAATATCAGGCATACGCTCTTTTTCAGCTAGATCGTACTTGGTACGAGTCTTGTTGGTCACCAGCTCAAAACCATCCTGATATCCTATAGTCGGAAACATGCTACTATTCAAAAATGTACCATTCTTACGCACTCCAATCGTGCGCTTAAACGCATCGTCATCGTCATTATTGAGTGCAAAATTCAACCTCATTGTCCCCCCTGGTTGCAGCGGCTCGTTCAATTCAAATATCTTGATATTATTCAAGGAGTCATGAACAGCAAGAGAGGATTTACGATCTAAAGTCAGCTCTGTAATAAATGGTGCAAAATCGAGGTATAAAGTGTCAATAAGCTCCTCCGTTTTGTTTTTTAAGAGATAGTATCCTTCGGCCTTAATATTGTAGTCTTCAGGGTAGAGATCGGCAGTAATATTGATATCTATGATGCGAGGTTGTGCCAAAGTCGCATAGCGCTTATAAGCCTTCTCATAGTCGACTGTTTGTAATTCGCGCTCCTTAGATGAGTAGTAATCCTCTGCGATATTATTTTGATAATAAATGTAATATCCCAAGCCAAGAAACAAGCCTACTGAGGCAATGAGACTCGCTACTTTGGGAATGGACCACGACGCTCCTTTAAAGGCGCTTAGAGCACCTCTCGACACTCCACGCCTCCAGAATACCCATGCTAAACCAGCAAAGACAAGACCACCCAATATCCAATAAAGTCTATAGATAAAATATCTTGTCTGCATATATCCATAACCGTCTATGTCTGAGTACAGAATATTGGGTCCATCATTAAATTGATAGATAGATTGCTCCACGCCCAAAAATCCTAAAAACGACGTACCGATTCCGACTATCAAGACAGCCACTAACCCTAGATAAAAATTAGGGATTATGCTAAATGCAAATAAGGCAAATAGAGTCCAGGGCATGAACTGTATCCAGCGTACCACCCATGAATCATAGGCATAAAGACCAATCTCAAAATTATAGTAGCCCTGTGAAATCTGATAGATGATGCCCGCGATTATTGGAAGTGCTAACAAGACTCCTTGCATCAGCGTGATACTCACAAACTTAGAAGTGAGGAAGCTAAGACTCTTAGTATTGGTCGTGTCTTCGAGTTGGTAGATATTATCAGTGGTGCGACGATTGATGATCAGACCAGTATACACCATCGTCAGCAAGGTCACAAAGAGTCTGAAGGTAGCTGCAGGTATGCCGATAACTCGTGAAGTTGATGGCCATGTCGTAGTCTGCAATATCTCTGCACCAAATGCAAGCATCAGAATCAACATCATCAACCCCAGGATGCTAATGACCAAAAACGGTCCCCCTCTAAGGATATACTTCAAATCTATCTTAGTTAGGCTGATGACGCTACTGAAGAATTGACCAATGCCAAAACTGCGTTTGACCTCTGGCAAATTCAGAGCTAAGGCCTGAGTGCTCTTATGAGCTGCACTCTTAAGCTCTGGTTTTTTCCAAAACTTCCATGACCATGATTTTGGCGCTGTATGAAACTCAAAGGCACGATAGCTCATCGCCAAAATGAATGCCCCAATTGCTGTCCATAGGATACGGTTCCAGATTACATATCCCGTAAACGGAACCAAAGAAGTATTCTCTTCAGATATCGTCCAATACTTAGTGTAGTACAAGCTTGAGGTCATACCAAATGGATCTGCCATAGCAGCATAAATCTGATTATCCAAGTCTGATAATCCACTCTCGATGATTCCCTGTAATATATAGAAGGCAATCATCACCACAAACCCTGCAACAATATTGCGACTGAAGGTCACTACAGCAAATATGACGGCGCTGAACAAAAATGTGCCTGGCAGGACGTAAATCGCATAAGTATGCAGATAAGGCAGTAAGCGGTGCGGGCCAACCATATCGGCATTAACACCCGGAACATTCATACCTATCATTATACCGGCTGCTATGAAGACGGTTAGTATCAGACATACCGTTAACGCACTGAGATATTTCCCAAAAAAATAATCCCTCTTGGTAAATGGAAAAGAGTACATCACCTGATGTACATTATGTTTATAGTCTTTGAATATACTGGCCCCAGCAACATTGGGAAACAAAAGAAAAAGGATTACTGCCATCCCCATAATCAATCCTAATATCCCATTAGGTGAATTGATATACCTCAGTGAAGTGACACTGGCAGTATTGCCATCAAATGCACCAGCGGAGGCAGCAGTCATCAAAGCTGAGAAGGCCATGACTAAGAGGGCATAGACAAATATCGCTGGTCTATTAAACCAGCTATTCAGTTCAAAAGAATAGATCTTTCCAAGCATACTTCTTATGGTTTACGCCGTTGCTACAGCACGCTCATTAAGGTGATAGAAATATACATCTTCCAGATTTGGAGTCGCCGCAGTAAATCCTTCTCCAGGATGTCCCTCCGAGTAAATACGTACCGTTATACTATGATCAGGATTATACGAATTAGATAGGAATCTGTAGCGCTCTTGCACTTCAGTCAAGTTCCCCTCGATGCGCTTTATCCAAATCTTGCCGTCCATCTCAGCGGCTGCAGACTCTGGTGATTGGCGAAGCAGTATTGAACCCTGGTTCATAATGGCCATATCGAGGCAAAGCTCCTTAACATCCTCCACGATGTGTGTTGAAAAGATTACAATGTGACCACGACTGATTTCTCTGAGAATATTGAGAAATCGCTTGCGTTCGGCAGGATCCAAGCCCGCAGTAGGCTCATCTACAATGATCAACTGTGGATCGTTGAGTAACATCTGCGCAATTCCAAATCGCTGTTTCATACCTCCAGAATATCCAGAAACCGCTCGTCGTCTAACTTCTGATAGATTAGTTACTTCAAGGACATAATCGACCAGCTTCTTTCGATCCTTGCTGCTCCCTACTCCTTTTAGGCTTGCAAAATAATTGAGCAAGTCCAATGCGGATATATTTGGATAGACTCCAAACTCCTGCGGCAGGTACCCCAAGGTCTTTCGCAATTCTCTAGGTTGCGCCAGAACATCAATGTCGTTAAAATGAATAGACCCACCGTCTGGCTCTTGCAAGGTTGCAATGGTTCGCATCAGTGAAGACTTACCGGCTCCATTTGGCCCTAATAAGCCAAACATGCCCTGACCTATAGTCAAGTTGATATCATCAAGGGCCTTAACGCCATTAGGGTAAGTCTTAGAGAGATTTTGGATAGTTAGCTGCATATATATTGTAAGAAATGAAATGATGTGAGCAAATATCAGCAGAAAGATACAAAAGCACATAAGTAATAGATGAACTATACAATCAATCGGCTCAACTCAACCTACTTCTAACAAAATCACCACTAATTTTACTCCGTTCCGAGTTAATTCAAGATGAAGATGGAGAGGTCATCAGAAAGTAATTGTGCTCCTTTAAGAAGGCGAGGTCTTATATTTTACTGAGACCTGATAGCTATTTCTTCTAACATAGAATTTTTAGTTTACCATAGTATTTTTAGATTAGTCTAAATTATTATTTTTGTGAATCATTGATTAATTTTGCAATCAAGCAAATTATGAATAAAATAAGCACCTTAATCTCAACCCTACTCTTAAGTTTGGTATTTGCCACTATGATGAATGCGCAGCTAAGCACATTGAGTGGAGTAATCACTAATGAGTTTAATGAGCCACAACCATATGTTCATATTACACTAGCTGATCAATATGGAACTGTTACTGAGTTGGATGGTTCTTTTACGATTGTCTCTATTACTCCTGGCACTTATCTGTTCAAGACCTCCTTCCTAGGATATCAAGAGTTAGAACAGGAAGTAATTATTAAAGAAGGTAAAAATGAGATCGCTGATCTCGTCTTACTGCCCGACAACAACACACTAGATGAAGTAGTCGTCACTGGCACCTTGAAAGCAGTAAGAAGATCAGATAGCCCTGTTCCTGTTGACGTATATACGCCTGCATTCTTCAAGAAGAATCCGACTGCCAATGTCTATGAAGCCCTACAAAACGTCAATGGAGTAAGGCCTAATTTAAACTGTCAGGTTTGTAATACTGGAGATATTCAGATCAATGGACTGGATGGACCATATACCCTGGTGCTCATAGATGGCATGCCTATTGTCAGCAGTCTTGCTACTGTCTATGGACTATCTGGAATACCCAATTCCATGATAGAGCGTATGGAGATTGTTAAAGGGCCAGCATCATCATTATATGGTAGTGAGGCCATCGGTGGCCTAATCAATATTATCACTAAGGATGCCTCTAAGGCTCCTGTTCTCTCGCTAGATCTAATGGGAACCTCTTGGGCAGAATATAATGCCGACGTGTCGTTAAAGCTCAATGTGGGTCAAGTAGCAGATGTATTCACCGGAGTCAATTACTTTAACTACAGCAATCCCCAAGATCGTAACAACGACAACTTTACTGATCTGGCGATCCAGGATCGAATATCGATATTTCAGAAGTGGAATTTTGAACGCAAGGATAATCGCCTGTTCAGTTTGGCTGCAAGGTATTTTCACGAAGACAGATGGGGCGGAGAATTAGACTGGACACCAGAGTTCAGAGGTACTGATCAAATCTATGGAGAGTCTATATTCACAGATCGATTTGAGTTATTAGGTCAGTACGAACTGCCGACAGTCAATAATATGATGTTGACTTTTTCATATAATTCCCATCACCAAGATTCATTCTATGGGGATGAGCCATATGTGGCAGATCAGGAGATCGCATTTACACAACTCACCTGGAACAAGCCGATTAATAATCATGACTTACTAGTGGGGTCATCATTCAGATATACCTACTACGACGATAATACGACTGCTACCAGCAGTGGCATCAATGATACAGACAATGATCCCGATCAAATCTACCTACCAGGAATATTCGTGCAAGACGAAATTAAATTCAATCCAAAGCACACCTTGCTCCTCGGATTGAGGTATGACTATAACGATGATCATGGCAGCGTATTCACGCCAAGAATAGCTTATAAGTGGGGCCCTTCGACGACCGACAATTTCAGGATTAATGTTGGCACTGGATTTAGAGTGGTGAGTTTATTCACTGAAGACCATGCCGCTTTGACTGGCTCACGAGATGTTGTTGTTGCCGAAGAATTACTTCCTGAGCAATCTATTAATATCAATCTGAACTATACCAAACGCCTATACATGAGCAATGGCGGTTCTGCTAATATTGAGTTATCCTCATGGTTCACTCATTTCAGTAATATCATCCTGCCTGATTATGACTCTAATCCTAATCAGATCATCTATGATAATCTTGACGGTCATGCCATCACCAAAGGGGTAAGCTTAAGTGGAGACTTAACCCTACCATCTGGATTGAGCTTTAATCTCGGTGCGACCCTGATGGATGTTTCTACCACTGAAAATGGGGTTACACAGCGCCAGATTCTAACCGAGAGATTTGCCGGCAATTGGTCTGCTAGCTATAAGCTACCCAATAGAAAATGGGGCATCGACTACACTGCCAATCTATATGGGCCACTGAGGCTACCGCTATTGGGAGAGCTCGACCCCCGACCCGAGTTCTCGCCTTGGTGGAGCATTCAAAATATTCAGCTCACACATAAGCCAAGTGACGCAATAGAATTCTATGGAGGTATTAAAAATCTACTCGACTGGACGCCTTGGAAAAATCTCGAACAGCCGATTATCGCAAGAAGTTTTGATCCGTTTGATAGCGAAGTATCTTTTGACGCTGCAGGAGAAGTAATCCCAACTAGCAATAATCCATTTGCGCTCACCTTTGATCCAGAGTATGTCTATGCCCCTAATCAAGGTAGGCGACTATTTTTTGGATTGCGGTATACTTTCAACTAGTTATGGCAAGAATCTTAATTTTACAAGCTACTTTCTGTATGCTCTCCCTAATGTCGTGCTCAAGCAACAAGATTGTAGAGCACCATTCTCTTACAACTTACGATATCTCTGAACTGGATACCCTAGCTGACAAAGGCGACAGGCCAATAGTGATATTTATGCATGCCACTTGGTGTACATTCTGTCGCAACATGGAGCATACCACCTTTAAGAATGAGCCGGTTAAGGAGTTGTTGTCATCAGAATTCTATTTCATCAGCTTTGATGGTGAGGATAAACGCAATCTGGAGTACAATGACATCACTTATCAATATCGTCCACACAGCCATACTAGTGGGACTAATGAGCTTGGCAAACATCTCGGTGCTATTGATGGTCAGCTCGTCTATCCTATTCTTGTTATCATGTCACCTACACAAGAGATCATCGGGCGTTACGGAACCTTTCTAACATCCAATGAATTGCTGGCTATTCTTAGGCCTATTACACTTCATTAAAAAAATTCAAATAATTCTCCATTGATGCTATGGGTTAAAATATCTTATGAGCATCTATTTATTAGTGCATATCTTTTTTTGTAAGAATTCCTTATGCGAGATACTGAGATTATCCACTACATAACTAATCCGGAGAAGTCTAAGGCGCCAAATCCAGCGTTAGTCTGTTCAAATCATTATTGGCTTAGTATCCAAACTAAAAAAGCCCATCTACACTCAGCAGATGGGCAAAATCCATTATGGAATGGAACTCACACTAAATTTTTCAGAAAGCTCTACAGTCTTCTTATTATAAGCACAGATGTGCTCAGCAATCAGATCTGAGTAGCGCTTCAATTCACTTTGATTACGTTAGCTTCGCATTTATAGATGCGTCCTAATTAAAAAATTTCATAAAAAAAGGAGAGTCTTATTCATGCTCTCCCTGGGATTGACCCCTTATGTTCAGTTAAAAATTTCCAATTTTTTCACTCTTTCAAGTTGAGTGCATATCTATCTACTTCACTAATGATACACCTAATCTAAATCCTATTGAGGTAAGTCTAACATTGCCATGACCTACTCCATTCAGTGGAAGTTTTAAATAGGGTCCAGCATCTATGAAGTATCCTCCGCCAGTTCTCAACTTATAGGTGGTAGACAATTCAATCTGACTCAGTAAAGTCTGATTTTCTCCTGTAAAGAGTCCAGTGAAGTCATCACTACTTTCGGCGAATCGATAGTCATATTCTTCTCTCAACATAAAGTTCGAGAGTAAATTAATATGAGCCGATAAACCATTGCTCTGTACATCTGAGAAGTGATAAGATGCACCCAAAGACACATCAATCATATCACATAGGGCCAGTATTTCTTCCGGGGCCACGCCTTCGGTAGAAGCCCAAAATCCTACAGGAGGAATATAATCATCGCCTTCAGCCTGATAACATTCACTTATATAATTCACACCAGCATTAATAACAAGCTTTGAGCTCGCTATATATCCAAATCGGAGTCCGATACTATAATCTGTGTCACTCAAGCCGCCCAAAGGTGACTGAGCTAATTCAATGCCCGCATTAGCGCCAATCAAAATTTTAGGTCCCTTCTCTTCCAGTTTTTCAGATCTCTTCTCAAAAGTCATGTCTGCCTCGTAATTAATACGCTCCAGATCAAGAGGGGCGATTCCAAGTGCTGGTAATTTCGATATTAACGGATTATCTTCCTCTACTTCACCCGTAGTGCTGAGGGATGAGTTTAGGTGGTACCCGGAAGTAATTGTTGCCCGTTCATCGACCAGTTGTCGAGAGTTGTCATATTGTCCGGCATCTGAATCTATCTGATCGTTGGATCCTTGGACACCCTGAAAAACATTAGATTCATCTCTGGTCAATTCAGGATTAATAGTTCTATTTTCAGATTGAGTTTGAACGACTGATTGGACAATCCCCGATGCATCATGATCATCATACGATGCATCTTCTAAAACGGTCAAATTGGTGTGTATGTCGTAAGATGGGTCCTTCGCCAACTCAGTTACAGATCCCTCATCTATCTTTAATTGACTTTCCTTAGGCCTTTGGACAGTTATAGGACCTTCGCTTGTCTTAACATGTTTTTCAGGAGTCTCACCAGATACGACCGCTTCTCGCTCGGTAATTTCCTGACCCATATTAGCCGCAGTGCCAGAATGTCGATCTATGATTTGATTATCTGAAATTATAGGGTCTGAGACTTGTTCACTCGGACTTGTATTAGCACTATTAATACTCTTTATAGAATCAGCTGAAGCACCATTAAACATAAAAAACCATAGAGCTACTGCAGACATAACTAGGAGACCCGATAAAATCCAAAAAATGGATCTATCCTTACCTTGCTCGTCAAGCATTTTCTCCACTGCGCTCCAATCCTCCTGCTGATATTCCAATTCGGGATTATCAGACAACTCTTTAAATCTCGTCATTAATTTGTTGAAATCTCTCTCACTCATAACATTGCAAGATTTATGTTCATCATTTTTCGCAAATTTGATTTTGCGCGACTCAGATTTGACTTTGATGTACTAACAGTTATCCCCAATTTCTCGGCGATTTCATGGTGCTTGAAACCATCAATTACATAAAGACTGAAAACGGTTCGATATGCACTCGGAAGATTATTTATCACCTTCAACATGTCCTCATATGACAAGTTCGAAATAGCATTTGAATCGATAGTAACAGTTACATTATCATCGAGATCATCATGGTGAGATATTTTCCGATTTGAACGAAGATAGTCTAATGCAGAATTCACCACTATAGTCTTGAACCATGGTTTGAAATCTAACGCTATATCGAACTTTTCTATATTCTTAAACACTTTATAAAAGCTTTGATTAAGGATTGATCTAGCCTCAAGTGGATCGCGGACATACCTTAGGCATATACCTAGCCCATAAGAATAAAACTGTTTATGCAGCTCATTCTGGGCCTTCCGATCCCGTTTGACACATTTACTGATTATATTTTGTACGTGTGAGTCCAACCAATAAAATTTAACCGCTCTTTGCTATACTACGCTTGAGTGCATGATAAGGATGCGTTTAGATCTAATTTTTTAAAAAAATAAAGGTCTGCATGCAAATCATCGAAGTCAAGCTCAGCCTCGTACGAAGCCGTTTTCCTTGTTGCTATACTTGTGATGTCCTAAAATAGTACTTCACAAAAAATGTTGTTATTTCCGATGCAAGTTGAATATCTCTATTCCAATAAGATTTAAGATGTCGCCTACACCGCCATTTTAGTGTTACCCAGAGGGTCCAAGGTTCGAGTCCTTTAGGAAGCGCTTCATATACATCTGACCATGTCCAATGGGATAATTCCGCATTGGAGTCAGATATTATCCGATTTGTTCTTCAAGGGGTTTTAATCCTTTGGGTTTAATTACTCTTTTATAGTTCCACGGATTAATCAATATATTTAGTGAATAATCTACCGGTATGAAAAACTTAAGCTATATCCTCAGTGGTATATTCCTAATATCTCTTGTTGCGTGCAAGACAGCACCAACTGGACCACAGACTATGTCCGCAGAAGAGGTCGTATCCAATCTTCAGAAGCGACTTATCGAGGCGACTGAAGGAGAAACCATATTACTGCCCGAAGGCACTTTTTCTTTTAACAGGCCCCTATCATTCACCGATATCTCTGGAGTGACTATCAAAGGAGCAGGAATGAAGAAAACTATTCTATCATTCAAAGATCAAATAGAGGGCGGTGAAGGCTTTAATGTTAAGAACGCTACAGATATTACTCTTGAAGATTTTACCATTGCAGATAGCCAGGGAGATGCGCTGAAGCTTCATGAATGCACCAATGTTGTCATTAGAGGTATGGAAACAACTTGGACTACTGGCGCCTCAGAGAAGAATGGCGCCTATGGACTCTATCCAGTATTCTGCACTAATGTGTTGATGGAAGACTGTGAAGCCTCCTATGCAATGGATGCTGGCATCTATATCGGTCAATCTAACAATGTAGTGATCCGCAACAACTATGCGCATCACAATGTAGCCGGGATTGAAATCGAAAACACTCGGGTGGGCGAAGTATATGGTAACAGATCAGTAGACAATACAGCCGGTATGTTGATATTCGATATGCCAGATGTACCACAGGCCAATGGACATAGCATCAAGGTATACGACAACGTGATGGAAAACAATAACGGGGAGAACTTCTCAGCGCCCGGTATTGTCGTGAATACACTCCCTCCTGGCACCGGAATGGTTGTCATGGCAAGTACACAAGTAGAATTACACAACAATACCATCTCTAATCATAAGTCTGTAGGTATAGCCGTCAACACATGGTTATTTACAGGATTGCCATTTGAGTCTAAAGAATATGATCCATTCAACAGCTATATCAGCATCTACGATAACACAATCACCGGAACTCAAGGCCCCCCAGATATGACTACAGACCTTGGCAAGTTGTTTACTGCCGTATTCCAGGGGGAGTCGTTCGATATCACTGTTGATGGCATCTATAGACCGGATCAACTGGATGAAGACGGAAGACCTACAGGAATCTGCATCAAAAACAATGGTGAAGTCTCCTTCGCTAATCTTAACGCCGCTATGGGAGGCACGCCAGAAGCTATCATGAAGAATGTAAACCATGACATGTCTCTATTCAATTGTACCAATCCTAACCTTGAACTGGGTTCATATGATGACTGGATCGCTGTAGAATAGGGCTACACAGGGATGAAAATAAAAATTGCGATATGTAGCACGATGCTGCTATGGATGCTACTATGGAGTTGTAACAACTCAGATAACGGAGTCCATTACTCGGCTAAGCCTTATGATACCCTTGCCGAATATGGGTTCTTTCAAGGGCCAATCGCTGAGCTGAATCCTGTGGAAGGAGTGCTGCCTTATGACCTGAGCAATCCCCTATTCTCTGACTATGCCCATAAGTCAAGATTTGTCTGGATGCCCGAGGGTTCAAGCGCCAGCTATACGGAGGAAGGCATCTTAGATTTTCCTCAGGATGCCGTATTAATCAAGTCCTTCTATTATCAAAACGACGAGCGAGACCACGCTGCCGGCAGGCGCATCATCGAGACTCGCCTACTCATCAACAACGGTGATCAGTGGGAGGCACGATCTTATGTGTGGAATAAAGAACAGACAGAGGCCGTCTATGACGTGGTAGGTAATATCACTCCCATCTCTTGGCTCAACGAGTCTGGTCACGAGATGAATGTCGATTACATCATACCGAATAAAAATCAATGCAAGGCCTGTCATTACTACGATGGCAAGCAATTGCCCATCGGGCCCAAATTAGGCAATCTCAATAAGAGCTTCGCCTATCCAGATGGCACTATGAATCAGCTCGACAAATGGTACGAAGTAGGCTATCTGAACAACATCCCTGCAATGACACCACCCCATAAGTGGGCAAGTTGGGATGACCCTAGTTCTGGTGATCTCCATAGTCGCGCCATGGCTTACTTGGACATCAATTGCCGACATTGCCATAATCCTAAGGGACCCGCAAATACAACAGGGCTAACGCTAAGAGCGGACGCCCCACCCGACGGCCAAATCGGCGTATATAAATCCAGTGTCGCAGCTGGTGCAGGCACAGGCGGCAACGAGTACAACATTGTACCTGGCCATCCCGAACAATCTATCTTATACTATAGAATGGCTTCTACTGATCCCGCTGCTATGATGCCAGAGTTAGGCAGGCGAACTGCTCATCTGGAAGGTTTAGCATTGATCGAGGAGTGGATAGGGAATATGAGTAATGAGTAATGAGTAATGAGTACGAAATAGCGAGTACGAAGTACGAAAGCACGAAGAACCAGGTACGAAGAACCAGGTACGAAGTAGCGAGTAGAGACATCAACTTTGAACTTCCTAACGTTAATAAACATTATATTTTTTACTTTTAAATTTTTAGACTTTGATAAAACTCATTCAAACCTATTTCGTCCAGCTTCCTCTGTTGTGTGTATTGCTATGCACGACGGCTATTGTCATCCAGGCACAATCCAAGGTGGATTTAGACTATTCGGAGCTCCCTGAAAAAATCAAAGATCTCGATGTTCAGTTTGTTGCCGATTTACCCTATGATGATCATGAAAGAGCTCGATTTGATCTGATGCTACCGAAAAGCTCAGAGCCTACAGGCTTACTATTATATATCCATGGAGGTGGATTTGTCAATGGTGATAAGGAGCGCGTATTAGGAGAGTATAATCTTGAGAATATAAGAGCGCTACTTCAAAAAGGTGTGACTGTGGCGAGTATGAACTATAGCTTATTGAATCCTGCCGGCGAGGATGTAGGAGTAATCAAATGTCTCTTGGATGCGAAGCGTGCGCTGCAGCACATAAGAGCTAATGCTGCCGCCTATAACGTAGACAAAAACAGAATCGTCATGTCAGGAGGGTCTGCAGGCGCAGGTGCCTCACTATGGGTAGCTATGCAAGATGACATGAAGGACCCGGACAATCCTGATCCAATCCTTCGAGAGTCCACCAGGGTGAGTGGCGTAGCAATCTTTCAGACGCAATGTAGCTATGATATAGAGGATAGATGGATCAATGATGTTTTTCCAGAATACGGCATTCCGTGGTCAGCAGTGACCGCCGTAAATGCCACTGGTATCGCACAGTTCTATGGCGTGTCGAGCCTAGAAGAATACAATACTGATGAGGTTAAACAGTATCGTGATCGTGTTGACATGATGGACTTCTTGAGTGCAGATGATCCAGAATTCTGGGCTGAAAACATCTTGACTACTGTCGCTCCACCAATAACACCTGACGTCATCTATCATCATGCCTATCATGTAAAAGTATTGAAGGAGCAGGCAGACAAAGTTGGACTTGCCAATGTCTGCTATTATGGCAAAGACCCAATCCTCTTTGAAGATCCCAGTGGCGAAAGCTATGTTGATTTTGTGATTAGAAAATTGGGAGAGTAGAAAAAGCAGTAGCCAGTAGCAAATAGCGAGTATACAATTCAAAGTAAGTCTACATCACATCTGATTTAAGACATTTCCATCGCATTATATTTTAATCTGGCTAACGAGAATAACAACTCAATACTCGTAACTCGTAACTTATAACTAATTGTCTACGTTAAACTCTGCCATCTTAACATTGTACCCTACGGAATACACTTATTATTACATAATGGTAAAAGTCTGTGGCATCGTTCTAAAATCTAAAGAGATGATCTCTGTCATTCTTGAAGGCACTACCGACGACTATCAAATCATCTCCTCCCCATTCGACAAGTACAAATTGGAAGACTCTAAGAATCAAGAATCCGTCAAAAAATTCAAAGCGGCTATTCACGAATTCTTCGACTATGAGGACTTTCATGCGATAGGTATCAAGGAACGTATCGCAAAAGGGCGTTTTGCTGGCGGCGCCATGACTTTTAAAATGGAAGGATTGATTCAGACCTCTGACTATCCTGTACAGATCATCCATGGCAATCGCATCAAAGCAAAAACCAAGGATAAAATCATCCCTATCAACGAAGTCAAAAAATATCAAGAAGATGCACTGCTGACTGCATTATATCTCTTGCATGAAGCCCAATAAATCATTATTCTATAGTTCTAGACTGAAATGCTATCTTACCCTAAATTAGTCTTACTATGAAAGCCATCTATATCACCAAATACGGCAATAGCGACAGAGCATTTGAGATCCGAGAGACCGACATCCCCTCACCAGGGCCCCGAGAAGTATGTATCAAGGTGGTCTCGTCAGGACTCAACTTTGCTGACGTGGTAGCCCGTCGAGGTCTATATGATGACGCTCCACCCAATCCCGCAATCATAGGCTATGATGTAGCAGGATACGTTCATGCACTTGGTAGCGATGTAGTTGACTTCACTATTGGGCAAAAAGTTGTTGCGCTCACTCGCTTCGGAGGATATGCTGAGTATGCTGTCTCGATGCTTGAAGGTGTCGCTGCCCTACCCGATGACTATGACTTTCATAAAGCCACTGCTCTTGCCACACAGGCGTGCACGGCTTACTTCTGTGCAGAGGAATGTGTTACACTCCATGAGAGTGACAAAGTGCTCGTTCAGGCGGCAGCTGGTGGCGTGGGAAGTATCTTAGTACAGATCGCCAAGCACAAAGGCTGTCATGTCTACGGCACTGCCTCCAGCAAGAAACAGGACTTCCTCAAGCAAAATGGTGTAGACACACCCATCGACTATACTCAACAGAGCTTTAAGGATATTATCAAAGCGGATCATCCTGATGGAATTGATGTGGTCTTTGACAGCATCGGCGGAAAGAGCTTTAACCATGGGATGAAGATTCTCGGTCCATGCGGTCGTATGGTCAGCTATGGTGCCGCCTCGCAGATCAAAGGCAATAAGACGAATAAGCTTAAGGCCGCAGGAGTAGTATTCGGCTTTGGCATCTTCAGTCCTATCGCCCTATTACTGCAATCCAAGGCTATCATCACCGTTAACATGCTTCGTCTGGCAGATAACAAACCGAATGTCTTTCAACACGTGATGCGAGAAACTGTGAACATGGCTGATCAAGGCATGATACAACCAATACTGAGCAAAACCTTTAATGCGGATGACGTCGCACAGGCACATGATTATCTGGAGAGTAGGCAGTCGATAGGTAAGGTTACGTTGAGTTGGGAGTGAGCAATCTCTATATCTTAACAATAACAACTATGAGTATGTGACTCCGATAGACTTATACGATGCAGACATTCTTTTTAAGTGTAATCAATTATAAATCAAGTAAGATGAAATCAAGCAAAAATGTAAATATTTAGAAAGTGAGAATTAAATGAATAAAACTGTATTTGTAACTGGTGGAGGGAGCACCTATTTCTTGACATATGGAGAACAACCAGTCGTTTAAACCATTTAACAAAGCTTATTTGGCTACACAGGGAGTAAAAATTCCTGATCGAAAAATTTCGTTGACATTAGCCAATTTTTTGCATTGACCATGGAATTTATTTGGAAAATACTTAAGATTAAAGGGCAACCCCCGTTATATAAAGGACTTGTAACACAATGTGATTAGAATTTCACCATTAATGACAAAAAAGCAAGGCAAGAACTTGGTTATAAATTTGAAATTAGTGTATCACAAAGACTTGACCTCATGAATAAATAACTGATTGCAATAAGCAATGATGATGTTAGACTTGCTATCGCCACTTTCACCACCTATCACCACTTAGGTCAGTGATCATATAAAAATCAGAAAATGAAAATAAAACCTAATTACGAAGGAAATATATTAATAGACAAATTACCAAAGCATCTGAAGCAATTCATTAAGCCTCAAAATTACGATGATTACTCATCAATTAATCAAGCAGTTTGGCGATATATAATGCGAAAAAATGTGAGCTATCTATCAACCGTAGCACATTCGTCATATTTAGAAGGCCTAAACAAGACGGGAATAGAATTAGACAGAATACCCAGTATGTATGGAATGAATCGCATCCTCAAGGAAATAGGCTGGGCCGCTGTGGCAGTTGATGGATTTATCCCTCCAAATGCTTTTATGGAATTTCAAGCATATAAAGTACTTGTGATTGCCTCTGACATGAGACAATTGGAAAACATTGAATATACTCCTGCTCCTGACATAGTCCATGAGGCAGCCGGTCATGCTCCTATTATTGCCAACCCAGATTATGCTGAGTATTTGAGGAGATTAGGAGCAATAGGAGCTAAAGCTATTTTATCTAATCATGATAATGAATTATATGAAGCCGTAAGAAAGTTGTCAATTCTTAAGGAATCCTCAGATTCCAATAATGCAGAAATAGAGCTAGCACAAATGGAAGTTGAACAACTCCAAGCCAAAAAAGTGGAACCATCAGAAATGGCGCAATTGCGAAATCTTCAATGGTGGACTGTAGAGTATGGTCTAATAGGAACCTTAGAAAATCCTAAAATATATGGTGCAGGATTACTTTCTTCCATAGGCGAAAGTAAATGGTGTATGAAATCAGATGTGAAAAAAATTCCTTTTTCAATTGATGCAGCCCACCAAGAATTTGACATTACCAAACCACAACCCCAATTGTTTGTAACTCCTGATTTTTCTCATCTTATGGAAGTTTTAGAAGTTTTTGCAAATACGCTGAGTCTACGAAAAGGTGGTGCGATGGGTATTAAAAAATTAGTTGATTCTAAAATGTTAGGAACGATAGAAATCAATACCGGTCTTCAAATCTCAGGAAAATTTTCTCGAGTAATTTTAAATGAAGATGGTGAAGTCATATATTTTTTCACATCTGGGCCTACTGCTTTAGCTTTCCGTGATAAACAGTTAATAGGACATGGAGTTGAGAACTACACTGATGGTTTTGGTTCTCCACTGGGAAAACTGAAAAACATAAATTTGGCGATTGAAGATATGGGACCTTTTGATTTAAAAGCATACAACTTTTATGACAACAAGTGGCTTTCATTTGAATTTGATAGTGGTATTAAAGTTGAAGGATTAAACATAACTGGAATCCGAAACGTACAAGGAAAACTAATGTTGATCCGACTTAAAGATTGTACAGTAAAATACCATGATGAAATATTATTTCGACCTGAATCTGGCGTTTATGATATGGTAATCGGCAAGAAAATTATCTCGGCATATGCCGGCAGTGCAGATAATGATTCTTTCCCTAACCTCTATAAACCTTCCAAAGTTTTAACTAATCAACCTTTTAAAACGGAAGAGATTCTTACTCTAGAGAAGTTGTACAGCGAAGTTAGGGAGCTACGCTCGAATGATAATGTGGAATATTCCACTATTAATACTCTTTGGCAAAAAGTAAAATCTCGATATCCATCAGAATGGTTACTTATTTTAGAAATTCTTGAGATCAGTAAAAGCATAGATTTAAGAGATGAAATCATTCTGTACTTAAAAGATATGGCATCAAGAAACCATAAGACCAAATCCCTAATAATAGAGGGACTTGAACAGATTAATAACGCCCACTAACATCAAGCAATAAGGCATGAGGAGTATGCCAATTATGGACACGAAATTCACTTCTAACAGTTCTGCGTATACTACAATGTCATCTGTAGCAATCATCTTGCATAAAGAATAGGTATGAACGAAGTACTGCCATCACAATATGTCAATGGTAAAAAGAATCCATCCGAACGACAAACAGGGCGGATCATTAATGGACTTCACGAAATAGGCCTAGAATTGACTAAAATTATTCTCGTATGAAATGAATCGTTGTACGATGCAATTCCTTTCTGCTAATTACTTCTCAAAAACTGACATTACATTTGGCTCCACTATATGCCACTAAACTATCGCTCAGGAGTTATTGCCACCATCCTTGCTGCCATTATCTGGAGTACTGGAGGTCTATTTATTAAGCTACTACCGCAGTCTGCTTATGCGATCCTATTTTATCGTAGCATCTATGCGGCAATACTATTCTTAGTAGTGTTCAGGGCAAAGGTCTTTCAGATCAATCGGCTTACACTCGTGGCGAGCTTCTTTTATACGGTATTGTTGATCTCGTTTGTGCTTGCCACTAAGCTGACTACTGCCGCTAATGCGATCTTCTTACAGTATACGGCCCCTGCCATGGTTCTTCTATTAGAACCGTTGTTCTTTAAGATTAAGTTATTGAGGATCAATGTGATAACTGTGGTGATTTCGATTTTCGGAATGTGCTTGTTTTTCGTAGATCAGTTTACGGGAGAATTCAACTGGGGTGTGGTATCTGCGGTCATCTCGGGATTTGCACTGGCAGGCTTAGTGATTAGTCAGCGACTCAACTACAAGGCTTCTCCTGAGTCGGCCATCTTCGTAGGTAATATCTGGGTGGTGATGATCATGTTACTGATTGCGCAACCCGACCTGTCCGCCACTGGCGTAGAACATAGTATGTTGTTGTTCCTTGGACTTATACAGATCGGTGTAGGCTACATCCTATTCACTTATGGGCAGAAAATTTTGAGTGCACTCGAGAGCTCCCTGATTGCGCTACTCGAGCCGATCCTCAATCCGATCTGGGTGGTGATCGGCTATGGCGAGTATCCCTCGTCCTATGCTATTATTGGTGGAGTCATCATCATTGCTGCTCTCATATTCAGAATGACGAAAGTAGATTCTAAGTCGACCACCACGTAAAGTTTAGGCGAACAAAGGCCTTTGTCGAGCATCAGAAAATTCACTATTTCAGCTATTTTTCATTATTGCAGAGCGTTCAATTCTACTTATGGTTAAGTATATCGGAGAGGATCTATATTATAACAGTGCAAATGAGATTCTGAAATATGAAGGCAAATAAGGGAGAATCATTAGCATGCCATCTTTAATAAGTAATCCTCAATAAACTGTAATCTAATCCATTATCCGCTTGAGTGTTAGAATCTTATATTTGGATTGAATCAAGACTCCTATAATATGGCCCTCACTAAATGCTTTCTGCCGATCTGCCTACTCCTCTCTATCATTGACTTGGCTACAGGCCAAGCCGATTTAAACCCTGAACGATTTGCATTCGAGCCTGAGCTCGCCTATAATGATGAGATCCTAAGTCCTTCAGAATATCTGGGCTATGATTTAGGGGAATCATTCACCCTATATGCCAATGCCACGGCCTATTTTAATTATTTGGCGCAATCATCCGATCGAGTGGTCATGAATTCTTATGGCGAGACTTATGAGGGTCGCAAGCTGTATACAGTCGTAATCTCTTCGCCGCAGAACTTGGCGAATATCGATGAACTCAAAGCCGCAAACCTCGAGCTGGGGGACCCAAGAACGATTTCCGCTGCACGAGCAGATGACATTATAAAAGATAAGCCTGTGTTCGTATCCTACAGCTATAATATCCATGGCAATGAAGCGTCGGGCACGGAGGCTGCCCTACAGGTGAGTTATCGATTTGTCGCTGCTGAAGATCAGGAGACTGAAGATATATTGGACAACAGTGTTCTCATATTTTACATCTGCATCAATCCCGATGGGAGAGATCGCTATGTGTACTGGTATGAGGGCATGAAGCGCTCTGTCACTGGGATACAACCTCGAGATTTGGACCACTATGCGCCGTGGCCTAACGGACGGACGAATCATTATTGGTTTGATCTCAATAGAGATTGGATATGGGGCATACATCCAGAGTCAAGAGGTCACACAGGTGAGTACGTCTCGTGGATGCCCCAGATCCATACGGATTACCACGAGCAGGGATACAACGCCAACTATTTTACCGTGCCGGGCACGACACCCCGCAACCTGTTGTTGCCAGATCAATATGAGCCGTTGGCGGATACGATCGGCAAGGCTAACATCGCCGCATTTGATGAGCATCGCATCAATTATTTTACAAGAGAGGCATTTGACTTCTTTTATCCAGGATATGGCTCGAGCTATCCCAGCGTCATGAATGCCATTGGTATGCTCACCGAGCAAGGCGGTATTGCCGCAGGTCGTGCTGTGACGACAGACGATGGGCAAGTTCTGACGTTGAGACAACGGATCTTTGACCACTACACCACGTCGGTCGCCACAATTAAAAAATCAGTCGATCAAAAAGAACTCTTTAACCGATACTACTATGAGAGCAGTAACCCAAAGAACTCAAAAAGCAATACCAAATCCTATCTACTCATAAACGATGGTGGGCCCTATCTCGACGAGGTAACCAATATCCTATTACATCACGATGTGGAACTGTATGAATCTGATGGCAAGCAACAAGCGACTGGTCTATACTCCTATCGCACAGATCAATCAGAAACGATCAATGTACCAGATGGTTCTATCATCATCCATACAAATCAACCAAAACATCTGCTGATCAATAGCATCCTCAGCAAGCAGATGATCATCGAAGACTCAGTCATGTACGACATGGCGACCTGGTCTGCACCGATAGCTTATAACTTGGAAGCCTATAGTTCCAATCGAACGATTAATCTGAATAGCAATCGGATGATGGTGGGAAAAGAAATGACGGGATCATTAATCAATCCTGATGCGAGCTATGCCTATGTGATTGATTGGAATCAGCGATATGCACCCAAAGCACTCTCTATGCTGTGGAATAGAGGATATCGTGTCCGATCCTCGCAAGAGGCATTCAGCTATCAGGATCAATCATTCCATCCGGGAAGTCTCATCATATTACAAGGTCGCAATCTTGATCTAAAGAACAGTTGGACCACTGATATGCGTGAAATAGCCGATAAAACAGGTGTTGCGATCATCGGCATGAACACAGGTCGAATGTCTACAGGAAATGATCTGGCGTCTCGGAGCAGCAAAACATTGGACCAGCCGAGGGTCGCTCTATTAGTCGAGCCGCCATTTAGCACCTACACATGTGGTCAGCTCTATTACTTGTTTGATCAGGAAACAGAGTTGGCAGTAGATCGCGTCAGGACCTCTATATTATCTCAGACTGCCATGCCCAAGTTAGGCAGTAGGTATGGCTATGCTGATCTCAATGATTATGATGTATTGCTGCTGGCTGGCGGCGGTAACAATCTCTCCAAAATATTTAAAGAAGACCAGCAAAAACAACTGAAAGACTGGGTCAGCAATGGTGGGGTCATTGTCGCTACCGAAAGTGCGTCATCCTTCTTCACTAAAGAAAATTCTATGGTGGGTACCGTTGAAACCATGGAATCCAAAAAAGATAGCAGTGACACTGTTAAGTACTTGAAATATGCAGCCAGGACGGATTATTTTGGAAAGAAGCGCATTCCTGGGTCAGCACTCTACAGCCATGTAGATATCAGTCATCCATTGGCCTTTGGACTCAAGGAAGATCTGTATTCTTTATCTTTTAATGGAAAAGCCTTAATACCCAACTCATCCTTAGAGACTGTTGTGCACTATGAGCAAGATGCTAGCAAACTCCTAGTATCGGGCTATGCCTCACAAGAAAACTTGTACCATCTGGCAGGTCTCAGCACGGCGGCAGTGGAGCGGATAGGGTCTGGTAAAATAGTTCACCTTGTAGATAATACCCAATACCGAATGTTTTGGCGTGGTCCATCCAGAATGATGCAAAATGCCGTAATGCTTCTTCCTTCATTTTAAATTGAATGATGTTTTGAAGACATGGTGGGCACTGTGATCGGAATCAGCATTGCGATCCTTGTGAGAATAGAGATATTAGGGGGAGGTATCAGACGTAACGCAGAGTAGCAGAGAAGGTGGTTCCGTTCATGGCCACGCTCTTCGTACTCTGTGCAATCATCGTCTTAGGGATTGAACTTTAACATCGTAGATCATGATAGCATGGATCATCTAAGAAGCATTCACACCGATGGCAGGAATCACTGGGGGAAGCAGCGCTGTTATCATCCCAGGATTCAGAAGAGCAGTATTGTCGAATAAAGCTGGGGCGGGATCCGTAACTTATCGTAACAACGTCCAATATCGTCATGCTATTCATGCCGTATTGTTCGCTTTATGTTAGTGGCTGGATTCTTTTAAGCTATTTATATGATTCACCAATTCTATGTGGTACTTTTCTTTTAATTCCATTTTTATCAGCGAGTTAAATATTTCAATTGCATTTGCATCAACTCTTTGTTTGAATACTTCTGTAGAATAATTTTTAAGAGTTATTAGAAGATCTTTTTTTGCATTTGCTGTATTGATCTAACATGGGTGGTGGCTTCCAACATTTTAGATTATTGATACCCATTTTGGGGCTCCCTGCCAATAGAATTACATTATTCGGGGCAATTCTACTCTTAGTCACTTGAGGTCAATTTATTTTGTTTTTCGGCTAAGGCTCTTATATCTTGACGCCCATAGAATTACAATCTTCAATCGACACATGAACATCATAAAAGCATCATTACAGCATCTCGATCTACTTGTACCATTGTTCGATGGATACATGGTATTCTACAGGCAGGAGTCGGATGTGGATAAGCATCGGACATTTTTGCAAGAGCGGATAGAGAATAATGAAGCACATATCTTCATCGCCACTGATGCTGATGGCGCAGGTATGGGATTCACACTTCTCTACCCTGCATTTTCATCGGTGAGTCAAGCACGTATTTATGTACTCAATGACTTATTCGTACATCCGGATCATCGCAGGCTAGGGGTGGCCGCTGCCTTGATGGATGCTGCTGCTGCTTATTGCAAATCAACCGGCGGTATTCGCCTTCATCTTGAAACAGAAAGTAGTAATGTCTCAGCACAAGCACTCTATGAAAAGGAAGGCTGGATCAGAGAGACGGGTTACTTCTACCAATTAAAAGTGTAGCTCTGATAATGACTAAATTACTAGAAGTGTATAAGACTGTCTCATCAATATCGGTGTTCATATCGATATGCATCCTGATCACTGCATGTCAACAGAAAGAACGAACTCCTATAGAGCTACCCGAATTATCTGCATCTAGTATATCACCGCTCAGAAGTGAATCATTTCACGATGCACCATTGGTCTATCATCACGATTATGGCACGACCATCCATCATATGAAAAGAGCGCCTGATTATAGCCTTCTAGCGCATACTGATACTTCTCACTCTCACACTCCGACCATCAGCGTCTATGCGAATAGCCAATTTGAATTTGAAGTTGATATTAAACATGGCCACTCTCCTACAGCAGGCGCACTCAGCAAGGTTGACACCGTATTTGTTACTTCTGATATCGAAGGTAATTATCGGGCCTTTGTCTCTCTCCTCGAAGGAAATAGAGTTATAGACTCGGCTAAAAACTGGATATATAATGACAATCATCTGGTGTTGATCGGAGACATGGTAGATCGAGGTGATCAGGTCCTACAAGTATTATGGTTGATCTATAAGCTCGAGGCAGAAGCAGCGAGCCATGGCGGGGCTGTGCATTATTTGCTCGGCAATCATGAGGTGATGAACCTGAGGAGCAGCTACAGGGCCCAAAACACGGCATATGTCCATTCAACGTATAAGCAGTATGCCAGAACACTGGATATACCCTATCATGAGTGGTGGGACAATAAAACTGAATTAGGTAGATGGCTTAGAAGCAAGAATACGGTCTTGTCTATTGACGGTGTCCTCTTCGCGCACGGTGGCTTGAGTAACCGAGCGGCAGGCCTGGGATTATCTCTTGAAGACATGAACCAACGCATCAGAACATCAATGTCTACTGAGTCTGAAGATATGGATAAAGTAGCGGCACTATTGCACAGTTCTGAAGGGCCATTTTGGTATCGTGAGATAGCTGATCAAAAGATCAGCCAGAAAAAAATCCAAAAAATCATCCATACCATGAAGGCGGATCAGATGGTAATAGGACACACCATAGTCGAAGGTCATCATATTACGCCTATCTACGAGGATAAAATCATACCCATAGATATGCATCATAGCGAAACCTTTAAAAAAGGAGTAGTGCGAGCTCTACTGATAGACGGTACAGGGTTCTATGAAGTTGACAACAAGAGACAGTCTCAACTATTATTTACCCATCATCCTATCGAGATATAGTTATCTTTAATCATCATCAATCTAGCTCAACCATGCTGTTCAGACTTTTACTAGGTCTATCGACTATAGCCACTCTGATATATAGCTGTCAGTCTGAGACCTCTCAAACTGACAATATTCTAAGTCAAAGCATATTCGATTATATGCACAACGCTGACAATCCTACGTTAACGCTTTCTGGAGATCTGTCACATTTATTCGAGGCAGGAACTATTAAGGAAGAAACTGGTAAAGAACACTATCATGATGCCTTGCTCTCGATCAGCCACGGCAATCAAATCAAAAATATTCCCACTCGGATAGCTAAGCGAGGCGTCACAAGAAAGAGCATTTGCGACTTTCCACCAATTAAGCTCAAGTTTAAGAAGGACACTTTGTCGACGCACGATTTATCTGATTTTAATACCTACAAACTCGTCACGCACTGCATAGATAGTCTCGAAGAATTAGTGCTGAGCGAATTGATCGTGTATCAGCTCTATAATCATATTACAGACAACAGCTTCAGAGTGAAACGGGTCAATATGATTTATAAGGATGACGTTACGCAGACTGGATCAAAACATGTTGCTTTTCTAATTGAAGAAGATCAAGAGCTAGCCCATCGGCTCGGCGCAAGTCTATATAAGGATAAAATCAAATCATTGGATAGAAAGCAGTATGCCGAAATGGTGATATTTCAGTATATGATCGGCAATACTGACTGGAATCTCACAAACGGCCACAATATGAAGTGGATACAGCATTCTACACTGCCCTCGCCCACTCCAATACCCTATGATTTCGATTTTTGTGGCTTAGTAAATGCTCCACATGCAAGTCCCCATCCCAATATGCCGATTGAGAATGTCAGAAATCGCATGCTGCAATGGAGAGGTAAGACAAAAAACGAGCTAAAGGAAGTAGCTGCAAAATTTGTGTCAGAAAAAGAAGCGCTTTATAGTATAATCACCAACACTGAAGGATTATCCGAATCACGTAAGGCAGACATGATCGGATTTCTCGAAGAGTTCTACGCTGAAATCGCCAACGAGGAATTTTATAAGTAGCGTTCATAAAAAAAGCCCCAAATCATATGACTTGAGGCCCTTAATTTATTTGTGGTTATTCGCTCTGATTAAGCGTATACAGATTCTTTCTTAAACTTCTTAACGAGTAAGTAGTAAAACATAGCTCTATACTTATTTCTATTAGATGAACCAAACTGATCCACAACACCTGCTATTGCATCGTCTAATTTGGCATCGTCTTTCAAGCCTAATTTCTTGATCAAGAAATTGGTCTTTACTCTACCTAATTCTTCTTTATCTGCCGAAGATACCTTAGATGCATCCGCATTGTAGATAGAAGGGCCACAACCTTTGGCTACCTTAGTCAGCAGATCAGAATCATAGGAGATCTTTAATTTGTCAAACTCTTTCTTATAGGTTTCAATACATTCATCAAATTTGCTCATAATGCTTTTGATTTATTATAAAATAAAATACTTATCACTTAAACTTAAAGAAAACAATTTTTATTGAGTTCTACCCCAACAACTGTATATGAATAATGCAAAAAATATCTATATGTGTGATGAGGTGTCCAAAGTGCGTGAGCTATATAAGAACATCATCTCGTGGCCATATGAATACGATTCAACTTTTGCATTCATAAATGCCATGGCCATTAGCCATTATCGACAATATGCCCTCGGATATCCGCCCAGTATTACAGAGCTCAAGAGTTGGCACCCTGAATGCATCAGCAAGGACTATAAGCACATCATGGGCTTAGAATTGTCCCAAGATGACATACAGTATGCTCAAGCACGTCAATATGGATTTAAGGATTGGGAAGACCTTATAATTAAGGATAGTCCTATCGATCTCGCTTTTGAACGTGCCGTTGACGCCATCATTGAAGGTAATGAGTCTCTCTTGCGGCAGCTGCTCTCGGAACATCCTGACTTATCACAACGGTCATCCAACTTCGGTCATCGTGCCAAGCTCATCCACTATATCGCAGCCAATGGCGTCGAAACTTATCGTCAAATCATTCCCTTTAATTTAGTGGCAATAACAGAGCTGTTATTGGATCAAGGCTGCGATCCATATGCCGATCATAATATCTATGGTGGCAATGGTAATATCATAGATCTGATAGCGACAAGTGCCCACCCAAATGAGGCTGGTGTTGCTAAAGACCTTATGACCCTGATCCGAGGTTACAGCTCTTAGGTCTGACCTTTTTTCTGTAGCTTAAAGGCATAAACAAATTGCTATGAAAGTTCTACTCGTTCTGTTCCTATCACTGAGCATTTCCTTAACTATGGAGGCTCAATCTACCCTACACTCGACCATCGACAAGCTCGCATTGGAGATCAACGATGATGTCATCGATTGGCGACGCCACTTCCATGAAAATCCAGAACTCTCCAATCGTGAATTCAAAACAGCCGAAAAGATTGCAGCACACCTAAATAAACTCGGATTAAAGGTTGACACAGGTATTGCCATTACAGGTGTGGTAGCTGTATTGGATACTGGCAAGCCAGGACCAACAATTGGATTAAGAGCAGATATAGATGCACTGCCCGTCACAGAACGGACTGCTATACCATTTGCATCAAAAGAGAAAACGACATTTTTGGGTCAGGATGTAGGAGTCATGCACGCCTGTGGACACGACACACATATTGCCATGCTGCTGGGTGTCGCAGAAATCATGGTTGATATCAAAGATCAACTCAATGGTAAAATAGTGTTCGTATTTCAGCCAGCAGAGGAAGGTGCCCCTCCGGGAGAAGAAGGTGGCGCTAAGCTGATGGTCAAAGAAGGACTAATCGAAAGATATGGCATCGAAGTTATGTTTGGCCAACATATCAATTCTGCCACTCCTGTAGGCCATATCAACTATAAGTTGGGCGGTATTATGGCTGCGGCAGACCGATTCGTGATCAAGGTAAAAGGGAAGCAATCACATGGTTCGCAACCTTGGGCAGGCGTGGATCCTGTTACAGCAGCAGCACAGATCATCCAGGGACTCAACAACATCGTAGCACGTCAGACTATGCTCACCAAAGAAGCCGCTGTGATCAGTGTTGGTAAGATCTCTGGTGGCCAACGTAACAATATCATCCCTGAAGAAGTAGAGCTCATCGGAACGATCCGAACACTCGACGTCGATATGCAAAACACCATCCATGAAAAGATCCATCTGACTGCGCAAGCTATAGCAGAAAGTTCAGGCGCCACAGCAGAAGTGACCATTGACAAGTATGCTCCAGTGACCTTTAATGATCTTGATCTCACAAGGAAGATGATCGGCTCGATATATGCGGCTGCTGGCGAAAACAATGTTCACGTCATACCTGCTGTTACTGGAGCGGAAGACTTTTCTTTCTTCGCGGAGAAGATCCCTTCACTCTATTTCTTCACAGGTGGTCAAGATCCAGATGCAAAGCCAGATGAAGTGTTCCCCCATCATACGCCAGACTTTTACATCGACGAGCGTGGACTGATTACCGGAGTTAAGGCGATGAGTTATCTCGCCGTAGACTACCTCTCGGCAGGCCAATAAGGTATAGCATCTTTTGAGTATGGGATTTGAAAATAAGGTCATCGTAATAACGGGAGGAACTCGGGGCATCGGAGCATCTATCGCAACGACATTTGATAGATTAGGCGCAAGGTTACTGTTGATCTATAAGACAAATGAGAAGGCTGCCATCAGCTTCCTAAATGAACTCAATGGTGATCACCAAATCTATCAATGCGATATAAGTGATCCTGAACAGGTAGAGGAACTCGTCGATGATATCCACCAAGAATTTGGTCAGATAGATATCTGTATCAATAATGCTGGTGTAGGATTTCATCATCCTATCGATGAAGTTAACTACACACAGTGGCAGGAGAGTTGGCAACAGATCATGAATATCAATCTTATAGGGCCGTCTAACATGAGTTATAAGGTAGCACAGGTTATGATGGCTCAAGGCAGTGGCAGAATCATCAACGTATCCAGCCGTGGCGCTTTTAGGGGCGAACCATTAATGCCAGCATATGGTGCATCCAAGGCAGGCCTTAATTCTATGACGCAGTCGTTGGCGCATGCACTATCTCAGCATAATATCTTCGTAGGCGCCGTGGCACCAGGATTCGTTGAGACTGATATGTCTCGCCCTCGATTACAAGGCGCTGTAGGTGAAGCAATCAAAGGTCAGAGTCCCATGAACCGGGTTGCTAAACCAGAAGAAGTCGCTCAGGCAGTACTACTCATGGCGCAGTCCAATCAATGGATGACTGGCAGTATTTTTGATGTGAATGGAGCGTCATATTTTCGTACCTAACATGCAACTTTACTCAGTTTTTATCTTATCCAATTCTTAATCTTATGAATAAAACTCTTAAGGACTTCTAAAAATTCAAAAAGTCAGGCAACATTATCTTGCACTCAAACATAGTATGATTGCAATCACGTAAAGAACATTATGAGACAACCAGTATTGATTATCCTATTAAGCATCTTAAGCTTTGTAGTTTTTGGGCAAACCAACTATATCCAGACTGCAGAAGATTTGATCACGGCATTTAAGGAAGGAGAACCTTATGAGCAGTATGTCGAGACCCTGAGAAATTCAACATTTGATGAGTTGCGAGAAGAGCTCGATACAGATGATAAGAGGTTTGCCTTTTGGATCAACATCTACAATGGTTATATCCAGGTAGAATTGAGAAATAATCCTGAGCTCTATGACAAGAGAAATAAGTTTTTTGCTACTCCAGCTATCGAAATAGGAGGAAAGACTTTGAGTTTTAGCGATGTAGAACATGGCATCATCCGTAGAGGGGAATGGCTTGCTGGATTGGGATATATACGCAATCCGTTTCCAAGCAGATTCAAGAAGAAACTTAGACCTAAAAAAGGAGAGTATAGAGTTCATTTTGTTTTGAACTGTGGCGCAAGAAGTTGCCCCCCAATTCCAATTATGGATCATACAATAATCCAAGATCAGTTTGCCGAGGCAACACGGCGATACCTTCCTGATTACACGTCTTACGATGAGGGTTCTAATGAAGTACTTACTACACCTTTATTCTCTTGGTTTAGAGGCGATTTTAAAGGAAAGAAAGGAACAAAGAGAATACTTGAGGAGCATGGTCTTATTCCTACTAGAAAAGTCAAACTTAAATATGATGGATATGACTGGAGTCTGATGTTAGACAATTTCATTGATCTCGCAGACGGTAGTTTTAATCCAGATAAAATGAAAGAATCAAATACCAAGGAAGTAACTAGTTCCCATTAATATTTATCTGATTAAATCACGCCATTTCGATCTAGTTCCTTTTCCATTCTTAACATCGATACAAGTAAGTATACTTCATGAATGTAACTCGAACAACATAAATTCTGAGTCGCATGTGTTATTATGGTCTGAAGACTCAAAACGTCCATGAGACAATCCTCCTCTGCTCTCAAAACAAAATCACAATTGCGCTGTGCAATTATTATCATCCATTGCGCTTATTCTTTTTTTAGGTGGTGTAGCTTTACCGTGTGCTATCTAAGATATACCACAACTACAAGGACGACTTTAGAGCCAATACAAAGCTAGCCATCCCGATTGTATTAGGTCAATTAGGACAGATAGCGACTAACATTGCTGACAATGTCATGGTTGCCAAGCTCGGTCCTGCCCATTTGGCTGCTGTATCACTGTCAGTAGCGATCTTTATCATCTTCGTGATAGTCGGGATTGGAATTTCCTTTTCATTGCCCCCACTGGTCGCAGAAGCACATAGCGCCAAACAGCACAGTCGTATCGGCCAATACTTTAAGCATAGCTTAATCATAAATCTAAGCTTTGCCATAATTAGCTTGATAGGGATGCTCTCATTGATCCCGATATTAGTATATATGGGTCAGGAACAAGAGGTAATCTCACTCGCTAAGCCCTATCTGCAGATCTGCGCCTATTCATTGATTCCGATGATGATGTTTCAGACATTGAGATGTTATGCTGATGGCATGTCTGAAACGCTACCTCCTATGATCGCTATGATCGCTGGCAATGTGCTCAATATAGGCCTTAACTATATGTTAATCTTTGGCAAGCTTGGAGCACCAGCTCTTGGTGTCGCTGGAGCCGCATTAGGTACTTTGATCGCACGCTGTGTGATGATAATGATACTGGTAGGACTATTGATAAAGTGGAAAGACCTGTGGTCTTATATCACCGGAATCGACTACTTAAGCTATCAAAGAGCGCTAATCAGAAAGATGCTTAGCATATCCATCCCGATATCACTACAGTTGTTCTTTGAGGTGTCGGCTGTAGCTGGTGTAGCCATACTCATGGGGCTTCTCGGGAAAGAAGCCCAAGCAGGTCATCAGATAGCTATTAATATTGCGTCAGTTCCATTTCTCATATGTTCAGGCCTTGGCATGGCGGCATCGGTGAGGGTGGGTAATCAATTAGGACTCAAGGACCACCAAGGGATGTTTAGAGCAGGAGTCTCTAACTTCATCCAAGTAACATTTCTGATGATTGTTGCAGGCACTCTACTATACCTATTGCGGGAATTCCTCCCCACCCTATATCTGGATGACCCAAGCGTGTTATCTGTTGCAAGCACCTTACTGATTTTCGCAGCATTGTTTCAGATACCGGATGGCCTGCAGGTATCTATTCTGGGTGCGCTGCGAGGGGCTCAAGATGTTAATATTCCCACCTTGATCAGCTTTATTGCTTATTGGTTGATAGGCATACCCATAGGGTGCCTATTATCATTTTACTTTGACATAGGCCCTCAGGGACTGTGGATCGGCTTAGTAGTAGGTTTTGCGATAGCCGCAATCTTATTGCAATGGCGATTCAGATACATCATAAATCGCCATTACAATACAGAATAATTTAGGCGCTCAGAAGTGAGATGAATCTCGCTTTATGCGCATATACAAGATATAAACCCATTAGTAGGGCAACTATTGCAGGAGCGATATTCGGTAGGTCATGCAATAGGTGAAAAATAGTTGCATTAAACAAGATGGCTATCAAGAAGGTTAGCGCCAGTGGCACATACTTCCCTAACAATAGGGCTGCCCCAAAAACCACTTCCAAGACACCAATAATTTTCATGAAGCCCGAGGTGAAATAAATCCCAATGAGCGTACCTCCATCACCTGCAATCTCCAGGGGAGGCATAAAATGAAGAAACTTGTTTAATCCAAAAACAACCATCAACAGTCCCAACAGGACTCTGATGGCGAGAGTTACTTTGTCCATAATAGTATTTGTTTAGTTACGATGGCTAGTAAAATAAGCATATCACTACAAACTCTACCTACACGCAATAAAAAAAATAAAGCCATCAAGAATTGACGTTCTTGATGGCCTTTTAAAAATTTCAGGGTAGTACTTATTATAGTACGATCATCTTTTTAGTGATGACTCCTTCTTCAGTTTTCATTCTGTATATGATCACTCCTGAGTCTTGCAGTTCATCTCCTGATACAACAATGCTGTTTGTACCCTTATTAAAGAATGATGTTCTTCGGTGAACTTGCTGACCTGCTGAGTTGAAGAATGAAAATTCCACATTCTGAGACTTGTCTATTACAAAGTCGATAGTCGTCTGTGAGCTAAATGGATTTGGTTGATTTTGAAGGACTCGTGTTACCAGTTCTACTTCACCAAACACTCTATTAAGTCTTACACCTTCTGAGCTTAAATCTGCCAGTACCATGTTCGAATAATCATTATTAGACAATGTAAGGCTTGGTTCTACTTTAGCATTAACTATGATCGTAAGGATATTGCTATCATCATCGACAGCTACACTGGTATGATCTGTTACCACAACTTTTACATTGTCGTCAGAAATATGGTAATTGCCCTCATTCAACGCAAATACCTCAGAGTTTAGCTCAGCGATATCTCCACCATTCAGATTGAGATCCAACTGTAATCCCATTAGGTTAAGAGCGTCAGCTGATGAAAGCTTGATTTCATACGTTCCATCTGCAATTGAATTAATCTGGTAATTGATATTACTACTTCCAGAACGGATGAGCGCTTTAAATCCATTGACATCAGCACTACCATCTATATCACCGGCTTTGATTCCTACGAAATCATGGGCTAACGTATAGTTGTCAGGAGTTATCGTCACCTCTTGAGATGCGTTGAAAACCTCAAGACCTTCAAATTGAGACATACTCTCTGCACTGTAGAAAACCCATTCATTACCATTTCTATACTCAATATCAGTCCCTAATAATACTCTCCTCATCGCTACAAGGTCTAGCGCTGTTACAATACCGTCAAAGTTGACGTCTGCAGCGATAAGCTTTCCTTCCTCTTCAAAAGTAATTAATCCCAAGATGTGTCTCTGTACTAAGATGATATCGAGTACCGATAGTCCATTGATTGCCTCATCCACTTTACCAGATCTCAAAGTATAGGTCTGGTCTATTTCTGGAGCGATAATTTCATAACGTCCAATATTATTGGTTATAGCTAAGCCTTCTTCACCCAGCTCTACTGCTACATGTGAAATATCCTCTCCGTAGAATGTTTTCACACGGCCTTCTACTGTGGAAGTATTAGCCGTCTCCGCCACAAGACATCCGCCGTCTGTTGAGCAGTCAGACTTCACTATGATCTGGTCTACATCCCAGACTGATACAGGACTATCGTTATCATCTGTTAAACAGTATCCTAATAATTCAAACGAGAATGTTGTTGCTGTCGTTACCTCGAATCCTGCTAAACCAGAGAAATCAAACTCCTGGAGGCTCCATGTTCTTCCAGTAGCATTTTCAGCACTGAGAAATACTTCTTCTCCATTTCTCAAGACCCGTACTCCATAAAATATCGGGAATCTATTTTGTCCACTATCACCGAGGATCCAAGCGAATTCCTCTGGTGCTTGCTCATAGAAACAGAGACTTGTTAATGATGCACTTGATGAGCCAGCATTAGGCGCTATTGAAACATCAAATCTTAATGCAAAATCACTATCATTTTCAAAGGCGCAATTATCAGATGGACTTACACAGATTGCAACACCCCCATTTACCCCTGGAGTACAAGAATGAGTGAAAGTCTCTGGGTTGTTTCTGAACGGTGCATTCACTACTCCTAACTGTGCACATGAAGCATCATTGTTAACATTGCCTTGGAATTCTGAATAATCTTGATTCGTGCCGCTATTAACAAAGGCATTACACTCCTCAAGACTGAACATTACCGTCGACATCGCCATAGAAGAATCAATAGGATCTTGCTTCGTTACTGTTACAGAATTAGATAGATCAAAGCAACCTGTCAAATTTGCTGCATTCTGTCCAATAGCTAGTCCTCCTACTTCGCCAAAGGTGGCTATCCTCCAAATCAAGCAAGATTCAATATCAGAATTCGTAATACTTACTGATCGACTGCTCTGTATAGATAATATATTCAAGTCTGAGTCAGTAACAAGATACTGCGCTGCACCTGAGCCTCCTCCTGAGAAATCTATGTCAAGGCTTGCTCCAGCATTATCCACACATACAGTCACACTGCTCGAGCCATTAACGCTAATGGTTCCGGCATCAGGAGAGTTTCTAACTACTCTAAGTGCATTGGACAAATCAAAACATCCCGAAAGAGATGATAGTTGTGTACCTACGATACTCGGATCTAATGGCATATCCGACGCAACATTATATACGAAACATACTCCTGGCACTATTGATTCAAAATTAAGTGGGCTGCTTGCGGGTAATGCTAATATTATCCCAGCGTCATCAGTAACAAGAAGTTGATTAACTGCTCCTCCTGCACCTGCTACAGCAACTGCAACAGGGTCATTAGTTCCTATACCGACACATATCTGTAATTCATCACCTGGCGTACCGACAAAAGATAAGGTGCCGCCGACAAAATTTAAGTCTTGTGATACTGTTATTGGATTACTCAAAGAAAAGCATCCGTCTAAGGCATTTATATTATTGCCTACTGTAGCGTTGAATAACGAACCATTGAAAGACACTCTCAGAATCTGGAACATAGCTGAGCTTACACCATTCAAAGCAAATGAGTTAGTATTACTTACTCTCAAGATCTGACCTGATCCATCAACCGCCAAAAACAGAGATGACGCCCCTACTGCTCCTGAAGCATCAAATTGGAATGCTTGACCTAAGTTGTTAGGACATAGTGTCAGGCTCGAACCGCCTCCTACACTAATCGATCCACCTGCTGTATTCCCATCCGCCAGAGAGATCTGTACGAAGTTAGTAAGGCCGCCACATGTGGCCGATAAAGCAAACACACTTGTTCCTGGCGAAAATGCTTGAAGCGTCCCGTTGTAGGCGAATCTGTACACCCTAAATGTACCTGGCTCAAATCCTGATAGATTGAAACTATTAGAATTCTGAGAAGATATTATAGTCCCATCAGTCGTCGTCACTAACCATATATTGCTTCCTGCCTCCAAGTTGGCACTCATCAATGAGAAAGTAGGATCATTAGAACAAATTCTCACATCCGAAGTGTTGTCTAAGGTTGCGATAACTCCTGGGTTTACCGATAATTTGGATACATTAACTGGGTTGGATAGCTCGAAACAGCCTGTTATCTCACTAACATTACTGCCAACAGCAAGATTTTGTGTTCCAATACTGTGTCTAATATTCCAGATCTGACATTCGTCCCCGAAGCTATTGCTGACAGAAACATTCGTACCACTTCCTTGGAAGCTCAGAATATTACCTGCAAGATCTGTCACTATGTAATTAGAGAATGTTGAGCTACCACCTGATTCAGTTATAGCTACGGAAGCATTACTGTTTTGACTGCTGAAACATATCTCTGTAGAAGTTGCTCCACCTACTGTAATTGTTGAAGCAACGGCTTCATTGATATTTACGACTATAGGATTAGAGAGCACATCACATGATGGTGCTAATAGGCTGATATCCATACCTATTTGAGTTGGTTGATTCTGACCATCAAAGCTAAGCGCATAAATCTCTATACGCCCTGTTGGTAGCGAACTCAAATCAAAAGTTGGACCATTTAAAAATCCTGTCACGATATTATTCTCATCGACAACTGGATATATGATATTGGGAAAGATATTATTTCTAAGAACTGTCTCGAGCGTCATACTGCTCGCATCCGATCTACACACGCTAACTGATGTAGTATTCGCTGCCGTAGCAAATACGCCACCTCCTGTTGCTCTCTTATTGGCTTGAATAGACGTGGAGCTAACCGCAAAACATCCTGAAAGATTGTCAATATTCCCTCCTGGAAATAAACCAAATACAGGGCCTTCTGAAACAACATATCTAATAAAGCAATCACCTAATGGAAGGCCGTCAGCATTAATTGAGCCATCGGATCTTACATCGATTATTCGTCCTGTTGAATCTGTTATCACGAATCTCCCTTGCCCTCCTGAAGGCACAGCAGATCCTGAAACCTGGATAATATCTTCTATTCCATCTCGTGCACAGATGTCAAAAAATTGCTGAGGTGCACTAATCACAGGCGTCGCCAAACCTTGACGTACAAATCTAATTCGATTAGATACAAGTACACAGCCAGTAACTGCATCTATAGAACCTCCTGCCTCAAGACCGCTAACATTTCCAACGAACTCAACTCTTGCAATATCGAAGCTGGCAAGATCAGTAGAAAACAAGTCCGAAACACTATTCGCAGTAGCTGCTATCATGTTGCCATTCAGAGCTACATAGATTCCTTGAGCACCAGCATTAGTGTTATTCAAGTCTATGCTTATCATTGGATCAACGCAGAAAGTAATGGTAGAACCACTAGGCGATGAGATCACCGGCGTTGTATCTAGGCTCACACTATTAACTGTTATCACATTCGAAAATGCAAAGCAGCCCGTAATATTTTGGATATTACTGCCTATAGTAGCGTTTTCTAAAACTTCCTCATAAGATACCCTAAGCACCTGGAACGATCCAGCGCCAAGTGTTGCAAAGTCAATAACACTTGCTGAAGTAAGCGCTATGATTGTGCCGCTCATATCCGTGATCACGAGCATACTATTCGCGCCGGAATTTCCTGATAAACTGAATGCTACAGACGTGCTACCTGCATTAAGACATATGTTCGTAAGGTCCGTGGTACTCAATGCTCCACCTTGTGGCAAATCTGTTGCACATGACGCATTAATCATTAAATCATCAATATCCCATACCATCACCGCTCCACTCCCTGATACACAATATGGTAAGATCTCCAACTGATAAGCTACTGAACCATTAGTAGTAAAAGCATCGCCTCCAGAAAACTGAAAGTTTGCTAAATTCCATGGGTCGTTTGTTGCGTTTCCTTCAGATCTGAATACCTCAACTCCGTCTCTCAACAATCTAACCGCAAATAAGGATGGAGGATTATTATCTCCTGTTTCACCTTGTATCCATTCAAAAACATCTGGACTTCTATGCTGAAAACTTATCGATGTTAGTGTAGCATTCTGATCAGTGCTCCCAGATACGCTGAATGGCACAATGATCCTGTTCTCAGAACTAAAATCGGCTTGACAAGCCACAGCTGCGGATACGCACATCGCTGTACCTGTAAATCCTCCTGTACAGGAGTGATTATTAACGGTTGGATTAACTCTAAAAAGAGGTCCGCTTGATGAGAGAATATTACACTCCGAGTCTGATTCCACAACAGCTGTGAACTCAGAATAATCAATATGTTGCTCGGCCCCGATTAAGGCTTGACAGTTGTCAAAATCATATGTCAGTCGAGCACTCTGGGTGTCGCTATTGCCGTACAAAGAGGTAAGGCATAGGCATAAAAGTACTAGTGTACTGTAAATGGGAAATCTAGTCATAATTATCGCAAGTTTGGTTCTGTCTAAAATTGCAATGGAGTAAAGATCGACAACTTGGAGGGTTAAATGCTCAAGGTATACCCTATATTAATCAATTGAGCAAAATTTATTGACTTTAACATGTTGTATAACAGAAAGTTACGAAATGACTATTTTATTATAATAACTATCTAAATGTATTATTGTCTAATAAAAGACCTAGGATAAACACCATGTTTGTGGTATGACACACTCATGAAACTGTTAAGTTGAAATACGTGAAGAAATGCAAAAGTGCGGTGTTAAGAGCCAAGAGAACCAATATATGTGTGGCTCGATCATATAGGGTGTTTCATTTCTATCTCCAATAATTCATAAACCCATTACATCCAGTAAGTAATTGGATTTGCCAAGAGATAAATTAGAAAAGGGCATCGTTGCAATGGCTATCACGGTAATTACAACAAGGGTATCACTAAATTATTATGGTCAATTAAAAATCTTATGAACCTTAAGGTTTACTCCCACTCTTCAAAAGGCGACAGACGACTTAGAAAAATAATTCGTACATAAGCAAGAACACCCCTGCTCCAGCAAGGAATCCAAGTGCAGCAAGCCAAGCAATATTCTTAAGATACCAGATAAAATCAATACGCTCCATACCCATGGCGGCTACTCCTGCCGCCGATCCGATTATAAGCATACTTCCTCCAGTACCGGCAGAATATGCGATGAAATGCCAGAGCTTGGCATCGATGACTTCAGTATACATGCCCATTGACGCTGCCACTAATGGAACATTATCGATTATAGCCGAGAATACACCAAGGAGCATAATCACTAAATCTTGCGATGGCACAGAGGCATCTAACCAAGCTGCAAGTGAATTAAGTACGCCCAAGGACTCCAATGAACCTACCGCCATTAGAATTCCTAAAAAGAATAATATGCTCGACATCTCAATCCGTGACAAAGCTGTGTGAGCAGAATAGAGATGCTTACGCTCCTCTTCAAAATCCTCTTCTGGGTGTATATACTCAGATACCAACCAGACAATACCGAGAGCAAGCATCATCCCTAGATATGGTGGCATGTGAGTGATACTTTTAAATATTGGAACGGAAATCAGTCCTGCTATCCCCACGAAGAGCATAGTCTGGCTACTTAAAACTTGCCTATCGCTTTCTTCTTTTTTAGAGTCAACTTTAGCTAGTTGCAGAGATCCTTGAAATGGCTTGGTCAATGATGCTATAAAGGTTGGGACCGCAAAACATACCAGAGAAGGAACCACTAAATGAGTGATAAGGCCAACTGTCGATACCCGATCCCCTATCCATAGCATAGTAGTTGTAACATCTCCAATAGGGGACCATGCGCCTCCTGCATTAGCTGCAATCACACCCATACAGACAAACCAAAGTCGCTCCATCTTATCAGGAACCAATCGTCTCAATAGTGAAACCAAGACGATAGTTGAGGCTAAATTATCCAGGGTGGCAGACAAGAAAAATGCCAGTATACAGACTAACCACAGCATTTTTTTCTTACTATTTGTAGTGATCCTATTGGTAATCACCGAAAATCCCTTGTGCAAGTCTATCAACTCAACAATAGTCATAGCACCGATTAGAAACACCAATATTTCAGCAGTCTTGCCTATATGGTGGAGTAGGACTCCTCCTAAAAAGTCGTAATAGTCTCCCTCACCGTGACCCATACCGTGACCATGATGATCAATAATATCCAAATGGCCAACTGAGATCAGTGCCCAACATAGCGCACCCATTATGAGTGCAGGCACAGTTTTATCTAAGTGAAGTGGATGTTCAAATACTATAATCAAATAACCTAGTATGAAACATATTATAACCGCTGCAATCATATCAATTCTGACTTAAGTATGTAATAATATTAAATTCTTTCAAGCTCCTGATGTGAATAGGGTTATTTGCTGTCTATGCCCCAGCATTTTTTACGTTATGATATCCCATCAAACCCAATTCTTTTATCAGGCGATTACGTTGATCACCCTGGATTATGATTTCGCCGCCTTTTACAGATCCTCCAACACCACACTTTGATTTGAGCAGTTTGCACATACCCAGCATTGCTTCTTCTGACAGCGTCAAGCCCTTAATGATACTAACTGCCTTTCCACCTCTACCCTTTCTTTCTAAATAGACTCTCAATATATCGTCAAGGGCTACCTTCGCCTCTTCCTGATATTCATCTTCGGTTGGCAAATCGGCATTATCCGGATTGCCCATGGATTGAAAAACATCCCATCCGATGGACTTTTCAAATTTGTCTTTAGTCATTCTTATAAATTTATGACCTCATTTCGTGCACAAAATGCAAAGCTCTCGGTTATAAAGTATATCCAAACAAGAAATTAATACTATGCCATCAAAAAAAGTCGAATTTCTCAATAGCGACGGAGTGAAATTATCCGCTAAAATAGACTTGCCTTTAAGCAGGTCTCCATATCCCTTTGCATTATTTGCTCATGTCTTTACGGGCAACAAAAATCTTACTTCAGCGAGACATATCAGCCGTGCGTTGACACAACATGGTATAGGGGTTATGCGATTTGACTTTACAGGACTCGGTGAAAGCGAAGGGAATTTTTCTGAAACTAACTTCTCTTCTAATATTTGTGATTTAGAGTCGGCTGCAGACTACTTGGCGGAGCACTTTGTTAGTCCGTCTATCTTAATAGGTCAATCGTTAGGAGGCTCGGCAGCACTATTTGCCTCACAGAGAATAGAGAGCATAAAGGCCGTCGTAACCATAGGATCTCCATCATATCCTGAGCATGTAACCCATCTCCTGAGTGACAATCTCGAAACCATTGAGAAAAATGGTTGTGCGGTAGTGAATGTCGGCGGTCGAGAGTTTACAATTAAAAAGCAGTTCTTAGATGATCTGCGTAGTCAGAACCACACCGATGTCATTAAGAACCTCAACAAAGGTTTACTAGTAATGCACTCTCCTCAGGACACCATAGTTGGCATAGACAATGCAGCAAACATCTATTCTCTGGCTAAGCACCCTAAAAGCTTTGTCACGCTTGATGGTGCAGATCATATGCTTACTAATAAGGAGGATGCTAAATATGCCGGTACAGTTATATCCTCATGGGTCCGTAGATATGTAGATTTCCCAGAAGAGCTACAACTAAAAACAGACAAGGACGTCGTTGTAAGATTAGAGGATGAAGATATATACACTACCGATATACTTGCAGGAAGTCATAGCATGATTGCCGATGAGCCGGGCTCCATAGGAGGACACAACTTCGGTCCTTCCCCATATGAACTGCTGAATAGTAGCTTAGGAGCGTGTACTGCCATGACGCTTCAGATGTATGCCAGACGCAAAGGATGGGATTTACAAGAGGTTAGGGTACATCTATCTCATGCTAAAAAGAATATACACCAAGATGACATGCAAGAGGTAGAAAAGTCAAGTAAACGCATCGATAGATTTGAAAAAGTCTTAGAACTGGTTGGTGATCTCGATGACGAACAGAAACGCAGACTCTTGCAAATAGCAGGCAAGTGTCCTGTCCACCGGACGCTATCAAGCCCTCAGGAATTTGCTACCAGGCTATTAGAAGACGAAGACTGGACTATAAATTAAGACCAGACTACCTTGTCTGGTGCTTCATGCCAGCTTAAATACTTCTGACCATATATATCGTCGATCTTACTACGCTTAACCTTAAGAGTAGGTGTCAAGATATCGTTTTCTACTGACCATAATTCTGTGTCAATTATGGCGGTTGATATATGTTCGTATTTAGCGCGATCTTGATTAGCAGCGATGACACTTTCTTGTATAGATTTAGCTACCTCCTCTTTACTGGCTTTCTGGCCAATCTCAGAGAGATTAAGTAATGCGATTGGTTGAGGTATTCCTAATCCAGCTACACAGACTTGCTCAACGAAATCATTTTTCATGATGACTTCTTCCATGGGATTAGGTGTTACATAACTTCCTTTCGAAGTTTTGAAGGCATCCTTAACCCGTCCTATAACTCTTACATAGCCATTGGCATCTATAGTGCCACGGTCTCCACTATGCATCCAACCATCTATTAAGACCTCGTTAGTCTTCTCGGGATTCTTGTAATATCCCGTCATCATATATGGTGTTTTCATCAATATTTCATCAGTATCGGGATCTATTTTCACTTCACCAAAAGGAATCGCTTGACCGACAGAATCTTGTGGTGATTTAGGGTCTGGGCTGTTGGTCATCGACCCGCACACTTCAGTCATACCATATGCCTCAACTAAATGAATGCCTAGCTTTTTGTAAAAATCTTTAATAAATGCCGGAGTAATAGCTGCTCCTGTAGCAGCTATCTTTATATCTCGCATCCCTAAGGCAGTTCTCAGTTTCTTCTTTACGATGCTGGACACGATGGGTATCTTGAGCATTCTATCAAGTTTTTTCTGAGGCATCTTAGCCAGGACTCCTAAGTAAAACTTAGTCCATATCCTCGGCACAGCAAAGAACATGGTGGGTTGAGTATCCTGAAGATTCTTGGCAAATGTGTCAAGGCTCTCAGCGAATGAGATAGATCCTCCCATGGCGATACAAGGCACCTCGACTCCCAAGCGCTCGCCGACATGATTAAGCGGTAGAAATGAGAAATTTTTCCAATTTTGGACTTTACCCATGCCTAGCCAATCAGTCGTGAGCTCATTAGCAATTATTAACCCTGGTGTCTTGTGGACATGCATTACACCCTTCGGAGTTCCTGTAGTGCCAGAGGTAAACTTAATCGTCCAAAGATCATCACCATTAGGAATGAAATTCTCTGTAGTTGGCTCATGCTTACTGATCAATGAGTCCCAATTCTCACCCACGGTAATCTCAGCATTATCATCATAATGCGGAAACTTAATGACATCCACATTATCGGGAATAGCATCACCCTTATCACCCCAACTATCAAGCTTGCCAACGAATAACAGCTTAACATCGCTAAGTAGGATGACTTGTTCCAATTGCTTCTTCGGGAGGCTGGCATAGTAAGGCACCGATACATATCCCCCCATCATAATCGCTAAGTCAGCCAGTATCCAGTGATAACAATTCTTGGATAATATGCCAATATGGTCTCCTTTTTGGAGCCCTTTGGCCGCTAGGGTCGTAGCCATTCGGCGCGCCTGTTGGCCCGCTTCTCTATAGGTGAGCGTCTTCCAGGTATCTCCCTTTGGTTGCCTTAAGAATACCTTATCTGGAGTGGTAGATTCCCAGTGGTAAAAATGCCCAATAATAGTCTTGTATTCTGCATTCATCACGATCAATTATTTGATGAGGTCAAAATAACATTGATTTTTAATTTGAATGCATCTATTCAGACCAATTTTTAACTTGAACGGATAATTACAAAACTATCCAATTCTCACTCCTAAGAAAGAAGTCTATCCTATTGTGAAGCTCGTAAGATGTTCTAACTTTAGTGTGATCACTAACTCCGTCCAACACAAATCATATTATGTCATCCTTCCTCAGGTCTCATACTTGGAAACGTTTCAGAAGATCCCCACTATTCGGTAGAAATATGGCAGAAGGAGGACTCAAGATGTTCTTTGGCCTGTACTTCGCTATGATGTTCTTAGTGACCAGTACGACGGGCGGATTCTTGTTGCAGAAACTCTATCCAGATATAGATGTAGTGCATTCTGGTGGAGCTATCATATTGTATTACTTCATATGCAGTCTGGTGATGCGATATATCTTTCAGAAGTTTGATGGCATGCAAATCAAACCATATCTACATCTACCTATTAAAGAATCTAAAATCACCAATTACCTTCTTAACAAGTCATTCCTTGATTTCTTCAATCTGTTCCCACTTTTATTGATGCTCCCGTTCATGTTAGTGTCAGTACTGCCCGCAGTGAGTATGGTGACATTTTTTGGTTTACTTCTATTTTTTATAGGTATCGTTTTTGTAAACCACTTTACTACCTATCTATTATCTAAGGGGCAATCAAGGATGTCGAATTGGCTATTAATACTCATCCCAGTGCTCATTCTTGTCATCTATTGGGATTATAAGTATGGCTTAGGGCTCTTAAAAAGGTTATCCGCCTTTGTAGCAACGGTCATCGACAACCCATGGATCATGCCTATTCCAGCGATTATTGCTGCCCTATTATACTTCAAGGTACGCACCGATCTTCATCACAACATCAATGATTTCAATTCAGTCAAATCCTCTGGATTATATGGTACTACTTTCGAATTACCCTTTTTACAAAAACATGGATTAATCGGTAGCATCATTCAACTAGAGATCAACCTTGTCATTAGATCTAAACGAGCTCGGCAATATGCTTACACCAGTGTATTCATGCTTTTATATCCGCTTTTTTTACTTGGAGGAACAGAAATTGATGAGCATGCTATTATGATCTTTTGTGCTCTTTTTGTTGCTGGGGCATTCAGTCTCAATTATGGTACTTTCTTGTTCGCCTGGAACAGTAATCACTTCGATTTAATACTTTCTCAGGTTCCTGAAATCCGAGATTATATAAAAGCTAAAATATATTTGCTATCTGCCTCTACTGTTCTTTTTACGATTATTGGCCTACCATATCTATTTCTGAATGCGCAATTTTATGTCCTCGTTCTTGCAGTTGGGTTGTTCGGCCTGTCGGGGATACCTATGATTTACATTTTGTTTTCGCTATACAATTCTAAAAAGATCGATCCAAATGAAGGAGGTGCTTTTTCCACATCAGGTATGGGAGTGATGCACTTTGTAATAATGATCCCAGTAATGATTATTCCAATATTGATTTTTTATGGTGGTAATGCTCTGTTAGGAACACCTTGGGGAATCATATGTATTGCCGTAACAGGAATGATCTGTTTGTTGCTGATGGGACCATTTATTAATTGGGCAGCGACATTATTCCGAACAAGAAAATATAGCTTAAGCGAAGCTTTTAGAGAACAATAATCATGGAGAAAGAGTCACTGATAGAAATCAATAATCTGACCAAGAGTTATCAGGGTCAGCAAGTCTTAAATGTATCTGACATGAAGATTAGGAGCGGAGAAATTATAGGCCTCATCGGCAATAACGGCGCAGGCAAGACTACCCTTATGAGTCTGATGTTAGACTTGATAAAAGCGAGTACTGGATGGGTTAAGAGCAAGTCATCATTAGTATCAGAAACTGAGGCTTGGAAACATTATACTGGTTCATATTTAGACGAGAGCTTTTTAATCAACTTTCTTACGCCAGACGAATACTTCAGATTCGTAGGAGAACTGCATGGTATGTCTACTAATGAGACGGAAAATTTCGTAAATCAATTCGAGACTATATTTAACGGGGAGATAATAGGTCAAAAGAAGTATATCCGAGACCTCTCCAAAGGGAACCAAAAGAAAGTTGGTATCGTAGCTGCACTCTTCGGCAACCCCGAAGTTCTTCTTCTTGATGAACCCTTTGCTAATCTTGATCCTACCACACAGATCAGAATCAAAAAACTTGTTCAAGATCTAAGTACAACATCTATCATAAGCAGTCATGACATCAATCAAGTGACTGATATCGCAACACGGATCATCTTACTGGAAAAAGGTCAAGTTGTAAAAGACGTCCAGAAGAATGAAAATACGCTGAAGGAACTATCTGCCTACTTTCAGTCACAGCTGCAATAAAGTTTTGTACAGAATCATCATCGCCAATGACCTCCTTTGTTCCTTTTTTGTAAAAATCTTATTGTATTCTAAGACAGAATAATTTGGTTAATTGAATGCCTTGAATTCTTTGGTAATTATATAACTGTATGGCCTTTTCTGAACTAGGTTTAAGATATTTTGGTAATACAGTTATGTTCATTTGGGTTAAAATATTTATTGTCATTAACTAGTTTACCTATGATCAATAAACTTGAATTTGATCTGTTTATGATCAATCTAGGCCTTTTAGTTTATCATACTTACGCCAGTCTACCTTTTTAGTCCTCCTAATGTACTCCATTGTTCTCCC
The DNA here is from genome assembly GCA_964522505.1 of uncultured Saprospiraceae bacterium. GTDB lineage: Bacteria > Bacteroidota > Bacteroidia > Chitinophagales > Saprospiraceae > GYS-P2D. The sequence goes on from CAZFWJ010000011.1 coordinate 67,208, forward strand.
AGGATAGTTGTTAGGTGAGGAGCCATCAGCTGATCGATACCAGCTCTCTCCTTCTGTGGCCCAGATCATCTTATTGAGTCTTTCCTGTGTCTCTTGGTAATACGCTTCCATAACTTCCTTCTTGACATCCATAGACTTGAGTTGATCATCTTTCATCTTCTGGATACATTGAGCGATATAGTTGGCCTGAGCTTCGCTCATGATGATGATTGAGTTGTGTCCTAAGTTAGTATTAGGTCCATACATCATAAATAGATTAGGAAAGCCATGTACGCTGATCCCCAAGTAATTCTGCGATCCCTTCGACCATATATCCTTGATCGATTTATTATTCACTCCAGTTACTTCAATTTCTTTTAAGAATGGATTCGTAATAAAACCCGTCCCGAAGATTAAGACATCAACGTCATATGATCCTTCTGAAGATTGCACTCCTGACGAATGCATCCCTTGAATTTGGGATGTAACCAACTTCACATTGTTTCTGGCTAATGCAGGATAGTACGTGTCAGAAAACAATACTCGCTTTGCACCCATAGGGAATAATGGCGTCAATGTTTTGACCAAGTCTTCATCCTTGATATGATCCTTGATGAACTTGATACTTTGAGCTTGATATAGTTTTCTGAGCCATTGATTACTATTCTGCATCAGAAAGAATAAGCCGCCACCTAAGAGCCAAATCTTGATTCGATACAGCTTCAATAGAAGCGGTATTCTCCTCACTAATTTCTTCTCCCATTCACGATACATTCGATCTTGCTTCGGCAACATCCAGTTTGCAGATCTTTGGAAGACGATGACCTCTCCAGCGACTTTAGCAATCTCAGGTATGAATTGCACTGCACTTGCAGCATTGCCTATGACCCCTACCCGCTTACCAGTCAAATCAACATCATGATTCCACCGAGCTGAATGAAAGTACGGGATGCTCAGGTTGTCTATATTCTTGAATTTAGGGATAGACGGATGATGCAATTGGCCGATGGCTGTAATTATGGATGATGATTGATACTTCTTGCCTGCCGTAGTCTGCACATTCCAAATGCAGCTTTCTTGAAGCCAAGTAGCGCTGATTACCTCCTCATCAAATAATATATGATCTCGCAGATTGTGCTTGTCTGCAACGTGATTAATGTATTGCAATATTTGTGGCTGCATAGACCACTTATACTCCCACTCTGGATAAGGCTCGAATGAATAACTATACAGCGCCGATGGAATATCGCACTCTGCTCCTGGATAGGTATTTTCTCTCCAAGTACCCCCTATGTCTGACTCTTTCTCCAGTATGATAAAATCCTCTATGCCTCTTTCTTTCAGTTTGATGGCCATGCAAAGACCAGAGAAGCCGGTACCAATAATTATTACTGTAGTATGAATCATAAGCGCTCCTAAAATAAAGAATAATAATGCCAAAGACTGAGGTCATAATTGGTCATCAATGCATTATAGTTCTATATTTCCTGAGCGGATAAATATCTGTATACGTAGAATTATGAAGAACAGAATAACGGTTATAGGCAGTAGTAATACTGATATGGTCATCAAGTCAGATCGACTACCAGTGCCTGGCGAGACTGTAATAGGTAATCAGTTTAGCATGCACCACGGGGGAAAAGGCGCTAATCAAGCTGTTGCTGCTGCTCGACTCGGAGGTGATGTAACTTTCGTCTGCCGAGTGGGCAATGATGTATTTGGTAAGGGGGCAATAGATCATTATCGACTGTCAGGGATTGATACTTCATTAATAACCAGTGATCTTGTTGATGCATCAGGAACAGCCTTAATATTAGTAGATAATAAAGGTGAGAATTCTATTGCTGTAGCTCTGGGGGCAAATAAAAACTTAAATCCTGACTTAATTGAACACGCCAGATCCGCTATTCAATCAAGCTCTTATGTGCTTACACAGTTAGAAACTCCGCTTGATACTATTGAGGCCATAGGAGCTCTCTGTAGAACCTACAAGGTCCCGTTAATTTTGAATCCCGCTCCAGCGACCGAACTATCCGATGAGCTTTTGGCTCATGTCGATATTATCACACCAAATGCTATTGAGACTTACCATTTGACTGGTATTACGTTAAGTGCCGAGCACAGCATACAAGAGGCCTCGGCAGCCCTTCATAGCAGAGGGATAGAGACAGTGATCATAACATTGGGAGAGAAGGGTGCATATTTGAGTAGTGCAGACTTTCGTGGTTATATCCCTGTAGATCAAGTAGACGTCGTTGATACTACCGCAGCGGGAGATACATTTAATGGTGCTCTGGTTGTGTCTCTCAGCGAGGGGTACAATCTTCAAGAGGCAGTTAGATATGCCAATAAAGCAGCAGCCTACTCAGTAGGTAGGCTCGGAGCGCAGTCATCGATACCATATCGCAAAGATTTGTAGTCGTACTATGCCCAGATGATGTTGCTATATATAAATTACGAAAGCGATCTTCTTATTACTTTCAGGCTCTAAATTATAAATCACTATGAAAAACAAAAGCCCCATTATTCTTGCATTGTTGGCAATGATGTCCTGCGATTCTGAACCCAAAATTCGACATGAGAATATCGCTATTGGTACCTATACCAGAATGGAAGGTCATGTATCTGGTGATGCCGATGGGATCTACTTAGGGCAACTGAATACTCAGACGGGTCAAATCACCATACAGGACACGATAGGCGCAATAGTGAATCCCTCCTATCTACAGTTGAAGAATCAAAAAGTATATGCCGTGAGTGAGGTAGCCAATGGGACTGTCGATCCAATTGGAAAGCTGCACATAATCGATCTCGATAGCAGAGAGCAAAAAATTGTGACTATTAATGGAGATGCTCCATGCCATGTGAATATCTCAAAGCAAGGCGAGTATGCTATTACAAGTAATTACCTGAGCAAATTATCAGTGATTACCTTGAATAACAATCCAAAATTAAGCGACGCCATACTGATAGAGGGTGATACGCAGGGCCCTCCTCGTCAGGAAGCACCACATCCACATATGTCTGTTTTTGCACCTGATGACAAAACCGTCTTAGTTGCTGATTTAGGCCTCGATGCAATCATTCATTTTCAATTAAAAGATGGCTCCTTAACAGAGCTTACGAGGACCAACACAACACCCAAATCCGGCCCAAGACACATGGTTGTAGATCGCCAAAATAGTGTGATCTATGTAATCACTGAATTGAACCATAGCATAGAATCTTTTCTATTCGAGGATGCACATCGCCCAATGACTCGTATTGAATCTATCTCAACTCTCAAAGAAGGTGTCCTTAACTCTAATGTGAACTGCTCTGCAATTCATATGCATCCTTCAGGAAAATTTATCTATGCCGCTAATCGTGGTATAAATGATGAGTCGGAACAAAGCATATCTGCATTTAGCGTTATTGAACCGGGAGTACTCTCATTGATTGGCACCTACCCTTCTAAAGGATTAATCCCGAGAGATTTTGCGATTAGCCCAAATGGTCATTATCTCCTGATCGCGAATCAAGAGAGTGATAATATCGTAACATATAAGATCGAAGCGGACGGCACATTGACAAGCACAGACTGGATTACTAATGTTAGAACTCCCGTCTGCCTCAAGTTTTATTAGGATTTATTTCTTTCCGATTAGCACAGTTTAAGGTTAGATCTATATCGTATAGCCTTCTTACCAACCTAGAAAGTATTGAGGAAGGTTAAATAACTATTTGTCCCAGCACATTGGGATAGCACCTACGGCTATAGGTTAGGAAATTTAAGAACAACACTCTTGATATTAACTGAGCTCGGTGGTCAGACAGTCTTTGAACTGGCTTAGAATTTTATGACGAGAACAAATCCAGTTATTAAACGCAGGGATATTCAGAGGTAAGGGCATAGCTATCTCATGTTGAGTATTACCCTTATGT
>CAZFWJ010000012.1:0-53391 GCA_964522505.1 uncultured Saprospiraceae bacterium
AATCAAGAATTGCTGAGTTTATCCCTACTGAAGAAAAAGCTGAAATAGAGAAATCGTTATTTACTGCAACGGAGGCCATTCAGAAACACAACAACTCTATTCAAGCACAATTGTCGCATCTAAGGCTAATAGCGTCAACATCAACATTGCTTCTGATCTTTTCTCATGAAGTGAAATTACTTTTAGGTCTTCTTGAACAAAGTAAAAATTCTCTTAATAGGATTGCTAAAAAGCTGCCTCTTCCTGAAAAACAAAGCGTCTTTGACATCGGCAATAGCTTTGCGGATCTATCTAATAGATTAGATGAGTTGCTCCAGATGACATCCCTTATAACATCGGCAAAATCTAAAATTAAACCAGGCAGAGTCGCACTTAAGTCCAAGGTAATTAAGGTGCTAAAAGTCTTTGAACTCATAACCAAGAAATATGAAATTGACGTAGACTATAGTAATGTCGCTAACAATATCGTAATCAAGAATATATTAGAAGCTGAGCTATACTCGATTTTATTAAATGTCTTATCGAATTCCATTAAAGCTGTATTAGCGGGAGGAAATCAAAAGGAAATCAAAATCATCGCACTATCCCATTCCTTTGGAACGAAAATCGTAATATGCGATTCTGGTGTTGGATTAGATGAAAGTAGATTTGAGGAGGTATTTATTCCATTTGTCTCTGATCCCGACGGCAAATTATATGATAACCTCGAAAAAAGAATTAATCCAGAGGATAGTATGATCGTTGGAACAGGTTCAGGGCTAGGTCTTGGCATAGTGAATGAAATTGTCAACGCTCGAGGAGGAAAAATAAAATTTGTGAGGCCTAATGAGAATTGGTCAACAATAATTGAACTGGAACTGCCATGACAAATAAATTTAATTTCGTTTGGATTGATGACGATCCAACTCGCCAAAAAGATGCAGTCAATCTTCAAGATACTTTAGGTATCTCAGTACATTTTATCAGTATAAAAGGGGCGTCCGTAGATGATACACTAAAGAAGTTAATGGATGATACAGAACCAAATCTCATATTACTTGATCATAGCCTGGTTCATGCCCATTCAGATTCCATAAAGACAGGCTCTACGGCAGCAGGAATTATACACGATCATTGGCCTACTTGTCCCATAGTATCTATAACGGCTATTGATGCTCATGATATGAGTAGTATTAGCAGATCAGCTTATGAAGCAATGATTCCTATTGGTCGTATATCTGAGTATTATGAAACGATCAAAAGTATTGCCATAGGTTTTGACTCACTCAAAGGTTTAGGCTCTCTTGAATTGTCCTCAATTCTAGATCTTATGAGGATCCCTGACGATGATAGGGAATCAATAAGGAATATTTTACCAACAGACGTAAAAGAAGATAATCCAACAGATAAGACGCTATTTCTTCAGATTTTCAGATGGATCAAACATATCTTGCTTTCCCGACCAGGATTTCTTTATAATCAACTATGGACAAGCACTTACTTAGGGTTAAACGAAGAAGGATTTAATTCTGTTAAAGCGCTGTTTGATGATGCCCTTTATACAGGAATATTTTCTGACCCCTCTAATCCAAGGTGGTGGAAAAGTCGCTTGCTTGAGATTCTAGGTCAGAATATAGATGAATATGGGTTGCCTTGGCGGATAGGACGACTGCTTATACCTGAGAGTCCTGAGTTTTATTCAAAATGCTACGCTAGTGAAGAAGATTATCCCGAAACAGTTGCAGCTGTAGATGATAGACCAAATGCTGAGTATCAGCCTATGAAATTGAAATACACAGAGATGCACAAAATGAATGAGAACATTCTCTTTTTCGAAGATTTGAGAATTATGTCAGAAGTTTGAGTCTCAACCAAGCACATATCAATTACAAAGAATTCATAGCGAACGAGATGAAAACACTAGGTTTTGTCCAAGGTTTTGCTCCACTTAAAACGTCTTTCCCAAATCTTGTAGAAGAATGTTATAAGTATTTTTTTTTAAATAAAGGGAAAAATGCGTTACATAGAGATGCCCTTAAATTCAATTGCTACTTAGATTTAGAAATTGAAAATCAAAATAGCAAAGTGATTTTAGGATGCGATCTTTCACCAAGTTATTCGCTAGCAACATATTCTCTATCAATATGTCGTCAAAAAGAGGATAACTCACATGAAATTCTCCGCAAATTTCACTTTGATTATGAACCTACTTATTCCGAAATAGCTCCTAAACCTGTTTATCATCTCCAATATGGAGGAAAGCTCAATGACGGACTTGATTCACTGGGTGTAAGCATCGAAACAATACATCCATGGTTATCTGTTCCAAGAATTAATTGCACACCTATGAATTTTGCCTTGCTCTTAGATTTAGTCTTTTGTGAATTCCCTAGTGAGATTACAAGTAGGATCCGAGAAGATAACAGATGGCGCGGATTAATTAAAAATAATGAAGACATCATACTCGTTGGTTATTATAAGCAAATCCATCAGTTCCTAACCGGTAACCATTACCGGTCATCGAAATTATTGAGAGATTATCAATATGGCAGTTGATTCCAAGCTTGTCCGCCAGAAAAATGGAATCTACTATACTCCTGAAGATTTAGCCATATTCCTTGCTGAGCCACTTATCAAAGAAGATGACCTCTTCATCTTTGATCCTGCGTATGGTGAAGGAGCTCTATTACTAGCCTCTGAAAAGTTGTCAAACCAAAATGGACATCAAGTAGAAATGTTCGGATGTGATATTCACCCCGTAAATGGCTTGCTTCAACACTTACCCGAAGCCAATCTCCAAGAACAAGACTTTTTTGAATATAAGGATGATAGAAAATTTGATCTCATTCTCACCAACCCTCCTTATATCCGCCATCAGAATCAAAACAAGTCACTTATAAAAGCACACAAAAAGAGACTACATGACCTCCAATTCCTCAGTAACTCATCTGATGTCTGGGCTTATTTTTTAGTCAAGTGCCTCTCACATATTAAGCAAGGAGGATCAATAGGGGCTATTCTTCCTTGGTCATTTATTCAAGCCAATTATGCCCAAAGTCTCAGAGAGTTATTAAATGAGCAGTTCGGGAAGATTAGACTCTTGGCATTAAACACTGTTTACTTCGAACAGGCTGAGGAGCGCATTGTAATGCTATGGTTAGAAAATTATGGATCAAAATCAGGTGAAATTGAAATTGCCTTTTCCAATCATTTCGATGATGAAATCACCTACAGACCAATCACTCGAAAACAGTGGTTAGCCAGTAAATTAGTTCCTCCTGGGGCTAGCCGAACAACAGAAGTATTAAATCATCTAACATCAGATTTAGGATTCGTTCATTTTAAGGAATGTGCTGATATTAGAATTGGTGTTGTTACTGGGGCGAATAAATACTTTGTTCTTGAAGAAGAAATAGCATATTCATTTGGGTTTGATAGGAGAAACCTTCAGCCAATACTAACCACAACCAAAGAACTGCCAGAATTTCTCCATTCAGGAAAAGAAGGCCTCAAAAGACTAATTCTGCTCGACGAAGGTGATAACATCGAGTTTCAGGAATATCTCAAAACTGGCTTGCTATCTGGCTATGATCAAAGGTCGCATTCAAAAATGCGGAAACCATGGTACAAAATAAAGACAGGTCGTATGCCTGATGCTTTTTTCCCCTACAGAGTAAGTGAGATTCCTCATTTGGTGTTAAACCATGAAAAAGTTCAGAGCACGAATTCTATTCATCGCATATATTTCAATGGGCTTTCTTTAATCGAAATGAAATGGGTCTTTGTGAGTCTCATGTCAATATATGGTCAGGTGTCGCTAATTTCTAACTCAAAAACCTACGGTCGTGGATTATTGAAAATTGAACCAGGTTCTCTTGGAAATGTACTTGTGATAAAGAAAGAAGATGAAGCAGTTACCAGTATTTATAATCAAATAGTGTCACTGTTATGTAAAAAGAACAAGTCAGAAGCAGTGTCTATTGCTACTAAGTTCATTACTAAGAGTCTCAAAATTCCCAACGAATTACTCAATGTGTTTGAAGACACCTGGAATGAAATTCGATTATCCAATCACAATTAACTGTTAAGCATAGGTGCTAATCGCACCTCATTAAATGACTTTAGAAATCAACTCAGGTATTCTATCGGCATAAAACAGTGGAATATTGAGAAGATCTCCGGTTAGATTTAAATTGAGATTCGATACCCTCACTCTAAGTGGGGGTGCGAACTTTTGCTGATAGACTCCTAGACTTTTAGCTTTGGTTTCCGCTCCAGACTTGACTTCAATTGGTATACAATCGCTTATATATTCTATGACAAAATCTATTTCAGCCTTACCATCAGAGGTCCAATAATATGGATTTTGACGAATTGTTGCCTTGAGACACTGGCTGACATAGTTCTCTGCGATTGAACCTTTGAATTCTTTGAAGAATTGGTGCCCATCAATAAAGACACGAGGATCCAAGCCTGCCAACCTCACTAATAAACTAGTATCAAATACATAGAGCTTATAGGAAGTCAAATCTTCGTACGCTTTCAATGGTATGTGTGCTGTAGTGATACCAGAAACCTTATATAATAAACCAGCTTGAATCAGCCATTGGATCGCCTCTTCATACTCCCTTGCCCGAGCGCCAGTCTTGATTAATTTGTACATGAATTTTTTATTATCTCTGGCTAATTGTGACGGAATAGAATTCCAAACCCGTTGGATCTTTGTCGAGGTTGTCTTTTCGGCATGTTTAACAAAATCTAATTGATATGCCTTTAAGATTTGATCCTGTAATTGATGTGCATCTCCAACATTTCTGTTCACTAAATATGCTGAGGCAACTTCTGGCATACCGCCAAATAGGATATACTCTTTATGTATTGCTTGTAGTGGTTCAAAAAATGCCTTGGGCAAGGCTTCAACTCCATCCTGGTCTAAAAAATGCAGATAAGAACTATATAATTTGCTGTCAGCTAATTCGAGGTACTCCTCAAATGCTAACGGATACATCTCTAAAAACTCCACCTTCCCCACAGGAAAGGAACGGCCATTACCTATACTGAGACCTAATAGAGAACCAGCACCAATAATATGAACACCGGGTTTCTGTTCACAAAAGTATTTTAGTGAAATCAAGGCATCTTTACATTCTTGAATTTCATCGAAAACAATCAGGGTTTTATGCTCTTTGATTGAGCGTCCATGAAGCAAACTTATTTTTTCAAGAATCTTATTGGGGTTCTTATCTCCTATAAAAAAAGAGTGAATATTCTGCAGCTGCTCAAAGTTGAGATAAATGAGATCTTCATATTCTTCTTGACCAAATGACTTCAGGATAGTCGTCTTACCAATCTGTCGTACGCCCATAAGCAATAGGGGCTTTCTATCGGTCTTTGACTTCCATGACTTAAGAGAATCATATATTTTTCTATTGAAATTCATTGTGTCGGCACATCTAAGATATCAACATTTGTTCCAATTATGTGATTTATTCCACATTATTCGTTCTAATAATGTGATTTGTTGATTTACTGATGAGCCTTCATGACGAGCAGAAGCATAGTTTCTGTCATCAAGACAATAAGTTGACACAATGTTGTTAACATATTACAATTTAATCTTATATTTGTGCTTGTGTTCGCACAGACTTCCCAAAAATAGCAGTAAAGCATAGGTTGCTTAAGGCACCTAATTAAATGACTTTATTAAGGCTATTCCGATGAAAACGATTTTACCTGTATGGTTACTACTATACTTGTCATGCCTGACTAATATAAATGGTCAAACGGCCTGTGATTCCACCCTAGCAGGACTCACCGTCAATTTGAGTTTAGGATCTAGTTGTCAGTTGACTATTGACACTGCTTCAGCTCGCAATCTAATTACTGGTGCGCTACCAGGTCTCACCTACAACCCAATTGTAGTTACTGAATCAGGCGATACAGTTTTTAACAACACCTTGCTCCCCGAGCACATAGGTCAAACTCTGAACGTAACAATTACTGGCTCTGGATGTCCTATGATTACAAGCGGAGGAATCGGTGCTTGGGCAATGATTAATCTGGAAGACAAAATTGCTCCAGAGATTAGCTGTACTGATACGACGCTGTCATGTATTGATTTCTTTTTCTTCAGAGACTCTGGTGGCAAGGTACATGAGTGTGATCTCGACACGGTACAAACCGTACTATTAGACTTTGAATCCGCTTGTGGCACTCCAGATGAAGACGACATTGCTACCATCGCTAATCGCATATTTAGAGCGTCAGATAATAGTGGAAATAGCGATACCTGCACGCAACAGATCAGAGTTAGAAGACTTGAGGAAGATGATATTACCTTTCCAGCAAGCGATCTTTCATTTTCGTGTGACCTCCTAGGCACTATGACTAATGCGGACGGAAGTCTTATCGCGCCAGACTTAGACTTAGTGGGCAACGACCCTAGTGATTTATCTCTCACGGCCCTATATCCATTTGGTGTCCCTACAGGTAGCGGGGCTTCATTCTTTGGCAACAACTTTAGAGAATGTAGAGTACGGGCGAGATTCCAAGATCTGCCACCTGATACGATAAAAGACAATACCGTTAGATACAATAGATTTTGGACGGTGACCGAATGGTCTTGCGATAACGAGGAAGTCGAATATACAAGGCTACAGACTATTACTTTCTCTGAGGACGGCAGTGCTGACTTCTCATTTGCTCAGGATACTTTAATCTTTGATTTGGATCCACATGGTTGTTCAGTAGTCGTACCGATAGGTGAATTAGGAATTGTTAGCATGGGAGATGGTTGTTTCTCAGATCCAACACTCAATTTTGAAATCTTGTCACCCTTTACTACGAATAGTCCAAGCAATGACACCACACTATTCATAAGAGTGGCAGACACTTCCACAGTAACCATAAGATCCTATGACACTAATGGTGCTTCTGAAACAAGGTCATTGACTGTGATCACCAGAGACAATACGAGGCCTGTAGCCATATGCTATGGTGCTCTCGATGTTTCACTAGAAGGTATGAGTGAGACGAGCATACCTATTTCGAGTTTCAATGTAGGATCGTTTGATGCCTGCGATGGCAATATCAGCTTTGATGCTCGCAAAATGACTGTCGATACCTTCAGCAATGATAAGATCACTTTTGATTGTTCTGATGGCACAGAGGCCATGGTGCAATTTAGAGTTACCGATGAAAATGGTCTGACCAGTCTCTGTATGACCATGGTTACCATAGATACTACTGGTGCAGATTGCAATGTTGCACACATGGCAAGTAGTAGCGATATTACCAGCCTAAATGGTTTTGTGAGGCACTTAGATCGTGTACCACTCGATCGTACTGAAGTCATCATCGAGAACCTACCTGGTATAACCGCCACGACCAACAAGGAAGGATTTTTCGAATTTGATAGCATACCAATGGGCATAGACCTGGATATAACGCCTGTTCTTAATGACAATCCTCTACTTGGTATTACGACACTTGATGTCATCCTATTGCAGCAACATTTATTAGGATTAGATGAACTTGATAATCCCTATCAAATCATAGCCGGAGATGTCAATCTAAATGGCTCACTCGATGCAGCAGACCTCATCGAAATAAGAAGATTAATACTTGGCATCTCTGCAGAATTTAGTGGGGCTAATAGTTATTCATTTATTCCCGAGACAATCAACTTCATCGATCCATTTGATCCATTTGAGAATGGTCAGATCCTAGGGCTATCTACTATCCTCAACAATAATGACGAAATATTCAGCTTCAGTGCTATCAAGATGGGCGACGTGAACCAAAGTTATCTTGAAGCCGATCAGCGTAGCAGTCAATCTATCACTATGGAGTATGAAGTAGTGGAGATGGGTAGATATGTTGAGTTAAATATAAAAGCGAAGAAAGATATAGACATACTTGGACTTCAAACCACCCTACAGTTTAATCCAGAGTTACTACAATTAATGAAAGTAGGCGCTAACAATATTGGATTGACATCAGAACACTATAATGACACTCGCTCTGAGGAAGGCATCATCCCAATCAGCTGGAATGAGTTATTGCCACGAGATGTCAAGGATGGAGACGTCATATTCAGAGCAACATTTGAACGGATGTATGACGACGAGATAAGCTTTGCCTTTAACTCATCTCACATCTCTTCAGAACTATATCAAGAGCAAGAGCGATATCAGCTCCGCTTGGAAAAAGCAGCAGAACCGATAGCTGAGAACTTTACGGTATTTCAGAACGCACCTAATCCTTGGGCATCGAGTACAGCAATCGAGTTTAGTATTCCAACAAATGGAGATGTTGAGCTCAACATATATGATACCGCAATGAATAAGCTGGTGAACAAGTCAGCCTATTTTGAAGCAGGCAAGAACAGTTTCACAGTAGACTACAGCGATCTGGGTTCTACAGGTATTTATATCTATGAGATCGTCCTTGGTGACCAGGTAAGAGTTTCCAAAATGACCAAGTTATAAACCCATCTACATATTATTAATAAAAAGGCCTGATCCGCATATGCGGGTTAGGCCTTTTTACATCTATAGGACTATATCACTGAACAGCTCATCCAAATACACTTCTCGAGTACGATTGTTATAGACATCTCTGCAACCACCAGTTGTACCGCTTCGCATAATACTCTCCCAGATTCCCTGATCAGTACATTGATCATTGTGATCTCTGAAGAGATAACAATGGCCTAACTCATGAAACACAATATATTCCCTTATCAAGTCCGAAGTCTGCTCCCAAAAAGGTTCATCAATAACTATTTCCTTCAGACTAAATCGATGAACGCCGTAGGTACAGGTTCCTGCTATATCCTCTTCACTTATGTCTTCGATCACAGCTCTGATACCTGAAGTGCTCAGATCGATATCCATACCTCTCTCGAATGCTGCATTCTCAAAATTGACAAAATGCGGGATCAACAGAGGATCTATATCGGGCCAGTCTCGTCCAATGGCGACCTCGGATTCTTCAGGTGATAGTAAGAATGAATCATCTTGACAAGCAATCAGGAAGGTAAATGCAGAAATAATCAATAGGTAGCGCATAAACAAAGATTTCACAGTTAGTAAATCGTAGTAATGCGCTATAAGTATAGATTTAGATCAGATGAAGAACTGTTCTGATCATCTGGCTATTATGGATTACCCGAGAGTTTAGAAATATTTAACGGCAGGTTATCCTTAGGAGTCTTAAGAGGTACGTCTTGGACTGACGCTTCATAGTCTGCATTGCAGCTTAGCTCATATCCTTGCAACAACTGTATCATCACCAACTTAATCTGCATCTCTGCGAAAGAATAGCCAATACAATGATGAGGGCCCGCGCCAAATGGTGCATAGGCATATGGGCACTTCATATGTTCTTTACGCTGTACACTGAATCGCTCTGGATCAAATTGATCCGGATTAGTCCAGACTCGATGATCGTTATGGGATAGATGAAATGAACAGGATACCAGCGTATCCTTCGGTATCATCAACCCTTCCACCTCCATAGCTTGAGCAGTTTTTCTCGCAACAATAGTAAGCGGAGGATGAACCCTAAGTGTCTCCTTGAGCACGTCCGACAAAGTCGTAAATTTCCTCAGATCTGCAATGCTCAGTTCTTCACTATTTACGCCTGCAATCTCGTCTCGTATCCGCCGTTGCCAGTCAGGATACTTAGCTAAAAAGTAACTTATCCATGTCAAGGTGATAGCGGTCGTATCATGCGAAGCCATCAGGACAAATATTAAATGATCGATGATCTCTTCATCAGTGAAAGATTGTCCTTCTTCATTTTTAGCAGCACAGAATTTGCTAAACAGATCTTCTCCAGGATTTTGGCGTCTATCTTGTATGATAGACGCAAAGTATTCTTTGAGATACTTGCGACCATTGATGCCCTTGCGATATTTGGTGAATGGCAAATTGACTGGTAACGCTACCGAAGCGGCTACAATAGCCGTTATTGCTTGATTAATCTTAGTTAAATCTTGATCTGGGCTAAGATCAAAGAACACTTGAGTTGCTAAGCTAAGTGTCAGGTTCTTGTAAAACGGAAACATCTCAAAGCTACCCTCTGATGAAAGGCTCTTCAACTGGTTCCTGATGATACTAGGCATTAAGGATAAATAACCTCTCATGGGTTCTTTCTTAAATGCATCCTGCATAATGCTCCGATGATACTTGTGCTCATCACCATCCATCAGCATAAGACTATTTGGGAATAGATCGCCTAAGCCTGCTTCCCAGGCTTCTTTACTTTCAAAATTCTTTGCCTCCTTGACTAGAATCTTTTTGTTTGTATCTGTTCCACCTAATACGATTTGTGAGTCCATTCCTATCCTGACCTTGAAGACGTCACCGTAGATGCTTTTGAATTCAGTGAAGAACTTGGAAGCATTACCAATAAATGATTTGAAGTCATGGAAAGGATAATTCTTTTTTCTCCCAGGTATATGCTTTAGGTCTTTTGTCTTGCTAAAAGCCATTATTTATTCTTTCAGATATTTCTTTCTATAATTTTTATTACCATAAACTGTTCTATTGCAAATTTATATTTTTAAGAGAACAAACTAATTCATGCGATATGCCTGAGACTCATAAGGTACTAATTGATTTATTCTATGATTTGGAGAAAACAAATGCTAGTGAAGTCTATCTCCGACAACCATTTGGATCTACATGGGAGGAATATACTTATGCGGAAGTGGGTCAGATGGCCCGAAAGGTCGCAGCCTATCTAAGGTCACTAAATCTTTCCCCTCAATCCAATATAGGACTGCTATCAAAGAACTGCCGAGAATGGATCATCACTGATCTCGCCATAATGATGGCTGGTCATGTTTCTGTACCGCTCTATGCGACACTCACAGAGGAGACCCTTGCAGAGGTGCTTAATATCGGAGATGTCAAGATGCTCTTCGTTGGTAAATTGGACAACTGGGAAATGATGAAAGCTGGAGTGCCCACCGATATGCCCGTGGTTAGGTTTCCTCAATATCCTAATCAAGCCATTATAGATCGAGGGATTGAATGGCAACATGTCCTCAATAATCACGAGCCAATACCAGATAGCCCAGTGCCAAATCCTGAAGATCTATGGACCATAGTATTCACCTCGGGCACTACTGGAACGCCCAAAGGGGTAATGCACTCTTATCAAGTGCTAACTAATGCTACTGAGCATACTCTGGCAACAAACAATCTTAAAATGGAGAAAAACAACAACCGTTTTTTCTCCTACCTGCCACTCAACCATATCGCAGAGCGGATGGCTGTGGAAGCACAAAGTTTCTATTGGGGTGGAACTATATCGTTTCCAGAAAGTTTAGATACGTTTGCTGACAATTTGCGAGACACGAGGCCGACCATTTTCTTTGGGGTTCCTCGGATTTATACCAAACTCCAACTGGGCATCCTATCCAAAATGCCACAAAAAAAACTGAACCGCCTTACTGGTATTCCTATAGTAGGAGGATTAATAAAGAACAAGATTAAAAAAGGTCTTGGGCTCGATGCTGCCAGAGTGATATTAGTAGGTGCTGCACCAATGTCCAAGCAGGATAAACTGTGGTGGAAAAACCTCGGAATGGGAATCAGTGAGGGCTATGGTATGACCGAGAATTTAGGTGTTGCCACCTTCATGCCGGCAGATGTCAATAAGCCAGGGTCTATAGGCAAGTTTTATGAAGGGACAGAAGTACGAATAGACTCCGACACTAAGGAAATCCAGACAAGGAGCCCTTGGAATATGCTAGGATACTACAAGAATCCTCAAAAAACTGAGGAAGTCCTTAAAGATGGCTGGCTGCATACAGGTGATCAGGGCAGAATTGATGAAGATGGGTATGTCTTCTTAACTGGTAGAGTGAAGGACACCTTTAAGACAGCCAAGGGGCAATATGTTGTACCTGCACCACTAGAATTTAAGTTTGCTGACAATATGGATATAGAGCAGATCTGTATCTGTGGTCTGGGATTACCTCAGCCGATAGCCCTTGTAGTACCATCAGAGATTGGCAAGGGTAAGTCCAAAGATGAGTTAGGTAAATCACTCTCAAATACGCTGACTAAAGCCAATACCGAGCTGTCTGGGTATAAGAGGATATCTCATGTTATGGTAGTAAGTGATGCCTGGGGCATAGAGAACAACATCCTCACTCCTACCCTTAAGGTAAAACGAACTGAAGTTGACAAAAAATATCTGGATATCCTTCATGAGGTCTGTAAATGTGAGGACCCCGTATATTGGGAATAATTATTAACAATACTACAAGTTAAATAGGCATATTTGCATATAAATTACGCTGTATGGATAAGTCCATTATAAACGTTTTAATCGTTATCTTCCTTTTAATCATTGGCATTAGCACCAGATTTTTGTTTTTGATAGATGGTGAGTCGATCCTCCCTAACTTCAGTGCAGTTGGTGCTGTAGCCATATTTGGCGCTTGCTATTTTAAGGGAATAAGTAAATGGATCATTCCACTGGCTATTTTGTGGGTGAGCGATATAGTCCTGAATAATGTATTTTATGCGCAGTATTATGACGGCTTCCAAGTATTCGGTGATCTGTGGGTCTATCTTTCATTTTTAGTAGCTGGATTAGTTGCCTATAGAATCATGCGTAAACCAAGTTGGGGTCGACTAGCATTCACTGGTATATCGGTAGGTGTTATCTTCTTCTTGATCAGTAACTTTGGAGTGTGGGCGACGGGCACATTATATCCTCAGACTGCAGCAGGACTTGTAGCATGCTTTGAAGCTGGGATTCCTTTCTTCAGGAACACGGTTCTTGGTAATGTCTTCTACTCGTTTGTATTAGTAGGTCTCTATGAGTTTGTTTTCGCTCCGATGCTATCGATCCGAGGATTCAGAATGTTATCGCCGACAACTTAATCCTCGAATTAAATTTCTTTCCCTTCTATCGTCGTAATGGCAGCTCGCCAATCATCAGGCATCTTTGCCCTTGCTAGTGTATTATAATCGTAAGGTATAATGACCTGCTCAGATAAAGCACTGAGCCGTTGATGCCGCTGGCTGAATATCTTACATTCCATGGTAAATCTATCTTCGGCAATCGATAGCGTCCTGCACGCTATGATAGCCTTATCTGGAAAAGTCATAGGAAACAAATACTTGCAGTCCTGATAACCAAGGATGGGCCCTACTCCCTCGCTAAAAGATAAATCCATCCCCATCTCCGCAAAGTAACCGATTCTCGCACTCTCTCCCCAGCGCAGATAATTGACATTGTTAACATGCTGGGCGGCATCCATGTCTCCCCACTGAATATCGTAGGTCATGGTGAACTTGAACTGTGCCAAGTCCTCTTGCATTGATAGATGTGGCATTCTTTCTGCTATTTTATCCTTGTTAATATCCAGTCCTTCAGATCTCCTATAACCTGATCTTGCTCAGGCTCATTCACGAGTTCGTGATATAAGCCCTCATAGAGTTTTAATGTCTTATCGATTGATTGGGATTGTTTATATAGTTCTTTCGTGCCTTCAGGGTCAGCTATTTTTTCGGCTGTACCATGCATGCCCAGATATGGCAGGGTCAGCTTATCAAATTTGTCTTGAGTTCTCTTTATTGCAGATAATAACTCTGCGGCTAGTCTCGTACGTATGCCTCCAGTATAAACTAATGGATCTTTATTATAGGCGTCAAGAACGTCTTCTGATCTGGTCAGCGTTGCTTTATCAAGAGGTTCGGTCTTAAGCTTCGGCACAATCATACTGAGTATTGGCGCCAACTTTTGAAGTAAGGGTGACAAGTCTTTGTCGATTTTCAATGCCGCCCCAGACGAAATTAGTCCCGCCAACTTATTGCTCTCATGATAAGTAGTACAATAGTTCACAGAGATTAAGCCTCCCATACTATGACCGAATAGGAACTGAGGAATACTTGTAGGTCTATATTGGTGCAATACAATTGACAAGTCATCAGTATAGTCTACAAATCGGTTGACATAAGATTGTAATCCTTCTGAGTTCCCATGACCACGATGATCATAGCTGTACACTTCTATGTTGGCTTCATTTAATGCCTCGCCAACATGACTATATCTATACCCATGCTCGGCAAAGCCATGCACGATGACCAACTGTGCAACTGGTTCCCGAACAGACCAATGATGTATAAAGAGTCTCTGTTGATCCTTATTCGTAAGAGAGAGCGTCTTGTAAGCCATAAGCTTTATTATGATGAGGGGTTAAGCGCTCCCCAATATAACAAAAGCCACTCATGGGTTTCCATGAATGGCTTTGTACATTATTAGCGTATGCTATAGTTCTTATCCTCCGAAATCATCGAAGGCCACATTCTCCTCTGGTATGCCCCAGTCATCAGCCATAGTGAGTACACACTGGTTCATAATTGGAGGTCCACAGAAGTATAATTCTAATTCTTCAGGTTCTGGATGTTTGCTTAAGAACTCATCTATCACCACTTGGTGAACATAGCCTTTGAAGCCATCTCCCTCAGGGTCGTCAAGGTCCTTCTTAAGTACCCAGTTATCTTCCGGAAGTGGATTATCCAGCGCTACAGCAAAGCGAAAATTAGGAAACTGCTTTTCTATTTCTCTAAACTCCTCTACATAGAACAACTCTTGCTTAGTACGACCTCCATAAAAGAAGGTAACCTTACGTCCTGTCTTAAGCGTGTGAAACAGGTGATATAGATGTGATCGCATCGGTGCCATTCCGGCTCCCCCTCCTACATATAGCATCTCTGCCTCAGTCTCCTTTATAAAGAACTCACCATATGGACCAGAAATAGTAACCTTATCTCCAGGCTTACAACCGAATACATATGAAGAGCAAACTCCTGGATTAACATCCATCCATCCTCCTTTGACTCGGTCAAATGGCGGCGTGGCAATCCGAATCGTCAATGACACGATATTACCCTCAGCTGGGTGGTTAGACATAGAATATGCTCTAAATACAGGCTCATCATTCTTCATCTTGAGATCCCATAACTTAAACTTGTCCCAATCCTTCTGAAACTTGTCTGGAGAATCGTGATAGTTCGGATGTGCAGTGATGTCTATATCCTTTGAGTAGTCCACTTCTATCTCTGGCACGTCAACCTGGATATACCCTCCTGCCTCAAAGTCCAGTGTCTCCCCCTCAGGAAGTCTAACAATGAACTCCTTAATGAAAGTTGCCACGTTGTAGTTAGAGATCACCTCACACTCCCACTTCTTGATTCCGAATACCTCTTCTGGTACTCTGATCTCCATGTCCTCTCTTACTTTTACCTGACAAGCCAATCTCTTATTCTCTGCAGCCTCCTTGCGAGTAAGGTGGTTCAGCTCTGTCGGAAGCACATCGCCCCCACCTGCGTCTACATGACACTCGCACATGGCGCATGTTCCACCACCGCCACATGCGGATGGCAGGAAGACATTCTTATCTGATAACACATTGAGCAACGAACTTCCTGGTTTAGCCTTGAGTGGGTTACTCGTGTCACCATTAACGATGATATTGACATCACCCTGTGGTACTAACTTCTTGTTAGCAAACATCAGCATGAACGACAATCCCAGTATCACTGTGGTGAAAATGAGAATCGCTATTAAAATAGAACCCATTGCTTATAATTTGAATTTCTTATGAAATAAATCTACAATTCTAAAATGAGGCTGGATCAATACCGAGCAGGCTCAAAAAAGCCATACCCATTAATCCAGTCAATAAGAATGCCATACCTAATCCTCTCAAAGGAGCAGGGACATTGCTATACTTTATCTTCTCTCTGATGGCAGCTAAGGCAACAATGGCTAAGAACCATCCAAATCCACCTCCAGCACCAAATGCCACAGACTCAGCAAAGCTATACTCTCGAGAAACCATAAACAGGGATCCTCCAAGAATAGCACAGTTCACGGTGATTAGCGGCAAGAATATACCCAGTGAGTTATATAGAGATGGAGAGTATTTCTCAATAACCATCTCTACAAGCTGCACCATTGATGCAATTACTGCAATGAAAAGTATAAATCTTAAGAAGGTCAGATCCAATCCAAAGAGTCCGCCTTCGTCAAGAAGATAGGTACTGATTAACCAGTTGATCGGCATAGTCACGACCAATACGAAAATTACCGCAAGGCCTAACCCAAATGCTGTCTTCAAAGTCTTGGATACTGCCAAGAATGAGCACATCCCTAAGAAATAAGAGAGAATCAAATTCTCAATGAATGCCGCCTTAATAAATACGTTTACTAATTCCACTATTCTATGATTTAAGAGATGTCAACTAATTTAGGATTCCACGATCTATGTATCCAGATCATAATCGCTATGATAAACATGGCAGCTGCTGGCAACACCATCAGGTTGTTATTCTGATACCATCCAAACCATGAACCATCGGCCAAGGTGTTGATTGTATATTCAGCGGACGGACCAATAATCTTCCATTCTATTGGAGTACCAGCAAGGAATGTTCCCTTGCCAAATACCTCTCTAACCAATGCTACCAAAATCAATATCCATCCATATCCAAATCCATTTCCTACTCCATCAAGAAATGCCTTCCAAGGACTATTAGCCATGGCAAATGCCTCCAAACGACCCATCACGATACAGTTGGTAATGATCAATCCGATGAATACGGAGAGCTGCTTATAAGTAGGGTAATCTACAGCCTTAAGTGTCAACTCCACTACCGTTACCAACGTAGCAATAATCACTAACTGGACGATCATCCTTACTTGCTTCGGTATAGACTTTCGTAGCAGTGAGGTGAAGAGATTAGAAAATGCACATACGAACACCACCGCTATTGCCATGATAATCGATGGGAACAACAATGTTGTCACCGCAAGCGCACTACATATCCCAAGTACCTGTACGGTAATGGGGTTATTATCATTGAGCGGATCTGTTAAGAGCTTTCTCTCCTTCTTGCCGAAGGCGAATAAGGGCTCTTTCTTTTCTACAGTAGTTTCAGCCATTATGATTTTTTCTGTGTGTTAAAAAATGGTTGATAATATTGAAGACCATCGTATAGCATATCTGATACACCATCTGCAGTCACTGTTGCACCAGAGATACCATCAACCTCATACAGTGGGTTACGTGCGCCTCCCTTTCTGACAACCACAGAAGTGTACTTGCCGTCTTCATCGTACAGACTCTTACCTGCGAACTGTCTCTTAAATGCCGGATTATCCTTAATTTCTGCACCCAGTCCAGGGGTTTCTCCTTGATGATCAAATGATGCACCTACTACTGTGGCAAAATCATCCTTCAAGGCAATATTCCCCCATATCTCATCCCATAGGCCATTGCCTCTTATGGAAACGATATAGATCTTCTCACCATTATTTTCAAAAGTGAATACTGGAAATATCCGCTCTTCAGCGGGCTTCTTCTTCTCTTTTTTCATGTCTACGTGCTCTGCTAGCCCCCCTTTATATCCTCGTGCCTCGACTTCCTCAGCGGTGACTGGATTACCATTGTAGTCAACTACTGTCTGTACAATCTTATCGTCGAAGATGCCGAGCACTTCATCTTCTGGAAGCTTATCTGCTTTTACATCATCGCCAAGCTCTGTTTCAATGGCAGCAAGGATGGCCTTCTTATTAAATATTGCTTCATTCCTGTCATGTCGCGGCTTTAGAACTGTAGCCATAACTGATAAGACCAACGCTACAACCACGGTCATGATGACCACAAATGTTATTACATATGTATTACTACGCATGAGCTAATTTTTTTCTTTTACTGATATGTGGATTCAAGACCAATCTATCTAAGAGTGGTGCAAACGTGTTCATAAAGATGATTGCCAACATCCACCCCTCAGGATAAGCGGGATTTAATACTCGCACTATCATTCCTATAAATCCGATCAAGAATCCATAAGCTATCTTACCTCCATTAGTTGATGCCGCAGTAACAGGATCTGTTGCCATGAAAGCCATAGCAAAAAAGAAACTACCCATATAAAACTGATAGTACCATGGTACTGTCATAAACGGTGTTGCATCCCAAGCATTAAGTATCATAGACATGAGCGCAGCTCCTGCAATCATACTCACCATAATTCTCCAACTTGCTATCCTTGTGATTAATAAGAATGCTGCCCCAATTAATATAAGCGGCTTAGATGTCTCGCCGATAGAGCCGGGTATAGTGCCCCACCACATCTGTGATTCCGAATAAACTGCAGTGACCGCATCCCATCCGCCTTGATAGGCAAGTGCTAATGGTGTAGCGCCGGTGAATCCATCGACAACTTGTCCTCCACCAAATTTCGGAAGATCCATCCAGCCAAATAATCCATTAAATAAGTTATGAGCCCACCCATAGTCGGCAGCATATCCTGCTCTTATGTGCTCAAATCCTGACACCCAGACATCATCTCCCGATATCGTAGTGGGATAGGCAAAGAAGACGAATAGCCGAGCCATCAAGGCCACATTCCATATATTCATTCCAGTACCTCCAAAAGCCTCTTTGACAAGGACTACCGCAAATGCCACTGATAATACCAAGATCCAAATCGGTAGATCTGGTGGCATAATCAACGGTATGAGCGCTCCCGAGACCAGAAAACCCTCTTCTACGGCATGACCTCGCTTGGAGGCATACCAAAACTCAATACCTAATCCAACAACATGTGCTACGATAAATATTGGTAATAACTTAATTAGTCCATGAGCCAACTTAAGATGAAATCCTTCCATAAAGCCCAGATACTCTCCCATCGCAACAAAGTGTTGGTGGCCTATATTGTATGTGCCAAACACATAACATAGCTGCATAGCCAATACCACATGTACCATAGTGCGCTTGAGGTCCATACCATCTCTGACATGTACTCCGCTCTTAGTAACAGAATTAGGTGTAGCCAAAAAAGTAAAAAACGCATCGTACGCTGTGTGTGCTAACGGCCGCTTCTTTTTGTCTGGCTCTATTTTCTTTATTCTATCTATTAAACCCATATCAGGACTTAGTTATAAATTATTTCTTAATAGATTATCCTTGTTCGCGCATCATGTCCAGTCCTCCTCTCAATATTTCCTGAACAGGCATCTTAGAGGTACAGACAAATTCACATAGTGCTAAATCTTCCTCAGAAAGCTCATAGATACCCAGGCCTTCCATTTGCTCAAAGTCCCCAGTCATAATTGCCTTCAACAGATGTTGAGGATACAGATCCATAGGTAAGACCTCCTCATACTGTCCACTCATTACGAACGCCCTTTGCTCTCCATGCATGGAAGTATCACCATCAAACTCTAGCTTAGGATATAAAAAATTAGGGAAGGTCTTAGAAATAGTCGGGCGAGCCTTAACAGGTAATAACCATCCAAATATCTCATAATAATCTCCCTCCTCGATTACTGAAATCTGATCACTCCTATGTCGCAGATATGCTTCTGATGATGTAGTAACGCCGCTTAGTACATCACCATCGATAAGTCTATTCTTATCTCCCTTGAGGTTATCCTTGAGGAGGTCTCCGATATTAGCTCCTATATAGGTATCAATATATCCCGGATCTATAACATTTGCACCACCTACAGCAACGATGCGGCGAGCATTGTAAATTCCCTTGTGCATTAATTCACCTAATGTTATCACTTCTTGCACGCCTAATGTCCAAACTGTTTGACCTGAGGCGATAGGCGCTGTATGGTGTATCTGTATACCGACATTGCCACTTGGATGCTTCCCCTTAAACCATCGTTTCTCTACATGCTGAGCTCCAGTTAATGCTGAGTGAGGAGCGTCATCACTATTTGCGCTAAGACCTAAATACACTTTGCCCGATGTCAATCTATTGAGCGTGTCAAGACCTTTCTGAAACATCTCCCCACGTCCTTCCATGACAACACTTGTATCAGGTGATAGCGGTGCCGTATCGAATGTGCTAATGAATATGTTGGTAGGCACAGCATCATGCGCTGGCAGCACATCATATGGCCTCTGATTAAAGAGTGTCCATCCTCCAGTATTGAGTAGGAAGCTAACGATATCATCTCTATTAGCCTCAGATATACTTGGTGGATCAAACTGTGTATGTTTAATCTCGCTATCAGCGAGAATAACAATATCGCTTATGGATCTCTTCTCTCCTCTATTGATCTCAATTACTTCACCACTTACTGGCGCCACGAACTTGACAACTGGGTTTTTCTTATCATAGTAGATCGTATCACCAGCCTTTACCTCATCTCCTATTTCGACGACGACTTTAGGAATTGGAGATAGTCCTCTGAAGCTCTTAGGATTGAGGGCGAATCTCGTGAGATTCTTTTTGATTGGTGCTCCAGCAGGTTTGCCCTTCAGCTTGATATCATGGCCCTGCTTGAGCTCCTTAATTGGCGCTCCATTAGTATACTGAGGGTTCGCACCCTTCCAGAGAGAACTGATCGAAAGCCCCTTATCCTCTCCATCAATATCAACTCCGCTTTTGGTAGCCTCTATGGATAAAAAGTTCTGACTGAGCGTCAGTATAGCGCTTACCAAAATTAATGCTCCGACTACAATGAGGATACCGATGATATAAACATCGCTATTGCCTTGGGCAGATTGTGCGTATGCAATTTGGGTAATTAATGTAAGGATGAGAACGAAACAAGAGCGAGAGAAGAACATGTGATTTGTATGCATATTGTACTATAGCTGTCAAAAATCGCCGCAAAGATACTAAGCTTGGAGATTTCTATACGATGTGATATTCAATCCCGATTAATCGAATTTCTATTTAGACTACTTTTAATTTAACCTTTCTTACTTATTCGATAGATTACGTCAGCAAAATCGTCCGAAACAAGCATCGAACCATCCTCCATCCATTCTATATCTACTGGCCTTCCCCAGACCTCATCAGTCTCAGTATCCAACCATCCACTAGCAAAAACCTCATAGCCTTTGGAATTATGATTTTCATCAAGCGCTACTGAAGTAATCCTATAACCTATCTTTTTTGATCGATTCCATGAACCATGCTCAGCCATGAATGCTGTTTCGCCATAGTCGGCCTCAAACTGAGTGCCATGAGTAAACTCTATGCCAAGCGGAGCAACATGTGGCCCCAAATTTTGCACCGGAGCGATGAAGTCTTTGCAATCGCCTTTTGATCCAAAATCTGGATCTGAGAGATCACCCTGATGGCAATATGGATATCCAAAATGCTGTCCATCAGCAGTGGCCCGATTTAATTCACATGAGGGGATCTCATCGCCTAACATATCTCGCCCATTGTCGGTAAACCACAGATCTCCCGTACTCGGATGCCAAGTAAAGCCTACTGTATTACGCACCCCGGATTGTACTACCTCCATACCTGTGCCATCTGGATTAATGCGAGTTATCGAAGCAAATACTGGATCCTCTGATTCACAGATGTTGCAGGGAGCTCCAACTGGGATATAGAGCTTGCCATCTGGA
Source organism: uncultured Saprospiraceae bacterium (assembly GCA_964522505.1). GTDB lineage: Bacteria > Bacteroidota > Bacteroidia > Chitinophagales > Saprospiraceae > GYS-P2D. Next base: position 21,407 of record CAZFWJ010000012.1, read on the forward strand.
CCAAATGCAATAAATTTCCACCCGTGATGCTTTTCTGTAGGATATCCATCAAAGAGCACCTCCGGCTCACCAGGATCATCGAGGCGGCTTTCTATAGCACTGAACTTCAATAGGCGATTCACTTCCGCTACATATAGATCTCCATCTCTGAAGGCAACTCCATTGGGCATCGTACCACCTGTGAGTAGTACATGTTTCTCGTCCACAATCATATCCCCATCAGTATCTTTAAGCGCATAGACATCACCTTTGGATCTTGTGCCTACATAGAGTACACCTGATGGTGACAGGGCCATGGCACGTGCATTCTCGACATCGTCAGCATAGATATCAATCTCATATCCCTCTGGAAGGCTGATCTTGGATAGTGGCAAGTCAGTAGATGACATTTCTTCTGACCCTTCTGGCTTTTCAGGCGCATTAATCGTGGTATTTTGACATGACAACAATAATGCGAGAGATAATAGTATAGTTAATTTCATTTGGATAAGATTTCGAATTCCGCGTTTTGATATTTCGGTAACAATATGAGTTCTTTCAGGAGCTTGATGGACTTAACTGGATTCTTGACTGTTTGCAAATTGATGATAAATGCAGGCACAAGACCGCCCGGATCCAGAACAAATTGGTGGACGAGGTCTATTTCTCCATTAGGCAGTTGTGTCACATCCCAAAAACCCTTGCAAATCTCTATCTGGATATACTTATTGCTAGGCTCGTAGTAATCCTCTACACATGTGACTTCTATATGTAATAGTTTTTTCTCGTCGTCATAGCTCAATTCATTTAGATATATGCCATCTCTATCTTTAGCTGGAAACGGAGCATTAACCGTGATATAATTTAAGTACTTGTCTGGTTCGTCTACGTGAGTTGTGACGCCATCAATTCCATCAAATAATTTAGGATAAATATCAAAGTCCTTAAAAACAGCTAAAAGCGCCGACAAGTCTCCTTTCATCCTTGTCTCAATCCGATATTCATCAAACTTAGTCCAGTCAATCTTGCGAGTAAAAGCCCTAATCCCTTCAGTTTCTTTTCTAAGATTCCAGTCACTCTGGCCACATAATGTGGACATAAAAAAGAATGTTGTCAATACTATAATTAGACGTATAATCATCAAATTGATAAATCTCTTGTAATGTCCAAAAACTCCGTAAGAATCATGGCTGTAGCACCCCACAAAATATGACCCTTTAAATCATAATATGGAACGTCTCGAAGTGTAATTCCGTGTGTCTTGAGAGAGGTTTTAGAAGTCCCTTGTTCTACAAAACCCTGAACTGATCCAAAAAGAATTTCTGCTACCTCATCATTGGGGTTGATATGCTCAGGCTCATTGAAGTAGCCCACATAAGGTTGAACTATATGATTGCTTGCATACACATACAGTGAACTGAGTGTGCCAAGAACTTCTATTTTCGCTGGTGTTACGCCAATCTCTTCGTGGGTTTCACGAAGTGCACAGGCCAATAAGCTGTCATCACTTAGTTCCCTGCGACCTCCAGGAAAGCTAATCTGCCCACTATGTTTGTCGTGTTTATGGTCCGCTCGCTTCATAAAAATGACTTCACTACTGTTAGTCCTTTCAGTCAATAGGAGCATTACTGCCGCTTGGTGGGCATCGGATGACGGCTGATAATATTTCTCAAAGCGACCGAGATCACCTGCAGCCAACTTAGCATGAGATGCTTTGCCGGGTTTGTCACCACTCAATGCTGTCTTGATGCTCTCAAGCTGTGCCGATAGACTGCTGCTCAAGAGATACTCGAATTTACTTGTTAGATTGCTTGAGATATTTCTCTATCGCCATAGTCATTGAGGGCGTTTCTGATGTAGGCTCGATATTGATCTGTAATCCATGATCTTCAACGGCCTTTTTAGTCTTTTTACCAAATACGGCAAAGCGAGTATCATTCTGTTTGAATTCTGGGAAATTCTCATATAGTGACTCTATACCAAGTGGACTAAAGAATACCAGCACATCATAAGTAACGTCACTGAGATCAGATAAATCGCTGGCCACTGTACGATACATCATGATATCCTTGAAGTCTATCTCCTTCTCCGTGAGATAATTAACCACGTCAGTAGCCCCTAAGTTAGAGCATGGAAGCAGGAATCTTTCATTCTCCTTATGCTTCATAAATGCAGTCTCGAGATCAGCGATTTTACGCTCCCCAATAAAGACCTTGCGCTTGCGATAAATGATAAATTTCTGAAGGTAGTCGGCGATTGCTTTTGTCAAACAGAAATACTTCGTACTCTGCGACATCTTACATCGGATCGTCTCACAGATGCTAAAGAAATGATCTATAGCATTCTTACTAGTAAAGATGATCGCTGTAAACTCGTCAGGTCTAATTCTATTTCTACGGAATTCTTTCTCAGTAACTCGCTCTACATGTATGAAAGGTCTCCAATCAATCTGCAGCTTCCATTTATCGGCTAGCTCGAAATATGGAGATCTAACCGGTTTAGGTTGAGAAATGAGTATTGTCCGGACTTTTTTAAAAGTCTCGGCTGACTGAGCTTTCGGTTCTGCGGACATCCACTTATTTATTCCTTACACTGACAACTCACCTGTTAAGATCCTTTAAAAGGATTAAAACAGGTGCAATTTCGACGGCGCAAAGATAGATAAAAAAATAAATGATATTGAACCCACTGATGCTCATGGCAAAAAGGACCCCTTTGCCTTGACGAATTATATAGATCAATGTTACCGATGCTAAGCCAACAAAAAAGAATGTTCCATCAAGGGATTCTGGGCCAAATTGCAATCCTATTAATAGAGGTAGCAAGATAACGCCTAATACTATGTTATGAATCATCAGGCTATAATTGTGAAGATTAGATGCCGAGTCAAATGGGAAAGTAAAACTGATGATCTGCTGAACTATATGCCTCACAACATAGACGAGTATAACCCCGAGTAGCACATAATACCACTTCAGCTCAAAAGATAGATCAATGAACCGGTTTGAACCCATGTAGAGGAACAAACTGAGGTTCATAAAAAAGGCCAAGTACAAGAGGATGTTCTGTATGTTAAAGTAGGTCTTGTCTGAGCGCTTGAGTCCCTTTAATTGGTTAGAGTTGATTACAGATTGCAGACATTTTTGAAAGCGCAATCGATTGCTACTGATACCAAAGGCAATCATAATGAGACTGAGCAAAGACATGATCATAGTCAGTGTAGAATATCTGTTGTCGCTACTTTTCGATTGATCTATTCTATCTGATTCTGGCTGCGGCTGCGCAACCATAGCTGCATTTGGATCGATGCTAAATGGATTATCTGAATCCAAGGAAGCAGGGTCAATCTGTACTCCTTCAGCCGGCGGCTCTACAGTAGATTCATCTGTCTGTACGTCAAATGGATTATTCCCTTGACTGAAAGTCACGCCAACAAATAATAGCAAGATCAGAATTGGAGCCAATCGCATATCCCGAAGGTATTACTCTGTTGATTGTCTCTTGATATAATTACTAAAATTTTATACCCTGTAACTATTGTGGTTTTAAATCCGTCAAACTGCCAACTAAATCGATGATGCCTAACTCAAGTATGACTATTAATATTCACCTTTTAATTTCGGCTTTTCTGATTAGCAATATAGTAGTCTCTTATGGACAGCAGATTAACCTTAGTATAGTCGACGAGAATAATCAGCCTATACCATACGTCAACCTTTACTTTGAGAAATCCAGTTATGGCACCCTATCTGACGTTAATGGTTTGGCTCAATTAGATATATCGCTACTAGATGTTTCCGATGCGCTAAATCTGACATGTATTGGATATGAAAATAAGGCTCTTAAACTCAGTGAATTGCAAAATAATTCTGTAGTACGAATTCGTCTCACGACTAAATCTTATGCGCTCCAAAATGTCGAAATAATTGCAGAACAAGCACGATTCAAAAGTAAAAATGTTGGATTCAATACTGCTCTTGACCTGTGTCAAACAGGATTCTCCAACAAAAAGAAAACGAGGGGCAGAGAACGGGCAGTTCTTATTAAAAATAATAGTGAAGCATATATTGAATCCATAAACTTTAATTCTACCAGCGTCTCACATGACTCTGTGGTTTATGAAGTCAATATTTATGAATATGATCATGGCATTGGACCAATTATCAACAATCATCGAATTTTCATAACTCTGAATCCATCAGATAACTCAAAGACTTATTCTGTAGATTTATCAAAAATGAGACTCTTTACTCGATCAGACTTTTTGATTTCATTTGAAGCTGTTGAAGTATTCGGTAGTGGAGGCGTAATGTTTAAATGTCCATGCCATAAAAAAACGTCTATTTACGAAAAGTCTACGGATGGGAATTGGACCATTTCAAGGGAAAGACCGCCAGCAATATGGTGTAAATTGAAAATTCCCAAGAATTAGACTTATATCATATACACCTGTTAATGCCCTGTTAACCACGTTCTATCACTAAAATCTGATCATATTAGTAGTGCATCTTTGCATTATGCCTAACTATCTAATACGACGGCTGGCCATACTAGGAGCTATATCCATCTTTGGGGTATTGTTCATACAGGCCTATTGGCTAAAGCGAGCATTTAATCTTAAGGACTCAGAGTTTAATCAGACCGTAACCATAGCTCTATTAGAGGTTGCGCAGAAGATCGCAGACTTTAACGAGTCAGAGCTGCCTAAGCAAAATTTAATTCAGCGCACTTCCTCCAACTATTATGCCGTCAATATCAATGATAACATCGACGCCAACATCCTGGAGGATTATCTGATCAGAGAATTTGGCCAGCGAGCTATTAACACCGACTTCGAATTCGCCATATATGATTGTCAATCTCAGGAACTGGTTTATGGCTCCTACTGCAAAATGGACAACCTCGAAGAGTCAAGAGATCGCAGTGGTGTTCTTCCAACATTTGACAACCTGACCTATTACTTCGTTGTCAAGTTTCCAGGACAGCGAGGCTTCCTACTCAGTAATATGTGGCAGAATATTGCATTCAGTTTTTTTACTTTTCTATCCCTGGCCTTCTTGGTATATGCCATGTGGGTAATCCTACAACAAAAGCGACTCTCAGAGCTTCAAAAGGATTTTATCAACAATATGACTCATGAGTTCAAGACTCCTATCAGTTCTATTAAGATAGCTTCTGACTACCTGAAGAAAAATGAAATACTTACTCAACATCCTAAACTGAAGAAATACACAGAGATTATATCGGACCAAAATAAACGCCTGAACAGTCAAGTTGAAAAGGTCCTAAGTCTGGCAAAATTGGAATCAGACAGCTTTAAGCTCAATCTGGAACCACTGCAACTCATCAAAGAGATCAATGAAATCGTGGATGGAGAGAGCCTAAAAATCAGCCCTGGTAAAATCAAGGTGCAACAGCAAGGTTCGGTTGACAATCAGACCATCATCGGAGATCGATTACACTTCACTAATGTGATCTATAATATCATCGATAACGCCATTAAATATTGCTCCACTACCCCAGACATATTAATCCACATCAGCGAGACGAAGAACAAGCTCGTCCTGAACATCAAGGACAATGGCGTAGGCCTCAAGAAAGACGATTTCGAAAGAGTATTTCAAAAATTCTATCGAGTGTCTACAGGTGATGTACATGATGTAAAGGGCTTTGGATTGGGACTCTATTATGTAAAAAATATATGCAAAGCTCACGGCTGGGACATCTCTATTAACTCTGTCTTTGGTGAGGGCTCGACATTTTCTATTCAAATACCTCAAAACCATGGCTGATCAAATCTTATATGTCGAAGATGACGAGACCTTAGCATTCTTAACTAACGATGCACTAACAGACGAAGGCTACGAAGTTGATCACTACCTCAACGGTGCTGATGCCCTCAAGGCTTTTAAGAAAAAGACATTTGATCTATGTGTCCTAGATGTGATGCTTCCTGTTATGGACGGCTTTGCATTAGCTGAAAAACTGAGAGATCTCAATACACAAGTGCCGATCATCTTCGTCACTGCTAAATCAATGAAGGAAGACCGCATCAAAGGCCTCACAATTGGGGCTGACGATTATATCACCAAGCCCTTCAGTATCGAGGAGCTAATCCTTAAGATCAATATCTTCCTCAAGAGGAGATTCATAAAGACAGATCTTAATCAAACTGTAATTATCGGTGCAAGCATCTTTGACTTTAAAAACCTCACGCTCGACTACAAAGGAAACATTAAAAAACTCACACAGCGAGAGGGCGAGCTCATGCAGCAACTCTACACCAACATTAACTCAGTGGTTTCTCGCAAAGATCTGCTCGAACGAGTCTGGGGCAAGGAAGATTACTTCCTAGGTCGTAGCATGGATGTGTTCATCAGTAGACTGCGCAAGCATCTATCATCAGATGATAGTGTACATATAGAAAATGTGCATGGCGTTGGGTTTAGGTTAGCAGAGAAGTAAAACATATAACAATTGATCTATATAGGAAAACCTATAGAGCTCTTCCTACAATATACATGATTCCATGTATTGTCATCACAGTATTGTATTTGGACTTTTGAGCTAGTCTTAATCAATAATGATACAACATGAATCTTGCCTTAATAAATCATTCTTCTAAGTCATGCATTGCCCTTATTGGAATGCTGTCTAAAATAAGTATTTCCATAGGAGCACTGGTCCTTACTTGCTGTTTTCAATTTATTGCGATTCCAACAGCACTTAGTCAAGATCTTTCTAATAATAGATCAGTAAAAGAACTGTCGCTAGCCTCCAGCCCATATTTTACTCATGGTAAGCATCTTCGAAAATCATCGGGAACAATCATTAGCTCCACTTTGCACATACTCATCGCTCAAAACAATGTCGAGAAGAGCCTTCCTATAAGTAGCGTCGTTTCGGAACATGAATTGGAGTCATCTCTTCCCACAGATCATCTTCTAATGACGAATAATGAGATCGGCATCAAACTTAGAGTAAGTGATAGTGAGACAATAGTGCCTATCCTGAAAAATATTGGAGTAAGGATCACAGGAGTAAATGATACTTATAACATAATTGAAGGTTATATGGCCTTAAGTCAGGTATTGGCCTTAGACAAATTACCCGAACGTGGCTTGTTAAGTGTTGATGTCCTTTACAAACCTGTAAGCAACATAGGCATCACTACTACCCAAGCAGATAGTGTAATGGAAACCGACAAGTTAAGACAACTTAACCCCATGTTTCAGGGTCAAGGAGTAAAGATTGGTGTCCTTAGTGATAGCTACAACAATTTATCTGGAGAGGCTATGGACATAGCAACGGGAGATCTTCCAGGGCCTGCTAATCCTCTTGGGAATGTCATTCCCATAACTGTTATAGAAGATCTTGTATCTGGAGGCATTGATGAAGGGCGTGCTATGCTTCAGTTGATTCACGATATGGCCCCAGGGGCTGAATTGTTATTTGCCACTGCCTTAAATGGTCAGCAAAGTTTTGCGGACAATATTCAACTCCTGGCGGACCAAGGATGCAGTGTCATTGTTGATGATATTACCTATTTCGCTGAGCCTTACTTTCAAGATGGAATTATAGCACAAGCGGTTGATAATGTGACAAACAATGATGATGTTATTTATTTTTCTTCTGCTGGTAATTTAGCCGATAAATCCTATGAGATTAGTAACCCACAGAGCATAGTCCCTTCATTATTCAATGGCACTGTAGCCGATATTGATTTCGACCTGAGCAATAACCAAGATGGATTAAAGCAAATTGTCGTTGGAACGGGTGACAGGATATTGATTGGTATGCAATGGGACGATCCATTTCTTACGACTAGTGATGTAGATTCAGATTTAGATATCTTTCTAACTGATGATCCTCCTACAGTTGTTCTGGCGCAAGGGTTTGAAGACAATATTGCTAATCAAACTCCTTTTGAGGTTTTCGAATACACCAATAATACAGGATCTCCGCAGACATTGAACCTCATTTTTAATCTATTCAGTGGGCCACTACCAGGCAGGATTAAAATTATAAACTTTGCTACTGATTTCATTCAAGAAGAATATGATACAGATAGTCCAACTATTATAGGTCACCATGCAGCTGGAGGAGCAATAGCTGTAGGGGCCATTCCATTCTTTAGTGAGATACCGGAATCATTTACTTCACATGGTCCATCTACTATTTTGTTTAATGAAGATGGCTCCCTAAAACCAACTGAAGAAGTCAGACAGACTCCGGAGCTATCGGCTACCGACGGTACTAATACAACATTCTTCAGCTTTGATATTCCAGAAGATTCAGATATTTTCCCGAACTTTTTTGGTACTTCAGCCGCCGCACCACATGCTGCAGCTCTGGCCGCTTTGATCCGCCAAGCACATCCAACATATAATAGAGATCAGGTAGCCTCCTTATTGATATATAATGCAAAAGATGTAGGCCCTCCAGGTCTCGACAATATTACAGGGAATGGGTTTGTTAGTGCCTTGTCCTCTTGTATCCTGCCAAGCTTGACCACTCCAAGTAGTTTCTTGGCAGATGATGTCATAACCAGACGGCTCCGAAATCAAAATGATATCACCGCATCGGGCTTCATAGATGCTGCGGAAGACTTTGAATTCATCTCAGGTTCAAGTGTTGTGCTAGAACCAACATTTGAAGTACAGTTAAATGCCAGTTTGACGGTCCAAATTGGCGGATGCCTTGATGTGGTTCATTAATCAAGAAAAGGAGGTAGGTACTATTGATAGTACCGATCTCATTTCATTGTTGATTAAATACCCTTGAACTTACCCCAAGTCTCTATCCTTTTATGGCGGCCAAATTAACGAAGATTGAATCATAGGCTCAACCACTGATGCCGACGATTGAATTATACCATTCAATACTGCAAAAATGGAATACGAAATTTATAGAACACATGATTTCATATATAGGGATTCCTATAGGCTACAAAATAAAATCTATGCGTATCCATCTATTTAGTAGCCAAAAAAGACTGCAGATATTTATGGTATCAAATAATCCAAACGTTCTAATGATAACCTCTCGAGAAAAAGAAATCTTAACACTTATTGTTGAGGAGTATACTTCTAAAGAAATAGCTCAAAACCTGTTCCTTAGTCAACATACGGTTATCTCTCATCGGAAGAATATGATGAAGAAATATCACCTAAAAAACACTGCAGGACTGGTTAGACTAGCTTTCGAAATCGGAGTCTGTAAAGTAGGAACGATGACCAATGTGTGATTCCCATGATAGTTAGTCAATTAACTTGTCTTGCCGACAACTGAGTACAACTCTATTTGCTCCCTGGCTGCTTAAGTGTCCACCCTGTGTCTTCCTTCTCTGCATCCACCATTGCCTTTACATCTCGGAGTAACTGTTTGGCGTCATAGATGATTCCATCCTTGATGGTATACTTAACACCTCCTACACGGACAACTTCATTGTCGTCCGTAAGCTTGATTGCCCCAGTGCCATAAAGCACCTTGAGGTTCTGTAGTGGGTTTTCTTCAATAATTATGAGGTCCGCTTTCTTACCAACCTCTATGCTTCCGATCTCGTTGTCTATGCCCAGTGCTTCCGCTCCATTTAGAGTTGCAGCTCTGATCACCTCCAGTGGATGAAATCCTGCTTCTCTCAACAGCTCGAGCTCTCGGATATAAGCAAACCCATACAATTGGAAAATAAATCCTGAGTCAGATCCCGCCGTAACTCTGCCTCCTCGGTTCTTGTACTCATTGATGAAAGTCATCCACAAGTGATAGTTCTGACGCCAGCTAACTTCTTCTTCTGTACCCCAATAGTGCCAATAAGAGCCATGTGATATTTTACTCGGCTGATAGAAATGCCATAAGCTCGGGATGGTATAATCCTCGTGCCACTCGGCACGTCGAGCTCGATGCAGATCTCTGCTTGCTTCATAGATATTGAATGTTGGATCAATCGTAAAATCTAACTCCAATAATTCATCCATCACTTCATTCCAATGGTCTGAGTGTGGCTCGGCTGCTTGCTTCCATAATCTTCCTGCCTCACCAAAACGGTGTTGCTCATTCTGATAATTATAATCGAGGGGATAATCCTGTATCGTGCGATCATCGAACAGGGCCTCAGGCAATCCGTACCAATGCTCCATAGACGTTAAGCCAGCACGGGCAGAATGTAGGACATTCCATCTTCCCACTTCGAGCTGTGCATGATGGCATGCTGAGCGCAATCCTTGTTTCTTATTCTCATCTAACGCTGCTGCGAACAAATCTGGAGCCAGACCAAAAAACTTAATACCATCAGCTCCATTAGCCGCATTCTGCCGAACCCAATTACGTGCCATCTCAGGGGTGCTGATTGGGTCGGTAGAGCCTTGACCAAATGCCGTGTAAGCCAATATTCTAGGTGCAGTGATATCGCCCGCCTCACTCAATCTTTTATGCTTGAGCACCCAATCTAGCCCGTTACCACATGAGGGATCCCTTATGGTGGTTATGCCATGAGCCATCCATAGTTTGAATACATACTCACCGCCAGCTCCCTGCCAGCGCCCACCGATGTGCCCATGCATATCAACCAATCCCGGTAAGACATAAGCTCCGTAGGCGTCGATCTCATGCCCGCCAGATTTTAGCGTAGGTCTTCGGCTAGAATCTATCTCTACGCCAGGGTAACCAACTACCTCAATATCCTTAATGATGTTATCCTCTATAACGATATCGACAGGCCCTATCGGCGGGGCTCCAGTACTATTGATTAGAGTCGCACCACGAATGATCAATTGTGAGAATGGTCCTTCTCCTTCCTTTACAAGCGGAGCTTCAGGAACAGATTGTGCAGAAGCACTAAGAAAACTAAAACCAACTAAAACAAAAAGCAGTAGACGTAGCATATCAGGCAAATTTGATATGCTATACTAAGGAATAATTGTGAGATCATGTCTACATCAACTTCTTAAGTCCTAATCTGGCTACGACGAGTAACCCAACTAACATCAGGACCACATACTGAAATGGCAGGAATGTCACTGCAAAAATCCTAGTACGATCCAACAACCACATCACCGCTATTATCGCCATCATGACCATGATGAGTCCAGATATCTTATTGAATCCTGGTATATACTCAAAAGGCACATTTCTTTTGATTAACCAGAGCGTTAATACCATAACCATAACTGGCAAGACTTGAGTAAACAGATTGCTCTGCATAATAGGTTGCCGCTCAAACAGAAATAGATATACGTTGAGGACTATGGCAAATATGCCCGGAACAGTCGCTGCATAAACAAGTACCGTATAGAGATATTTCCAAGGAGATAGGTGACCTTCGCCCTTGCCAAATACGCTCGCAAGGAAAGCTGTTAGCGGGAGGGCTACAAAATAAAATCCTATGATCTCAGGATTATTGGTACATGCATCAAAAAATTCCTGTAAGGTCATGCCTATTATATGTTCATCATTAATCTAACTGGGTCCTCGAGTAGCTCAATTACTCTCACTAAGAATGTTACAGATGTGCTACCATCTATTACTCTGTGATCGTAGGATAGTGCGAGATACATCATAGGTCTGATCTCAACATTTCCATCTACTGCTATTGGGCGTTGCTTAATTGTATGCATTCCTAGTATAGCCGATTGTGGCTTATTCAGTATCGGTGTGCTCATCATTGAGCCAAAGATCCCGCCATTAGTAATTGAGAAGGTTCCTCCCTTCATCTCGTCGAGTGTCAACTTACCATCTCGGGCTTTAACCGCCAGCTCCTTAATCTTAAGCTCTATCTCATGAAAGTCCAGCGACTCACAGTTATGTACTGGAGGCACAACGAGACCTGTCGGAGTAGATATAGCAATCGAGATATCCGCATAATCGTGATAGGTCAAATGGTCACCATCTATTATAGCATTTACCTGCGGCATCTCCATTAGCGCCTGTGCACAAGCCTTAGTGAATAGCGACATAAAACCCAGCTTGATTCCATGCTTCTCGACAAATTTCTCTTGATACTTCTTGCGCAATGCAAATATGTTAGTCATGTCAACCTCATTGAATGTGGTTAGCATGGCTGAGTCGTTCTTAGCAGCGACCAGTCTTGAAGCTATCGTGCGCCTCATACGAGACATCTTTTCTCTTCTGGTTGTTCGAGCAAATGACGTTGCTCCACTTGGTGTTACTGATCCAGTAGCGACCACATTAGTCTGTTTATCCGCCGGAGCAGCACTTACCGCATCTTGTTTAGTGATTCTACCACCTACACCGCTTCCCTGTACGTCACTTGGCGACATGCCCTTTTCCGCCAGTATTTTGGCGGCAGATGGCGATGGATGTCCTGTGGCATAACTTGCACCTGCTGCTGTTGATGGAACTGCTGGTTTCTCATCGACTTTTGGCGCCGCTTTAGGTGCAGGCGCAGCATCTTTTTCTGCCACTTCTATCTTGGCAACAAGTGCTCCGATCTCGAGGTCATCTCCTTCGCCAGCGACATGTCTTAATATACCCGATGCCTCGGCGGGAAACTCTAGAGTCGCCTTGTCAGATTCAAACTCACAGATTGGATCATCTATATTCACGAAGTCTCCATCTGCTACTAACCATGAGGATAACGTCACCTCACTGATCGACTCACCGATCACTGGTACTTTCATTTCCTTTACATCCCCAGTGCTCTTGATCGTTGGTGCGCTCGCAACCGGTTCCGGTGCTGTTGGAGCTGCTGGCGCTGCGGGTTCTTCCTTAGCCTTTGAACTTGACGCAGCGGATTTAGCAGCTGTATCTATTTTGGCCACTATTGCTCCGATTTCTAAATCATCACCTTCTGCAGCAACATATATCAACTTTCCTTCTGCTTCAGCAGGAAATTCTAAAGTCGCCTTATCAGACTCAAACTCACAGATTGGCTCGTCCAACTTGACATATTCACCATTCTCCTTTAACCAAGATGACAGCGTTACTTCACTAATTGACTCTCCAATTACAGGAACCTTCAACTCAACAATACTCATGATTTAGATTGTATGTGTAATAATTTTTAGCCTGCTCAAAAAATGAGCACTATTATAAAGTTCACAAATTTTAGCAAGGAGACAAAACCCGATAAGACTTAATAATAAGCTGTCACCAAAAAATATCCAAGACCTGTACAGGCAGACTACTGCTCTTCAACAGGACTTGCATCAATTAATAGATACATGAGTCTATTAATATCGTCCGGGTTTAGCTTTAAAGTGCCTTTAAGTGTAACCTGCTCAGCAGTATATTCTACCGGAACCGAGCTCTCTACCTCCATCACGGTCTCAGGTCCAGCACCACCACAAAAGAAACATAAGTTATATGGATAGGCTGAAAAGATAAACTCAGTATGGCTTTTATACCCTTCTACAGGTATAATATATCCTTTAACCTCTACTTCCTTATCTTCAAGATCCTTTACTGACTGAGCAAACACTGGCTTATCGATCTTGAATCCTAAAAACTCGTCATACTCTTTTTTATAGGTAATCTTAGAAAGCGTCTTCCATAGATTAGAGTTAGACTCAGCGCTCTCATCAGCAGATTGGCCGAATACTGAGAGACTTAACAGGATAGCAACTATAAGGATCGTCAATCTTTTCATGTCTATGTATTGTAGAACTTAAACGACAAAGTTAACAGTAAAGGTTCTTAATTAATCTTTAATTCACGGGTAGATCTAACCCATATACCGCGCAAAGTCTAAAATATTCTGCCTTTATCCCTTAAATCAATAGTTAAACTCAAGTGATTGACCCCACCATGTAGGTGATAATTACCTAAGCCATAATCGAATCTAAACTTCTTCAATTTTATTCCAATACCAAAACTGAATCCTCCAAAACTCCTAAACACATTACTCTGTAGTTCCTGATTGCGCTGATGATTGTACCCGAATCTAAGCCTCAATGCTTCTTTCTGACCTATTATAAATTCACCACCAAAGACTAAGTGCCTAAACAAATTGTTAGTGAATACTTGCAATCCCGCCTCTGCTGCCACTGTCTGGTTGATAAAAATGGGATCATCCTCGACACGTGTCGATTCACGGATATCCCATCGTTGCAGATCCCTCGCTGTAACTAAAAATCTAAACGGTAGATGAGCTAACTTCTTAGCATAACCAATCTGAATATCAGTAGGTAATGATTCACTTCTTTCACTGAAACGACTGAGTTGCACACCTATATTTCTAACTAGTACAGACCAAACCACATCTTTCTCGGGCTTCAGATATTGAACACCTAAATCGAAGGCAATACCAAAGGAATCGTATTGATCAAGATCGCTACGGACCAACTTAAATGTGGTTCCTACTGACAATCGATCACTAATCAACTTGGAAGCACTGATGCTCAATGCATACTCTGCAGCATTAAATGTACCCAGAATATTGTCGCGAGCATCAGCACGTATGAACTCTCCATAGCTCACATACTGCCCCCCGATAGCTAGATTGATACCTAAGGAGTCTAATCCAAAACCATAGGCAAAATAACCGTGATTGATATCTGCAATATGAAAATTGTGATTGAAGGCGAGTTGACCTTGGGTTCCATTGTTAAGCGCAGCGGGATTGAGTAAGCCTAAATTGACATCGCCATCCCGCAAGGTTGAGCTGTAACCTCCTAATGCAGTAATCCTTGCACTAGGAGTGAGATTCAAGAACTCAAATGTGCCTACACCTCCTAACTGACCGCACAAGACTTGAGCTGATAAGCAGAGCACATATATTGTAGAAAGCAATCGCATTACTCTGTAATATCTCCATTTTCTTTAGTCCAGATGGTCCTACAGATTGATAAATCGTTACACATCATCCTTCTAATAGGCTCACCAGTATCGTCAAACTCTTCAAGAAGTCCATGTTCATTTTCTCCATTCAGATACTTTCCTTTCCATCTGATCTGGCCATTCTCATGATATTCTTCAAAAGGACCATTCTCTTCATTATCTGCAAATGTCACCCGCTCCACAAGTTCGCCCGTCTCTTTGTATTTAGTTACAACACCATTTAATACACCGTAATCATAGATCATAACAAGTTTAAGTGCTCCGGATGGATAGTATGTTTTTAATGTATCATGGAGCACATCATCTATGTACTGCTCATAAACCTCAATCTGACCGTCGGGATAATAGATATATCGTTCACCATTTAATTGCCCCTTGTCATAATAACTCTTGGAATAGAGGTTTTTCCCATTATCGAGATAGACTAGTTTCTCTCCATGTATCAGAGAGTCCTTGTCAATGGTATAAATCTCTTTCATGCCAGCATCAGGATATTCTAGTATGATACGATTATCGGGCTTGCAGGACCATAGCACGACTACAGTGATGAGGACGGATAGAATTAAAGCTTTCATAAACAAAAAACGACCGACAGGATGCCGATCGTTTCTTTATAGGATTATATATTTTTTCTGATCAATAGAATGTGCTTCTATTGTCCGTGATTTCTACCTTTTCTTTTAGCGCTTCCAGTAGTTCTGAGGCAGCTCTGCCCTTCACTCCTTGAGCGACTGTATTTTTAATAAAGGATACGTTAGTCACAGCACCTGCTTCTTGCTTACCTAATGGTTGCACGACGAATACGCCGCTATTACCAAGTATCTTTTGAACGCCGCCTGTACCGAATGCGGCACCTACAACTTCTGGTTCATTTCCTATTGCAGGCACAAATGTGTTAAGCAAGTTTATATTTCTGAGGGTATCTACTTTAGCGCCATATTGAGACGCTACAGAGCCTAAATTATCAGCTAATGAGCCTAATATTGATTGGCCCTTGAGTTGATTGAGCACGGCGACCTCCACTTGATTGCGAACTTCGGCGGCTGACGGCATACCTGGTTCTTTTACCGCACTTAGTCCTGCAATAACGTATGCATTATTATAGTATAACACTGGGTCTTGGAACTGATAGACCTGTGGAGATACATCATTCGTTGATGTACCTGCCGTGAAAGCCCATTTGGCTATCTGACGTGACTCATTTCCTGGCGCCATACCAGTGATTAGGTAATCATTTGCTCCTAGATCATTAGAAGTCTGTATCTCCAGATTGCCCATGCCAGCAACTGCATTCGATAGGTCATCTAAGTATGGATGAGCACTAACAATATCTACCATCTTATTATAGAGGGCATCCTGCGTTGCCTTACTAGGCACGATCGGCACATTGACATAGGCCAATTTATACTTTGACTCTCTCGTATTATATTTCTGATCTTCAATATGGATCAGGTGCCAACCAAATTGCGTTTTAACCTTATAGTAATTCCCTCTTTTTCCATCAATGAATGCAACCTGATTGAATGGTCCTACCATTGATCCTTGAGCAAAATATCCTAGGTCCCCACCATCTTGACCAGATGCAATATCTTCACTGAACTTAACCGCCAATGTATCAAAAGGTACTCGACCCAACTTGACAACTGCCATCAAACTATCAATAATTGACTCTGCCTCATCTGCCTGAGTGAGATTTCCAGGTGTCACTCTTTTTAAGATATGACTTGCTCGGACTGAATCTGGAAGCACTTGCTTGTCTAACAATTTTACCGATTGGAAGCTTCTTCCTAAGACATAAGGCCCATATACTCTACCTACTTCATATGAACCAACTTTATCGGCATAGAACTCATCAAGTTCTTCAGCCTTGGCATAGTAGTTCGTATATAAACCATTATTGGCTTGAGCGAACAGCGAATCATTTTCCGTCGATGCGAATCTCCCCATCACTCCATTCATCTCATTTCTATACGTAAGGGTATCCGCACTTGTCGGGAGCACATCCATCTTAACATAGGACAATACTCTCTTCTCTTCTTTACGTTCGAAATCACTCTTTCTAGTCGAGATATAAGAATTGATATCAGAGTCACTTACTTGAACATCTGATGTGATCGCATCAAATGGTATTTTAACCACAGCAGCATTAGCAGTCGCATTCTCTTCAGAGTACATCGCCTCAGCCATCCAATTAGGAGTATAAATTGCCTTCTGCGCTATCCCAGTCATTTTACCCTGTAATTGGTTCTTGATAATCTGCTTTTCTTGCTCACCCCAGAATTGAGCAAACTGAGGACTAAGTTCTTCTCCACTTTCTAATTGACTTCTGATCTGCTGCAGTTGTGCCGTAGCCAGTTGCCCTGTTTGTGGATCTCTGAAATTCTGATAGATGATAGGGCTAATATTAGATCCAAACTGTAGATCCATCAACTCGTCATATCCTACACTCAGACCCAATTTGTCAGATTCATTGTTGACAATTTTCTGTTCTATGAAATAATTCCAAAGTGCAGCTCGACTGGCATTCGGATCTTGAGCATTGGCAAAAAGTGAACTATATGCCGATTCGAACTCTCGGTTAGAGACTTCTTGGCCTGCAATTTTACCGATGGAGCTACTCACAGATGGACCTCCTCCACCTGGACCCATTGCATCCATTAATATAAATGACAATGTCGCCAGTGCTATTATGATAAACACCAACCACATGTTGTTTCTGATCTGTCCTATTAAAGCCATAATATGATATGTTAGCTATTGCCCGTTTTCAAAAGATGCGCAAAGGTAGCATCTTTAGCAACCTTATTCAAATGCTAAAACAGTACTACAGACTACTATATTGTTGAGTCGCGGCAATTACACTTTTAAGCCTACTAATAGGACAATAACAGATGTACATTTATTGCCCCGTCTCGTAACTCAACTTTATCCTCGTGACGACAAGATTTATTGATATAGTTAAATATATTCGTGCCCTACTTTTTCTTAACACATAACTAATCTATCAGAATGAAATCGTTTAAAATCTTATTAATCCTGGCACTTGGTATCGCACTGGTTTCTGCGTCTTGCGTCAGTAAAAAATCTTTTGAAGCCCTTCAAGGCGAGAAAGATGATCTTGGTATGAAGCTTGAAAAACTCCAAGCTGACTTTGACGCCACAAAAACAAATCAAGATTCAGAAATAGCTTCCCTCAAGCAAGCAAATGCGAATCTATCAACACAGAAATCTTCATTAGATGCTGACTTAATGGCCACTAAAAAAGAAATGGACTCTAAAATTGCTGAGGTTCAGGCCAACGTCGATGACAAACAAGCACAACTGAATGCGTTACGAGCTGAAATCAATTCGGCATTCGCAGAAGTAGATGCTGCGGTATCAGGCAGCAATGCACGCATCAAGGAAGTAGAAAATTTCTTATATCTCGATGTTACAAATGAGGTAGACTTTAAATCCGGATCAACTCGTGTAAGTAGTGATGATAAAGAAACACTTGAAATGTTAGCTAACATGCTTAAAGGCAATCCGTCAGTAGCATTAATCATAGAAGGTCATACTGATGACAAGCAAATCCTTGATGGCAAGGCATATAAAGATAACTGGGATCTCAGCGTAGCAAGAGCAACAGAGGTAGTCAGAGCACTTATAGACATGGGTGTTGATGCAGATCAGCTTATTGCTTCTGGACGTGGCGAAAATATGCCAGTGGCAGATAATGAAACGCCTGATGGTAGAGCTCAAAACAGGAGAACCGAAGCGATCTTAGTACCTAACATAGGAAAGCTCTACAAGCTTAAAGGATAATACTTCCGTATAAGAATGAAACTATCTAAGGTCATAGCTCCAGAAGCTATGGCCTTTTTTTATACCATTTAAGTTTTAGAATTTTGCATAAGAGTCTTCATTAGAATTTGTTAAGATCAAGGCGAAAAATACAGGCATAGCTATAACTCTGGCGAGCCTGCCTGCCGTCGAGGCAGGTATATTCAACGTAGATATTGACAAAGTCTGAAAGAATATTAGTGATATTTTAGAGCTTATATGGTACTAATTCCAATAGGTCTGAGCAAGAGCGATCAGCTTATCCGTACCATGAAGACTCAACCGATGTCCGATCTGATCGTCGTTATCTCCTATAAGTCCTGAGTCCACACTAATCTCATCGTCTATGAACGCTTCTGCCTTAATGTGGAAGTCTATGCGATTCAACTCCTTATTACGATAGTTCTTAGGCATATTTTCAAGGACATATCTCACATAATTGAGGTTGTTGACATGATCATTCCAATCTAAGTCGTAAGATTTAACTCTGACTTGTTCTGATTGTATGATCTCGACAATTTTAGGAAGGCGAGATGGCGGCGATTCTAAAACAGTTTCTTCTGGAGTCACCTTGAGAGCTAGCAAGAAATCAGGTATTCGGGCCATCTTACGCTCGACAAAGTTAAGCAAGGTCCACGTGCTACTGGCATAAGCTAATAGCCTGCCGTCCATATCGTACATCTTATAATCACGATAGGCCAGAAAGCGATCAAAATGAGAGGGATACGTCACTACATTTACCTGTTGGCCGAGCTTTGGTCGATCGACTATGGTGAATGACTTGCGTAACAATACCCACGCCAGATTCTGCGGTTCTAATACTGCTATAGATGCACCAAGATCTCTGGCACTACCCATAGATGCCTCTTGAACTAAATGAAGGATTGCAAGTGGTGTCGCTTTCTGATCAGTATCAACCTCTGAGGAGCGTATGGTATACTCCTCTCTCCAACGGATATCTTTAGTTTTATTACTCATGGCTGCAGCGACCATTAATGCCAAGGACATAGTTTTTGACGACCCCTATTTCAGGAGCAACTTCAGAGCCAAGAAACCCTGTAATCATATCATCTGTCAGATAACCCGCAGCATATTCCGTAAGATCTTTACTTAAGGGCATATAAGTCCAATGCCATTTTTCCTCCTCATAACCAGTACGACCACTAGACTTGTCGGTATATGGCTGACAGAATCCATACGTGCCAGCATGCTCAAGTAACCAGTTATATTCATGGAGACCCTGACCTGATTCAAAGTATGCATTATCAAAACTGTTCAAGTCTATGTCTGTACCCCAATGATGTCTCGAAGTGCTAGGCATGGAGCTATAAAGCAAAATTTTCTTAGCCCTATCAACATGACTATCTAAATCACTTGCTGCTGTTCCATCGGATAATTTAGTTTCTCCTGTCCATTTCCGTTCCCAAATACCACGCTGATACTCAAAGTTGCGAGTGGCAGATCGGATAGTGAACTGGACGCCATCAGAAGCTGCGTGCTGGTGCATCTTGAGAAAATCTTCATAAGCTTCCTTTCTCATGTACATGCCTTCTCGTGAGGCATACTGCGATGGGATTATGACAAAGTCATTATGCTGGTCAGGTTCAAACTGACCCATGATATAGTCAATCTTGTCAGCATCCATAGGCTCTGGCTCTGGTGACATAATTACTGTTTCTTTAGGCTTGTTCTGACAACCTAAGGCAAGAATAACCAATAGCCCAAGGCTAATAATACTTCGCATCTTCTTCAGCTGATTTTGCAAACTCAAAATCCACATTTTTCTTGCCGTAACCAAACGAGCCGTGCTCCTTAATCAGATCAACCAGCTCAGGAGGGATGCAATCCATCCATGATTCTTCATTACCTGTCGAGATGAGGTCGTACACTTTATACGGGATAATGTGCATGTGATTATCGTTGTACTTAGTCACTTGGACGATCTGCTTATTCTCAATCAGATGCTGATATAAAAACTTGATGCCCGCCGGCACTGGCAGATTGTCGACGAATAACATTTGATCGCCTTCTTTCTCTAAAGCGGGATATGCATATACCGTGATATTTTTGCTAAATAACTCACCAAAGGCTGCTAAGAGTCTACCGTCCTGATTGCTATTATACTTCTCGATCAAGGTATCCTTTAGCTCATGCACACCCATCAATATTCCAAGGCGTTGAATCTTATAATCCGAGAAGTAATTGATGAGCTTCTGATGATTGGTACAACTCGAGATGATTACAGTCAATCCTAGTGCATTGAGCAATCTTACTCGATCGAGATAACCTTGATCGGTAATTGGCCCAAAGCGATTGAGATTGTCCATGGTCAACTCTGCGGCTGGCATGCATTTATCAGGTTCTTCTGACTCTTCTTTGAATTGTTCAAAGGAGTTTTCAATAGCCTCTTTTGTAACCTTAGTAGGTGGCCTGAAGTGGCCTCTGATGACCATCAATTCTTTGCGATATAGAAACTCTGATGCATGCAGCGGGATACCATCCTTATCAAATATGGCGACCTCTGAAATATCATTTTTGACTAAGCTTAAGGCAATCAATCGATCATCAAAATGATCAAAGGCCTCTCCCGTAGTGCGGACCATGTCAATAGAGATCCTACTCTTCAATCCATCCAACAAACTACGGACGAACAACTCATAGTCATGTCGATAATAGAAACATGCATAAATCAAATTCACTCCTAATATTCCAATTGCCTCCTGCTGCTGGCGATTGTTTTTATCAAGCATCTTGACATGCATGATGATATCACTGGGTTCAGAACCTTTCTTATGAATGAATCTCAGACCCATCCATCCATTACCTTTTATCGTGCGCTGATAATTGATCGCTGACACCGAATCTGCAAATACGAAATAGTTGGCATCTGGTCTACTCTCATAGATCCGTTCTCGGATGAGATCAAACTCATGGTTGAGCATTTTATAGATTCGAGCCTCACAGACGTATCGCTTGGCCTCACCATAGATAGCATCAGAATACTGCTTGTCATAAGCCGACATCGTCTTAGCAATCGTGCCCGCTGCCGCACCAACTTGAAAGAAATGTCTGGCAACTTCTTGACCAGCACCTATCTCAGCAAAGGTGCCATAGATCATATCATTGAGATTAATCTCAAGAGCTTTCTGCTCTGTCTTAAGTACTTGGTTTTGTGCCATTACTGTATTTAATTACTCCGCTTCAGGGCCAATCTTACATACCTCAAAATATCAACGCACATAATCTTAAATATTACTCTCAAGTAGAGAAATATTGTAAAAAGAATGTTTGGGTGGGGGAGGTGGGTGGGAATGAAGGGGCCACTGGGGATTGTAAAACTCTTATTTGCGTTATGTGGTGAGGATGAAGATATCTGGGCTACTTAAGCTATTCTTGATCAAAGAAGTTTAGTTGACATTAAATCAGACAAAGTCCGAGAATGTGATGATATTATTGAATGTCGATGATGTAACAGTTGGAGCAAAGCAGGTACATTTAGAGAAATTAAAATGGCATATGGATAATATAGAATTTGATAATCGGCGGTTTCCAGCCAGAATTTTAAAGTTCGAATTTGGCAATAGAATAGTTTCTATCGAAACTCTTCAAGAGATAATCATAGAAGACGGTAAATATAAAAACGAAGAATCTAAGTTTACAGATGAACAAATTTTCTTCTACGTAAAGGATAACAAGATCAATATGAACGCCAGTCTATTAATTAGTGAAATCGTCAATTCAATATGACACGGTTTCAATTCTTCCCAAGATCGCATGGTATCATACCAAGGATAGAATCGATAGTTAAAGTATTTCAGGATGCTGATTCAAAAATTACCAGCGATTCAAATAAATACACAAGCAATGAAGTCTTGCAACATTTGGAATTGGGTTTAGAGGAGATAGATTTTGTCGTAGAAAAGAGTAAAAAGAAAAACGATAAAATACACGTTCCTGTGCTATTTGGAGTGGATAATAAAATTGATAAAAGCTTCAATGCCGATGCCTTAAGTAAAGACGGTAAAATTGTGATTGAAGTTGAGGCTGGCAGAGCCGTCGATAATAACCAGTTTCTCAAAGATATTTTTCAAGCATCTATGATGTTTGAAGTGGAATACTTAGTTATTGCCGTTCGGAATGATTACAGAGGCGCTGATGATTTTACTAAGATTTATACATTTTTAGAAACACTTTATATAAGCAGCAGGCTTCAATTACCTCTAAAAGGAATTCTTCTAATAGGATATTAGATATTGATAGATGGTATGTTCTCATTATTTCTAATCATCATGAAGCATACAGTCTTGATCAATCTCTACAGAGACAAGAGAACCGACTGCCGACTTAGGTAAAAAAAGAAACTTCAATAAATCTTTAATGACTTAATTTTGCGTTCATGTTTCCACATTATGATGTCATAGTAGTAGGTGCCGGGCATGCCGGATGTGAAGCAGCTGTAGCAGCGGCTAACATGGGTTCGAAGGTATTGCTGGCTACCATGAATATGCAGACTATCGCACAGATGTCTTGCAATCCCGCCATGGGTGGCGTAGCCAAGGGGCAGATCGTCAGAGAGATCGATGCATTGGGTGGATACTCAGGTATCGTGACAGATCATACCATGATACAGTTTAGGATGCTCAACAAGTCTAAGGGACCGGCGATGTGGAGCCCACGTGCACAGAGTGACAGGATGATGTTTGCTGCGAAGTGGCGTGAGCTACTGGAAGCCAATGAAAATATAGACTTTTGGCAAGAGATGGTCACAGGACTGATCGTTAAAGATGGCAGATGCCATGGGGTACATACCAGCATCGGACTTGAGATACCGTCGACTACAGTAGTGTTGACTAACGGTACCTTCCTCAATGGGCTCATCCACATCGGCGAGAAACAACTCGGTGGCGGTCGTGCTGGAGAGCGAGCCGCTAAAGGAATCACAGAACAACTGGTGGATTTGGGATTTGAGTCGGGGCGGATGAAGACAGGTACACCTCCGAGGATAGATGGAAGGACCCTTGACTACAGCAAAATGGAGACCCAAGCTGGAGATGAAGAAGTGTGCAAATTTTCATTTACCGATACACCAGTATTAAAAGAACAGCGCCCCTGTCATGTTACCTATACCTCGCCAGAGGTTCATGAAACCTTGAAGGAGGGTTTTGATAGATCGCCGATGTTCAATGGCAGGATCCGAGGGCTTGGGCCAAGATATTGCCCATCTATAGAAGATAAAATCAATCGCTTTGCTGATCGCGATAGACATCAATTGTTCGTTGAGCCAGAGGGATGGAATACCTGCGAGATTTATGTCAATGGCTTCTCGTCGTCACTTCCTGAGGATGTACAATACAAAGCATTAAAGAAGGTCCCGGGATTTGAAAATATGAAGATGTTCAGACCGGGCTACGCCATAGAGTATGACTTCTTTCCGCCCACACAATTGAAGCCCTCTCTGGAGACTAAACCCGTGGAGAATCTATTTTTCGCTGGGCAAATCAATGGGACTACAGGATATGAAGAAGCTGCTTGTCAGGGATTGATGGCTGGCATCAATGCACACCTGAAGCAAGAAGAAAAAGACCCGTTCATCCTCAAGCGCTCTGACGCATACATTGGCGTATTAGTAGATGATCTGGTTAACAAGGGGACCAAGGAACCATATCGGATGTTTACCTCACGTGCAGAGTATCGCATCTTGATTCGCCAAGACAATGCTGATCTCAGACTTACTCCGATTGCTCAATCACTGGGCATGAAGGGCCTTGAGCAGCGCATGGAACAAGTCGCTAAAAAACAAGAAGCCATTAAAAACATAGAGAAATATCTCGGTTCTACCTCGATCACTCAAGATCAAGCCAATGACTTACTGAGCTCTGTCAACTCTTCCCCACTGAAACAATCCGTCAAGCTCAAGTCTGTATTGAGTAGACCTAAGCTGCACCTAGCCGATCTAGTAAAGATTCATGAACCCCTGAATCAATTCTTAGCTGACATTCCCAAACAATTTGTGGAGTCTGCCGAAGTAAATATTAAGTATGAGGGCTATCTTTCTAAAGAACAAGAGATGGTTGAAAAAATGAATAGACTTGAGAACCTCGTCCTCAAGGATGATTTTAGTTATGACGGTATAAGTTCTCTTTCTTCAGAAGCTCGCGAAAAGCTCGAAGAAATAAGACCTATGACAATCGGTCAAGCTAGTCGCATTAGCGGCGTATCGCCATCTGATATTTCTGTTTTATTAGTTCATGTGGGTAGGTAACAAAGGAAAGTCGATTCATTTATATTGGGAAAAGATAGCTTGGCGTTATTCATATATGCGCCAAATCATCCTGATACTATTCAGTTTGCTGTCTGCGGAGGTCTGCAGCAGTCAATATGGCATTGAGGAATTCAACCGAGAAGTACGCTTCATAAATGAGTCTATACACGGCGCACTTGTCTTACACCGCATCTACGAGAGCTTCAATCAAAATATTAATAAATACGTAGACCTCCCAAGCTATGAGCTCAACAACTATGGCAATAAGGATCTTCCTAACAACGTCTACGATGATCCTGAACAATGGTTTTATGACGAGTCTCCGAACAAATTATATCAGGAGATTCGTAAATACACTCATAATAATGGAAGCCCGCCAATAGTCCAAAATATTCATAATATCTCTCAAAAACTCAATGGAGATCGCTTTAGAATAGATGAGCTTTCTAACAGCCCCAATATCAATGAGCTCAGCGTTATAAAGGAACTCTATGATGGACTAGAAGGGGCAGTAGCTTACTTTGACAACCTGAGAGCATCAGTGGAGTCATATGATCGACTGCTCGAACAGCTCCGATATGATAATGCCCTCAGTGAAAGTCAAAAAGTAGTGTATACGGCTGTGGCTGAAATTCACTTTGACATCAAAAAAATCATACGCAATCTAGGTAGAGATAACCAAAGTGCTGTAATCCGCAGTTTGTCCAAAATAGAACAGGAAAAGAACTGGCTCAACGTTAGCATTAATGATCTCAAGTCACAAGCTGAAGCTAAAAGCCTAAGAAGTCTGGTTGGAAACATCAATAACATCGTTGCGGAACTTTCGAACTATGTAAACAACCCTTCAGTACCAGAAGAATATGCATTGTTTGGTAAAGGCTACTATTATCAAAATGTGGTCCTACTGACCTTGATGAATCGTTACGGCAATGGTTACGTCACCGAGTTCAACCAATTCCTAAAACAATACAACTGGCCCGTTCTCCATCTGACAGAAGAGCCACATTATCTAAAAATCATCTATCCAGAGACTACGCCAAAAGAATTATTGGACAATCCCCTAGAGGAGATCACTACATTAGAGCAACTGCGAAGTCAACCTCTTGATCCTATTAAAGCCAAACCTATAGACACATTCTATGCTGAAGGCAAGGAAAAAGAGCAAGCACAGCAGCTCGAAAGAGACATACCTGTCAATATCACTCATACACACGTGATCTATGTAGATTCACAATTCTTCGATATACAGTTGTACGATCATCTTATAAAGGATGGTGATATGGTCTCCATAAATGTCAATGGAGAGTGGGTGTATAATGACATCTCGTTAGAAAAAGAGGCGAAAACGATTCAGTTAGAGGTCTCGCCAACTAAGCGCAACTATATCATGGTTCAAGCAGTAAATGAGGGCTGGCGTCCGCCTAATACAGTTGGCGTGCGCTATATCAGCAATGGTAAGGTCGAGAATATCATTATCGCCAATGATCTTAATTCGGCAGAACTTATAGAAATAAAATACCGCCAATAGCATGACGAACCATAGAATCCTAAAGCTTCTTGTGTGAGTAGTATTGGCAGAGTTATTCTATTTCTATTAATTAACATTTCTAGTGTATCTGGTCAATCCTATTTCGATTATAACAACGATATAGGTCAAGCGTATAACTACATCTTACAGCTCAAGATGGATAGCGCCCAGCACATCTTAGATCAGCTAAAAGTGAATACTCCTGATAATCTGGCCTCATACCATGTAGAAAACTATATTGACTTTTTTACTGTCTTTCTGGGTGAGCAAGAACAAGATTTCAAAGACTTCGAAAAGCGAAAAGATGCCCGACTCAATATTATCAAGCAAGAAGAAGTTGACTCTCCTTTCTGGAGATTATCGCAAGCAGAAATAGCCTTACAATATGCTTTAGTTCGTAGCAAGTTCGGCGAGTACCTCAGGGCAGGTTGGGATGTTAATAGAGCTAATAAGCTCCTTAAGAAGAATCAATCGGTCTATCCCGATTTTAAGCTTAATTATAAAAGCTTATCAGTGATTCATTCGCTTATGGGTTCGCTTAAAGGGATCAGGCGAAGCTTAGTACAGCTATTTACCTCCATGGATGGTGACTACGCTCAAGGGATTCGTGAAATCGAAGATCTTTATCAAGCACCCATATCAGATCAATATATCTTCACTCAAGAAATCATAGCCATCAGAGCTTTGATCAGCATACATGTCGAGAAGAATCCAGAACTGGCATACAACATCATCAATCAGGAAGATATTAAGGCCGTGAAAAGCCCGACTCTGGACTTCGTACGTTACTCTGTGAGCAAGAACTATGATCAATCTACGGAACAAACAGATGAGATGCTCGAGATTGCCATATCACATGGAGGCAACTTATCATTTGATTATTTGCGGCTCTTGCTAGGTACTGAATATCTGCAACAAGGTGATGCTCAAGCAGAAAAACACCTCATGTATTTCATCGACAATTTCAGAGGTAGACATTATATCAAGGAAGCCTATCAGAAGATGGCGTGGTATGAGCTTGTCATGAATGATGATGAAGCTGCTTATAAACATTGGATGGCGAAGCTTATTCAAGTGGGTCATACTTCCATTGGAGAGGATCAGCAGGCTCACCGAGATGCAGCATCTGGGTTAATCCCGCACAAAGACCTTTTACAAGCAAGGTTATATTATGATGGTGGCCGCTATTCCGCCGCCCTACACCTTTTGGGTAAAGTAGACTTAGTCGATCTCTCTGTCGAAAATCAAATAGAGTATCGGTATCGCAAAGCTCGAGTGCTACAAGGCTTGTTCAGATATACTGAAGCTATTGAACAATACAAGCAAGTCGTCTCTGTCGGTTCAAGTAGTGATCGCTATTTTGCTTGTAGTGCCGCATTACAGCTGGGAATAATTTGCTCCATCCAGGGAGAATACGATAAAGCAAATGTCTTTTTCATGCGATGTTTATCTATCAACCCAAAAGAGCATAAAGAGAGCCTTCACCAAAAAGCCAAAAGTTGGCAATTAAGAATAAAGGGGCGCCAATACAAAGATTAGCGCCCCTACAAAAAAATCATTCTAAAAAGCGGCTTCGCTTATTTCTTCTTCAGATTTTTAAGTTTTGCATCACGATCTCGTCTTACGATACGCAAGCCACTACCATCTACACAGAATCCTACGAAATCATATCTGCCAAATCGGCCATCTAAGCTCACAATTTGATTGCCACTCGCATCCAAAATCTCTGCGAATCCATCGCCATAGTCACAGCAGATACCATCGCCATAGCTATCTTGTAGTTCTAACTCATAGCATCCCTCTGTTAATTCAAACTCCTGAGTAATCACCTGATTAGCACGACCATCTTGGTAAGGTCCGCCAACATATAACTCGTTGAAATCTTCATCGAGTATATACCATGTTGTCTCTGAACCCCAATCATCTAATGTCAATCTGAGTGTATATGAGCTAGAGCTAGTGTCTCCTCCATTGTCATCTGATCCTCCCGCTACTATAAATGTCTCAATGGCGGCAAACGGTGTCCATCCTTGCGCACAACGAGTTCTCAACTGATACTGGTACTCAATCCCAGGAGTTAGTTCTGACAGTGTAATCTGAGATGGTGTTGTATTCATATTCATCCATCGGTTGGTTCCTGCTTCTCGATATCTGATTCGATATCTTATTACATCTGGCATATCCATCCAATCTATCAGTACACTTGTAGTAGACTGACCAGTTGCTGTTGAGGACTGAGGAGCCTCACATATATCCGCAGTTGGATCAGATCCATCATCAGAGGTGTCATCAGTGCCAGTGTTATTGTCATTGTCAGTAGTATCATTACCGCCATCAGTGGTATCACCTGTATTTCCACCATCTAGAGTATTTCCGATTACATTGCTGGCATTATTAGATAGATTGTTTAGGTTAGCTGCGGCATAATTTTCCATTCTAAGGGCCTGACCACCGCTAAACATATACATACACGCATCATTCACATAATCCATGTAATTCATGTGCATATCTATAGAGCCACAGCTACTCACACCTACTTGAGGACATCCACTATAATCACTTGCTTGATTAGGAGTGTCCGCAACATCATCATCACGATTACATCCATTGCCCCAGATATGATCTAGCAGGAAGTAGTGGCCTACTTCATGGGTGAGAGTACGTCCTAAGTCAAACGGTCCTTCTGGACGAACTATACCACATCCTCCACCTACACCAAATGCTGATGCATCTACTACTACGGCATCACCATTGCCAGATCCTCCTAATGGAGCGAAACCAAGGAGTCCTGTATTAGGCTGAACGATGATATTCATATAGCCGCTCCATTCATTGGCGCGATCTCCATTAGTCTGGTTGATTGTAACAGCAGAGTCTCCATTCTGAAGGTTAAATCCATTTGGGTGATTACGATCTGCAAGAACAAATCTCAAGCATGCCTCTCCATTGGTTACCCCAGGAAAGAATCCTGCTGCTTGACTAGTCCACTTATCGATATCACTATTCGCACCAGCAAAATCTTTATTGAGGATATCGACTTGACTTTGTGCCAATGCAACTAAACATGCACGCTGATTTGTATTAGCCCCTTGATAGTGCACAGCTACAGGTATTATAACAGGATCATTACATTGAACCTTATGCTGTCGTTTTTGATTCATCTGCTTGAATTTTTCAAGTCGCACATCATACCCTTTCTTATAAGCAGGATCGCTAAGTAGTAATGACATGTGTTCATCTGAGCCACAAGTCCTATGACGATCAGAGAATGAAACATCCTCATCAAACAAGTCAGGAGTATCAAAGTCATCGTTGCATGAATAAAGAAGTACGAAGAATAAGATACCGATTAAGAACTTTAAATTTTTCATTGTAGATTTTTTTGAATGTTTTGAAATTATCTCGCCTCCCAAGCGATTACATCATCGAAATACTGACTTATTCGCTCATGAAATTTTGGATTTCATAGCAAGCAGTGGGTTTATTATACATTCACGGGTTTTTATTATACTTCCAGTTTGGAAGCAGCTAAGGACAAATCTACCTTGTGTCCTATAATTGATAATCAGTGGATACATCTATACGAGCATTCATATTTGATACTAAGTATAAACCCTGGAGACACCTGCTTTTCTGGGTGTTCATCTATACTGATGAATTACTCTCGCTGGTAGGCTTAACAGAGGAATTGGATTTTCCTCAAGTGATAATAGCCCAGCTCACTATTGATATCATAACAGTATACATCACCCTGTACATATTGATACCCCGATATCTTCAGACTAAGCAATATGCTTTTTTCGTGATCATGGTATTCTTGATGATTTTCATCAACATCCACTGCTTCTTTTTCATTGAAACCTATTACTACTACTATGAGGATGGTCACCTCTCCTATTATATCAGTTCATTCGTGGTAACTGCCAGCATGATAGGCTTAGCGATGGCGATTAAACTGTTGAAACATCAAGTACTGCAGGGAGAAGAACGGCAAGAATTAATCAATCAAAAAAACAAGGTCGAGCTACAAGCACTCAAGGATCAGATTAACCCTCACTTCTTATTCAATGTGCTCAACACCATTTATATACAGACCAAAACCGATATAACGGCTGCCTCAGAATCTATTATGAAGCTATCTGATCTATTGAGATTTCAGATCTATGATGCTGAACAGAAGGACTGGATATCCTATCAACAAGAAAAATCCTTTCTTGTCAACTACTTAGATCTTGAGGTAATGAGACGGGATGGCCTGACCTATCAATGGATAGAAGAGGAGGATCTGAGTCAATATGCCATACCAACTTTTCTATTTCTACCACTTGTCGAAAATGCCATTAAGCACTCCCGCACAGCTCTTGCCTCTGGGGAGTCCATTACAATAGAGGTAATGCGAGACCAGCAATGGTTGAAACTAAGATGTACTAATAACATAGGCGATATCGTACATGAAGTGGGAGGATTTGGATTAGAGAATCTCAAGAAACGCCTGAGTCTCCTTTTTACTAACGAGGTGCCACTTGTGTTTGAAGAGAAAGAAGGTATTTTTAAGGTAGAGCTATCGCTACCGATCGATGAATTACATAATAATAGATGATGAGCCTATAGCGCGTCAGGGGGTTAAGCTTCTTGCAGATCAGCTATCTTATCTCAACTATATTGCAGAATATCCCAATCCTATCGTCGCTCATGAGCATATAACCGAGGATATTGACTTGCTCTTCCTTGATATCGAAATGCCCGGACTTAATGGCCTTGAATACCTGCGCAGCTTAAATCCGCAGACTGCTGTAATCTTGACAACAGCTTATCCACAACATGCCCTTGAGGCCTTTGAACTTGACGTCGTCGACTATCTCGTCAAGCCAATCAAGCTTGCTCGTTTTATTAAGTCGGTAGAAAAAGCGCAGACGATTAAATTGCTCCAGAATGCCCCTGCAGAAGTAGAATTGCAGTCGGAAGAAATCTATATCAAAGCAGATCGTAAGTTTCATAAGGTGAGCTATGCCGATATAATTTATATCAAGGGGATGAAGGATTACGTCATGATACATACCTCATCTAAGAAATATATGACAGCGCTAAATCTCAGTACAATCATGAAACAACTGCCTGAGACTCTATTCGCTCGCATCAGCAAGTCTTATATCATCAATACGCAGCATATAGTTTCAGTAGGAGTTGACTATGTGGATGTTGCAGGCGACGAGCTCAACTTAGGCCTATCCTATAAAGAAGCATTCATCAATACTCATGTGAAGAGTACGTTGTTGAAGCGATGAGGTCCCTTTCTTAGTGACCAAAGTGGAGACATTTTCGGTATTGAATCTCACTCTTCACAGCTCTATCGATCTTCTAAGTACTTATCACAGTTTTCTTTTTCATCTGGATCATATTCACAGAAAATGATCAGTTTATTAGAAAACCTTGCCATAGTATAGAACTACCAAGAGATTAATAACCAGTGAAATTTCTTGTGACAATAAGTGTATCATTTTCTATCACACCGGAGCATGAGTATTATCAAGATAACCTAAACCCAACTGCCCCGCTACCCACCCTGTCGTCCATGCCGCCTGAAAGTTAAAACCTCCT
>CAZFWJ010000012.1:53491-68623 GCA_964522505.1 uncultured Saprospiraceae bacterium
CAACTGCCCCGCTACCCACCCTGTCGTCCATGCCGCCTGAAAGTTAAAACCTCCTGTAACACCATCTACATCCAGCACCTCTCCAGCAAAATATAGACCTGACACTATCTTACTCTGTAGAGACTTAACATTGATGCTATCCCAAGATACACCACCACAGGTGACGAACTCTTCTTTGAAAGTCGTCTTGCCCATTACAGGATAGACATCATAGTACAACGTATGGACAAGCTTGTTCTTTTGTTTCTTGGATAACTCTGCGCATACATCATCAGCGCTGATGCCCGCTCTACCTAAGAAGTATAACCATAATCTCTGAGGGAATTCAAGAGGGTTATGGTTCTTGATTAATTTCTGACCACCTGATATAATCAGTTCTCGCAGCTCCTCCTCACTTCGGTTATTGGACCAATTAATCGCCACCTCAAAATTGTACGCTACCTCATGTAGTCGGCGAGCGGCAATACTTGACAACTTCAAGATAGCGGGGCCGCTCATTCCCCAATGTGTGATCAGCAATGGTCCCTCCGCAACATATTTAGTCCCGACTATGCTTGCCGTGGCTTGAGCTACACTTACACCCATCAGTTTGATGATCGGCTCCTTGGGCATGTTAAATGTGAATAGTGATGGGATCGGCTCGACGATCTCATGCCCCATCTTCTCAAGCCAGCTATAATTAGTTCGCTTATTGGAGCCTCCAGTAGCGATGATCACAGATGTACATGATACTTCCTTGCCGTTAACCATGAGATCCAAGCTGCCCTCTTGACGCCTCGTGATGTTATCTACCGCTGACTTCAGTTGGATCTCTATCCTCAACCGTTCTACTTCTTTCATGAAGGTGTCAATGATGGTTTGGGACTGATCGGTAGTTGGAAACATCCGACCATCTGGCTCAACCTTAAGAGCTACACCCCTGCTCTCGAACCACTCGATAATATGCTTATTGTTAAAGGACTTAAAGTGTTTCTTCAGTTGTCTGCCACCTCTCGGATAGTTCTTGGCAAGATCAGAGGGATACTTGGCATCGTGAGTGACATTGCATCTGCCACCACCTGAGATCTTCACCTTAGATAGGAGCTTGGTGGTTTTTTCATAGATGGTCACTTTAGCCTTGGGATAAAACTCTTTACAGCAGATAGCCGCATAGAACCCTGCTGCTCCGCCACCGATGACTGCGACTTTCATCTACTCCAATTCTAATTTCAGATACTGCCCAGTGAAGCTCTTCTTACTCTTGATGATTTTACTTGGACTACCCTCAAATATGATATTGCCTCCTCGTTTACCTCCCTCAGGACCTAGGTCGATGATATGATCAGCTACTTTGATGATGTCCATGTTATGCTCGATTACTAAGACCGTGTTTCCTTTCTCTACAAGTCGATCCAATACAGCTATCAGATGTTTGATATCTGCAAAATGTAGTCCCGTGGTCGGTTCATCCAATATATATAGCGTATTGCCCGTATCTCGCTTAGAGAGCTCCTCGCTCAACTTGACACGCTGAGCCTCCCCACCCGATAGTGTGGTTGCCGACTGCCCCAAAGTGATATATCCCAACCCGACTTCTTGAAGGGTTTTCAACTTGCGATAGATCTTAGGTATACTCTTAAAGAACTCAATGGCTTCATCTACAGGCATGTCAAGGACGTCTGAAATCGACTTTCCTTTAAACATAATCTCAAGCGTCTCTCGATTGTAACGCCTCCCCTGGCACGACTCGCAGTCAACATACACATCTGGCAAGAAATTCATTTCGATAAGCTTCTTGCCACCACCTTCACAAGTTTCGCAGCGTCCTCCCTTCACATTAAATGAGAATCGCCCAGGCTTATATCCCCGGATTTTTGACTCTGGCAAGTCGGAGAATAATCTTCTGATCGGATCAAAAAGCTTCGTATATGTTGCCGGATTCGATCGAGGTGTTCGCCCAATTGCTGATTGATCAATCTCAATGACTTTATCGATATGATCTATTCCTTCAATCGACCCATAAGGCAGCGGCCGTTGACTACTCTTATAGAAGTGTGCTCTAAGGATTGGATAGAGTGTGCCATTGATCAATGATGACTTGCCGCTTCCTGACACCCCTGTAACACAGGTAAAAGTGCCCAGCGGTATAGTGAGTTTTTTACCCTTCAAGTTATGTCCTGTGGCTCCCTCAAGTACGAGCTTCTCGCCATTTCCTTTCCGTGGCTTTTTATTGAATGGGATCACCTCACGTTGAGAAAGGTAAGAGGCCGTGATGCCTTCTTTCCCTTTAAATTCCGATGGATCACCTTGATTGATGACATCACCACCATTCACCCCGGCACCAGGCCCTAAGTCAATCAGGTAGTCCGACGCCAGCATGATGTCTTTGTCGTGTTCTACGACTATGACGGTATTGCCTATCTCTGATAGATCCTTTAATGATTTGATCAATCGCTGATTGTCTCGCTGATGCAATCCGATGCTCGGCTCATCCATCACATAGGTGATACCAGTGAGCTGGGAACCTATCTGAGTAGCAAGGCGAGTGCGCTGTGACTCTCCTCCAGATAATGTCCTCGTAGGGCGATGAAGACTCAGGTAGTCAAGGCCAACTTGCATCAGAAAGTCCAATCGATATTTGATCTCTTTTATGACATCTTTGGCTATCGTCTTCTGCCGCTCATCTAAGTGATCATTCACTGTAGCAAACCAATCGCTCAACTCTGATAAGTCCATCACAGCAAGCTCTCCAATATGCTTGTTTGCTAGCTTAAAATGTCGTGATGCCTTCTTAAGTCGATATCCTTCGCACTCCGAGCATGTTACAATAGTTAGAAAGTCTGAAGCCCAGTTTCTGATCTTCTCTGAGCTGGTGTCCTTGTACCAACGCTTTAGCATCGTGATCAGGCCATCTTCGAGGATGTTATGGTTATAATCTGATAGCGTTCTTTTTTCCTTTATGGCCTTATCTATTTTACCATTCAAGATAATGTTCATCGCCTTATCAGGAATATCCTTGATCGGAGTTGAGAGCGTAAACTTGTGTTCTCTGGCAAGCTTGCGGAGTTGTTTAAAGCTTGTGTTCTCCCGTGCCTCACCTAATGGAACAATGCCTCCCTTATTGATAGTTACAGTATCGTCAGGAATGACTTTTTCGAGGTCAACTTCATTGAGCTGCCCAAGTCCATTACAATGTGGGCATGATCCGTATGGACTATTGAATGAAAAAGTGTTAGGCGATGGCTCCTCATATGAAATACCAGTATCGGGGCACATCAATTGGTTACTATAAGGTTGGACTTCATCTGTATCGACATCATAGATCTGAACAAAATTATCACTCAGCTTGAATGCCACGGCAAGCGAAGAAGCAATGCGTTCTCGCTTGGCTGCTTCAATCTTAATGCGGTCCACGACTATCTCTATGTCGTGAGTCTTATAGCGATCTACTTGCATACCTGGCATGAGATCCTTGATCTCACCATCAATGCGGACTTTCGTATATCCTTTCTTGCGCATCTGCTCAAATAGCTCTCTATAGTGACCTTTACGAGCACGTATCAATGGTGCGAGGATCATGATTTTCTTGCCGTCATAATCCGTCAAGAGCTTCTGGATAATTTTCTCTTCTGAGTACTTGACCATACGCTTACCCGTATTGTAGGAGTAAGCTTCCCCAATTCTAGCAAATAGCAACCTGAGAAAATCGTAAATCTCCGTAGTCGTGCCTACGGTAGACCGTGGATTCCATCCTGTCGTCTTTTGTTCTATCGAGATAACGGGGCTAAGGCCCTCTATTTTCTCTACATCTGGCCGATCCATCTTGCCAAGAAACTGCCTCGCATATGACGAGAAGGTCTCAAGATAACGGCGCTGGCCCTCTGCATATATGGTGTCAAATGCGAGAGAAGACTTCCCACTACCACTTATGCCAGTAATCACTACCAATTTATTTCTAGGGATCTTTACATCTATATCCTTAAGATTATGCTCTCGAGCACCTATTACACTGATATGCTGTTCTTCCACCGAGTCTATTATAATCTCTTAATCAATTCACTCACCAGAGGGGTAATCTTCTGTTCCACCTTTTCCGCAACATCTATAACCTCCTGATGGGTTACTTTTTTAATGGCAGATATTGGATAACACTTATTGGTTACTGCTGTAAGCACACAAGATGATAGTTCCATATGCCTAGCGACAAGTATTTCAGGGATAGTTGACATCCCGACAACAGTAGCTCCGATGATGTGCAGATAATTATACTCCGCTTTAGTTTCGAGATTAGGTCCAGGTAATCCCCCATATATACTATCATGCAGTGTTATCTTAATCTCGTCTGCAATGTCATGACATAACTTAATCATCTTGGGATCGTAAGCATCGACCATATCTGGGAATCTGGGACCTAAGCGTTCATCATTATGACCCAGCAATGGGTTATCATAGTGTAAATTGATGTGATCATTTACCACAGTTATATCTCCAGCCTCATAATCTTTATGAATCCCACCTACCGCACTGGCGATCACTAAATGTTGAGCACCTAAAAACTTAAACACTCTTATCGGTAAGGTCACCTCCTTCATGCTGTAACCCTCGTAATAGTGGTATCGCCCATTTTGAGCTATAACCTTTTTTCCATTTAGGCTACCATATACCAATTGTCCTTCATGGCCTTTGACGGTCACTGGAGGAAAATGAGGTATGTTCTCATAAGCTATTACATGCTCTACATCGATATGTTTAACCAAGTTGCCTAGGCCTGTCCCCAGCACTATAGCGACATCGGGCTTATCGTTAATAATGGCATTTATGTATGCAGTAGATTCTTGGATTTGATCATAGTATTGATCCGTCATTATGGCTCACTTTCAGATTGTATCACGATATACTGCACAAAATTAAGCTTATCAAGTAAAGTAGCTGCTTTATTGAATGTTCAGTTCACATATTAAATACCCGTTGTATGCCCTAAAAACCCTATATTCGCACACGATTTGAAGGAAGGGAACTGAGATGTTCCCTTTTTTTAATAAAACTATATCGATGATAGAAAAGCTATTGTCAGATGCACTGACTACTAAATTTACCGAAGAAGAGTACAACGATTACTATTTGGTGGATATCGTAGTGAAGAAGAATGATAAGGTTGAAGTCTATATCGACTCGGACACCAAACTTAATATCAGAAACTGCCAACGCATCAGCCGGCACTTAGAACATCTGATTGAAGAGAATGGATGGCTTGGAGAAAAGTATACGCTCGATGTGTCGTCTCCTGGAGTTGATAGACCGCTAAAACTGCATCGCCAATACAAGAAAAATATTGGGCGAAGGATTAAAGTGATCAATGATGAAGATGAAACACTTGAAGGCCGTCTGACGGCGGTTTCAGATGATGCAGTCACCTTGATTATAAAGCAAAAGAAGAAAGAAGAGGAGGTAATACTCCTAATAGATAAAATTAAAAAAGCCAAAATACTCGTAAGTTTTAAATAGAGCTGGATGAACTTAATTGAGACATTTTCAGAGTTTAAAGCGGGCAAGAATATAGATCGCCCGACGATGGTAAGAGTACTGGAAGATGTATTCAGAACCCTTATCAAGAAGAAATATGGCACTGACGATAATTTTGATGTCATTGTGAACACCACTAATGGTGACCTTGAGATCTGGCGGGTTCGTGAGATCGTTCCAGATGGTGAGGTTACAGATGATCGTGCTCAAGTGTCTATCACTGATGCTCTCGAGATTGACGATGATTACGAGATTGGTGAAGAGTGCTATCAGGAGTTGGAGCTGGCTGAGTTCGGACGTAGATCAGTTATGGCTGCGAGACAGACCTTAATTTCAAGGATTATGGAGCTCGAAAAAGACGAAATATTCAAGAGATATTCGGATCGTGTCGGTGATATTGTTGTTGGCGAAGTTCACCAGATCCTGAAGCGTGAGATGTTGATTATTGACGACGTAACTAATAATGAGCTCGTACTCCCTCGTAACGAAATGATCAAAGGGGACTTCTTCAGAAAAGGAGATATGGTCCGTGGAATCATCAAGCGCGTAGACATGAGGAATAACAACCCTGCTGTCGTTATTTCTCGCACAGATAATAATTTCCTTGCTAAATTAATGGAACAAGAAGTTCCTGAGATCGAAGATGGCCTCATTACTATCAAGAAGATTGTGCGCATCCCTGGTGAGAGAGCCAAAGTTGCAGTGGAATCTTATGATGATCGTATTGATCCTGTAGGGGCCTGTGTCGGCATGAAAGGTAGCAGGATACATGGTATAGTCAGAGAGCTCAAAAATGAGAACATAGATATCGTCAATTACACCAGTAATATTAATCTCTTCATTCAGAGATCCTTGACGCCGGCTAAGGTTACAAGCATCAAATTAGACGATGAGTCTAAGACCGCTGCTGTATTCTTAAAGCCTGATCAAGTATCACTGGCGATTGGTAGAGGAGGTAGTAATATCAAATTGGCTAGTAAGCTCACAGAATTTGAGATAGACGTATATAGAGATACCGATGAAGAAATCGACGATGTAGACTTAGATGAGTTTACTGATGAAATTGAAGAGTGGATCATCGATTCCCTTAAGTCTATAGGCTGTGATACAGCGAGGAGTGTATTACATTTGAGCAAAGAGGAGCTTATCCGTAGAACTGATCTCGAGGAAGAGACCATTTCTGATGTGTTGAAGATATTAAGTGAGGAGTTTGAGGATTAATTAAAGGGGCGCAAAGAAAGGAAAAACTTTAGAGTTATATATGGCGAAAAGGCTAGTTAAGGTTGCCAAGGAATTGAATGTGGGTACTTCTACAATAGTAGAATACTTGGTGAATAATGGGTTTGAGATAGATAACAAACCTACTGCTAAGGTATCTGATGAGATGTACGCTAAACTCCTATTGGAATTCAGCCACTCTAAAGAAGAGAAATCTAAAGCTGATTCTCTGATCATTGGTAATCGTGCTGTAGAGGAAGAAGCTCCGAAGCCTGCTCCCGTTGTGGCGCCTCCTCCACCCCCACCAGTAGAGAAAAAGATCGAACCAAAACCAGAGCCGAAAAAGGCTCCGAAGCTAGAAGAGGTTAAAATTAAGGCTCCTAAAATTAGTGTCAAGGTTGTTGATAAGATAGATCTCAATAAGGAGAAAGAAGTTCCAGAGCCTGCACCGAAGGAAAAGGCTGAGCCTAAACCTGAGGCAAGCAAGCCTAAAAAAGATGTTCCCGAGACACCGCCTACAGATAAACCAACTGCGGCGCCTGCTGATGACACAGTAAGAGCGAAAACACCTCAACTTCAGGGTTTGAAGATCATGGGCAAAATCGATACTGATAAGCTCAAGACAAAGCCTAAGAAGGTTGAAAAACCCAAAGTGGCTAAACCCGGAGAAGCAGACGACAAGAAAAAGCGCAAGCGTAAGCGCAAGAAAATAATCACCAATACTGGTGGTGGAGGCCGTGGAGACAATAGAGGTGGCAATCGAAGAGGTGATAATCGTGGTGGCAAAAGAGGCAACGAGGTCAAAGAAGTCTCAGAAAAAGAAATAGAAGAGAAGATTAAGGCTACAATGGCCCGGATCAAGGGCGGGAAATCTAATAAGCGTCAGAAGATCCGTCGTGATAGCCGAGTAGAAAAAAGAGAGAAGCAAGAAATACTCGAGAGCGAAGGTCTAACTGAAACAATCCAGTTAACGGAGTTCATCTCTGTATCGGAGCTTGCCAGTCTACTCGACATACAAGCCACTGACATTATTATGTCATGTATGAACATGGGTGTAATTGTATCAATCAACCAGCGACTTGATGCAGAGATCATCGAGTTAATAGCTGATGAGCATAATAGAGAGATAGAATTCATCAGTGCAGAAGCAATTGATGAAGAACAAGAAGAGATCATTGACGACCCTGCTGATCTAGAACCACGTGCACCTATCGTTACGGTTATGGGTCATGTTGATCACGGTAAGACCTCATTGCTGGATTACATCAGAAAAGCTAATGTTGCTGGTGGTGAAGCAGGAGGTATCACCCAGCATATCGGTGCATATGAAGTAAGTGTTAATGGAAAGAAAGTTACCCTTTTAGATACTCCAGGTCACGAAGCCTTTACGGCGATGAGAGCTAGGGGTGCGAAGGTGACAGATGTTGTTATCATAATCATAGCAGCAGATGATCGTATCATGCCTCAGACGAAGGAGGCAATCAGTCACGCACAAGCAGCTGGTGTGCCTATGATATTCGCCATTAACAAAATCGATAAAGACGGAGCTCAGCCAGATCGTATTAAGCAAGAGCTCGCAGGAATGAATCTACTCATCGAAGAGTGGGGAGGTCAGTTTCAGTCGCAAGATATATCTGCCAAAACTGGACTTGGTATCGATGAATTATTAGAGAAAATATTGCTCGAAGCAGAAGTGCTCGAACTACAAGCTAATCCGAATCGAAACTCGATAGGAACTGTGATAGAAGCCTCTCTAGATAAGGGTCGTGGTTACGTTACTAAGATGCTTGTTCAGACAGGTACGATGTCCATTGGAGATGTAGTAGTTGCCGGAGGATCATCAGGTAAGGTTAAAGCTATGTTCAATGAGCGTGGTGAAAGACTTAAAAAAGCAGGCCCATCAACACCGATTTTATTGCTTGGTCTGAATGGCGCTCCTCAAGCAGGAGAGAAATTTAAGGTTGTAGATTCAGAACAAGAAGCTCGACAGATTGCTGCCAAACGTCAACAGATAGACCGCGAGCAATCAAACCGTGCCAACAAGCGTATCAGTCTCGATGAGATCGGTAGACGATTAGCATTAGGTAGCTTTAAAGAACTCAACCTCATCGTAAAAGGTGATGTGGATGGTTCAATTGAAGCACTTTCAGATTCACTGATCAAATTGAGTATTGAGTCTGTCCAAGTTAATGTAATACATAAGGCCGTAGGTCAGATTGCGGAATCTGATGTACTCTTAGCATCTGCATCGGATGCCATCATCGTAGGATTCCAAGTGAGACCATCAAGTGGAGCACGTACACTTGCGGAGAGAGAGGGCGTTCAGATTAAGACTTATTCCATTATCTACGAGGCCATCGACGAGATTAAGAGCGCTATAGAAGGCATGCTTGAACCTACTAAGGAAGAGAAAGTCATGGGTGAAGTTGAGGTCCGTGAAACTTTCAAAATCAGTAAGGTCGGTACTATTGCTGGTTCTTATGTCAATTCTGGTATGATAACCAGAAATGCATTGATTCGAGTAGTTCGTGATGGTATCGTCATGTATCCTAATAAGCAAGGTCAAGTAGGTGAAGTCGCAGCACTCAAGAGGTTTAAAGACGATGTCAAAGAAGTTAAGAAAGGACTCGAATGTGGTGTACTAGTCAAGAACTACAATGACATCAAAGTTGGCGATATCATTGAAGCCTACGAAATCGTAGAGATTAAACAAACCCTCGATTAGAAATCGCGCTAAACTAAAGGAATACCTAGATGAACTGGTCGACAAGTATAATCGCCCAAGCTTCATCGAGAAAGATCCGATCAGCATCCCCCATTCATTCACTAAGCTTCAGGACATTGAGATTAGTGCCTTCTGGGTTGCTATGTTATCTTGGGGTCAACGCACCACCATCATTAATAAAGCCCAAGAATTGATGAGTCTGATGGATCATGCACCACATGACTTTATACTCAATCATGAGGACACTGATCTAAAGCGTTTACTTTCTTTTAAACATCGCACTTTTCAGCCGGACGACACTCTCTACTTTATCGATTTTTTTAAGCGGTACTACTCAGCACATGACTCATTAGAAGAGGCATTTTCCCCCAGTCCAGCGACAGATGTCTATACCGCACTTAGCAATTATCACAACTTGTTTTTTGATATAAGCTACGCCCCACAGCGCACCCGCAAGCATGTATCAACACCTCTACGAAACAGTTCTTGTAAACGGTTAAATATGTTTTTGCGATGGATGGTCAGACAAGATGTGCGAGGAGTAGACTTTGGCATTTGGAAGTCCATCTCTATGTCACAGCTCATGATTCCACTAGACGTCCATGTTTATAAGGTTGCTCATCACCTCAAGTTGTTGAAGCGAGATAAGGCAGACTGGACATCAGTAGAAGAGCTCACTAAAAATCTAAGAAAGCTCGACCCTGATGACCCAGTCAAATACGACTATGCATTATTTTCTATTGGAGTGGAAAAACGAAACATCACATTGTGACGATCTTGACTTTATTGATTTTATGGGTAGAGCCATGGATCGAACAGAAATAAAAGAATCGGTAGCTCTTCTGATCGCTACTGATATGATACAGTCCATATGTATCTCTTTTCTGTTCGTACTTAGCTGGATGTGATCGAACGACTTCAGGGTTGTGCAGGGCGTTCATCCACTTTTGGAGATATGTTTTGGCCTCATTATGTGATAATGTTAGCACCTCTCGATCAATCTGAATCGTAACTTCTTGATCGAGATTATCGAGTACTTGACTCACATGAGCATTAGGGGTTAGCGCAAATGAAATTGTAAATAACAATAACAACTTACCTATCATTTTCTTCGATTTTGATTAAAAAGAATTAACAAGTAAAGTGTTGTCGTTATGCGCTTTGAGTTGGTGGACAGATAAAACTGAATTCATTCTCAGAATATTGTAAGTGCCTAATATTAACTCATAACACTATCTTGCGACGTCATCGTGAATAAAGAAAAATGAGTCAGAAAAAAACACTTTTAGCCATCCTTGATGGCTGGGGAATAGGTAGTAATCCATCCGTTGATGCCATTGCTCAAGGAGATACCCCGTTCTACGATCATCTCATCACCAGCTACCCTACGGCTACCCTCACTACATTTGGTAACGAAGTAGGTTTACCTGAAGGGCAGATGGGCAATAGTGAAGTCGGGCATCTCAATATAGGAGCAGGACGTATCGTATATCAGGATCTTGCACGCATCAACAAGGCTATTACTGATAATACCTTACTCAATCAACTCGCCATCGTTGAGGCGATTCAATATGCCAACGATAATAACAAGCCTGTACATTTTATTGGACTCTTATCAGATGGTGGCGTACATGCTCATATCAATCATCTGATCAATTTGGTCAAGGGCTTTAGTGAACAAGGCATACAAGATATCAGAGTACACGCCTTTCTAGATGGTCGTGATACTTCGCCAGATGGTGGGGCACGATACCTTCAAGAGCTTCAAAATGCCACTGCCGATACTCCGGCTCAATTAGTTTCCGTCATAGGTCGATACTATGCCATGGACAGAGACATGCGGTGGGAACGAATCAAGAAAGCCTACGATCTACTAACACGTGGAATTGGGCATCAGACAGATGATCTCATTGCTGCCGTTAAAGAATCCTATGAGCAGGGCATAACAGACGAATTTATGGAGCCAATCATAATTGATCAAGACAAAACTATAAGCGATGGCGATGTAGTCTTCTTCACCAACTTCAGAACTGACCGTCCTCGAGAAATCACTATAGCGCTCACCCAAGATGCTCTACCAGATCACGATATGAAACCACTTGATCTCCACTTTGTCACCATGACAAAGTACAGTCAAGCCTTCAAAGGTCTTCATGTAGTATTCAATAAAGATCTATTACCCAAAACTATCGGTGAGGTGCTTTCGCAGGAAGGTAAAACCCAGGTAAGAATTGCTGAAACAGAAAAATATCCACACGTAACCTTCTTCTTCAATGGTGGCAGAGAAGCAGTCTTTGAAGGAGAGCATCGTATACTCATACCTTCTCCTAAGGTAGCAACCTACGATCTCCAACCAGAAATGAGCGCAGCAGAGTTAACAGATAAGATCTGTGCTTATATAGATTCTGAAACGCCAGACTTCATCTGTCTAAACTATGCCAATGCAGACATGGTCGGTCATACTGGTGATTTTATTGCTGCACAGAAAGCTGTAGCTACTGTTGACTCAAGCCTTAGAAGATTAGTCGAAAGCGCTTTAGCACAGGACTATCATATCATTGTAATTGCTGACCACGGCAATAGCGATTTTATGATTAATGAAGATGGCAGTCCTCATACGGCACATACGGTCAATCCTGTACCTATCATATATATATCCAAAGATACATCGCAAGCAAAACTCAGCAGCGGGAAGTTAGCTGATATAGCCCCAACTCTTCTATCTTTAATGGATATTGACCGACCCCCTGAAATGACCGGTGATATCCTCATATCATGATAAAATATAAGAACATATACGTTGCCGCCACTAACCAACATGTAGGTAAGACTACGAGCACGCTTGGATTAGTGTCATCATTACTTCAAAAGAACATTAATGTCGGCTATTGCAAACCGGTAGGACAGAAATTTTTAGATCTAAAAAATCTATACGTTGACAAGGACACGCTGCTATTTGCAGACTTAATAAAGTTTGAAATAAATCCAGACTATCATAGTCCGGTAGTTCTACCCGGTAAGGTCGTCAGAGAATTCATCAGCAAACCAGAAAAGTTAGACTTCTATGAAAAAGTAGTCAATGCAAACAATGTCCTGAACAAACATCATGAATTGACAATTTTTGAAGGTACTGGTCACCCAGGCGTCGGTAGTGTAGTTGGATTATCTAATGCAGAAGTGGCTCACGCCCTCGATGCAGCCGTGGTCATGATACTCGAGGGAGGTATCGGTAGTACCATTGACATGTTTCATATGTGTAGTGCGGTATTCAGAGAACGTGGCGTACCTATTATTGGAGTGATTGTCAATAAGATCCGCCCCGACAAAATGGAAAAGGTAAAATTCTATCTCTCCAGATACTTTGACTCCATTGATATACCTATACTCGGATATGTGCCTTATGATAAGAATTTAGCTCACCCGCTCATGAGCACCGTTTGCAACAGTATAAAAGGGGTGGTAGCCGTCAACTCACACTGCCTTTACACCAATCGTGTTGAAAATATACTGTCCGGATCATCGGTGGATTTGAAGGAACTCAA
The DNA here is from genome assembly GCA_964522505.1 of uncultured Saprospiraceae bacterium. Classification (GTDB taxonomy): domain Bacteria; phylum Bacteroidota; class Bacteroidia; order Chitinophagales; family Saprospiraceae; genus GYS-P2D. The sequence continues at coordinate 66,479 of CAZFWJ010000012.1, forward strand.
GGAATATCGCAACAACCTCATAGTTACCAGCGCCCGTACAATGGATCGGGCGGTGAGCCGTGTTGACAACTTTGCTACAGCTAATGATCTCCCTCAATCCTCAGTCTCAGGAGTAATTGTTACAGGAGAGGGAGACATCTCACAGGAAGTCATAGACTTTGTTAATAAGTATGATGTGCCTTTGATACGCACGATATTTGATACGTTTGGTGTCGTAATCAACATCTCCAAGATCGAAGTGAAGATCAATCGCCAGACTCCTTGGAAGATTCAACGAGCTATTGAGTTAATCAGTAAGAATGTTGATTTAGATAAGATTCTAATACCCGCTGACAAGGCTCACTCATAGATAATTACTCCATCCGCCATCATCTTTAATTCCATCTTGGGCTTTGTTATCGCAGCAATCTCATCAGCAGTTGCACCTCCATCTGCAGCGTAATGTCTCAATTCTCCTACTGAAGTAACCGTGTTACTTAATACTCCTGATACAACCACTTCCTTACCTGATGCATCCAACGGCATGAAGAATGCATAATCTTTAAACTTGATGAATACACTTTCGTCAGAGTCATCTACAATATTCATCCAGCATCCTTTCGCTTGGCAGATTGACTCAATAGTTCCCTTTATTTTGACCGTTCTTTTCTCCCCTTTTTCGAAGCCCACAACACTTTCAGAGATGTCGATAGCATTGGTTTCATTGATCTTTTCACCGAAATATAGCTTCCCATCAGCTACCTGAGCAGGTACAGATTCCTGCTTACAGGCTATGGCCAAGAATGCGAGTAGGATATATAGAAATTTCTTCATCTGTTTTTTATCCAAAAATACAAGCTAAAGCGTATTGGAGGACTATTTCTATTTGAATAGAAAATCCTTATTTTTGCGCTCCAATTTTTGGAAAAGTTCATAACATAATTTTTTAATGAGACAATATGAAGTCACTTTCATCGTCGATCCCGTACTGTCGGGCGATGAAATAAAATCGACAGCTAAGACTTACGAAGACATGCTCAAAACAGAAGGAGCAAACATCGTAAACATAGATGCTATGGGTCTTAGACAATTAGCCTATCCAATCAACAAGAGGTCTTCCGGTATCTACTATGCTACAGAGTTTCAAGTAGAAACTGGTGAAGTGATCCCTAAGCTTGAATTAGCCCTCAGACGTGATGAGCGTATTATGAGATTCCTTACGGTCAAGCTAGATCGATATGGTATCAAGTATAACGAGGATAAGAGAAACGGATTAATAGGCAAAGTACAGAAGCCAGAGAAGAAAAGCTCTAAAAAAGACTCTCGAGATTCTCGAAAGCCTCAGGCAAAAAAAGTTGTTAAACCAGCTCCTGCAGCCACAGCGCCAGTAGTAGCTAAAAAAGAAGAAGAATAATGGCATCTAGGGACGACATAAAATTCTTAAGCAATCCAAATATTGGATCCAAGAAAAAGAAGTATTGCAGATTTAAGAAATACGGTATCAAGCATATCGATTATAAGGATGCTGACTTCCTTCTACAATTTATCAATGAGCAAGGTAAATTACTACCTAGGCGTATCACTGGGAACTCTCTCAAGCACCAGAAGAGAGTGGCTATCGCGGTAAAAAGAGCGAGACACTTAGCCATCCTTCCTTACGTTGCTGATTTATTGAAATAACTTTTAAAAAACGAATAAGAACATGGAAGTTATTCTATTAAAAGATATGGGTACGCTCGGCGACAAGCATGAGGTGGTACAAGTAAAAAATGGCTATGGCAGAAACTATCTAATCCCAAAGGGATTAGCTGTGATCGCCAATGCGCCAAACATGAAAAAGCTCGATGATATCGTATCGAAAGAAAAAGCATCTGAGGAAGCCAGAGTAGACGAATTCAAAGCGATTATGTCTAAACTTGACGGTCAGACGCTTAAGATCGGTGTTAAAGCTGGGACAAGTGGCAAGATCTTCGGTAGCGTAACAGCTATACAGATCGTCAATGCGATCAAAGAGCAATTTGAAGTAGAAGTACCTCGTAAGAAGGTAACCTTGCCTGACGATATGAAGGAAGTAGGTAACTATACTGCTGAGATCACCTTGCATGAGAATGCAAAAGGTACAATGGAATTAGAATTAATTAAGGAGTAAGGTTTACTTCTTAGTTA
>CAZFWJ010000013.1:0-66753 GCA_964522505.1 uncultured Saprospiraceae bacterium
GTTTATATCGCCAAGAAAGGTTCTTAATCCATCTGCAATAGTCGAAGATTCGTCGCTATGATTCAGCATAATCTCGCCAGCTTGGAGAGAACGGTAGGCATCATCTACATTCTCTGGCTCCACACCAATCGCTTTAGCATGATGGCTAAGATGATGACATGCTAAACAGGTTCCTGCAATCAATCCTCCACCTCCTACTGGTGTCAGAATATAATCCAAATCGGGATGAACGTCTAGCAATTCAATTGCTGCTGTCCCCTGTCCTATTATTACATCGAGATCATTAGATGGATGTAAGAATGTGGCCTCCTTCTCTTGGCGAATCTGTGCTGCAGTTTGCTCTCGTGCTATGGCAGTAGACTCGCATTCGATAACAATTCCTCCATACCCTTTGACTGCTTCTTTTTTGACGGTTGGCGCATTTTCTGGCATGACGATGTAAGCCGTAACACCCATGCGTGAAGCCGACAAGGCGACAGCCTGAGCAAAATTGCCAGAACTATGGGTGACGACTCCACGGCTTTTCTGCTCTTGAGTTAAAGACGACATTGCATTAGCTGCCCCTCTCATCTTGAAAGCCCCCATCTTCTGGAAGTTCTCGCACTTAAAGTATATCTCGCAGGCAGCTTGAGTATTGAAGTAGGTGGAGCTTAAGACAGGTGTATTATGAATAAATGGTTTGATGATTTGGTGGCGCTCCAATAGAAGGTCTTTGGTAATAGCTGGTGTCATACCGCGAATTTTATATAATAATACTCATACTTATCATTAAGTCTTGAACCATTTCATGGTTTAGACATGACCAAATTCAGACACACACAAGATGATAAATAGATTAGATGCCCAAGCCTCACCTAAATCATAGTCGTACCATTCAAAGAATCGATTAAAAAAGTCGCCCTGCTTTGTTCTCGCAAGGCATTGACTGGATAATCTAATCAGGATCGGCTGTTCTCACGATTATTACGGAATGGAATCTCTTCTTCATTCCTATTAATAATGAATGCAGTTATATCTACTGCTATTTAAGAATCACGGAAATGGCTGCACATAAAATATCAGCCTCTACTGCAACTGGCATTACATACTACGGCGATATTTTCCTCCTACATCAAATAGCGCATAAGTCACCTCGCCCAATGAACAGGTCTTCGTTACTTCCATAAGCATATCAAACAAGTTATCATTCTTCAATGCCGCTTTTTGTAGATTCTCAATTGACTCATTCCTTTGATCCCCGCTCGACTTGTGTAGCTCTACGAGATTTTCAATTTGACGGAGCTTCTCCTCATCTGTAGCTCTGATGACCTCATCTGGAATAATTGTCGGCGACCCTTTAGATGACAGGAAGGTATTAACGCCTATAATCGGATATTCTCCAGTATGTTTTAAGGTCTCATAATACAAGCTCTCTTCTTGTATCTTGCTACGCTGATACATCGTTTCCATTGCTCCAAGTACACCGCCACGTTCTGTTATCTTATCAAACTCTTGTAATACCGCTTCTTCTACAAGGTCAGTGAGTTCTTCAATGATAAATGCTCCTTGAAGTGGATTTTCATTTTTAGCTAATCCTAACTCATTATTGATGATCATCTGTATTGCAACGGCACGACGGACACTATCTTCTGTTGGCGTAGTGATGGCTTCATCATAGGCATTAGTATGTAGCGAATTGCAATTGTCGTAAATCGCATATAAGGCCTGAAGTGTCGTACGTATATCATTGAAGTCTATCTCCTGAGCATGTAATGACCTACCCGATGTCTGAATATGATATTTCAGTTTTTGAGAGCGCTCATTAGCACCGTACTTATACTTCATGGCCTTAGACCATATACGTCTCGCCACTCGACCGATTACCGCATACTCTGGATCTACGCCGTTAGAAAAGAAGAAAGACAGATTAGGGGCAAAATCGTCGATGTTCATGCCGCGAGCCAAGTAATACTCTACGAAGGTGAAGCCGTTAGATAAGGTAAATGCGAGCTGAGAGATTGGGTTAGCTCCTGCTTCAGCAATATGATATCCCGATATAGACACAGAGTAAAAATTGCGAATCTGATGATCTATGAAGTACTGTTGTAAGTCTCCCATCAATCGTAATGAGAACTCCGTTGAGAAAATACAGGTGTTTTGAGCTTGATCTTCTTTAAGTATATCGGCTTGTACTGTGCCTCGCACTGACTTAAGTGCTTTGGCTTTAAGCTCTTCATATATTGCGGGCTCCAGGACTTTATCTCCAGTAAGTCCCAAGAGCATTAAGCCTAAACCATCATTGCCTTCTGGTAACTCTCCATCATAAGTCGGTCGTGTTAACCCCTTATCATCGTAATACTTCTTAAAAGCAGTTTCGACAAGGTGTTCAAGTTTATTTTCAGCTATATATAATTCACATTGTTGATCTATTGCGGCATTCATAAAGAATGCGCAGATCGTCGCCGCAGGACCATTAATAGTCATTGACACAGAGGTCCGAGGATTGCATAAATCAAACCCTGAATACAACTTCTTGGCGTCATTAAGTGAACAGATGTTCACTCCTGAATTTCCAACTTTCCCAAATATATCAGGTCTATGATCCGGGTCATGGCCATAAAGTGTCACGGAATCAAATGCCGTTGACAAACGCTTAGCAGGCATACCGTTTGACAGATAATGAAAGCGTTTATTAGTGCGCTCTGGGCCGCCCTCTCCTGCGAACATACGAGTGGGGTCTTCACCCTTTCTCTTGAATGGAAATACTCCAGCGGTAAAAGGAAAATCACCAGGTACATTTTCTTTGCGCGTCCAACTTAAGATATCTCCCCAATCATGATACTTAGGAAGTACAACCTTAGGTATTTTATTATGTGATAATGACGTCGTAAAGTTGTCAACCGTGATCTCCTTGTTTCTCACGGTATAACTGAACTGATCTTGGGCATATGAGTCCTTTTTCTCTTCCCAACCTTCAATCACGCTCAGTGATTCTGGTGTTAGCTGTTGTCTTAATTCTGCGATATGCTCTGTAAGGTCAACACTGCCCTTCTTATCTCCGATATATTCATTAGCAGATATCATATCTTGATAAAGCCTCGCCAGCTTTGCCTGAGCATCCGTTTCTTGATCATAGCGTTCTATGGCTTCTTTGATTTCTGAGAGGTATCTGATCCTTGAAGGCGGTATGATATATTGTTTTTCGCTCTCTCCAGTCTCCAGTTTTAAGGACTCTGATGTTCCCAGTTTATTCATCAGATCAGTGAAAAGTCGATTCACGCCAGGATCGTTAAACTGTGCCGCTATTGTGCCATATACAGGCATGTCGTCTACATTCTCTTCCCAGAGCTCATGATTACGCTGATATTGCTTCTTCACATCTCTAAGAGCGTCAGCACCACCCTTCTTATCAAACTTATTCAAGACGATCAGGTCTGCAAAATCGAGCATATCGATCTTCTCCAACTGAGAGGCAGCGCCGAACTCTGGCGTCATCACATATACTGATAAATCTGCATGATCCACGATCTCAGAATCAGACTGACCGATACCTGAAGTCTCCAATATGACGAGATCAAACTGTGCTTTCTTGAGTATGCTAAGTGCACTGTTAATGTCCTTGGACAATGCAAGATTATACTGTCGGGTCGCCATAGATCGCATGAATACACGATCATCTGCTATTGCATTCATTCTAATGCGATCCCCGAGAAATGCACCACCTGTCTTTCTCTTAGATGGATCCACCGAAACAATAGCGATAGTCTTATCAGGATAAGACTGAAGGTATCTCAAGACTAACTCATCTACCAGGCTGGACTTTCCAGCACCACCTGTCCCAGTGATTCCTAATATTTGAGGGTGACTGTCTTTGGGGTCATTCAATTTGGCAATCCAATCTTGGCTATCTTCTGGATAGGCTTCTGCTATTGTTATTACTCTACCCAAGTCTTTATTTGCTTTCTGCTGTAGACGAGATATCTGACCATTGAGCTTACCAGGTATCTGATAATCGCATTCTTCAAGGAGATGGTTAATCATACCTTGTAAGCCCATGGATCGTCCGTCATCTGGAGAGTATATCCTATTGATGCCATAACTATGCAAATCATCGATTTCGGATGGTAGGATAGTGCCTCCTCCACCACCAAATAGCTTGATATGTCCAGATCCTTGTTCCTTTAATAGATCGTAGGCATACTTAAAGAACTCATTATGACCACCCTGATATGACGTAATCGCAATACCTTGGACATCCTCTTGTATAGCAGCATCTACGATCTCTTTTACAGATCTATTATGACCCAGATGAATTACTTCTGCGCCACTGCGCTGCATGATACGCCTCATGATATTAATAGCTGCATCATGACCATCAAACAGTGAACCTGCCGTCAGTATCCGTATCTTATTCTTGGATTTATATGGTGCTATTTTTTCCATACTCATTTAATTTTTGATGGCATTTTGCATTCTTAATTCTGCTAGGTAGTTAGTCATATGAGTGATGCGTGATCCATACCAAGAGAAAAACTCTCCATCTACTAAACTGAAACTCACATCAGGCAGTCGCTCTTGTAATTCTTTTATATGTTTTTCTCCAAATGGATAAGGCTCCGTAGATAGCATAATCATATCGAGATCTTCTGTCTTTAATGTATCTATTTCTACAGTCGGATATCGAACCTGATCACTAAACCTATTTATATACCCAGATTTTTTGAGCATATCGCTAATGTAGGTATCACCACCTACGGTCATCCACGGCTTACTCCATATCATATAAGCTACCCTAATGCCTGTTGTAGCTTCGGCTGTAAGGACGGTTTGTTGATCTACTATGATCTTATTTGCTTGTTCTTGCGTCTCTGTTATCTCCCCAATCGCCGTGATCATGCTGTACGCCTCATCGACCGTTTTTATATCGCTCACCCATACCTGATAATATCGCCGGAGCTCATGGATCGTCTCTTTATTGTTCTCTTCTTTATTAGCAATAATGAGATCAGGGCTCAGTGCTCTAACTCTATCAATATGTACTGATTTTGTCCCGCCCACAATAGTGACCTTTTTTTTAAACCCTATTGGGTGAACACAAAATTTGGTACATCCTACCACAGAGTCTCGCAATCCTAAATCACATAATAGTTCTGTGATTGATGGCACAAGGGAAACAATCCTTTTGGGTCTCTTTTCAAGAGTAATTTCATTGCCCATTTGGTCTTGAAATTTGACAGCTATACTCACCTTGTGACATTTATATGCTCATATGGACAATGTCGACATTTGCTGCCGCAGCAGTAACCTCGCTTCATAAGATACGATTCTGTCATGACCATCAATCCATTCTCAAAATAATAATCGCCTTGCTGAGACGAGCTTTCAGTGTTATCCTCACTAACTCTCTGTTTTTTCTCATTCTTATCAATCATACATTCTTTTCCAAGCAATAGATATAATGAGTCTAATGACCTACAGTGAATCAAGATACTTACATCACACCACTGGTATCATAGTTCTCTAAGAGCTCGACGATTCTATTTAAGAATGTACCTCCTAAATACCCATCGATCACTCTATGATCATAAGATAAAGAAAGATACATGATATGTCTTATCATAATAGCATCTCCATTTGGAGTTTCAATAACAACAGGTCTCTTCTTAATGGTACCCGTAGCTAAAATGGCCAGCTGAGGTTGATTGATGATCGGTGTAGCCATAAGGCTATTAAAAGTTCCAATATTGGTCAGCGTAAACGTGCCATTCTGAATCTCATCAGGGGTCAAGTCTCCCACTCTCGCTCTATTGACAATGTCATTAAGCTTGGAGGCAATGCCCGTAATGGAATAATTATTAGCCTTGTGAAGTACTGGAACAATAAGGTTGCCATCCGATAGCGCTGTCGCAATACCGATATTGATGTCATTCTTAATCTGAATGTTATCTCCAACTATAGAGGCATTTATTCTTGGAAATTCTGAAAGTGCCTTCGTCAGGATATCGATAAGCAGAGTGGTGAAAGTGAGCTTTGTCTTATGCTTCTTGAGAAAGCCAGACTTTACTTCCTCTCTCCATCTAAATAGGTCTGTAACATCAGCTTCTGCAAAAGACGTCACATGAGCAGATGTCTCTTGTGACTGTATCATATGCTTAGCGATTATCTTTCGCATGCGACTCATAGCCACAATCTGATCACCTTGAGAATGAGTAGATTCCTTAGTCGGAGTTGATCTTGTTGATGACTTAGATTGCTTTACAGCTGGCGTGCCGAGAGGAATCACCTGACGTTGCTTGATATATGCCTCAACATCTCTTTTAGTAAGTCTTCCGCCTTTACCTGAACCTACAATTTCATTGACATCAGCTTGACTGATGGCGTGTTTTTCGATCATCGATTTTACCAATGGAGAAAATGATGATGTATCAACTGCGGTTGTCGAGGTTACACTCTTTTTATCATCTTTTTTTACTGGAGTAATCGTCGTCATGGCAGCAGTCGTAGTTGCCGCCTTTGGTGGTTGTTCCTCTTTTTGCGGCACTGATGACTTTGGTGCCGCCTGTCCAATTTCTTCATGCTCAGTATCCTCAATAGCTATCTTTACTATTACTGATCCTACATTGATGACATCGTTCTTCTCGGCCAATATTTCTTTTATCGTTCCTGATACTGGCGAAGGTATCTCTGAGTCGACCTTGTCAGTAGCAACTTCGAGTAAGGTATCATCTTCTGACACTTGATCCCCCACCTTAACATGCCAATCTATTACAGTAGCATCAGTGATACTTTCACCCATTTCTGGTAGTAAGACATCTTTTATCATAGCAGTTAGAGTTTGTGCTGTAGGTTTTTTTTAAAACATGGCTGAGTACTTGTCAGGTTGATACTCGACCATCAACTTTAATACTGCTTCAACAACATCTATCGATTGTGGTTTACTCTGATAGTTACCATTATCACCATAGGCTGTTCTATGTTCTGTACTGGTGATCGTGATGGGCTGTGCATCGAGGTGGTTATAGCCTCCTTGTTCCTCGAGCACTTTCTGCATCATATAGGCCGTGCCTCCACCCGGTACATCTTCATCCATGAAGATGACTTTGTTTGTCTTTTTGATAGAATGAACTATTGTTGACTCTATGTCAAATGGCAATAAAGTCTGGACATCAATCAGTTCCACATCTACATCATGTCCTTCTAAATATTCTGCAGCCTTAGCTGCTTCAGCTACACACGAGCCATAAGTCACGATCGTCACATCATTTCCCTCATGTAAAATTTCCGGAGAACCTAAGGGCACTGCGAAAGTCTCCAAATTATCTGGCATTAATTCCTTCTTACGATATCCATTAAGGCACTCAATGACTACAGCGGGATCATCACCTTGCATTAAGGTATTGTACATACCAGCGGCCTGAGTCATATTCCGTGGCGTCAATAGATGTATACCTCGTAAGCTTCCCAGTAACATACCCATCTGCGAACCACTATGCCAGATACCTTCTAGTCGATGTCCACGTGTTCTAATGATTACTGGTGCTGTTTGTCTATTGTCAGTTCTCCAGCGCAACGTAGCCAATTCATCGGTGAGTGCGGGTAATGCGTACACCAAATAATCCAAATATTGTATCTCGGTAATTGGTCTAAATCCACGCATCGATAATCCGATTCCTTCGCCGACTATTGTCCATTCTCTAATCCCTGTATCCCAAACACGATCATCACCGTACTTAGCCTGAAGTCCAGCGAAACACTGATTCACGCCACCGATTTTTCCGACGTCCTCACCAAATGCGACTACAGAATCATTGTTCTCTAAAAGTTGATCGAAAAACGCATTTAGAATTTGATACCCATTGACTAATGATGCATCAGTTGAATACGATGCAGGAACAACCTCGACAGAGGTTGGTGATTGATCAGATGAGGCTTGCAGATTAGTGCCGAAGACCTGGTCTAAATAGTCCTTCTGGTGTTTATACCAAGTCTTAAGTGCTAAGAGCTGTTCTAATTCTTGGTTATGTGGATATTGCATAATGATCGCTGCAGCCACATCCATCAATTTGGCCAATACGCCATGTTGCATATTACTAAGTCGGGTTTTCGCCATCTCTACTGAACCTACACTTTGATCTAGTTGATCTACTAGGCTAATGAGCTCTGACTTTGCATCATTAAATGGACGCTGGTGTTCTTGCCAAGTACTTTTAGCAATGTATTTAAATTCCTTAGCCCAAGTGATCTTCAAATCATCGATCTCAGCCTGAGTGATCACATTGCTGCCGATTAGGAAATGCTCATACTGGAGTAAACAATCCATTTCTTTCTCCCACTCGAGGCGCTCCATAGACTTGTATCTCTCGTGACTACCAGAAGTCGAGTGCCCGTTGAGTTGTGTCAACTCATGTACATGAATCAAGACTGGAATACTTTCATTCCGACACAAATTCATAGCATTTCTAAAGGTGTCATTTAATTCTTCATAGTTCCATCCTCTGACCTTGAAGATTTCACAGGCTCTTTCCTCCTTATTCGTTCTTTGGAATCCTGCTAACACCTCCGAAATAGAGCCCTTAGCAGTCCCCTCTTCTGTTGGCACTGAAATTCCATATCCATCGTCTTGGACAACAAATACCATTGGTACTTGCTCGACGCAGGCGGCGTTGAAAGTCTCATAGAAGATGCCCTCTGCCGCTGTGCCATCACCAATTACAGTAACAACGACTTCTCTTCCAGCAGCAGAATAATCATTTGTAATCCCTTTTTTTCTGTAAAGCTTAGAGCTAAGGGCCATGCCCAAAGCTTTCGGCAGGTGACCTGCCAATGGCGACAATGCTGCTGGTATGTTATATTTTTCGGTGAGATTGAGTTTGGTGCCTGATTGATCTACAAATGAAGACGCAAAGTGACCATTCATCAGCCGACCAGATGTATAAGGGTCTTGATCAGCATCAGCATATAAATTGAATAAGATTGATGATGGCGAGGCTAGCTCTTTGGCCATCATAAAGGTCTGATCACGGTAGTATCCAGAATAATAATCGCCTTCTTGGAAGTACTTGGCAAGCACTAACTGCCAAAGTTCTTTACCAGCACTTTCAATGCCGAACTTAGCCTTTCCCATTAATACCTCGCTGCGAATTTTCTTACTGATCAATCTACTTTCAAATGCGAGCTTCAAGTCGCGAATTAGTTCTTTGCGATTGTAGCGCTTCCCTGCTGACGATTTTCTGACTCTTTCTAAAACTGCCATCTAGTTTAATTGTGTGTAATAGAATACGATGCAATACTTAATTGGTCATGCAACCAATTGTTTACAATATATATTCAATTATGTATATAATGGTTGCATAAGCGAGAAAATTCTAAATTGCTTACGTAACCATATAGATAAATGGCACAACAGAAAAGAAAAGTTGGAAGACCGACCGAAAAAGCAGGTATAGATACAGTGGAAGTGCTCGAAGAGTGCTTGAAGCAGTTTGCGCAATTTGGATTTGGTGGTGTATCCATAAAACTGCTAGCACAGCAGACAGGAGTTGCTGATTCGCTACTATACTATCACTTCGGTACTAAGGAACAAATATGGCAGAAGGCAACACTCCAGGCAGGTAAAACCATTTCTAATAGCCTAAGAGATATTTTCACTGTTCTCGAAGGCACCAGTGGTTTGGAAAGGGTCAAAATATATATTAAGAAGATCGTCCTCTACTCTTCTGTTCATCCCGAATTTCAGCAGGTAGTCGTGCAGGAGATGTTCTCTCAGTCTACTCGATCTGATTTCTTAATAGATGAAGTACTGAAACCTATCTTCTCATATTTAGAAGCGGCTATAAGAGAAGAAAAAAGAAAAGGGACGGTTAAGGACATACCACCAGCTAATCTATTCAGCTTTATTATCGGATCAATCGTAACGCTCTTTTCACGCAGCTATCAGATGAAGAGGCTTTATGATATTGACACTTTTGATCAAGATCAGATTGATCAGCATACTACATTGATAACGGATCTAATATTTGATGGACTTCTAATCAGTAAAAAATAGAAAACTGCTGCATTCATCACTAAGCACTTAACAGCATACCCCCATCTAATGGAATATAAGTTCCCGTTATAAAACTGCTTGCTTTGGAGCATAGAAATATGGCTAAACCGGCAATGTCTGTATCTCGCCCAATTCGTCCAACTGGATGCATTTTAGCCATTTGATCCATATCAAAGGCCTTTGTCATGTTGGATTCAAATACGGCAGGACCAATAGAATTTACTAAGATGTGATCGCCAACTAATTCCTTAGCTAACTCTTTACCAAGTTGTTTCACAGCAGCCTTACTCGGACCATATGAGTATGCCATTAAAGAATCTGACGAAACGGCCGCAACAGAACTGATCATAATAATACGTGTAGGCTCCTCATGTGTTGCTTGTTTCCTGAGCTTCGGAAGTAAGGCTTTAGTTAGAAAGAAGACTGACTTGACATTGAGATCCATTACTTTATCCCACCCTTTTTCTGGATAGTCCTCAAGTGGTGCTCCCCATGAGGCTCCAGAGTTATTGATTAATATATCAAGGTGGTCTACTCGATCAGCCAAACCTTCCGCAAAGGCCTCTATATTCTCTACACTTGATAGGTCTACACTCATAGCTGTGCATTTCCCTTTGCCGAGTTTATTCATTTCCTCAGCAAATGCCTCACAAGTTTCCAGAGATCGTGACGCAATAATGACGTCCGCACCTGACTCAATCAGTCCTTGTGTCATCATGGCTCCAATGCCTTTGCCTCCCCCAGTTACGAGAGCAGTTTTTCCTTCTAGTGTAAATAGATTTTCAATCATGCTTTATTTCTAATTATGTATCTGCATTGCGTTCGGAGGCAGCAACAGAACGTTATAGTTTGAACGCTTCTTGTCAATTCAACTTACTGAGTTTAGTCTTTTGCTTGATGACTATTATAAGTTTATAGACAATAAAGTTGTTTACAATCATAATCATTTTAAGGATATAAGTGTTTTTAGATCAAAAAAATTAGCGATTTTATAGATAGGTATAACTCATCAAAATCGTCGACTTAACAAAAAATGAATGATATGGATAAGGAAATGGTCATGTTCACGATATCACAAATTAAGATCAAGACAGCACAATTTGTACTGAGTGAGAAGGGCATCAAATCCTTCACTTTGGATCAATCAGATAGCGCACATGCTGGGCTATTCGGAGATATCAAACTCTACGTTCATGAGAATCTGGCAGAACAGGCAAAAGAGATACTGGTCGCTGAAGGGGTATTAGAATAACGCGCTCTGACTAAGAGAGGAGAGTTACTCATAACTCTCCTCTTTAATCCTGGTGACGATGGAAGGATTCGAACCCTCAACCCTCGGAGCCGAAATCCGATATTCTATCCAGTTGAACTACATCGCCAAGTTGTAAATCGTTGATTATGAATGTTTTAATTATAAAACTTTTAAAATTTGTAAGTGGTTTGTAAGTTAGAACTCGAAAACCCCATTCTCTAAGTCTTTCACAAATTTAGCATAATTGATTATTAGCGATTTATGATTATGGCAATAATCTATTTAATCCACTTCAGATATTAGGAATCAGAAAGGAGATTGGAAAAGAAGAACGGTATTGAAATAGAATTGCAATCCACTACTTACACCAAGATTGATCAGTAGTGTAAGTTAAATTCTACTCGTCTATTTTGTCTTCTACCTTCTGCTGTGTCATTAGTAGCAACGGGTCCTCGTTGACCATAACCTTTGTAAGACAGTCTTGAGCTTGAAATGCCAGAGTTTACTAAGTAATCACGACATGATTGTGCCCTTTCGCTTGAGAGTCGAACATTATTGTTAGTATCGCCTACATTGTCAGTAAAGCCATCTATATCCAATTTATACTTCAGATACTTACTCATCAAAGTGGCGATTTTATCCAGAGTAGCTGTTGAAGCAGGTTTTAATATTGCGCTTCCCGTTTGAAATTCCACATTCCGCATGGCTGTGTTCAGTAATGTTGCTTCCTCCTTATTTAATTTTATCTCTGGGCAGCCCTCATTAGCTGCTATTCCAGCTAAGTCCGGACATCTGTCATTTTCGTCATAAACACCATCATTATCGGCATCTGTAGGGCAACCATTATTAGTGGATATGCCAGCAAGATTAGGGCATTTGTCGTCGCTATCAGGCACACCATCCTTATCTCCATCGAGCGGGCAACCCATATTAGCAGCGGCACCAGCGATCGCAGGACATTTGTCATCATCATCATAGACGCCATCGTTATCCGCATCCGCAGGACAACCTTCGTATAATAAGATTCCAGCAAGATTAGGGCACCTGTCGGATTCATCTGGAATACTATCTCCATCTGCGTCTGAAGGGAGAATTGCAGGAACAGCGGCTTGTAGTTCTTCAGGCAATCCGAATGAACCGCTTAGCATTCCATAAAACAATCCAAAGAAGAGTGCTATTACAACAGTTGCAATCAGAAAATCGTCTCTATCTCTTTTAGTTTTGAAATCCAGTAAATCTCTCATATTTCACTACGGAATAGAAGTGATAAAAAATGTTTAAGTAGTTCGTTCTAATAAGACCAAACTCTAAGAAATAGTCACTTCTAAAACTATTGGTGACAAATAATTTTATAGGAAAAAATATACTGAAGTACCTTTACTCGACCAAACAATACTAATAAATGCCAAATCCAAAAGACCCGCCTGTCTTATCTCATTATGTAAGTGTCCTGTCGGTAGCAAATATTCAAAGATCCATGTTGTTTTATACAGTACGCATGGGCTTCGAAGTGACTTTTGAATGGGGTGATCCTACTGACTATGCGATTATTCAACAGGCTAATATAAAAATCCACTTATCCGAAAACAAGAAGCTATATACTACGTCAAATATGTCTCGAGCTATCTACGTCTTCACATCGAAGGTTGAGCAACTCTATGCTGACTTTAAAGCAAAAGGCATTGAAAACATATCAACACCACAAGAAACTGATTACGGCATGGTAGATTTTGATGTTATAGACCCTGATGGCAACATATTGACATTTGGTTGTGGAGTGAAGAACTAATCTTAATCAAAAGCATTTCCTCTAAAAGGATCTATGATGAAATCATTTAGACCAATTTCATTAATAGTAATAACTCTGCTAATAACACTCCCACTCATGAGTCAAGAAAACCACTATACAGAAACGTTGATTGAAGTCAAATGTGATCCTATAACGGGTTTGTGTACGATACCAGATTTTGATGCACCATCTGAGACCATATCATGGAAGCAAGGAGAAGAGCTTATCTACATCGGAGATCCTATGTGCAGTTGGTGTTGGGGCATTTCACCGGAGCTCAATGCTTTAGAACGGTATGCTACATCCGAAAACATTCCTTTTAAAGTCTTAATGGGGGGGCTCCGTCCTGGCGGAGGGGAAGAATGGAATGATGAGTTCAAGGGGTACTTAAGACATCACTGGGAAGAGGTCAATAAGCGCAGTGGGCAACCATTTGGATTTGAATTGTTTGAGTTATCCGACTTCGATTATGATACAGAACCCGCATGCAGAGCCACTGTTACGGCACGTACCATAGCACCATCTAAAGCATTAACATTTTACGAATTAGTACAACATTATTTTTATGTGCAATCGGAGGACCCTAAAAATGTGTCCTTCTACAAGCCCATATGTGAGCAATTGTCGATAGACTTCAATGAGTTTGCAGCATTATTCTCTTCAGATGACATGAAAGAAGCAACGGCAGAGGACTTTGCTCAGAGTCGACAATGGGGTGTTCGGGCATTCCCATCTATCGTATACCGAAAGGATGAGCAGCTATATTTAATTGCTCAAGGATATGCCACATATCAGGCACTGAGAGAACGTGTAGCTGAAATAGGCACAAGTAAATAGCATAGGCGGCAGTCGTCAACTTAGCTAATCACACTAAATAGATTGCATTAAGGAACGAAAATTGCAGTGGGTACCGTTAAAGGGTCTCATGAGGTTCGTTCTTACACTAGTATTTGTACTATTTACTGTGATTGCCAGCAGTGGTCAACAGGCACAGCGAGCCATTATATTGATTAATGGAATTGCTCATATTGCCGACCTCTCCCCTAATGGATCCGTCATCGCATTCTATCAGAGCCTTCCTGATTATTTCAAGTCAGGAGACAGCGATCAAGCATTCATAGCGCGGCTTGAGCAACAAGGATTAACAGAACGAGGAAGCTTAGACTTGTATGCTGATCAAGATGACCCTCTGCAGACAAATTTTGAACGTGTACAAGAGTATACTGCAGATGAAAAGCAATACATAGCATTCACCCGAGGGCGAGCAATTCTGAGCAGAGATGCCGTAAGTCAGATTAAATCTTTGGCAGATGCTTATCGATCTAATGAGATTTCAGAAGTGATCATTAATGCATATCACGATGACTCTCAGAGACAAAAGCGTCTGGCTTTAAATCGGTCAAAAGCGATAAAAGATCTTTTAGAAACGTTTGGAATCCCAAACAATCACATTCAACGAAATGCTCCTTATGGAGATGAAGGAGATCAGCTATACTTCGTATATCTCAGAACAGTTCAGTAAGGTTAGCTATTTTTACGGGTATACAATCCTATTATGCGTATACTCATTTTATTCGTTATATCTCTATTATGTAGCAGCTCGATAGCTCAAGAGTACTTTCCTGCATCAGGCAACAAGAACTGGATTAGGAAATCACCTACAGAAGTTGGCTTAAATCCTATACAGATCGATAGTGCGATTGTCTACGCTCAATCGCAAGAGTCTCAGAGTCCTCGAAATCTACAGATAGCACACTATCAATCGTTTGGGAGGGAGCCTTTTGGCGATGGCATAGGTCCTCATAAAACACGTGGTCCGCAGACCGGAATCATCATTAAGGACGGCTATATCATTGCTGAATGGGGCGAACCAGGTCGAGTCGATATGACCTTCAGTGTATCTAAAAGTTTTTTATCCTCCACTGTTGGAGTCGCTTATGACCGTGGTATGATTACGGACATCCATGATCCAGTAGCTGATTATATGGCGCCCATCTATCTGGATGACACCCCGATTGGAGATAATAAGGCCGCTTTCTTTGGTCAGCCTATGATCTTGGACTTGTTTGAAAGTGAGCATAACAAGAAGATCACCTGGGATCACCTGTTGCGACAGACAAGCGATTGGGAAGGAACCCTCTGGGGCAAGCCTGATTGGGCTGACAGACCTGATGCGGACCCAACGAAATGGCTAAATCGCGAGAAGAAAGAACCAGGATCTGCCTATGAGTACAATGACACTAGGGTGAATGTGTTGGCTCTGGCGGCAATGAACCTATGGAATAGGCCTATTCAGGAGGTGCTGTCCGAATATGTTATGCAGCCTATCGGAGCCAGTAATACTTGGCGATGGATGGGATATCACAATAGCTGGATCATTCTGAATGGTATAAAGGCACAAGTACCAAGTGGCGGCGGTCACTGGGGAGGAGGAATGTTTATCAATGCTTATGACCAAGCAAGATTCGGTTACTTGACCCTGAATAGAGGAGTCTGGGGTGATGAACAAATACTGTCTGATGAGTGGGTCTCGATGGCCCTCACGCCTACTCCGGTTAAGACTGACTATGGCTTCATGAACTGGTTTCTCAATACAGATCAACAGAGACTTCCAGATGCTCCAGAAGAGGCATTCTTCCATCTTGGTGCAGGAGTTAACATGGTCTATGTAGACCCCGTTAATGAGTTGGTCATTGTTACACGTTGGACAGAAAGACCTGCCATGAATGGTATTGTTAAAAGAGTATTAATGGCTATAGAATAGTGTCCTTAATCCCGACATTCGATTCCTATCATAGAAACTTCATTTGGCTAAGACTATCTGGTTAAATATCTTACGCCGACATAAATACACAGAATACATATGCTGAACACGCAAACACCTAACAGATTAATCCTATTATTTGCTTCGTTGTTATTTCCTTTAATCGGAATGGCTCAAGGTATTGATGAACGCATTGATGAGGCCTTTGCTCCTTTTTCAAACCTATGTCAGAAGATTGTATTTGTAGAGATTGGGGGGATTCCTTTAGTACTTATCCTCCTAGTTGTAGGTGCGTTATTCTTCACATTTGCTTTTGGCTTCGTGAACATAAGACACTTCACGACAGCGATAAGTGTAGTACGTGGTAAGTATGATGAGATTGATCATTCGTCTGTGGGTAAGATGCATGGCGATTCAACTCCTGGAGGCGACATATTCGAAACTATAAAAGATGAAAGTGAAGAAGGGGAAGTAAGCCATTTTCAAGCGTTAGCAACGGCGGTCTCGGGCACAGTAGGAAATGGAAATATAGCAGGTGTAGCATTGGCAATTGCTATCGGTGGTCCAGGTGCAACATTCTGGATGATCATCTGTGGCTTGTTAGGCATGTCATCGAAGTTCGTTGAGTGTACGCTCGGTGTACAATATAGAGATGTTGGACCGGATGGAACTGTATATGGCGGACCCATGTACTATCTGTCAAAAGGATTAAAAGATCGTGGCTATGTTACCTTAGGAAAAATTCTTGCAGGTGTTTTTGCAGTATTATGTATACTAGCATCATTTGCAGGAGGAAATGCAGCTCAATCGAATCAAGCAGCTCAGGAATTGGCCTCTCTATTTGGAATGACGTCATCAAGTGCGGGAACATATATTGGGTTAGTTTTAGCATTCTTTATAGGCATTATAATTATCGGAGGCATTAAAAGAATTGCTTCTGTTACAGAGAAAGTTGTTCCATTTATGGCAGGTATTTATATGATAGCCTGCCTATTTATAATCATCTCCAATTTTAGCTATGTTGATGATGCATTCGGATTAATATTTAAAAATGCCTTCTCTCCTCAAGCAGGACTTGGCGGATTATTTGGTGTTCTGATTCTTGGATTCCGAAGAGCCGCCTTCTCTAATGAGGCAGGTGCCGGATCGGCATCAATTGCCCACTCTGCTGTCAAGACTAAGTATCCAGCATCTGAAGGATTAGTGGCCTTGCTTGAGCCATTTATTGATACCGTAGTCATCTGTACAATGACGGCATTAGTAATTATAATCTATAATTCTGGCGGAGTGTTTGAATATGGTGATGCCGGAAACGGAGGTGTACTTATTGATGGTATTGAAGTTAAAGGTGCCGGGCTCACAACCGCAGCTTTCGCTGCGTTCATCCCATACTCTAATATATTCTTGACAGTATGTGTCGTGCTATTTGCCGTTTCGACGATGATTTCATGGTCTTATTACGGTTTACAATCATGGATGTATTTATTTGGAAAAGGCAAGATGTCAGACCTTATCTATAAGATAACTTTCTTACTATTTGTTGTGATTGGTGCTGCGGCAAATATGAAGTCAGTTTGGGGATTTTCAGATGCTATGATATTAGGCTTAGTATTCCCTAACATGATAGGACTATTTTTCTTATTCCCATATGTGAAGAAAGAATTAACTAAGTACTTGACAGCTATAAAAAAGGCATAAAAAAAAGAGGTTAAATCCCTTTAACCTCTTATTCATAGTATTTTATAAAAGAGCAAACAAAAACTGCGTGGGCTTATCATTATAATCCAATCAGTTTCAGGGGTTTATCGCCATTTTCATGACGACGTCATTTCCACTTATATGACAATATTATAAGACTTATACCCCTATTTCTGAACTATTACTATTGTAAATTACTATACAAAATTGATGCATTATTATATACTACTCGGTTCTAACATAGGAAATAGTAAAGCATATATCGAGAAAGCTAAATTCTTACTGGGTAGTATTCTATGTATCGATAAGCAATCATCACTATATAAAACTGCTCCATGGGGAGAAACTAATCAAGACTACTTCCTAAATCAAGTTCTGCAGTTGTCCTCCGATATAGAACCCCGTGAATTGATGTCTCGAATTGAAGGCTTAGAATCGTTACTTGGCAAACAAAAAACAAGCAAATACGGTCCCCGTACCATTGATATTGATATCCTATTATATGGAGACAATATCATATCAGAAAATAATTTATATGTCCCTCACCCAAGAATGCATAAAAGAGCGTTTACATTAATACCTTTGAATGAAATAGCACCAGATGTCTATCATCCACAACTCAATAAAACTATAAAAGAGCTATTGGCAGAATGCCAGGATGACTCGGAAGTGATTAAAATAATATGAGTATTACTTTTCCTTATAACTATCTGTGTATCGAGGGCAATATAGGGTCTGGTAAGACCTCCTTTACGACAATGATTAAGGAAGAATATAACTGTGAGCTCATATTAGAGGACTTTCAAAACAATCCGTTCTTACCTCTATTCTATGAGGATAAGGATCGCTACGCTTTTTCAGTTGAGCTGTTCTTCATGACCGAACGATATAAGCAGCTTCAACGGCAATTACTCCATAAGAGCATGTTTAGTGAATTCACTATAGCCGATTACTCTTTTGTCAAGTCCTTGCTATTCGCCAAGAACAATCTTATTGAGGAGGAGTATAGACTCTTTATAAAGCTATGGAACGTACTGAGCGCTTCATTTCCAAAACCAGACATATTAGTTTACTTCCATCGAGATGTGGCTACACTCCGGAAGTTTATCAATTCCAGAGGGCGAGAATATGAGATACTCATCGAAGACGCATACCTGCAAAAAATACAGGATACTTATTTTGAATACTTTAGAAACATACTGACATTTCCAGTGCTAATAATTGATGTGAATACGATCGATTTCGTCAGAGATCCGCAACACTATGAATCAATCAAGCGGATTATTGGGTCAAAATATAATCCAGGTGTCCATCGGGTGAGCCTATTAGTATAGCCAGTTTTTGGCAGTACTTGTATTACCGATCTTGTTAATCATATAACTCAGACCAAATTCGATGGCACCTCTGCCATCTGTAAACTCTGTAATACGACCAGCGCTGAGTTCATAGGATATGTCGAGAGATATGTCATTGGATACAAAGCTTGCCAATATATTAACTCCCGTAAGAGATGTTCCTTCCAAACCATCTTGGATGACTGGCATTATCCCAAGAGCAACAGTGTCATCCCCGAAAGAATCAATAACATAATGGATCGTCGAGCGCAATGCCAAGGCTTGAAACACACCTTGATTTTGGTAGATGGCAGTGTTAGCCCATGTTACTTTAGAACTAATAAATCTTCTCAAACCAGCCGTCAGCGTTAGTCTTCTCTCGATTGGGACTGTAGACCCACGAAATATTGCCTGATTATAGGCATTGAGATGATGCAAGGCAGCACCTAAATAGTAGCTACCCGTTTGATCATTCTCATAAATCCAATTCAATCCCAGTGATAGATCTACATTAGCTCTATTGGTTAGATCAATGAGTGTTATTTCTCCAGAAGGTATACCGAGATCTACACGTTGTTCTTGACGGTCATATTGACTACCAAACCAAAATTCAGTATCAGTTAATCTTATAAGGTCTAATCCAATTGAAGTTCCAAAAGATAATCTTTGACGGCTTGAACCATTATCCGACAGTAATCGTGAGTAACTAAATGAGGACGAGATGTCCGTACGTGCTATTATTGCTCCAGCTGGATTGTCATCCAGAACACGCACTTCCAAACTTAGAAAATCTACAGTTGATAGCGGCATTGTTGTTTGACCATATACACTTGATATTCTATTTGGTGTTATGGCACTTGGAGTTGACAGACCATTTGAACGAGTGAGATTAACAGCTTCACGATGATTTATCCCAATCTTATATTGATAATCACTTAAGTGAAGCAATGCAGGGTTAATACTCGTGATATGCTGATTAATATTCTGCAATAATACATCTTGAGCTGACAAGTTGCCATAACTAATCAGACCTATCAATATGCTATATAGAACTATCCTCATCGCAATAAATGAGTTGATCCAGAGTACTTATCCTCTCTCCCATCAGGAAACACTGCCGCTACAGTCCATATATATGGTCCAGCTGGCATTAACTCGCCTCTGTAAGTACCGTCCCAGCCATTTAGCTCTGAGTTAGTGTCCATATTCCTACCGATGTAGAGCATAACACCATTTCTATCATAAACAGTGAATTCAGTAATCAATGTATTAGGAGTGCCAAATACATCGAGAAAATCATTGACGCCGTCACCATTAGGCGTAAATGCCGTCGGTATTTCTACATGATTAGCACGTTGAACAAATATTCTCTGCTCGTCATAAGCTACACATCCCTTATCATCAACAGCCTCCACAGCTACTACTATAGATCTATCTATCATTTGGAATGTGAAGCTATCACACGCCGCACAAGGAATTAGGTCAGCAGGATCAGACTCCCAGAAAAGATCATAGTCACCTTGAGCACCAGTAATTTCAACCGCAACATCTACATCTTGTAATTCGAATGTTGATGTATCCGTAGCGAGCATAAGCGTGAATGTATCAGGTTCGCCAACAATAATGTCTGGTATTAAAAACCGACATTCTGATTCATCAATAATCTCCACGTCATAACTGCCTGCTCTTAAGCTTTCAAATCTCGGTTCAGAAGTAGGACTTGCTCTATCAAGTATATACATAGCAGGACCTGTGCCGCCGGCACGATTTATATTAATAATTCCACTCTCTTCTCCATGGCATACCGCATCTGTAACTGTTGCGGTTCCTGATAAGGCATCGTCTGGTTCGGTTATCGTTACAGTATGAGTAAACGAACATCCTGCTGCAGTCATAATCTCTGCTTGATAATCTCCAGTCGGAAGATTAGTGATAGATTCTCCTCTGCGTACAATCTGATCTGCGGAGGTCCAAACCACATCTGTGACTGCCCCAACTCCAGTAAGACTTAAACTTATCGAGCCAGCGACATCTCCTTTACAATCATTATTTATTACTTGCTCTGCTATCTGTAAATCATTAGCAGCTGCAACTACCACTTGTATATTGTCGCCACAACCACGGGAGTCTACTATTAAGACATCGTATGTATCTGCAGCTAGACTATCGATTGTAATTGAATTATCGGTAGTAAAGGATGCTCCATTCAGTTCTATCATATAAGGGCCAACCCCATCACTTATATCAAGCGTAACACTACCGTCACTTTCTCCAAAACAGACATTGTCTACCACGTTCATATCTGTTGAAACTGGTATTGGTGCAAGTATGGTCACACATGTGTCCAATGTACACCCCCCAACGAACACGATAGTGGCACAGTATTCATCAGGCGCTAGATCTGTCAATATCAATTCTGTAGCTCCATGGCTCCAATCAATCGACTCTATAGTGCCTGTTACTTCAGATATATTGATAGAACCATCGTTAATGTTAGAACATCCTAAGTCCTGTGAACTCAAGCTGAATTCTACAAAACTCTCATTCTCAATGGTAGTCTCACCAGATATGAAACAACCTCTATCATCTGAGACAGTATATGTGTAAGTTCCACCGGCTATCTGCCCTAAAACAGGGCCCGTATCACCAGTAGACCAATCAACATTATAATTTCCAGAACCTCCATCAATCGCAAGTTCGATTCTACCATTCAATTCAAAATTACAGTTGGCATTAGAGCTCGTTGCATTGACAATAAGAGGTTGAGGCTCGACGATTTCAAAATCCATCTGGTTAGCACAATTGAATCTATCGGATATATATAAGGTATAACTGCCTGCTCTAAGATCTCTCACTCTTAGATCTCCACTTGGGACCATGACGACAAGACTATCTTGAGCATCTCTTATTTCCATGTCAAAAGGTGTTATCCCTCCTGCGAGTGAAAAAGCTATTTCTCCTGTTGCCTCACCATTACAATCTACGTTCACAAGATCATCGATCGCAATAGTTAATGCATCAGAAGCGTCGATAGTAAATGTATCTCTGTACATACAACCCGAAGCATCCGTCACAGCTACGGTATACTCACCAGCAACTAGTTGAGAGGCAGTTGCTTCATCACTTCCGTTACTCCATGCAAATTGGTAAGGTGGATTTCCACCTGTTGGAATTGCATCTGCGAATCCCTCTAAACCACAAAACGCATTAAATACTTCTAATTCAACCTCTAACCCAGGTATTCCATCTATTACGAAATCTATCGTCGCCTCACATCCAAATCCGTCTATGACACGGGCGGTGTATGACCCTTCATCAAGATCTGTAATTGTTGCATCGGAAAATTCCTCATTATCTAAGAAGTATCGGTACGGGCCTTTAGTTGTTAGACTGCCTAATTCAACTAGTCCATTGGGCTCACATGCTGAGGTATTATTCGCTCTGCGTACGATATTTAAATCTGGTGCTATACACTGTGAAGTTCCGCATAAGAGATTTACTTGAGCACTTATACACGTCGCTGCTATTGTACGTACAGAAAACATTACCGTTTGATCTGACAAGAGGTCACGTACAATATAAGAGCGATCCGTTCCTATAGATACCCATTCTTCCATGCCTTCGATCTGTATCTCAAATCTGGCATTAGGTTCAGGATGAGACCATGAAAACTCCAATTGATCTCTCGCAATCTCAGTACAACTCAAGTCGTCCGGTTCTGCAAGATCATCATTGAAATCAATATTTACGACCTCTTGATGTGTGCATCCATCAATATCGACGGCATCTATGGTAAAACTTTCATCACTACCTACGACAAAACTGCCATCTACTGGTACACCCATCGAAGTGGTAATCGTATAATCTAAGAAATCAGGATTGAATATGCTTAGTTGAACTCTATCAACAGAGCCTCTTTCGTTATTGATCTCCTCATCGGTTATGAGAAGCTCCCATGTACCATTAAATTCTACTAATATCTCGTCTAACAGCTCGTCTCTATTAGGCAGATCAGATAAGCATATGTCAGTAGCTACAGCCGCCGCTCCATTTAGATCACCTATATCAACGAGTCTATAGTAAACTCCCTCTGGAGTACGTAGCAAGATAGACAGCTCACTTAAATCCTCATGAATAAGACCTTCTATACAAACATCCTCTATCAATTGAGAAACAGAAAATCTACCAGACTGATCTACATTAAAGCTATATCTCAGTGAGGCAGCACCAGTGATCGTTCCGAATTGTGTAGGATCTAAAGGTGTTACATATCTCGAGTTTCTATCAACTTTATCTGGGAGTCCTAAGTCTGTAAGAGTTGTCGGCACACAGATACTCTCATCCGTAAATTCAACAAAGGCAGTTGAGAAGAAATTATCAACTATGGGTACGACCAAGGTATCTGCGGCACACGAGATATTACCATCTACGATATGCAAAAACTCATCACCTTCTGTATTGCCGTCATCGGCCACAGAAATATCAATAGATGCTGTGGATTGACCTGCAGGAACAATGAAAGAGTTAGAAGACAAAGAATAATCCGATGCATCAGCTGTACTAGAAGCTAATATTCCTATAGGTACTTCCGTCTGTTGTGATACTGGATTATCAAATTCTATATTGAGAGTGCCTGAAGCACAGGCCTCGTCAAGTTCATGATCAATACCTAAGTTAGATGTAATAGTATAACCAGGTGTTGCCTCAAGGAAAACTGCACTATCAAATGCAAAATCATGGGCATTAGCAATTACAATTTTAACTGTGTACTCGGCACATGGAACAACTTCTGCAATGGCTCTAAACACATCCAAGTATCCATTGAGTTTTATATTTTGACCACCAGTATTATCATTGTAATATTGAGAAAAACCGAGTGACTCGCCTGGCCCATCACATATTTCTGTAGTCCTTGTTCCTGCAATACCACTATTGACACTATTTGTCCAAACTGGAAAATTAGTAAATGTGGCTCCACTCGGGTCTGCAGGGTCTGGGACTAATGCGATGTTCTGTGCAACATAGTCTGGTCCGTTAGGATTCGGTCCAGTAATGAAAATTCCTAAAACATCATTATTGACAGCACAGTTAAATTCGGGATATTCCTCAGAACCAAATACATATCTAAATTCTATTCGATCTTCTCGAGGTATGACAGTCATTTTTAATCCTGACACTTCTTCGATCGATGAGTCAGTTAGTCTCTGTAAATCCGGATCTTCTCCCAAAAAGTCATCAGGAGTGATACTAGAAGCCTGAGCATCAGAACCATCATTAGCCTGTGAAAGTGAGGTAACCTGTCCTGTAGAAAAAACTAAACCTCTGTCAATACCAATATCTCTGATGCCATTTTCAAAAACTCCAACAGAAGCTTTACTTCCAATGAGCTGGACATCCAAAGAACGAAATGAATTATTTCTAAACGTATTTTTTATTAGGACATCACCTTTTCTATCGGTCTGATTGCTGGGAGTGATATCTATCTGGGAGTAAACAGGTACATAGGTGAGACTGAGACATAGAAATGTCATCAAGATTAGGACGTGATTACTCACACCTAAGTTGGAATAATATGCTCTCTTTATACCTCTCACTGTAATAAGAATAATCAGTAAATCACATGAACGAAAGACGACCGATGTGTTTAATGATTATACTTGCGATTAACATTAAAAATACAATTCTCTATACATGAGACACTTTTTGAAGCTCGTCACCTCATCCTGCCTAGGTACTATTTTAGCATTTTTTGCTTTTTTTTTGATTCTACTAGTGTTTACCCTACCCCAAGCACCTGATACGAGCATTTCTCATCAATCCATACTGCATCTAAAACTGAATTCATCTACACCAGAACTGACCAATAACGTGCCAAATAGCCCATTTTCATTCGATCAGACGACGGCAATTGGGCTAAATGACTTAAAACGTCTCATCTCTGAGGCGTCAACGGATAAAAACATTGCCGGGTTCCTTATTCAGACGGAAAACACTGCACTATTGCCGACAAAAGCAATTGAAATTAGCAGAGCATTAAAATCCTTTAAAGAATCAGGTAAATTCTGCTACGCTTATGGAGACTATTTTACACAGAGTGGTTACATAATTGCTTCTGTTGCTGATAGTGTTTTCCTGAATCCCAACGGTTTCATAGATCTGCGAGGAATAGGTGTAGAAATACCCTATTATCAAGGCTTAGCTGAGAGGAGTAAAATAAGTTTTGATGTATACTATGCAGGTAAATATAAGAGTGCAATTGAGCCCTACTATCGCAAGGAGATTTCTCCTGAGAATCGCTATCAGACCAGGGAGTTTCTCAATGATTTCATAAATCACATGAGTTCAGAAATCGAAGACAATCGATCACTGAATCAAGAAACTGTCTTGGGTGCCCTGCGCAACTTTGAAACTGACAATCCTGAAACATGCTTGTCACTCGGACTCATCGATCAAGTTAGCTACGAAGATCAATTAGAAGATCGACTAAAAAAATTGACCGATACTGAGAAGTTGAGCTTAGTAACTCTAGAAGAATATTATGCCAATAGTCCGAGCAGTAGTTCGAGTGGCAGAGATCGAATTGCTGTGGTATACGCCGAAGGAGGCATTGATCAGTTTGGGGACAACAAGGGTGCTATTTCAGTAGAACGTTATGAGGAGGATCTTGATAGAATCAGTAAAAATGATAAAGTAAAAGCGGTCGTGCTTAGGGTTAATTCCCCTGGTGGTAGTGCATTTGCTTCAGATGTACTATGGAACAAAATCGAGAAAATAAAGGAAGAAGGTAAGGTAGTGGTTGCTTCCTTTGGTGATTATGCAGCTTCGGGAGGCTACTATATTGCTTGTGGTGCTGATTATATTGTTTCAGAACCGACTACCTTGACTGGCTCCATTGGGGTATTCTCCATGATACCTAACTTCAGTGGATTCTTCAAAGAGCATTTAGGTGTAAACTATGATACGATAAGCACCGGCAACCATAATTTCATTTACTCCTCATTCACTCCCAAAAGCGAGGCGGACAACCTCAAGCTGCAGCGAAATACGGAGCGTACCTACCATAAATTCTTAAGCCGTGTAGCCACTGGACGATCCATGGAAATTACTCAGGTAAATGAAATAGCTCAAGGTAGAGTATGGAGCGGAGAAGATGCTCTGCAGGTTGGTTTAGTCGACTCGATAGGTTCCTTAGAAGAAGCAATTCTCATCGCTGCTAATCTCGCTGAAATAGATGATTACAAAATCCTACAATATCCTGTAATCGAAAAATCTGTATATGAAGAACTGTGGACAGCATTGATGAGTGAAGCATCGATAGAAACCAAGCTAATGCCCAAAAACGAGCATAAATTAATTAATCAAATTTACGAGCGACTCGAGCCTATTATCCAGGCTACAGAGACTCCTCAGGCTCGGCTCCCTATCGTTCTGTCTCAATAATAATTAAAAAATTAGCTGTGCTTCGGAAACCTTCTCCGCATGATCAATGTTCAAACATCGATATATATATAATCCATAATTTGAACAACATGAAAAATATCGTTTTGACCTTTGCTGCATTTATCTTGAGCATAACTGCTTGGGCTACAGATGAGCACAAAGAAGTAAAAACTATCAACACGCAAAACAGCTCAGTAACCTGGGAAGGTAAGAAAGTGACAGGCAAACATACTGGACTCATTTCTATCTCAGAAGGTTCTCTAGAATTTGACCATGGAAAGCTTACTGGGGGTAATATCGTAATCGATATGACATCTATTACGTGCAAGGATTTGCCAGCCACTCCTAATAAGAAACTATTAAGACATTTAAAATCCGATGACTTCTTTGGCGTAGCAAACTTTCCTACTGCCGAATTAAATATTACTGAAGTCAAGAAATCTGATACGGGTTATACTGTAACAGGAAATCTAACCATTAAGGGAATATCTAAGCCCGTGACGTTTGATACTACTGTAACTAAAGGCAAAGCTACTGCGCAAATAGTAATAGACAGAACTGATTACGATGTAAAATACGGATCCGGAAAATTCTTCGATAATTTAGGCGACAAAACGATTTATGATGACTTCACATTAGATGTGAGTTTAGCTTTCTAATCATATAAAGAATTACTTCTAATAGTAGGTCATTCAGGAATCTGGATGGCCTAATTTTTTTCTAGGCTGGTACGGCTTGATAATCAACCTCAACGATTGATCATAGGTAATATAACTCCAGAACCAGTTAAGCATCACAACTACCCTATTCCTCGTTCCAATAAGTGCTCGTATATGTACGAGTAACCACACTATCCAGGCAAAAAAACCTGAAAATTTGAATTTGGGCAATTCTACAACAGCCTTATTTCGACCGATGGTGGCCATAGAGCCGAGGTCTTTATATTCAAAGCCATCGCTCGTATTTCTTTTTAGCTGCCTATATAGATATTTAGCTTGTTGGATCGCCACTTGAGCTACCTGAGGGTGTCCATATTCGTATTCATCCGAACTCATGTAGGTTATGTCTCCGACTGCATAGACATCCGTCATGCCTTTAACTTCAAGATGATCGTTAACGTTTAATCTTTTGCTTCGACCATATGATTCTTCGGGTATGCCATTAATTATTGGGCAGGTTACACCAGCCGCCCAAATAACCTTTTTGGTTTGAATTTTTCGACCATCATTTAGATATACATAGGATTCATCAACATCTTGCACCCTACACCCGAGCTCAACTTGTACGCCTAATTTTTCTAACTCAATCTTAGCTTTATCGCCTGCATATTCGCTCATACCAGGGAGCAATTTCTGTCCACCTTGGATCAGATAAATGTCCACTTCAGATGCATCCAGTTCAGGGTAATCCTTTGGCAGAATGTAATTTTTCATCTCTGCGAGTGCCCCTGCCATCTCCACACCGGTCGGTCCACCACCAACGACTACAATATCAAGCTTAATCTGCCTATCCTCATAGTTCCTCGTTATCAGTGCATCTTCTAAGTCAGATAAGATCTCATTACGGACATAAAGCGCTTGGGAGACTGATTTCAACGGATAAGTATTATTCCTGAAATTATCGTTACCGAAAAAGTTAGAAACAGTCCCATAGGCTAAGACTAAAATATCGTAATTAACATGACCCATCGGCGTTAATACGCGCTTGGAAGCATGGTCTATTTCGGTGACCTCCGTAACCCGAATTGTAACACTTCGCTTTCCTTGAAATGCCTTCCTAAGTGGAAATGAAATCGAGGACGGCTCGAGGCCAGACATGGCAACCTGATAGTACAGAGGCTGAAACTGGTGGAAATTGTTCTTATCAATCAAGACCACCTGAAAGTCCGAATTGCATAATTTCCTAGCCAACGTAAGTCCTCCAAAACCAGCACCTACAATAACTATTCTTTGTTTATTGGATTCTGGAATATTGATTGGCATTAGAAACTTTTAAATTGGTGTATCGGTATTCAATGAAAAAATAAAATAAAAGTAATCTAACTAATGGAAGGAGCTGTATTAATGCCACTATTCCCTCTCGAACTGGTGCTTTTCCCAGGGCAAAATCTCAATTTACACATCTTCGAATCTAGATATAGACAGCTTGTTCATGAATGCTACGAACAGGAGCGTACTTTTGGTATACCCCGATATAAAGAAGATACACCCTTAAAGTTTGGTACGGAAGTTAAGTTAGTGAAGATCGCAATGACATATCCTGATGGAAGGATGGATATTATCACGACGGGTATCGGTCCGATAGAGGTCAATAGGTATCTAAAGAAACACCCAGAAAAACTATATCCGGGAGGATATATCACAAGAAAATATTGGGATAACGAGGGAATAGATCATCTCTACAAAGAGCTTAAATCTGACCTTCTAAACTTGTACGAGTATATGAACATCACTAAAATTCCTAAGATTCTATCTGGCGCATTTACCACATTTCAGATCGCTGAGAAAGTTGGATTTAATCCAGATCAAGAATATGAGTTTTTGCAAATTCCTGGTGAAGAAGAGCGACAGCTCTATATGTTAGATCATCTTAGCGTGATGATTCCTAAAATCAAAGAAATGGAAGAAGTCCGCAAAAAAATTCAGATGAACGGGCATTTCAGGAATGTTATACCTCCAAAAGTTTAAATTCGACTTCCAAACCATAATCATGAGGATTACACTACTCTCCCTTTTCCTTTGCATTGCAGTCATGGGATGTAAAGAAAATACGAACCAAACTGCATCCATTGAAGATCTAATTCAAAAGAAGGCAATTGTAGCTAATGCTGGTATTGCCAGTGCTCATCCAGCAGCTTCTCAGATTGGTCTTGATATTCTTAAGTCTGGAGGAAATGCGGTTGATGCGGCTATAGCCACACAGTTTGCCCTTGCCGTGTGCTATCCAATAGCAGGCAATATTGGAGGTGGAGGATTTATGGTGATTAGAAACGTTGACGGTACAAGCGCTGCCTTAGACTTTAGAGAAATGGCACCAGCTGCAGCCCATGCGGATATGTATCTTGATGAAGAAGGGAATGTCATCAGTGGTCTTAGCACATTTGGTCATCTTGCAGCAGGTGTGCCAGGAAGTGTCGCAGGTATGGTGGCTGCTTTTGACAAATACAGCAAGCTCAAGGATTGGGCGATGCTCATAGAGCCCTCAGTAAAATTAGCTGCAGACGGTGTGGAATTAACTGCCCGAGAAGCTCGAAACCTCAATAGTCGAAAGGACGACTTCTTGAAAGCAAATACCACTTCTACAAGATTTACCAAGGAATCAACGTGGACCAAAGGCGAATTAATAAAACAACCTGAACTTGCTAAAGTAATGGAAGCCATAAGAGATCATGGATTTGATGGGTTTTATCGAGGATGGGTTGCAGATAGTATTGTTGCAGAAATGAATCGTGGAGAAGGAATCATAACCCTTGAAGACTTAGTTAATTACAAGGCACGGTGGCGCAATCCAGCTATTGGTCAATATAAAGGCCATGAGATCATCTCAATGCCACCACCGTCCAGCGGCGGAATAGCATTACAGCAATTGCTGAGTAGCATAGAACCCTATGATATCGAGTCTTATGGATTTCAGAGTAAAGAGGCCATACATCTCATGGTGGAAGCAGAACGACGAGTCTATGCGGATCGTGCCACCCACCTCGGAGATAGTGATTATTACAATGTTCCTATATCCGGTCTGATGGCTGATGCATATAATACTGACAGAATGAAATCATTTGATTCAGAGCGGGCCTCAAAAAGTGATGAGATAGAAGCTGGCACGCCAGCCCCCGATGAGAGCGAGCAAACCACACACTTTTCAATTGTTGATGCCGAAGGTAATGCAGTATCATTAACAACAACCATCAATACAGCCTATGGATCGAAAGTAGTTGTTGGAGGAGCGGGCTTCTTTCTCAATAATGAGATGGACGACTTTAGTGCTAAACCAGGCGTACCTAACTTTTTTGGACTCGTAGGTAATGAAGCTAATAATATACAACCTGGAAAGAGAATGCTGAGCTCGATGACGCCAACAATTGTAGTTGACCCACAAGGTCAACTTAAGATGGTAGTCGGCACTCCAGGAGGATCTACGATTATCACCTCTGTATTTCAGACGATTGTGAACATCCTTGACTTTGACATGGACGCCAGTGATGCTACACAGGCATGTAGATTCCATCATCAGTGGTTACCTGATATGACATTCTACGAGCCCGACTGTTTTGATCAAGATCTCATAGACAGCTTAACTGAGATGGGACATGTCTTAAAATCTCGTGATGAAGTAACTGGTGGCAATGGCCTGATCGGTAAGATAGAAACGATCTTAGTCCGTCAAGATGGACAACTAGAAGTAGCGGCTGATCGAAGAGCTGATGATACCGCGATGGGATATTAAACAATAGAATCTATTATTATGGCAAGGAATGTAATCGGTCTTATAATAGGTATTACGGCGGCTGGAATGGTCATGTTTTTCATTCAGAGTATAAGTAATAGCCTATTTCCAATCCCTCAGGATATTGATCCAAGAGATATGGATGCTATGAAAACTCATGTTGCCACTCTTCCTCCATTAGCCTTCATTTTAGTCCTATTATCACACTTTTTTGGAGCGCTGGCCGGAGCGACTATTGGATCTAAGGTTGCCTCATCGCATCAGTTTAAAATATCGATGTTTATCGGGGCTTTCATGTTGATTATGGGAATCATTAGCTTGGTGACAATTCCCCATCCAGTGTGGTTCATGGTAGTCGACATGTTCACCTACTTACCTGGTGCATTACTGGGTTACAAGATCTACCAGCGATTTATGCCTAACTAAGCCGCATAATGTAAGATCTCTTGTATTAGTTCTCGCAATAGCTCATCTGGATTATTTCTACGACTCCCTACTCCTTTGCTTTTCAAGTCAGCTTCTGAGATAGCGCTCAGGATATTCCTGATCTTGTCAGGTCGATACTTTGATTTTGCTGCTATGAATTCTTTCACCGCAAACGGAGGCACTTTCATCATAGACGCCAACTGCCTTTCATTAGTAGTCTTTGCCTGCGTCAAAATCAACAGTCGTTGAAAATGATTGAACAGACTTGGTATAATCATTTGAATCGGATTCTTTTTAATGTTGCGAGCAAGGTTTTCCGTTATTTGAAAAGCTTTTGACTTATTGACATAGCTAAGTTGTTTGAGCAACTCAAACACATTGTATTCTTTGCTGATACCGACATAACGTTCTACATCGTCAGCATCAATAACTTTGTCCGAAGCCACATTCAGCTCGATCTTGTCAATCTCGTTGACCAGTTTTTTCAAATCAGAGCCCAAATACTCGCAGAGTAATTGATTAGCGCGTGCATCGATCTTACGAGATTTTGATCTTAAATAGTTGGTGAGCCATGTACCTAGTCTATGTGGTTTTACCGGCTCAGAATGGAAAAATACAATGTGGGGACTCTTCTTAGCCTTTGAAACCCATGACCAACGTCCGTCTAGTTTTTTATTAGGGTGAGCAATGACTAAAATCGTATGCTGTACAGGATGCTCTATATAAGCATCCAACACTTTTATATCCTTAAATGCCTGTGCTTCTTTTACGATCACGACTCTATGTTGACTCATCATCGGAAACTGACGAGCTTCATCTTGCAAGGTTTTTATATCAATATCTCGCCCATAAGCAACAACCTGGTTGAAGGCCTTCTCAGCATCGGTTAATACGCCACTCTCCACCTCACTTACAATCTGATCAATATAATACGGTTCTTCTCCATGTAGAATGTAAACCGGCTTAAGAGATCCTGAACGTATCTCATTAATGATCTGATCTGGCTCAGTATATATCATATTGGACTTGAGAGCTATTAATAGTCGGGTACAAACTTAGAAAGTTATGACTTAAGTGAACCCTATAAATATAAATGTATGTTAATTTGACGTATGCGATTAACGTGTTTCATATTGTTCATAGGTTGGATTCAGGTCTCATTCTCTCAAGACAATGTCTCTTGGGATGAGCTTGCTGATGTTGAGTGGACTGAAGCGTACGACTCTACTACCTCAATATCTCTTTTAACCGCAGACTTTGGTCCAGATGTTCTTAAGCATAAAGACACCGAAATATACATGTCCGGCTACGTTATTCCTCTTGATGCATTAGGGATACAATTCGCCCTTTCGCGAACTAACTACGCTTCATGTTTTTTCTGTGGCCAGGCAGGTCCAGAAACAGTAATGGATTTGTTAGTTGCGCCAGGGACTATACCCGTAACTAAGTACAATAACTTTCTACTCAAATTCAAAGGAACACTTGTACTAAAAGAGGTCAATCCAAACGGATTCAATTATCAGCTGATCAATGCAGAATTGGTGAGGTAATCTTCTTTCATAGGTGGTATATTGTGATATGACACAGCTTACCTCAGAATTAAAAGCGCTATTTGCCAGAGATCTCAAAAGGCTTAAGGATGAAATAGCTCTCTACGTTGATGATGAAGCATTATGGTCTGTCCAAGAAGGCATTAGTAATACTGGCGGCAATCTATGCTTACATCTCATCGGAAATCTAAAAACTTACATTGGTAAGATATTAGGGGGGATCCACTATGAAAGAGATCGGCCAAATGAGTTTAATGCCAAGCTGATTCCCCGTCAACATATCTACCGTGAAATTGATGAAACCATAATTGTGGTAAGTGAAGGATTAGATTGCATAACTGAGGATCAATTAACCGAAGACTTCCCCGAACTGATTTGGGATAAGCCAACGGGCATGGTTTATACCCTGATACATTTACATGGCCATCTGACTTATCATCTTGGTCAGATCAATTATCATCGGAGACTACTGGATTCTCCTAAAGGATCAATCAAAAAATATTCATAAATGAGACAAATCACACAGATAGAATCTTATCAAAAGGAAGTATTCTCTTATGAGATGCGCAATGGACATACGGCCACTCACGACATCTATTCATTAGGAGAAGGTAATAAAGTGGTTGTTATTATTCAGGAGTTACCAGGTATTAGTCAAGAAACGCTGTCACTGGCAGATAGATTTGTTGAGCGTGGATATAGGGTAATACTGCCACATCTTTTTGGGCCATTGGGCAAGGTGGCCATGGGAAGCAATTTCATAAAAGTGCTCTGTATGAGGAAGGAGTTCAGAATATTTGCTAAGAATGAGTCCAGCCCTATAGTAGACTACATATCAGGACTTTGCTCATTCATGAAGCATAAATATAATGTACCAGGCGTGGCTGTAATCGGTATGTGCCTTACCGGCAATTTTGCCATATCACTTATGGCCAATGAAGATGTGTTGGCCGGATATGCCAGTCAACCATCGCTAGGGATATTCAGTCAAGGGTCACTACACATGAGTGATTCTGAAATTGAATTGATTAAGAAAAACATTGACCTAGTCGGTCCTATACACTGTGGAAGTTTTGAGGGTGATAAATTATGCTCTCCCAAGAAGATCAAAATGTTGGCGGATACCTTTAATCGTGACGACAAAGAACGGATCATCTTTCATAAACTCCCTGGAGAAGGACACTCTGTGTTGACATTAGACTTTGTAGATGAAGACGGACACCCGACTAAACAAACCCTTCATGAGGTATTGGATTACTTTGATGGACAATTAAGCAGCTCTCATTGAGGTAACGATTTTTTATAGTCGTCGATAGAATCAATCGATTAATCTAAGAAAAATTAGTCTTACCGTAACCATCAATAACTTGTATACGTCCTTGGACAAAAGATTCTATTTTCAACATCTTAAACCTGTTATTATGAAGCAACTATACATACTTTTATTTACAGTCTTATTCGGCACTCAGATCCTGGCCCAAGAAGAAACAGTTTTTAATAGTGGCATTAGGCTCACCGGCGTTTTTGGAGGCAGCTTTAATTCTATAGCAGACTTTCAAGACGATTTCAATATTAGTAGTGGAGGATTCTTCACCTTTGAAATCAACAATGACTTCTTGATCGGTTGGCAGGGATATCGCACAGGTATCGATGAGGATGGTAGGGACGTAGATATTAATGGTAATGATCTCTTGCTGGGATATACAATCAATAGTGATAAAGCTATTCATCCAATAGTTTATGTACAGTTTGGTTCAAGCGATTTAGAAGTTGAGGGTGTCGGTTCTGACAATGTGTTCGTGGTACAACCCTCAATTGGTGCAGAGCTTAATGTAACTCGATGGTTTAGAATTGGAATTGATGGAGGATATCGATTTTTTAATAATTCTGATATACCAGGATTTACTGATCAAGATTTTTCCAGTCCTGTATTAGGTCTTCGCCTAAAGTTTGGTTGGTCATGGGGTCGCAGAGATAGAGATCGAGATATAGACTTTGATGATTTTGACATTGATTTTTAAGAAGATTATTACAGCAGGGAGATTGTGCTAATCTTCCTGCAGTAAATCATTCTAATTCTTACGCTCTTCAAAAAACATTTTGATGCCATTCTTCGGGCGTAAGGTTAGCAACGGTTGTGCTACAACCTCTACTGACTCATCAAGCGTTATATCAAAATGACGCAATAGTTCGCCTAAAGCCATTTGCATTTCGAGCATTGCAAAGTGATTGCCAATGCAAAGGCGAGGGCCTCCACCAAAAGGATAATAGGCATAAGCGTGATGATCTTTATTGCGATCTAAACCAAATCTCTCAGGATCAAAAGTCTCGGGATGCTCCCAGAGGATCGGATCACGGTGAGTGCCATAGACATACATAGCTACAAGATCTC
Source organism: uncultured Saprospiraceae bacterium (assembly GCA_964522505.1). Lineage (GTDB taxonomy): Bacteria > Bacteroidota > Bacteroidia > Chitinophagales > Saprospiraceae > GYS-P2D. Next base: position 35,116 of record CAZFWJ010000013.1, read on the forward strand.
CCTTATTAATGGAGACATTCTTGATACGATCATCATCTAATGCTACCCGATCCAACACCCAAGCGGGTGGATATAATCTCATAGTCTCAGACAACACCATACTACTATATTTTGCACTCATAAGGCTGCTCATAGTGATACCCTCAACGACAATGCGATTATATTCTTCCCTGACCTTACTCGTGATAGTGCTATCACTCTGTGAGAGCTCGTATAAACACCATCCCAAGGCATTGGCAGTAGTTTCGTGACCTGCAGTAAATAAGATCAGCGATTCGTCCAGCAACTGTGTGGCATCCATCTTTTCCCCAGAATCTTGATAAGTACTTTTGATAAGCATATCTAGGAGATCATCAGCTTCGGCAGGGTTCTTCTGGCGCTCTTCGATTATACGACGCATGATTCCTTTGGTTTCATCGGCGAGCTTCAATGCTCTCGCTGACGCCCCTGACATCTTTCTGTACCAATTAAATATCGGTTGTCTAATTTCTTTAACGATATATCTCTGCAATGCGGTGAATGACTTACCCAAATCAGTAATCTCGTCAGGCGAAATACCAGTACTAAACAGTGATTTAGATACGATGCGCAGCGTGAGCTCCATCATCGCATCAGTTAATTCGATTCTATTATTGGTTCTTATTCTACCCTTTAAATCAACGATAAATGCATCGAGTTCGGATTTCATCGTCTGAACGAGGCCCTCCATTTTGGATTTGTGAAAACCAGGTTGGATTAATCTCCTCTGTTGGAGCCAATATGCCCCATTAGATGTCAATAATCCATTGCCGATATATTTACCCAATGATTCGGTCTGTATATCCGACTTCCGGTAGTTTCTATGGTTCTTCTGAAGTACATGCTGGATGACTTCAGGATCGATGGTCATAATGAGCTTTTTACCACTTATGATACGCGTTATATAAGTTGGTCCATAAGTCTCGATTGCATTGTTGATTACCGGCAGAGGATTTTCGATAAAACTAACAGCTCCCATGATGGTCTTCATGCGAGGTACAGTTTTTACCTCATAATGATCGAACAAGGAAGTGCTCATAGACTAATTCAATCTCTGTACAGTAATGCGCTCATACTCAGGTCCTCCTCGTGCTGCTGCATTTAATGAAGAGACACTTTCTCGTGATGGTGTGAAATAGTCAAACCAATAGACAAAAGTCTCATTAAGAAATACAAAATAGAAGTCTCCTTGTCTTCTTATCGTAATAAGATTATTACCCGCCTGTATAAGGTCAAAGTTCTCCTCTAAATACATTAGACCCCAAATTAAATTACCACTATCTATGGCAAAAGTTCCTTCATCATTGTAGCCAATGCGCACTCTGGAATCATCGGAGGCGCCCATAAACTGGATACCGACAAATCCTGCGGCATCAGCGATATCTATGACTACCTCGATTTCAAAATCTCCACTACTGATTCCTGGAATAAATTCCTCGAACTCATCAATGTTCTCCAGACCTAATTCTTGTGTTCTCTCAAACTGCTCGGTAAACTCAGCAGTACGATTCTGCCAATCCGGGAAAGGCGCTTCTCTGTCAAGAAAAAACTCACTGATATAATACTCCAATCTCGTTCCGGCGTAGTTTATGACAGCATTACATGCTTCAGGGATTGGGTCTCCACGCATTCGACTTGCCCATTCTCCATTAACAAGTTTGTCATTCCTGTGAGGTCGATCCAATTCACAATGGCCCAATTCATGAAAGATTAATCCTTGCCTGTCAAAATCTGTTAATCCAGCCCAAAATGCCGTTTCGATTTCTATCATATGATTGCCAAGACAAACACCACTAGACCCACGATCTACAACATCTCTAAACTGGATTGACAAACCCGTATCGGAAAAGTCAATATCCTGCCCAAACCTTGCAGCTTCTACAACAAACTGATCCACGAATTCTTGAAAAACAGGATCTACATTAATCTCTGGCGGATCCTCAGCACATCCAACCAATAGCATGACGATCAGTGATAGGTAAAAACAACTTAACAGGGACTTATTCATAACTCTACAACTTTACCGTTTATCAAACGCATAAAAACATCAAATAGCTCAAAATATCATCGGAATATATTGTCAACAACACGTTAATGGAACTAAACAAATAATTATTTGGTATAGCCGCTATTTTAATAGCATAATTAGAATATAATTTTAATTAAACCTTACATTGAGAGTACAAGTGCGGTAGACTTGAAAATTGAAGCAAGTGAGATACAATTGAGTTAATTATGACTCAATCTCACTTGAGATTAAAGAAAAACAGCTCTTATAACATGAAAAAGGTAAGACGAGATATTAAAAAGCTGTTGGTCGCCAACAGAGGTGAAATAGCGATTAGGGTATTTAGAGCAGCTTCAGAAATGAACCTGCGAACAGTAGCGATCTATACCTATGAAGATCGCTATTCCTTACACCGATATAAAGCTGATGAAGCCTATCAAATAGGCGATGACAATGATCCGCTAAAACCTTACTTAGACATATACAAAATCATCAAGATCGCCAAGGATAATAATGTAGATGCCATCCATCCCGGTTATGGTTTTCTATCAGAAAACGACGAGTTTGCAGATGCTTGTGAAGCTGCCGGATTAATCTGGATTGGTCCTAAAGGATCGGTAATGAGGCAATTAGGTGATAAAATACTTGCTAAACGAGTTGCTTTGCGGGCTGGTGCCCCAATAGTAGAAGCGAGTCCTGGTGCTATAGGCAGTGAAGAAGAGCTACTTGCTGAAGCAAATAAAATAGGATATCCTGTAATGGTTAAGGCAGCCACGGGAGGTGGTGGTCGTGGGATGCGCATAGTGCATAATCAGGAAGACATTGTTAACGCATTCAATGAAGCTTCTGGAGAAGCAAAAACGGCCTTTGGCAATCCTGCCGTATTCGTCGAAAAGTATATCAGCAACCCGAAGCATATAGAGGTTCAAATCATCGGTGATCTATATGGCAATATGGTCCACTTGTTTGAACGAGATTGTAGCGTCCAACGGAGGCACCAAAAGGTAGTTGAAGTCGCCCCTGCCACAAGTCTTAAAGAGGAGACCAAAGAGAAATTGTATAAATACGCTCTTGATATCTGCGGCGAACTTAATTATCAAAATGCCGGAACAGTAGAGTTTCTCGTCGATGCAGATGAAAGAATCTATTTCATCGAGGTTAACACGCGAATTCAGGTTGAGCATACCATTACTGAAGTAATTACAGGAATCGATATCGTAAAAGCCCAGATACTGATCGCAACAGGTATGGAATTATGGGATGAAGAGATCGGAATAAAGAGTCAGGAAGATGTGCACTATAGAGGAGTGGCTATCCAATGTAGAATAACCACAGAAGATCCGTCTGAAGGGTTTAAGCCAGATTATGGACGATTAGTTGCCTATCGGAGTGCAAGTGGATTTGGCATTCGGCTCGACGCAGGAAACGCATATTCAGGTGCGAAGATTTCTCCGTTTTTTGATAGCCTATTAGTTAAGGTTACCGCCTCCGGCAATAACATGGCCGCTGCCTCTGACAGGCTGCATAGAGCACTAAGAGAATTTAGAATCCGAGGGGTGAAATCCAATATTCCATTCTTACTTAATCTACTTAAAGATGAAGACTTCAGATCAGGCAAGCCTACTGTCAACTTTATAAAAGAGAAAACTCACCTTTCTGCTCAGAAACCTCAATGGCGGGATAGAGGAACGAAGCTGCTCACCTACTTGAGCGAAGTCATCGTGAATGGCAACCCAGATGTTAAGAGGCTTGATCCAAATGTCACATTTGACAAGGCTGTTGTGCCAGATCACGCACATCTCGACTATAAGGATGGAACTAAACAAAAGCTCACTGCTTTGGGCCCCGAGAAGTTTGCACAGTGGCTCAAGAATGAAAGTATCATACACTATACCGACACAACATTTAGAGATGCCCATCAATCTCTATTGGCTACTCGTATGAGGACATATGACCTACTCAATGTAGCGGAGTCGTATGCGAAGAGACATGGTCATGAGCTATTCTCCATGGAGGTCTGGGGCGGGGCCACCTTTGATGTTGCGATGAGATTCCTTAAGGAGTGTCCATGGAAACGGCTAGAGAAATTGAGAGCAGCTATTCCCAACACCTTACTTCAAATGCTCCTACGAGGGAGTAATGCCGTAGGATACAAAGCTTATCCAGATAACCTGATCGAAAAATTCATTGAGCAATCTTGGAAATCTGGAATAGATGTCTTCAGGATATTCGATTCTTTGAATTGGCTCGAGGCTATGCATACCAGTATAAAAACTGTAAGAGAACGGACCGATGCCATAGCTGAGGTGTGTATCTGTTATACCGGCAATGTCTTGGACAAAGAAGCTAAATATGACCTTCAATATTATAAGGACATGGCGAGATCTATTGAAGATGCTGGAGCACATATTCTCGCTATAAAGGATATGGCAGGGTTACTCAAGCCAATGGCTGCAGAGGTATTAATCAGCGAGTTGAAGTCGCATATCGACATACCGATTCATCTTCATACACATGACACCTCATCGATCCAGAGCACCACTTACCTCAAAGCTATAAATGCAGGCGTAGATGTGATTGATCTCGCCAATAGTGCATTGTCAGGGATTACCTCGCAACCAAACCTAAATTCTGTGGCGGCTATGCTGCAGGATCATGAGAGAGAAAATCCGATCAATCTCTCCAGTCTAAATGAATACTCTAACTACTGGGAGACTGTCAGAAAATACTATTACTCATTTGAGACTGAGTTGAAATCTGGCACTGCAGAGGTCTATGAGCATGAAATCCCAGGGGGTCAATATTCTAACCTCAGACCGCAAGCGAGATCCCTCGGACTAGAAGACAAATTTGAAACCGTAAAAAGTAATTATAAAGCCGTCAATGACCTCCTTGGCGGAATTGTAAAAGTGACACCATCTTCTAAGGTGGTCGGAGACATGGCGATGTTTATGACTGCCAATGAGTTTAGTATCGAAGATATCAAGACCAAAGGCAACACGATGGCCTTCCCAGACTCTATGATCTCTCTAATGAAAGGAGAGCTCGGTCAGAGGCAAGAAGGTTGGCCTGAGGAGTTTCAAAAAATGGTCTTGAAAAATGAAAAAGCATTTACTGACAAGCCCAATGCACATCTGAAGGCAATAGACTTTGATACCGAATACGAGCAGTTCAAAGTTAGTTTTCCAGAAAGCAAGAAATTTGAAGACTTCCTAAGTTACAGTTTATACCCAAAGGTCTATCGAGATTTTTACGAGCATCAAGAGAACTATGGTGACACCAGTAAACTACCGTCATCGGCATTCTTTTATGGACTTAAATTTAATACGGAGATCCAAGCCCAGATCAGCAAGGGTAAGACTATTATCATACAGTATCTCAATACTAATGCCCCACGTGAGAGTGGTACCCGATTGTCTATATTTAGGATGAACGGAGCGATTCGGTCTATTATCACCTTAGACAAGTCTCTTAAGTCGACGGTAAAGGAAAATCGAAAAGTTCAAGAGGACAATGAGATAGGCTCACCCTTGCAAGGAAATCTCTCAAAAATAAGCGTTGGCGTAGGTGATACAGTGTCTGTTAACGACCCCTTATTTACCATAGAGGCCATGAAAATGGAAAGCACGATTACTGCACCATTTGATTCTGTTGTTGATCAAATAATCTTGAAAGAACGCACTTTAGTGGAGCAAGACGATTTAGTATTGATCCTTAAGAGCAAGTGATTTAAGAAAGGAAAGATCAGACCGCACCAGAGGCTTGTGTATACATTCTTGTACTAGATTACAACTCTTAGCGAATTCTAATGTCTCGCCGTTTATTGACGAAGAAAGAATAATAACGGGTGTGCGCTGACCCATTTCATGTGCCGCTTTGATGTACTCAATTCCTTTCATCGAAGGCATGTCAAGATCAATAAAAGTAAAATCGGGTCCTTCAGCATTTTCTTTGAGTGTACCCAATGCGCTCAGGGGATTTGTGTAACATTGGAATTCACACGCCATTGGCATTGCCCCAGAAATAGTCCTCGCATTCAGTTTATTCTGAATGGGATCATCATCGATTAGCCAAATGTTATAATTACCTTCCACTTAATACTATTTAGTAATGGATTCTTTTATTGTCTGTAACTCTGGATGATGAGTTATTTAAGATTATTAAACAATTGGCGAGTATTTAAAACTACTATTTATGGTATTGATGTGGATTTGATAATCTAAAATTGGACATAATATGTCGATTTTTGGTAGTCCAGTTGTAGATTGATTGTTAGATAGCTCCCGTTTAGCCATATTTTTGGGTCATATATTCGTAGGATTTTGATATGAGCTCTTGCAATACTTCAAGCTTAATATCTTCTATCCGCTTTATATATAGACATGACTTACCAAGTTTATACTTACCCAACCTAATCATTAAGTCGTCATATCGATCAAAACCTGGCATGATATAGAGGGTCAAATTTTGTTTTCTGGGAGAAAATCCAATGTTCATGAAATCACCTTCTCTCCCACTCTTATACTTATAGTGATACCTGCCAAAGCCCACAATGCTTCCACCCCACATCTTAGGTTGTTGTCCTGTGATTTGGATCATGAGCTCATTCATAGCATTGGCATCTTCGCGCCTTTTATCATCTTGAATCTGAGATAAAAAATCAGAAACGCTACCTTCGTTTTCAACGGTTTTATTGTTTGCTTTTACCATAGTCCAGTGTTTGTATAATAAAAATGCAATCTACAAATCAACATGAAAGTCCTCGTAGCTTGTGACAAATTTAAAGGTTCATCAGATGCTCATGGAGTTTGTGATGCTATAACAAAAGGAATAATTGATGTCCATGCTGATTATATTGTAACAATGATTCCAATGGCTGATGGTGGGGATGGCACGATGAAAATTCTCAAGAATCAGCTCAAACTTAGACCACATAAGGTCGATAGTATCGATGCATTGGGGAGACCTATACGCGCCATATATTACACATCTGAAGAGACTGCTTATATCGAACTCGCCGAAGCTTCAGGTATAGCTCGATTGGATACACTTGAACTTAGCCCGCTTCTTGCTAATGCAGTAGGCACTGGACTTTTGATAAAAGATGCCATTACAAATGGGTATCAAAAGGTAGTCTTAAGCGTTGGAGGCAGTGCCAGTACAGAATGTGGCTTGAGCATAGCTCATTCCTTAGGTTGGGAATTTCTTGACCATAATGGTCGTGCAATCATTCCCTCTGGTTCCAACTTGCTTGAAATAAAAACTATTGAACCTCCTTCCAACGAACTCAATCTAAGACTATCTGTCCTCTGTGATGTCGATAATCCCCTTTATGGTCCAAATGGCGCAGCATATATCTATGCGCCTCAAAAAGGGGCATCCGAGACAGAAGTCCAACTACTCGATCAAAGCTTGCGGCATATATCAGCATTAATTGAATCAACCACTAGTGTGGATATTTCAGACCTGTCCGGCGGTGGAGCCGCTGGAGGTATCGCCGCAGGTCTGCATGGACTGCTCAATGCGCAAGTCATTAACGGCTTTGACTATCTTTCTGATAGGCTGAATCTTGAGGATCATATCAGAAATGCCGATCTAGTCATAACTGGTGAGGGCAAATTGGATCAACAGTCCCTATCAGGTAAAGTGGTCGGGTCGGTTGCTGCGATCTGTCAGAAATATAAGAAGGAATTAATCGTAATTGTAGGAACCAATGAGTTGTCACAAACAGAACTATCGACTGTTGGTATAAGCGAGATTTATACGATCATTGATCGGGCTCAAGACAATGCTGACGCCATAGATCATGCACAGGGCTATTTGAGGGAGATAGGATCGGTTGTTCTATCATCTTAGCGGCCATATATTGGCCTGATTAAAGAGAAATGATTCATATTTGCAACATTATTGCATATTAGATCTTATAGCCTCATCAAAAGTCAATAGTTCTTGACGACTTGGTGCTTTCTGATATCTAACTTCCTCGCACAGTAGGCTCGTCTATGTTTTAATGACCTGATTTGAAGGCTTTATTTTGTCAAATTGTATTCTACGTTTCAGGATCTCGGGAGCTTCTTTTTCTACCCACTCTGTTAGATTAAGAATCTGATCTAAATATCTAATTCCAAACTTGGTTAGCTGATATTCTACTCGTATTGGCACTTCTGCGTAAGCCGTTCTTTTTAAGTATCCATCCCTTTCCATTCTTTTTAATCTTTCTGCTAAGATCTTTGATGAGATTCCTGATATAGTCCTTTTCAACTCATTAAATCTCAATTTGCCTTGCGCCCCTAATATGATGATAACTAGGATACTCCACTTATCAGTGACATTTGAAAGTACATCTTTGATTGGGCAGACATCGGGAGGGTTCATCGGATCAAGATGACCCAATATTTGTTGAAGTCTTAATTGCGTTGTAATCAATTGATTTTCAACAACAGTTTCATTTTGAATACTTGGCTTCTTCATAGATACTTATTGGATAATAGAAATTTACATATTATATTTGATTTACAAAAGTTACTAAGTATAAAAAGTAAATCTTTCTAATGACTAAGAAGACAATGTTCAGGATTTGTTTGGTTCTTCTACTTATTCTACTCGGGTTTGGTGCTATCAAATTTTTTAGTCTGGTAGATCTAAGAGCCAAAAATGAGCTTTACCCGAATGATCAACTGAGGGCTCAGCAGCTGATGGAGGATATGGGTATAGCTCATGGTATCCACATGTGGGATAGCATAGAATCTTACACTGCAGTTTATGGCGAGGAGTTTTATGGATTTTTAGGCACCCAAAGTCATCCATTTAGTGAACAGAAAATGAAATTTTCTCTTAACTATATCCCTAAAACATATAATGGTCAACTTGAATTTCTAACAGGCGAAGAGAAGGGAAACATATGGGGCATTCAGTCGGGTCAAATGTATATGAAGAAGAAAAATGGCGAAGTTGAGTCCATTCCAAATAAGGACATGAAGTTCTGGATCCCTACTTATCAATACTTTATTGAATTTCCAAGTCGAATTCAAGAAACAACAGCCTTAGAATATTTAGGTACAAAAGTAATTAATGGCGTTGAAACTGAAGGAGTCCTTGCATCGTGGAATACTGTAGAACCTCAAAGAGATATTGATCAATACATTATTTGGATAGACAAGAATTCAAAAAGAATTGTAAAAGTGGACTATACCGTGCGTGAAATGTATGGCTTTGTTTCAGGTGCTGCTTATTTCAACAATTATATAGATTATAACGGTTTGATTCTTCCATCTGAACTTCCAGTAGAGTCCAATCTCGTCAGAAAGGGCTTTTTACATAAAATGAGTATTTTGAATTTTAAAGCTGATATAGTAGATCGCGCTTCACTATTACCATTAGATGTTGACTCTTCTGTCAAGCTTAAATAAGATTAACTATTTAATATATAATAACATTATGGCTATAGACTATGTACGTTCACCTGATAAGAATTTTGAAAACTTGCCGGGATGGAACTATACACCAAGGTATATTGATGATTTACCAGGTTATGAAGGACTTCGATTACACTATGTAGATGAAGGACCTGAGGATGGCATAACCTTTCTTTGCTTGCACGGAGAGCCGACTTGGGGTTATCTATATCGTAAGATGGCCAAAGTGTTTTTAGAAGCAGGTCATCGATTTGTAGCTCCTGATTTCTTCGGATTTGGCAGATCTGACAAACCTGTTGATGATAAAGTATACACTTTTGATTTTCATCGTAACACGATTTTGTCCTTTGTTGATAGACTAAATTTGAAAAAGGTTTGCCTTGTTGTACAAGACTGGGGTGGTATAATTGGTCTTACATTGCCAATGGAATCGCCGGATCGATATTCTCGTTTATTAATTATGAATACTGTCCTACCCACAGGACAAACACCGACTGATGGATTTGTCAAGTGGCGACAATTTTGTAGAGATAATCCAGATGCGCCTATTGGGCAATTATTGTATGGATCTCTGCGTAGTTATACGCAAGAAGAGGTAGATGAACTAAAAGATGTAATTACGTTTGAGTACGCATTTGACCCGAATCAAAAAGGATCGTTAATTCTAACAATGGAAGAAGCCAGGGCTTATGGCGCACCATTTGATGATATCAGATTCAAAGCAGGTTATAGGACCTTTCCAGAAAATGTAATGTTTACAGACAATGGATCGCTTAATTCACTTTCTGAACAAGGAGTAGAATGTGCTACCAAAGCTCGCAAATTCTTGTCCGAAGATTGGAATGGAGACAGTTTTATGGCTATAGGAGAGATGGATGCCATCCTTGTTCCGGCCATTCAACGTGAGCTCCAAAAATTAATCAAAGGATGCCCAGAACCAATGCTCGTTGGTATTGGACATTTTGTGCAAGAAAGAGGAGAAGAGGTCGCAACTGCTGCACTTAAACATTTTGGACTTAGCTAAAGGTAAACTAAGGCTTAATCGACATATAAATATTTAAAGATGCTGTAGCTTTTTTAATATACGAGCGTCTTCATAGGGATATTATATATAAGCTCATAATATAAAGAGTTCCAATCTCATAGCACAATTGCACAATGAGATTGGAGTTCTATAGCGGTGAGATTTACTTTATCCATGTTCCTTTTGTCATTCTCTGTGGGTATTTACCAACTTTTATTTCTTTGACTAACTCTTGAGTTTTATAAGAAAAGACGAATACACTATCAGTTCCTCGTGAGCTTACGAAAAACAGTTCATCATTAAATCCATTAGTGATCCAACTGGGTTCAATTCCAACATTGAATTTTTTCATGAGGTTTAACTCAGGAAAAGAGAGCAAAGCAATATAGTTTGAAACCGTGCCAGCAATGCTCATGAAATTTTTACTTTTATCTATGCCTATTCCATGATGAGCCGCTTCAAAAGGATAATTCTTTAACGGAATATCTTCTACAAACTCAGGAACAGGCAATTCAATTTTTCTTATAATCTTCTTTTTTTCAATGCTATATTCGACTATGCAATGACAATAAGATAATTGAGCATAGATAGACTTTTCATCATCTGATATTTTGAAAGGGCGCACTCCAGTTGGGAAAGGAAGGTGGTCTTTTCTTTCTAAACTTCGAGTATCTATGAGAACGATGTCATTACCTTTTAGTGATCCATTGTAAAGAGTCGTTTCATCTTCGTTTAACACTATGCTGTGAGGCCTTTTACCCGTTTTATAGTATCCTAATATTTTTTGATTTTCCAGATCAATTTTAACCCCTTTCTTCGAGACTAGTAATGATACGTAAAGATACTTTCCATCTTTTGTCATGACTTGATGATCTGGTCTTTTCTTTAAGAGTATTTTCCATATCTGTTGGCCTGTATTAAGGTCAAAGGCAGCAATGTCCATAAAGTATGGCCTGGAAACTACCATTGTGGTACCATCTGGCAGGATATCGATGTCATCTACATATTTACGCCCTATCTTTTTGTTTACGATTTTATTCATAAACGTTTGCTTGATTTTGGCATTCCTTTCAGGCGCAATATCTAATATTTTTTCTACTGTGAGATTTTTAGTATTAATGATAGACACAGTACCTCCCTTATTATTCCCAACAAATATGGCATCGATACTATCTTGGCATACTAAGAAATTCGTGGAAAGTAGAGATAGAACGAGTATGAGTATAATTTTCATTTTATGACTTTATCTAATTGGTTTAAGATAGAATCGATATCTGACGTATCCCCCAAGCAGACAGTAAGTTTAGCATAAATTTATTGAATTAAGAGTAGAAGATGATTTACCTCAATGTTTAAATCAAAGTGTTGCTTTATGCTCTTAAACAACGCTAGTCTGCCATCAAGTTACTCAGAAGTTATAACTCATATACTACAGACTAAAACATGGAAATGCGAGTTTTTAGACAAGTCTGAAGACGTCTTTGACAAGCAAAAAAAGGATCTTAAAAGTGAATCACAACATAGGAATCTAAAAATGATATATCAATGATGAGAGCCTATGTCAATGCCTGTATGTTAGATAATAAGAGCCCGCAATAAAAAGAGTTCAGTGAAATATATTCGTTTAAAGCGAATCACCATTTACTGTCTTTTAACTTGTATATCCTTATCACCCTACCTTTTATCATGCGTCTCATTCGAATATTAAAAAACTATTCCCAGACGATTTCTCTGCGCTGATAGTCCAAATACTCTGGGTTAGGAGTGCCCAATAGAAGGACGCTGATTTTGATTTCCAAACTTATTAAAGATTTCTTTCTAACCTGCACAACACAATCATTCGGACTTCAACTTAACCATGACCTATCGATCTTTATCTCTTGTGGCAAGAACGGTGAAGCATCCCCCTTACCCTTGATGATCTCTCTGACTATCGTAGAACTGATATGCGAGAGGTTTGGCCTGCTAATGAAGAACACGGTTTCAAGATCGTCTCCGATGATGTTATTAAGCTGTGATATAGTCTTCTCATAATCGAAATCCGAACCATTACGTAGGCCACGTATCAAATACTTAGCGCCGATCTTCTCACAATAATGTGCGGTCAATCCTTCAAAAGTTCCGACATCGATCTTGTCATAATCTTTAAATACTTGATTGAGCCATTCCATGCGCTGATCAAGGTCAAACAAGGTTTTCTTAACGGAGTTGACTCCTATGGCCATGACTATCTTGTCAAATAAGGGCAATGCCCTCTGAACAATATCGAGATGACCATTCGTAATGGGATCAAAAGAGCCTGGAAAAACTGCAATCTTCATGATTTAGTTGAATGATTATACAACAGTACATCAAATTAAAGACCAAGTTCATCAGATCTTCAAGAAAGGTATAAACTAAGTTTACAGCCGAATATAATTCTGCTATAAATGATATATTTGGACGATAGAAAAATAATCGTTGGATGACTCAACATCTGACCGTACCTATCCATTTAACTATCAAATAATTTTATCATCATGAAGTTTGATCTTGTCGTCATCGGTAGTGGTCCAGGGGGATATGTTGCTGCGATCCGTGGTTCTCAATTAGGATTAAAAACAGCAATTATTGAAAAAGAAAACCTCGGGGGTGTATGTCTTAATTGGGGCTGTATACCAACTAAGGCATTATTGAAATCTGCGCAGGTATTTGAATACATACAACATGCTGAAGATTATGGAATCACTGTAAAAAGCCCTAAGGCGGACTTTTCTAAAATGATCGGTCGTAGCAGAGATGTCGCTGGCGGAATGAGCAAAGGAGTACAATTCCTGATGAAGAAAAATCAGATCACCGTAATCGATGGATACGGCAAGTTAGTACGCGGTAAAAAAATCGAGGTGACTAAAGCCGACGATAAAAAAGAAACTGTTGAGGCAGAACACATCATCATCGCTACAGGTGGCAGAGCCAAGGCCCTCCCACATATTCCGATAGATCAGGATCTCGTCATTGGTTATAGAGAGGCTATGACCCTTGCCAAGCAACCTAAGAAAATGGTTGTCATGGGAGCTGGAGCCATAGGCGTAGAGTTTGCACACTTCTACAATGCTGTAGGAACAGAAGTCACTATAGTAGAATACATGGCACAAGGACTTCTCCCAAGAGAAGACAAAGATGTCTCCAAAGAACTTGGTAAAATCTTTAAGAAGAAAGGTATCAACGTATTGGCTAATGCTTCTGTGGAATCAGTTGTAAAGAAAGGTAAAGGTGCGTTGGTTAAAGTAAAAAGTAGAAAAGACGATGGCATCCAAGAGATCCAATGCGACATTGTCTTATCCGCAACAGGCGTAGCTCCTAATGTTGAAGATATCGGACTGGAAACACTGGGAATTACACTTGAAAATGGGCTAATCAAAGTTAATGAGTACTATCAGACTAATGTACCTGGCATATATGCCATAGGAGATGTAGTTGCAGGTGCTGCACTTGCACATGTTGCCAGTGCAGAAGGAATCATCTGCGTAGAAAAAATAGCAGGTGAGAATCCACATCCACTTGATTATGATAACATCCCATCATGTACCTATTGTAGCCCTGAAGTAGCATCAGTTGGATTGACTGAAGCGGCGGCAAAAGAGGCTGGCTATGAAATCAAGCTCGGAAAGTTTCCTTTTAGTGCTTCTGGCAAAGCAAAAGCAGGTGGAGTACCTGAGGGCTTTGTCAAGATCATCTATGATGCGAAATATGGCGAATTATTAGGGGCTCATCTGATCGGATCCAATGTCACTGAGATGATTGCTGAAATCGTAGTAGCTCGACAGCTTGAGACGACAGGACATGAGATGATCAAATCAGTGCACCCCCATCCTACCATGAGTGAAGCAATTATGGAAGCATCTGCGGCTGCATATGATGAGGTAATTCATCTATAGGATAGAACAATTAACATTCCTAAACGGCTGAGGACGTAGAACTACTGAGCGGATTATTTATTATAGAAGTATGAATAGAGTTGTATTGACCGTATTGGGTTATATACTTATGACTGTGGGTATACTAAGTCTGATTTTAGGCACCATCGGTCTTAGGCTTGTTCCTATTTCATATTTAGATAAATCCCTTAGTCCTCTCGCCGCATTTGTCATCAAGTTGATGATTGTAATCGTGGGGGTTATTTTGTTTTATCGCAGCAGAATGAATCCGGCCGACTACGAGTAAAGCCACAAAAAAAGGTAATGCCAAAGAGACATTACCTTCTAAAAAATGCTGTGATAAATTAACTAACTTTCTTATAAATCTTTCACCGTATTGATGATGTTAGCTGCTACCTTATATGGGTCAGCATTAGAAGCTGGACGTCTATCCTCTAACCATCCTTTCCAACCACTTTCAACAGTTGCAATTGGTATACGAATCGAGGCTCCTCTATCAGATACACCAAATGAGAATTTCTTAATCGATTGGGTTTCATGCAGTCCTGTAAGCCTTTGCTCATTGTAGGCGCCATATGCGGCTATAGCATCTTTAATTCTACTCTTTGGCTTAAACTTATTACAGATTTCTTCATATTTCTCCTTACTTCCGCAAGTTCTAAGTACCTCATTTGAGAAGTTAGCATGCATCCCAGAACCATTCCAATCCCCTTTAATAGGCTTAGGGTGATAATCGATGTAATAACCATAGTCTTCGGTAAGTCTATCCAGTAGATATCTAGCTACCCATATCTCATCCCCCGCTTTCTTTGCGCCTTTTGCGAATAGCTGAAACTCCCATTGTCCTGCTGCAACTTCTTGATTTATTCCTTCAAAGTTTAATCCAGCTTCAATACACAGATTTGCATGTTCTTCTACGAATGCTCTTCCCCAAGTGTTCTTTCCACCCACTGAACAATAGTATAAGCCCTGTGGTCCCGGGTAACCTCCAATTGGAAAACCAAGTGGTAATTGTGTCGCCGTATCCATGATGAAATACTCTTGCTCAAATCCAAACCAAAAATCATTATCATCGTCTTGAATCTTAGCCCTGCTATTAGAAGCATGAGGAGTACCATCTGCACTGTAGACTTCTGTCATAACTAAAAATCCATTTTCTCTAGCTGGATCAGGGTAGATCGCCACAGGCCTGAGTATACAATCCGAAGACCCTCCTGATGCTTGTAAAGTTGAACTTCCGTCAAATGACCAATCTGGACACGACTTTAACTTACCATCAAAGTCATTGACTACCTTAGTCTTACTTCTCATGTTCTGAGAAGGCTTATAGCCATCTAACCAAATGTATTCTAATTTGAACTTTGCCATTATCTTTCTTTTATGGATTAATTGTTAAGTGAAGATAAGTCGTGGACTTTTTCTTACATCTTTGCACATCTTTACAATTGTGATCACCAATTCAATTAAATATTTGTAATAGGCTGTAATTCAACACTTTAATGAATTTGAGATTGTGATGGCTACCGTATAGTAGATTTTAGAAAAAAATGGAATTTTTACAATTTAGAGCACTTTTTTTATCAAAAACTATGTTTTTGCGCTCTAATTTTCGACTTTTTGGTGTTTTTTTCTTCGTTTTTACGATTTTCAATTTGTCATACTTAGCTGCTCAGTCAAACCTGGGTAGCGATCTTAATTTACTAATCGAAGATTTTATAGAGGGTCGGCAGGATGACGGAGATTTTGAATTAATAGAAATCTATGAGAACATCAATGACGCTGCCCAAAATCCACGCAATCTTAATACAGTCTCTGCAGAAGAGTTAAGAAATTTGTTTATAATCTCTGAGGTAGACATCAACAAGATTTTATCGCATCGAGAGCGATATGGCACCTTCGCAGATATTAACGAATTGCAAGCTATTGAAGGAATAGAATTAACTACGCTCAAACTGCTCAGCAGGCTCACCTATGTCTCAGATAGCGAGATTAAACCTCTTGCTCAGATACAATCTAATACCGAAGTACTCGTCAAGTTCAGAAGAGAAATAGAAACTCGCAGAGGATTCAGATCTATAAATGGTGAGGATCCAGTTTATACTGGTCGGCCTAATTATCTCCTGCTCCGAATCAATCATAAGAATGATCAAAAGTTATCCTATAACTTAACCTTAGAAAAAGATGCTGGAGAATCTTTCTCTCGTTCCAATACAGGTTTTGATTTCATTTCAGGTTACCTGCACAAAAAGGATCTTACTAAACATCTTAAGTCTATGACTCTTGGTGACTATAGTGTTAGAATGGGTGAAGGCCTACTGCTCAACAATGGTTTTAGTTTTGGTAAAAGTATAGCTACAGTCAATATCAAAGCTGGTGGATATCAGGTCAAACCGTATACGAGCACAATTGAAAACTTGGCATTCAGAGGAATAGCTACACAATGGAAGGTCAAAAATTTCGAAATTATGAATTTCGTATCCTATCGCAATCTTGATGCTAATCAGACCTCAGATGATTTAGAACGGCCGATAGTCAGCTCTCTACAGACTAGTGGCTTACACCGCAGCGAAAGTGAAATATTTGACCGAGATGCAATCAATAACCTGAGTGCAGGAATAAATGTCAACTATAGACATAAAAGCACAACCATCGGGATCAATGGACTTACTCATCAATTAAGTGTTCCCTTAGTAAGGTCCAACTCTGAATTCAATAGATTTCGATTTAGTGGAGAAAACAACTTTGGGGCAAGCATAAATTACAACACTACAATTAAGGGGATATATGTCTTTGGCGAGCTCGGTGTAAGTAATGGTGGAGCTATAGCCCAGAGTCACGGGCTCATGACTAGTCTTAATGCTAAGCTAGACTTAGCATTACACATCAGAAATTTTGATCGAGACTTTCAAGCACTCTATTCCAATACATTCTCTGAGACTCGTAGTTCTGAGAATGAAAGTGGTCAATACATTGGTTTAGAATATCGGCCTTCTAAGCCTTGGAAGATCAACGCCTATGCCGATTTCTATGAACATCCTTGGCTGAGATTCTTGGTTGATGCTCCAAGCGACGGCACAGAGTATCTGGTAAGAGCGGTTTATAATAAGAGACGCAAGCGCACCCTATTCTGGCAGTACAGATATGAACGAAAGCAAGAGAATAGCACATTCAATAGTAACATAGATAGAGTTGTAGACACTCAGATTCATCGGGCCAGAATACAACTCAATGAGATCCTAAGTCCTGATCTTGAATTAAGAACACGCGTAGAAAGAAGCTGGTTTACAAAAGAGTCGAATCTTGAAACTGGCTTACTAGCCTATCAGGATGTGTTATATGATGACAGTGATAGCCCTCTTAAATTGGCTGGGAGATTCATGTATTTCAATATTACCGACTTTGATGCAAGGATATGGGCATACGAATCAGATCTTCGTTATGAATTCAGTATACCATTCTTCAGCGGTACCGGACTGAGATATTACCTCAGGGCAAGTTATAGGACACGATCAGGGCTTATCATAGAGGGACGGCTCAGTCAGACGAATTTTCTCGATGGACGTCAGACTATTTCGTCTGGTAATAATGAGATTACAGGTAGCACACAGACTCAGTTAAAAGTTCAATTGAGATACAGGTATTAGCGCTTTTTTTGCTTCTTTCAAGGAATTTTCAGTAGATTTAATCAAACCAATAAATTATGAAATTAATTATCACAATACTTCTCACTGTTTTTGGCGCTTATGTAGCTGTCGCTCAATGTGGTACAAGTACCCCATCCAGTGTATCGTCAGTCTCTGGCGCTACAACGTTTTCTTCTTTTAATGGCACTTCTTTAAGTAACATCTTTTCGAACTCGTCGACAAGCAATGTCTATCAGTCTAGTCTGGCTAGTTATCAGCAGGTCCAAGGATCTGCTTTTCTGAACGAAGAACCAGTAAAAGGAACGGTAGTACTAAACGATGATTCATCTATTGAAGATGTTCCACTCATGGTTGATTTATATGCCAATCATGTGATTACTAAAAAGGACAATGGCGATATGATGATTCTCGACGGAAGATTCTACAAAGAAATCAGACTCACTCATGAGGGTGAAGAGATCGTTCTTAAAAAATCCGATAAAAACAATTCAGACAAATTTTATCAAGTGCTATACGACGATGGTGATATGGTATTTCTAAAGGATAACTATGTCACTATGCGTGAAGCATCAAATAATGGATACAGTCGTTCATCGGCCAAGTTCACGAAGAGAACAAATTACTTTATCCAGTATGGTGATAATCAGATGGCTAAAGTGAAACTTAAAAAGAAGGATATCTTCCCTTTGATACCTGACTCAGAATTATATGCTATGCAGGAATTTGCGCGCAAAAAAGGGCTGAAACTAAACAGTGAATTAAATTTCATTGCATTTTTTGAAGGAGGTAAGCAATAGCATTTTACCAAACTGAATTATAGGTAGGCTGTACTGTTTAGTGCAGCCTTTTTTCGTTTAGTGATGAGAATAATCCCATCTGCAACTTCACTTAATATAGCAGATAATTCTCTCGGATTACTTTAAACTCTCGTAATCCATCAGACCAAGTCTCTCTGATCTCTTCCTCTGTTAACCCCTGCTTTATTTGTGATCTTAGAGCAGCCGTACCTGCCAGTTTCTCAAAGAAATTGTTGTCATTGAAGAATTGTACTTCCTGCTTGTTGAGCTTAGCATAGGCATCAAGCAGATAAGAAAAATCTAAATGCATCTTTTGCTTGATTTCTCGGCTATCTACATCCGATAGATTCACTCCGTGGCATTGCTTGTCCTGATGTTTGGGATATTTAGCCCCAGGGCGTGATACAGGAGTGAATGAACATTCACCTACCATATCTGGATGACCATAGAGCTGAAATTGCTGAGAAGTCCCGCGCCCTACAGAAATTGTAGTGCCCTCGAACAAACATAATGAAGGATAGTGAAGTATGGACTCAATGTTAGGTAGATTTGGTGATGGTGCTATAGGCAACTCATAATAAGAATCATGCTTGTAATGTTGGCATGGGATCACCCTAAGATCAGCCCTTACTCCATTTGCCAACCAGCCTTCTCCATCAATCATGTAGGCATACTCTCCTATCGTCATACCGTATACGATGGGTACAGGATGTAAGCCCACGAAAGACATATATTCCTCCTCCATGATGGGGCCATCTATAAGATGGCCATTAGGATTGGGTCGATCCAAGACAATTATCGGAATATTGGATTCAGCTGCAGCCTCCATGGTATAATGAAGTGTCGACAGGTAGGTATAAAATCGTGCTCCTACGTCTTGAATATCAAATACGATTACATCCAAATCAGCGAGCATTTCCTTGGACGGCTTTTTTGTCTTTCCATAAAGAGAATACAATGGCATGGAAGATTTATACATGCCATTCTCAATCTCGGCGCCAGCATCTGCCCCACCCTTAAATCCATGCTCCGGTGCGAATATGGCCGACACATCTACACCATTATCCAGTAGATAATCTACGAGGTGAACAGTACCAATCATACTAGTATGATTAACAACCATACCTACTTTCTTACCCATTAGGCTAGGTATATACTGATCTGTACGCTCTGCCCCAACTAAGATTTGTGGCTCTTGAACGGCTGTTGATTGGCCTTTATCTATTGAGAAGCATTGAAGAAAACACAATGACCCGAATATGTAATACTTTAGCGGCATAGTAGCTATTGTAGCTTGAAAAAATATGCGATAACAGATATCGAAACTACAGGTGGTCTTTATAACAGGGATAGAATTATTGAGATCGCAATCATCGTAACTGATGGTCTGACCATCCTTGACGAATTTCAATCACTTATACATCCAGAACGTACTATACCGCATTCTATTACCCGAATCACAGGCATAAGTGACGACATGGTTGCTAGTGCACCCAAGTTCTATGAGATTGCAAAGGACATCGTGGAAATAATGGAAGGATGCATATTCATCGCTCACAATGTCAAGTTTGACTATGGATTCATCAAACAAGAATTCAAGACATTAGGGTACCCATTTAATAAGAAGCGCCTTTGCACTGTCAAACTAACAAGGCGACATGTTCCAGGACTTAA
The DNA here is from genome assembly GCA_964522505.1 of uncultured Saprospiraceae bacterium. GTDB lineage: Bacteria > Bacteroidota > Bacteroidia > Chitinophagales > Saprospiraceae > GYS-P2D. The sequence goes on from CAZFWJ010000013.1 coordinate 55,613, forward strand.
GAGCTATGGGCTCGACAACCTCATCAAACATTATAACCTAACTGTTACCGATCGCCATAGAGCTTATGGTGACACATATGCGACCTATGAAATATTCAAAGATCTCTTTCAGAACGAGATGAGTGATTTTGATATTAAACAGGCCATTAATGACGGGATTGATGCAACGGTTCTACCTAATGGCTTATCTATGGATGAACTACAAGAAACACCAGAAACACCTGGGGTCTACTACTTCAGCAATATTCATAAAAGAATCATCTATGTGGGAAAGGCGAAGAATATCAAAAAGAGGCTCTTCCAACATTTCCGGAAACTCAGTCGTAAGGCGGTTAATATTGCCAATCAAGTTCATCATGTACATCATGAAGAGACAGGACATGAACTTATTGCATTATTGCTCGAACTCCATGAAATTAAAACCCTGCGACCAGAGCTCAACAAAGCCATGAGACGGAATCATTATCCATATGCCCTGTATCACAATCCAGCGGCACTCCCCGAGAAGGCCCGCCTATTAATCACACGAAATAACAAGCGGAACGACCTCAAGTATGAAAAAATCAAACAATTTGGATCAAAGCAAAGCGGTGACAGTTACCTACAAAATCTAATTATTGAGAATGACATCTGTGCAAAATATGCAAGACTTAGAAGTAAAGAACTCACCTGCTCTTGCGGAGGGGCCTGCAGTCAATTCTTTAGTGATCAAATATCATACATAGAGTCATTACTTGACGGATTAAAGAATGATTTTGAAGAAGATTTAGTCATTATAACTAATGGACGAAATCCACTTGAGAAAGCATTTGCGCTAATACAAAATGGGCGATTTAGAGGCATTGGCTTTTTCCCTCAAGAAGAAGTCATACTGAGCAAAGAAGAATGGCAATCCTATTTGACGCATGAATTCTTTTATCCTGAAGCCAATGGTATCATAAAGACATATACAGCTAAGCACAAGCTACAGACGATACGACTTTAAAATTTATGCGTGGAGAGATTCATTGAGTTCGATGGTCTTCGTATTAGGGCGACCGATGAGTTTTCCTGACATTGAATCGTTGTAGTATAACATATATGATCTCCCATCCAACTCAGCGCCTTTAACCACATTCTCACCATCGGTTACTAAGTCTCCGTTTATATCAACGGGTTGCTTGTTTTTATTGTACAGGGACACCTTGGCTGCAGCAGTAATATATACGCCCGCCGCAACGGTACACCCATCACCGAGGGATATCCCCGTACCCGCATTAGCTCCCAGTAGGCAATTTTCCCCGATAGAAATTACATTTTTGTTACCTCCAGACAGTGTACCCATAATCGAGGCTCCTCCACCGATATCAGATTGATTGCCTACTACTACACCACCTGACACACGACCTTCAATCATCGCACTTCCCAATGTTCCTGCATTGAAATTGACGTATCCTGCGGGCATCACCGTCGTGCCAGAGCTAAGATGTGCGCCAAGCCTAACTTGTGATCCTGACACTACTCGGACTCCTTGCGGGATATAATAGTTGACCATATAGGGAAATTTATCAACATGGCTTACGACCAGCTCGTCTCCTCTTAGCGTAGCTCTCATTTTCACGGCTGCAAGATCTTCTGGTAAAATCGGTCCGCAATTCGTCCAAGCGACATTATTCATTTTACCGAATATTCCAGCACAGTTGATCTGATGTGGCTGCACTCTGAGCTGACTGATGCATTGGGTCTTAAAGTATCCTTCTTCAGGAGTCTCTACTGGAGTGGATGTGTCATACATGAAGTATGCTATAATATCAGAAATTGAATAATCATTCTGAATCCTCTGATGACTCAATTCTGTGAGCACCTCAATATTATCATGCTTGTTGCCATCACCAATGAAAGGCTTGAAATTATCCAAAGCCGCTTCTATCTGGTCTGGTGAAAGGACCACAAATCCATTAGTTTGAAAATCAGTCTTCCCACATACATCTGCAATAACTGCTGCTGTACCATATGAAGACTCATAATTGATGTAAGGATAAAAGACATCGAGGGTTGTGTTCTCTCGTCGTCGTCGCAATCCTATAGCAAATGCAACGGGTTTCTGATAGCCTGATTTAGCCTCAACTTGACCTACATAATTAGAAAAATCTTCAGTCGTGTTCATATCGTATTATTATAAAAGTGGCGAAAATAAACAGTTATTAGAATTCGATAAACTCCTCGATACTTGAGTTTAGCTTAGTTGCTTCAATCCTTGCAATCTGATCAAAATCGTCGGCGTCAGATGATGCATATATAATACCTCTAGAAGAATTAATAAGGAGGCCATAATCCTCATTAGCACCATACTGCAACGATAACTCGAGATTACCACCTTGCTTTCCAATACCAGGCATTAAGAAAAAATGATCAGGTGCTATATCTCGAATAGACCTGAGATAATCCGGCTGTGTAGCTCCGACAACAAACATGGTATTACCACTCGTGCCAAAATCCTTACAGCGTTCGATCACCTGTTGATATACTTTTCGTCCATCGGAGAGAGTCTGCATTTGAAAGTCATTGCTCCCCTTATTCGAAGTGAGTCCTAAGATGATCACCCACTTGTCCTCATAACCGTAAAAAGGCTCAAGAGAATCGCTGCCCATATATGGCGATACTGTTATTGAATCAAAATTGTAGGTCTCAAAAAAGGTGCGCGCATATAACATCGATGTATTGCCTATATCCCCACGTTTCGCATCTGCAATGGTGAATACTTCATCTGGTATCAATGCCATGCTCTTCTCTAAACTCTGCCATCCTGCGCTTCCAAGAGACTCGTAGAACGCGATATTAAACTTATACGCAACGCAGATGTCTTTAGTCTTCTCAATTATCCGCCTATTGAACTCATAGATAGGATCATCATAATTATCGACGATATATTGAGGCACTCGCTTAATATCTGTATCAAGACCTACACTGAGCATAGACTTCTTGGTCTTTATCTGTGCTATTAATGCACTTCTCTTCATAGCAGATTATTGGGTTTTTATTTCTACTTTTTGAGTCGGCTGATATAATTCGTGTCTGAGCTTCACCTGTTGTAAAAACCTGTCAGCCATCTTATCAAATGTTGATGACAACTCAGCCTCTTCACCTAGGGCAGCTGGTTTACCTTCATCTCCTGCCTCTCTAACGGCTTGGACCAATGGAATCTGTGCGATGACCTCGCTCATATACTTCTTGGCAAGCTTCTTCGCACCGCCCTTGCCGAAGATATAGTACTTGTTATCTGGTAATTCGGCAGGAGTGAACCATGCCATATTCTCTACGATTCCTATGATTGGAATGTTTACTGAATCCAGCTTAAACATGTTTGACGCTTTAACAGCATCTGCTACAGCCACGTCTTGAGGAGTGGTAACTATGACTGCACCAGTTATCGGAATGGATTGTACTAAGGTCAATTGTATATCTCCAGTTCCAGGAGGAAGGTCAATGATTAGATAATCTAGCTCTGGCCAAATACACTCATTGATGAATTGCTTGATGACACCACTCAATCGTGGTCCTCTTAATACCACCGCTTGCTCTGGATCTACAATAAAACCGATCGAGATAAGATGTACACCATATTTTTCAATCGGAATTAGTTTTGGCTTACCATATACCTGCTGTACTTTTGGCTTAGCGCCAACGAGTTCAAACATAGTAGGCATACTAGGCCCATAAAGGTCAGCATCTAGTAGCCCCACTCTATGCCCTTTCTTCGCAAGAGATACGGCCAAGTTTGCAGAAACAGTAGATTTGCCAACACCTCCTTTACCAGAGGCAACAGCTATCACATTTTTCACTTGAGGAAGAATCGTTTTATTCCCGCCCTGACTTTTAGCAAAGTGTATATGTACTTCTACATCCTTAAACTCATCCTTCAGCAAGGCATAGCACTCTGCATTAATAGCAAACTTTGCTTCTTGAGGCAAGTCATTCACTTCCAAAGCAAAGAATATCTGCTTATCCTCGATTTTAAGATCTCTGACGCGCTTAGCACTTACGATGTCAAGGCCCGTATTGGGATCTTTGATGTTTCGCAGGATATCTACGACCTTATTGTTATCAATCATAATTGAAGAACAAATGTAATCAAGTGAAGTTGTTTAGCCTTGATTCGAATTGATTATCATCAGAAGACACTGAAGACCATAATTGTTGAGAATTAAATCGGCTTAGGAACCAAAAGAAAAGCCGAGAATAGGCGTTATTTGCACAATAATTTGGTTCAATATTGAAGGTACATCGAGGCTTAGATCATTTACCAGCTTTTACTGGTGCGGTGCTGACTATTGGTACGTTCGATGGGGTCCATCATGGACACCGTACCATAATTAGTCAGGTCATTCAGAAAGCCAAGAGTACACAGGGTGAAAGCGTGCTCATGACCTTCGATCCTCATCCTCGTCAGGTAGTCTTCCCTAATGATAACAGTCTTCGCTTACTGACAACCTTAAACGAAAAAATAAAACTACTCAGTGAGACAGGACTTGATCACTTGGTCATTGTGCCTTTTAATATAGCTTTCTCGCAGATCAGCCCTTCTGAATATGTAGAAAAAATAATAATCGACAAGATCGGAGCTGCTCATGTGATTATAGGCTATGATCACAAATTTGGTTTGAATCGTGGAGGAGACTTTAATTTCTTGAAGGAATATGAAGAGGCTGGTCACTTTGAGCTAACTGAAATACCAGAACAGCAGATTGAAGATCTGAGAGTGAGTTCATCTAAGATCAGAACTAATCTGACTTCAGGTAATATCGATGAGGCTAATCAACAGCTATCACATCCATATATTCTAAGTGGGGTCATTACTAAAGGACTTAAACTCGCTGGAGAATTGGGATATCCTACAGCCAACATAGATGTCAAATCCAAGGACAAGCTCATACCACGTCTCGGAACTTATGCTGCTGAATGCTTACTCAATAATGAGTTGTATCGAGGAATGGTATATATCGGCGAAGGGAAAACATTGCAATCTGAACATCGACTCAGTATAGAAATGAATATCTTTCACCAGTTCGATTATCAGTTTTATGAGGATAAACTCGAAATTAGGCTGCTGCATTTCGTCAGACCTGATCAGACTTTTGAGAGTAAAGATGAGTTGGTTTTCAATATCGATCAGGATAAGATTGCTTGCCTCAATTACTTCGATGAACACAACTACCCTAATCAATCCAAATGCAACGTTGCGGTACTCAATTACAATGGTGCTCATCACCTAGCTAACTATATTCCAACCTTACTGAAGAGTGCGTCAACGGACTTTGAATTGACCGTGATTGATAATGCGTCAACAGATGATAGTGTGACGTTCATGCGCAAAGAGTATCCCGATATTCAACTCGTCGAACTTGATGAAAATTTTGGCTTCGCTGGTGGTTATAACCAAGGTCTAAAGCATATCTCTAACAAGTATATAGCACTGGTCAACTCGGATATACGAGGGACCGAAGGATGGCTTGATCCATTAATAGAGTTGTTAGAAAACGAATCAGATGTATGTGCGGTCCAGCCTAAAATTCTGGCAGATAAAGCTCCTGAGTTTTTTGAGTATGCTGGGGCCTCGGGTGGTTATATAGACAGCTATGGATTCCCGTTTTGTCGAGGAAGAATCTTCGATCATGTCGAAAAAGATGAAGGCCAGCATAATACAACTGAAGAAGTATTTTGGACTTCTGGAGCAGCAATGGTGATGAGGACATCTCTCTATAAAAAGCTTGAAGGTCTCGACGCTTCATATTTCGCACATATGGAAGAAATAGATTTATGCTGGAGAATGAAGAAATTGGGGTATAAACTCAAGGTTGTCCCTACATCCATTGTATATCATCTTGGTGGTGGCACACTGAATTATAGCAGTCCAAATAAGACATTTCTGAATTTCAGAAACAACTGGAAAATGCTCATGACCAACTCCACTAGAGGAGCACTATGGAAGATTATACCCACCAGAGTCATACTAGACGTCATCTACTTCCTTAAGAATCTATTGTCTGGTAAACCCAAACACGCCTTTGCTATTATTAAAGCGCATGTAGCTATACTCAAGCAACTCAAGGACATTAGGCTCAAGCGTCGTAAATTAAGCTTTCAGACGAATAGATCGGCGTCAGTTGAAAACCTGTTTGGAATGCACAGTTTGCTTTTACCTTGGCAATATTTCATTGGTAAAAAGAAGCTTTTCTCTCAGTTAATCAATAAATCATGAAGCTCGAAATACTTCATGAAGATGCAGATCTTATTGCGGTGAATAAGCCCGCAAATGTATTGACCGTTCCAGATAGGTTCGATGCGTCGCTCAAGAACCTAAGGACGATCCTTCGGGACAAATATGGTGATATATACATCGTTCACAGATTAGATAAAGAAACATCAGGAGTCATGCTATTCGCTCGCAATGCAGAGACTCATAAAACACTTAACGAAGCCTTTTCTGGCAGAGAAATTGACAAGACCTATCTGGCGATCGCTCAAAAACCTGGACTTCCCGCAGGAGTAATAGAAGAGAACATTGCAGAATCTCCTCGAGCACCAGGGCGCTATGAAATCAGATCAAAAGGTAAAGCAGCCATTACTGAATACGAAGTAATTGAGACCTTTAGAAATTACGCCCTCCTTAAGGTGAAGATATTGACTGGACGTACTCATCAGATCAGAGTTCATCTTAAGCACGTAGGAGCACCACTATTAGTGGACAGCAAGTATGGCATGGCAGAAGCTTTTTACCTCTCTTCAATTAAGCGTTTGAGAAAGCGTCCTAAACAAGAACGACCGCTAATAAGCAGATGCTCGTTACATGCACATGTGATAGAACTTAAGCATCCTACTACAGGTGAAAAAATATCATTTACTGCTGAACCTCCTAAGGACATAAGAGCGACTCTTAATCAGATGCGCAAGAATCTTAACGCATGAGTCTAGTTGAGTAAATTAGTCTTGGGCATTTCGGCAATGACGGTATAATGTCCACCCTTATTTTTAGTAATCATCTTCCACAAATCTCCTGATCGACTCCTGAAGGCATAGTTGGCATCCATATGTGAAATCATCCATGACCCATACTCCAGCTCATCATCCAACTGCCCTGCAGACCATCCACTATAGCCGAGGAAGAACTTTATATTATGTGATTCGATCAACTTGGATTCGATCAAGAACTTGAGCTTATCATAGTCTCCACCCCAATAGACTCCATTTACAACGGGTATACTGTTATCAACGATGTCGCCTCGGTCGTGTATATAATGTAAGGTATCATGAGCCACGGGTCCGCCAACATAAACCTCAGCATCTATCTCGGGAAAATCATCTATCAAGGAGTTAATCTTAGTATTACATCGCTTGTTGAGGATAAAACCAACCGTTCCTTCAGTCTCATGGTGATCGGTAATGAGTACTGCAGCCCTTCCAAAATTGGAATCTTCCATAAATGGCTGGGCTAGTAGAACTGTTCCTTTTTTTACGATTTCTCCTTTCATGCCTCCTTCCAAACTTCGGTTGCGACTTCACGAGAGACCTTGCGTACCATACCCTGCAAAATTCGACCCTTCCCGCCTATTTCTACAAATTCCTCGATACCAGCATCGATCATGTTTTGAATCGTTTGAGTCCATCTTACGGGACTAGTCACCTGATCGATTATATTTCGTTTTATCTCATCCCCACTAGAAACAGCTTGAGCAGTTACATTCTGATAGATCGGAATCTTTGCATCACTAAAGTTAATAGCCTCTACTGCGCTGGCGAATGGCTCTACAGCTGGTTCCATGAGTGGACTATGAAATGCGCCTCCGACGCTTATCTCCAATGCCCTGCGAGCACCTTGCTCTTGGCAAATAGCAATTGCTTTGTCTATTCCTTCTTTAGAACCTGAGATGACTAACTGTCCTGGACAATTGTAATTAGCTGGCACCACTATTTCAGGAATGTCTGCGCAGATTTTTTCGACAACTTCGTCATCCATGCCGAGGATTGCAGCCATAGTACTTGGGTTTTTCTCACAAGCAGCCTGCATGGCCTCTGCCCTACTTTTAACTAATGACAGTCCATTTTCAAAGCTGATTACACCTCCAACTACTAGTGCAGTCAACTCACCGAGAGAATGACCGGCGAGTGCGGAGGGCACTGGATGATCAGCGTGATACTTCGACCACACCAGATAACTGTGCAAGAACACTGCAGGCTGGGTATTGATAGTTTGTTTAAGTGCTTCTTCAGGGCCCTGGAGCATGACAGTTCTTAGATCGAATCCTAATAGTACATTTGCCCGGTCAAACACCTCCGAGTACTCACCATTCAGTTGTTCTCCCATTCCAACAAACTGCGCCGCTTGACCAGCAAATAGATATGCTTGATTATTAGCCATAGATTATCTCAATTTCTTACCCAGTAAGTTTAAAAATTCTGTGCGAGTTTCTACATTTTTAAATTCTCCAGTAAATGCCGAAGTCGTGGTGACTGAATTTTGTTTTTGCACTCCTCTCATCATCATGCACATATGTGCTGCTTCAATGACTACAGCAACGCCCAAAGGTTGTAATGTATCCTGGATGCAATGTAATATCTGATCAGTTAATCGCTCTTGAACTTGCAATCGCCGAGCAAAGGCATCAACAACTCTTGGAATCTTACTGAGACCCACAACTTGTCCCTTCGGTATGTAGGCTACATGTGCCTTACCAAAAAATGGTAGGATATGGTGCTCGCACATCGAGTATACTTCGATATCCTTGACTAACACCATCTCACTATAGTCCTCCTTGAATAAGGCTCCAGTAAGAATCTCATTTGGATCAAGATCGTAACCATGAGTAAGGTATTGCATCGCCTTAGCCGCTCGTTCGGGAGTTTTCAGTAGTCCTTCACGTGTTGGATCTTCATTAATCAGTGATAATACTGACTCATAATGTCCTTTTAGTTTGTTTGTTTCTTCCGTAGAATACTCTTCCGTTTTCTTATATCCCATCTCTTTGCAATTATACTATCTAATTATTAGTCCTTCTATGAACAGGAGTTAAATCTAAAAGATTCATGTATTCATCCTAAATTTTGAATATTGTTGATAGAGTCCAGTAGTTTTAGTTCATGTTTTTAAATATTGATGATAATCAGAAATTTTACGAGCTGATTGAGAAAGGCATCCAAAAGGGCATCCTCTATCATATCTTCTTCTGGATCGTATTTTTCTTCTTTCTTATTATCATGGACAACAGTGACATCGCTTTGTCACATAAGATGCTGCATAAGGCAATTCGACTAATATTTTACATTTCGATAGTCTATCTCAATATCAATTACCTATTCCCAAGATTCCTGAAGCGGAACAATCTCGTACTGTACGTCATATTTCTATTCTTAAGTGTAGCTATGGTAACACCGATAGAGGTGTGCCTGCAATATTTGGTATTCAGGCTCGATGATATAACATTCTCTGAGGCATTTACTTGGGATTCCAACTCTACATTCTTTATGGGAGGTTTCTTCATCACCTTCTCTGCCTCAATATATAAGATCATCAATGATTGGATGGCACATCAACGAGAACGTACAGAGCTTCAGAAACAGAACTTAAGATCTGAACTGAAGTTCCTAAAGGCTCAAATCAATCCTCATTTCTTCTTTAACACCCTGAATTCGCTCTATGCCCTGACCCTGAAGAAATCCGATAAAGCTCCTGAGATAGTCTTGAAGCTATCAGAGATGATGCGATATATGCTGTATGAATCTAATGAACGTATGATTGACCTTTCCCAAGAGATCAACTATATCAAGAATTACTTAGAGCTCGAACAGGTACGTCATGGAGACAACTTTCAGATCGACTTCAATTTACAGGGCGATCCTATAGGTCATGAGATCGCACCATTGATGTTTATTCCGTTCATCGAGAATAGTTTCAAGCATGGTATAGATCACGAACTCAAAGCTGGTTATGTAAAGATTGACTTGGATGTTCAAGAAGATAGTCTTGATCTTTCTGTGCGCAATAGCAAGCCCTCTTCTATTACTGAAATACAGCTACCAAAGAAAGCTGGAGGTATTGGTTTAGTCAATGTGAAGAGGCGTCTTAAAATCCTATATCCATCCAAACATGCGCTATCAATTGATCAGTCAGATCAGGAGTATATTGTCAACATGAAACTTCAAAAGACTCGAAAAATGTCTTAAGGAGCCCTTTGCTTGGCTAAATCGAAGATTACAAGTAGTTCATAGAATAAAATGTGAATCTATCGAATAATCCCTGTTATTAGTCTGGAAATCGTGATCTTATCGATCGGCAAATCAGATGGATCACATTATATTTAGTAAACCGAAGAAGTAAATATGATTAACACGATTATAGTTGATGATGAACCACTTGCACTCGAGATTTTAGAAGCGCATATCGCGAACATCCCAGAACTCAATTTAATAGCTAAGTGCAATAATGCTATAGAGGCTAACAAGGCCCTCAATGAGCTCAACGTAGATCTTATGTTCAGCGATATCAATATGCCCCAGCTCTCAGGAATCGAGTTCTTCAGGTCATTGAAGAATCCACCTATGGTCATATTTACCACGGCTCATCCAGAGTATGCCGTTGAGGGATTCAACTTGGAGGCTCTTGATTATTTATTGAAACCGATCAGTTTTGAGCGATTCTTAAAAGCCACTAACAAGGCTATCGAAAAGCATAAGATCAACTGCGCTGGAAGTCCTACGTCAGATAGTGCTATCGATAGCTCCGAGGATTTCTTCTTCGTAAAGTCTGACAAGAAGCTGGTTAAGACCTTCTACCGTGACATCCTGTATATAGAGGGTCTTAAGGACTATGTCATCATCCGCACTGAGACAGGTCGTGTCATCACCCTACAGACGATGAAGAGCTTGGAAGCGAAGCTTCCTGCTGATATGTTTAAGAGGATTCACAGATCCTATATCCTCAACACAACTAAGATTAAAGCCTTAGAAGGTAATATGGTTGAATTGATAGAGAAGGGACAGACTAAGTTGATACCTATTGGGAAGAACTATAGAGAGGGGCTTATATCTATGATTGAAGGAAAGAAGTTGTAGGTATGAGTTACAAGTTGGCAAGTTCAAAGTTGAAAGTGAGGGCATTCAGAGTGGTG
>CAZFWJ010000014.1:0-64749 GCA_964522505.1 uncultured Saprospiraceae bacterium
CAGTTGAGAGTATCCCCCCGGCACCTACCAATACATCAAAATCCCAATTGGAAGCTACAGATCCATTAGGTTGCCTTCCTCTAACTATATGACTCTGAGGCACTTCAGACCTGAGGGTGGTTGTACCATTGAGCTTATAACTTTTACATATAATTTCTTGAAGAAGCTGTTCATATGACTTCCCGGCCTCAACTGTGAGGATATGACCTAAGAGCCCTGCGCCCAAATTAGAATAGGCATAGCTTTCCCCAGGTAATGTCATCAACTCGAAATCTCCAGATAAATATTGCATCAGCAGCTCAACGTCATAGGCCTTGTATGGATTAGAAGGTTCACTTAAAAGATCCAAATTAGTGGGCAATCTGAGCAAGCCGGAGGTATGATTGGCCAGATGTTGCAGAGTGACACCATAATCATCCAGATCACTCAAATTCAAAATCTGTCCTGCTCGATCATCCAAATTTAGGATGCCATCCCCAGTCATATGTGCCAGCATCGTAGATGTAAACACCTTGCTTATCGAACCAATCTCAAACACCTTATCATGATTATCGATGAGCACAAGCCCATTATCAAGTTTCTCCACACCGATGTATTTCACATGGTCACCCTTAACCAATGCTATCGCAATCTGAGTTGTATCAGGAAAAGACTGGGTATGAGCATCAATTATGTCAGTTAACCAATGGTCAATTGAATCCAATGGAACATCTCTGATCATACTTTCCACCTGCGCAGAACCAGTAAACCTTGTAAGAATAAGAGCAAATAAAACGAGCAAAAGTCTAAGCTTATACATAGATCAATATTATGGAGACTTAAGTTATTACATCTATTCTGAATGTAAAAGACATTAGGACCAAACAGTTCATTGATTCGACAAGAAGTCGATTGTCAGGCAAGATCAGTTGATTACATATTATAATTAATTATATTTGTTAGGATTTAAATGAAAACGTATGTCTTTACAAGTGCCGCAGCCACTCATTGCGCAAGCTTTACATCAGAATTATAAAAGTCTCGTAAATATCATCCTAACAGATGACAACGCACATCAAGCAGACTCTTTATATCAATGTGTGAAGTCCAGCTTATTATCAGGAGAACACTGTTATATAATCGTCTCAGAACAGGAGAAATCGTCTCAGCCGTTGCAGATGTTGTCGCAGTATAATCTAGCACATCTGAGTTCGGATTTTCAGTCGTTATCTGCTCCCAATCCAGAGATTCTGTCCAGAGCTAAGTCATTGGAGATGCTCCAGCGTATTCCGCTTGAAGCGAACAAACTCGAACGGCTAAAGATGAATAGGGAGCATTTACTTGTTCAGATCAAGAAGCGACTTGATCAGTTCCACACTCAGATTACACCTCTAGAGACGCTCAAAGAATTCGTTCTAAGCACTGATTTAAAAGCAGCGGCGATCATCAATCCATCGCTCCAGCAAGAACTGAATGACAAAGTTATAGACCATAATCTACTAAGAAGCTTTAGCGCATTAGGTCATTTATATGATGACAGATTTAGCTTCATACAGGCTGACATTATTCCATCTCATATCTATGAGTCTGAAGAAACTTACGTGCAGTACGTTAAGCAGGTAAAAACCCTCAAGAAATCAATCCAATTAGTAAATGACGAAGTGCATGAAATCAAGACTGAACTAACCAATGAACTCAGCAAAAAGATCGATAATGAGGTAGCCTTGATAAAGATAGTGAGAACCGAATTGTCTGATTATCTTCCTGTAAGTGGTCTTGACTCAGCTGGCAACAAATATGTCAAGATTCAAAAGATCATATCGCCTCTTATGGAAAGTCTCGATATACTGGCTGTTCCACTGAATACAGATCAGCAATATATCAGTCTCATCATAGACCAATTAGACATAGTTCTTTATAAGAGTGAGTCTATCAAGAGCTCAAGAATCAACTCACTATTGTGCCGGCTCACACCATTTAATACTGTAGATGGTAAGCTTGATGAATTAGCTTCTAGGTTTTCAGAATTGCGAGATCAAGCTGACGCTACTTTTATGATCCAGGGTCTAATTAAAAAAAGATACTTCAACTTAGCCACGCTGCATAGAGATTGTGAAGCACTCACCCAGAGAATAGATCACCTAATTTATATTCTGACTGATGATCAATACAGCAACTATAGACTCCTGCAAGAGGAACTGAATTGCTCTCAAAATTTAGTCTCGGCATTGTTAGCACAGCCAGAGGTTAACTGGGGATCAACATTGTTATCATTATATATCAGTAGCCTTCAATCAAGTCATTCTAAACTAATGCATACAGATCACGAACTCATCAACAAGTATGGTCAGTACGTATCTATCTGTAGACATATCCAAAAAACTGAAGCAGAGGCACTGCATAATTTATGGAGTGACACCCGATTAGACACCATACAGCAGACCATAGGAAGATCAATTCAACAGTTGTCACAATCAGCAGAAGCAGATAACATCTCAGACATTCTGACTCAGTATTTCCCCGTTAAAATCATGACTCCAGAAGAACTAGATAATCATGCTCTAATAGAAAATAGTAAAACGATTTTTCTGAACAACAACAATGTCAATGTACAACGCCTGCATGAACTCTCTGAAAATCATCATGTCGTCGTATTAGGAAGCAAGCTGCGCAATATCAATAGGATTCAGGATCAACTATCTACCAAATTGCTTAACATCGAGACACCTGCTATCTCTCAGTATAAATCATTTAACTCGATGCAGAGTAGTGATCGCTTAGCGCAGGCTAAGTCCCTGGCACTTGCGATTAATATGATTTGTGATCGATTTGATGTAATACAATTAAGAGACAAATCTGTAATCTCACTGTGTAATAAAGCACTATCACAGAAGATCATCGAAATGTTGCCTGATCATCAGGTGAATCTTCTGTATCAGAATTCATCACAATATGAAGATCTGGTTGATGCAATGATTCATGAAGACCGAGACATCTACGTAATACATGAAAATGGACTGCTAGATGAACGTCGACTGGCCCATCTCGACTGGCAATTACAGACAATTGATCAGATGCATGATGCCCATATCAAGATGATTAATATCAGCACTTACGAATTGATACAGGATTTAGATGCTACACTTATGAACGTTTTTAATACCATAGTGAGTCCGAATGCTTCAGAACTGACTAATGACGAGATAAGAACCGCTGATGAACCTACAGCAGTATCAATCTAAAATCAAACTCCGATCTGTTGATGGCTCCAGACAACTCTGGGGACATGTCAGAAAAAAATGGTTAGTACTCACTCCAGAGGAAGTGATCAGGCAGTGTGTGTTGCTCTATCTTATAGAAGAAAAAGGTTATTCAGATCGTCTAATCGCCGTAGAGAAGTCCATCCAATATTTCAAGCTTAAGAAGAGATATGACATTGTAGTATTTAATCAAGCTATGACTCCACTCGTATTAATCGAATGTAAAAGTCCTGAAGTTGCCTTAGACCATAAGAGCTTTTATCAGATACAATCTTATGATAGCGTAATCCAAGGACAATATTTATGGCTGACGAATGGTCATCAAAATATTATATTAGCAAAGTCAGAACACGAAAATCAATTGGTTGAATGTCCTGATATACCCAAGTCTAATTGATTATTGGACATACTGAGCCTTATAATACTGTATGAATACCAAAGTTGAAAATTGGACTTATCAAGAGTTCATCACCTTTCTGTTGATCCATGCTTCCTATGCGGATCTTGAGTTCACGGAGTCCGAATATCTGGCAATACTCAAGCACGTTCCACAGCAAACCTTTGACACAGTCAACAGCCATTACGATAAGCTTGGTGAATATGAACAACTCCAGGTAATCATGGCCTGCAAAGATCGATTTATCAAGACCCAAGAAGACAAGATGAAAATGATGAATTTGCTATCCGATCAATTCAAAGCTGATGGTGTTGTATCAAAATTGGAATTGCTTCTTATGGATTTTTTGGATCGCCTAATAGAAGTTTAATCTATAGCATGTGTCTCACCTCCTATAGCGAGGAGGGTGTTGTCAAATTCAAGTTTTGCCTCTTCTAATAGAGGGGTCAAGTCCTTGTATCTACTGCTATAGTGACCGATAATCAATTCTTTCACTTCTGCTTGATGAGCAATCTGAGCGGCCTCCTTAGCAGTGGCATGCATGCGTTCATGCGCTTTGTCTCTTAATTCATCAAGGTAAGTCGCCTCATGATACAACAAGTCAACCTGGTTGATGTTAGGGACTATCTTTGGTTGGTACATCGTATCGGTGCAATAGGCGAATGATCGACTCGGCTTTGGCCCATATGTCAATTTGTCATTAGCTATAACTGTCTTATCTCGAGTGATGTCTTCACCGTTTTGAGCAAGCTTGATCTCATCAATACTCAACCCATAAGCCTCAATAGCATCTGATTTTATATTCCTCCTAGTGAATTTTTCTCTAAAGACGTAACCATAGGTTGGTATACGATGAACCATAGGGATGGCCGTAACGCTTAATCCATCAATAACACCCAATTCAGTAGCGTCATCTCCTCCTATTTCACAATATATAATTGGATAAGAGATGCTACCGCCAGTTATACTGACCATATGCTCTATATAGTCCTCGATGCCTGTTGGCCCATATATATTGAGTGAATCTGTACGGCCATTAAGATTAAATGAAGTCAACAATCCTGGCAAACCATATATATGATCACCATGCAAATGTGTAATGAAGATATGCCGAATTTTAGATCGTCTTATGCCGTATTCCGCCATCTTAATTTGTGCTCCCTCGCCGCAATCTAAGACAAAGAGCTTATGATTGTAATTGAGGATAAAGCTTGAGCTAAATCTCGATGGAGTCGGCTGCGCCGAGTTGGCTCCTAGTACGGTAAACTCGAATGGAATGTTATTCTTCTTCTCCAGAAAGCTCCTTCTGTAATTCTTCCATCATCACAAAGTCAACACTTTCTGACAGCGTAGGAACAATGTTAAGTATGGTCTGAAGTCTCGAAATCTCTATGAGCTTTTGCACTGCAGGATGAGATACATTAGTCATCACGAATGCACCGAATCCATTCCAAAGCCTATTAGCTGTTAAAATGGCACTAAGGCCAGACGAATCAACGTACTTAACTTGAGACATATCCAAGATTAAGTTTTTGACTCCTTCGTTTCTAAGGAAAACAAATTCGCTCTTCACATCAGGTGCTAATAGTGAATTGAGGTTTTCCTCTTCCAGCTTTAATACAGAGTATCGATCCTTCTTGTCTAAACTAAATTTCATGGCCAGTTGAATAAGCTGCAAATATAGACGTTAAAAGCCAATTGTGTCTTGAATTTATTTGTCACAGAATTTAAAGTACTCTGTAAAGAGATATAGTTATTGATTCATTATGACTAATTTTAATATGTTTGAAAGATAGACTCACTCTTGATTAGGTACCATGCCCTATTTGAGTGTCATATTATCAGGAGTAAAATTGTATTTCCTGACAATTGAGCAGATATTGGTGTTTGGCACGTTTTTGTTCGTAAAGAATCATGAACATTATTAGGTGTTCGATTTTAATAAAATATTAGGATTAATGTTACGATCTAATAACAGGTCTTAGCGTTGATTGAGTAGACCATATTTAGAAATATGAATAGAAAATTCTCACCGAAAGTCAAGAAAATCATCTCTCTGAGTAGAGATGAGGCAGTACGACTAGGGCATGATTATATCGGTACTGAGCATCTATTGCTCGGGATGATACGCGAAAAAGACAATGTGGCAATAAGAGTATTGAACTCTTTGGATCTTGATATTCAGCAACTTAAATACAAAGTTGAGGAGGCTACAAGATCAAATAAAGGAGATAATACAGGCTTGAATGTTGGAAATATTCCACTTAATAAGCATGCAGAAAAGGTCTTAAAGGTCACATTCTTAGAGTCTAAGCTATTCAAGAATGATGAAATCAACCCGGAGCATCTTATGCTCTCTATTCTAAAGCATAAGGAAAATCTGGCGTCTAAGATATTAGACCATTTTGATGTCGATTATGAATCATACAAGACGGAGCTTGAGTATGTCAGTCAGGACCAAGAAGGAGGATTCGAATACATCCAAGGCAGTGCTGCAGAATCGGACATCCCTATGGATGATGAAGAGTCAGGAGCTTATGGCAGTAAGACCACGAGACGAGGAGCGAGTAAATCTAGAACTCCAGTCCTTGACAACTTTGGTAGAGATGTGACTCGCCTTGCAGATGAAGGCAAGCTGGATCCAATCATCGGCAGAGAGACGGAGATTGAAAGAGTATCGCAGATCTTAAGTAGACGTAAGAAGAACAACCCTATACTCATCGGTGAGCCTGGTGTAGGTAAAACGGCAATAGTCGAAGGGTTAGCATTAAGAATAAATGAAAAGAAAGTCTCACGTACACTTTATGATAAGCGTATAGTCATGCTTGATCTAGCGGCTCTCGTAGCTGGCACGAAATACCGTGGTCAGTTTGAGGAGCGAATGAAGGCGATCATGAATGAGCTTGAAAAGTCTCGTGACGTAATTCTATTCATTGACGAGATTCATACGATTATAGGAGCTGGTGGATCTACAGGATCGCTTGATGCCTCTAATATCTTTAAGCCAGCCTTGGCGAGAGGAGAGCTACAATGCATCGGTGCCTCGACACTTGATGAGTATAGACAATATATAGAAAAGGATGGTGCCTTGGATCGAAGATTCCAGAAGGTACTAGTAGAGCCACCTTCTACTGAGGAAGCGATACATATCCTCAACAATATCAAGTCTAAGTATGAGGAGTTTCACAACGTAGCGTACATGGATGAGGCCATCGAAGCATGTGTGCACCTCAGTGATAGATATATTAGTGATAGACATCTACCAGATAAGGCTATAGATATCCTTGATGAAGTAGGTGCTCGAACACACCTCAAGAACATACACGTACCTAAATATATCGAAGAGCTTGAAACTCAAATCGAGGAGGTCCGTAACCAGAAGAATCAAGCGGTCAAAGGTCAGCAATATGAAAAAGCTGCAGACCTAAGAGACCATGAATCTAAGTTGTTCAAAAAGCTTGAGCAGGCCAAGTCCGATTGGGAAGAAGAAGCTAAATCAAAGAAATACCCAGTCAGCGAAGAAGATATAGCTGAAGTGGTAGCTATGATGACCGGTATCCCTGTCAAGAGAGTAGCTCAGAATGAGAGTAACAAGCTTGTAGGAATGGCAGATGATCTCAAGAAGGAGATTATAGGCCAAGACGTAGCTATAAAAAAGATCGTAAAAGCGATACAGAGAAATAGAGTCGGACTTAAAGATCCGAAGAAGCCAATAGGCTCATTCATCTTCTTAGGACCTACCGGTGTAGGTAAGACAGAATTAGCGAAGGCACTATCGAGATACCTGTTTGACACGGAAGATTCCTTAGTGAGAATCGACATGAGTGAGTATATGGAGAAATTCTCTATAAGTAGATTGATAGGTGCGCCTCCGGGATACGTAGGATATGAAGAAGGTGGACAACTCACTGAGAAGGTGCGTCGAAAGCCATATTCAGTAATCTTACTCGATGAGATTGAGAAGGCCCACCAAGATGTTTACAACATACTCTTACAAGTCCTCGATGATGGTCAATTAACAGATGGCTTGGGACGTAAGGTTGATTTTAAAAACACCTTGATTATTATGACCTCCAACATCGGTGTTAAGCAACTGAAGGACTTTGGTCAGGGTGTGGGATTTGCCACGAAGGCAAGAACAGAAGGCGCTGATGACCATGCGAAGAATGTGATCAATAATGCGCTTAGCAAAAACTTCACGCCAGAGTTTCTGAATCGTATTGACGACACCGTAATATTTAACTCTCTAAGTGAAGATGACATCCTGAAAATCGTGGACTTAGCAGTGGATTCTCTGAAGGGAAGAGTTGAGAAGATGGGCTTCAGCATTAAGTTGAACAAAAGTGCTAAGGAGTTCTTAGCAGAAAAAGGATATGATCCTAAGTACGGAGCACGTCCACTGCATAGAGCAATACAAAAGCATGTCGAAGATCCATTGGCAGAGCATATTCTAGCTGCAGGGTCCAAAAGAGGCTTAAGCTTTAAGATTAGCCACTACAAAGGCAAAGAAGAACTCACTATAGTACCCGCAAATCAAGAAAAAGAGTCTGAAGCCCTGAAATAATGGGCTTCAGATTAAATTTTCTTTATCTTAAGAGTGAATAAAGAAACTTTTTTCGACAGATTTGCGTGATCTAAGCATATTATTAACTAATTAAGACATTTGAGAAGAAGAAAAAAAGTACAACCGAGGCGAAGCCTCGAACCTGAATTCAATATCAACTTTAGAATAAAGGCTCCGAAAATCCGATTAGTAGGAGACAATCTCAACGAAATTGCGGAGGCGGTTGGTCAGAGCATTACTCCTGATGTATATAACACTCGTCAGGCCCAAAAATGGGCTGAAGCAGTTCAGCTTGACTTGGTTGAAATCAGCCCCAAAGCTGATCCTCCGGTTTGTAAAATCATCGACTACAAGAAGTTTCTATATAACAGAAAGAAAAAGCAGAAAGAGCTCAAGTCAAAAACTGCGAAAACAGTAGTTAAGGAAATCAGATTTGGACCAAATACTGACGACCATGACTTCAACTTCAAACTGAAGCATGCGATAAAGTTCTTAGAGGATGGCGCCAAGGTCAAAGCCTATGTGCACTTCAGAGGTCGATCAATAGTTTTCAAGGAAAGAGGAGAACTATTACTCTTGAGATTTATCCAAGAACTTACTGAGGTGGGTAGTGCTGAGAATCTTCCGAAGTTAGAAGGAAGACGGATGATCGTAATGATTGGACCTAAGAAGAAAAAGAAAGGTTAACACTATATAAGACAGATATATAATAAAAGCCTCAGCAATTCTTGCTGAGGCTTTTGTATTTACATCATTGCTTCTTGCACTTCTTCCCACGATTCCATGAGCTCTGCCAGCTTAGATTTCTTATTGTTATACCCTGCCAACACCTTGTCAGCATCTGCTGATTGATAAAATCCATCTACGCCCATTTGTTGCTCGGCAGCATTAATTTCCTTTTCTAAGACTTCTATTTTTCGTTCAATATTCTGAGATTGTCGCTCCAATTTTTTGAACTTCTCAGTGTCAATCTTAAGAGTTTGCTCTTGAACTTTAGCTATGGATTGTTTGGCTTTAGTCTTATGAAGTTCTACTTCTCGCATGTTAGCGAGCTCTCGCTTCTTGAGGAAGTAATTGACATCACCTAAATACTCAAAAGTCTTACGATCTCTAAACTCAAGAGTCTTCTCAGTGAGTCCTGACAGAAACTGTCGATCGTGACTTACTACGATAAGCGTCCCATCATACTTCATGATGGCTTCCTTAAGTACCTCTTTGGATAAGATGTCCAAGTGATTAGTAGGCTCATCCAGTACCAATAGATTGAAGGGTCTCAACAACATGCAGGCCAGTGCCAAACGAGCACGCTCTCCCCCACTCAATACGGAGACCTTCTTTTCTACATCCTCCCCGCTAAACATAAATGCACCCAATATCTTCCTCAGCTTCGTGCGCATCTCTGGTGGGCTATGGTTTTCCATAGTCTCAAGCAAGGTGATCTTGCCGTTAAGGGTCTCCGCTTGATTTTGGGCGTAGTAGCCAATCGAAACATTATGACCCGTGGTCAAGTCGCCTCCTGTATAATCCAGCTTATCAACTAGTATCTTGGCAAGAGTCGTCTTGCCCTGTCCATTCTGACCGACGAAGGATACTCGATCTCCACGTTCTATTTTGATATCAATACCATCCAATACATTAAGCTCGCCGTAGTTCTTTTGCAACTTGTCTGCCTCGACGACGATCTGTCCAGAGCGAGGAGCAGGTGCAAACTGCAGGTTCATCGTACCTAGGTCTTCTGACTCTACTTCTATCCTATCAATCTTGTCCAGCTGCTTTTTCATAGACTGAGCCATCTTAGTCTTAGTGGCCTTAGCCATAAATCTGTTGATGGTCTTTTCTTTTTGAGCTATGAGTTTTTGCTGATTTTCAAATGCGGCTTGGCTCTTTTCCTTTACATCTTTTCTAAGCTCGAGATACTTGGAGTATGCTGCCTTATAGTCTTGAAGGCGGCCAAGTTCAATCTCTACGGTCCTATTCGTGCAGTTATCTAAGAACTGCTGATCGTGCGAGATGATGATTACAGCACCGTGATAATTCCTTAGGAATTGTTCTAACCAGATGATGGACTCTATATCAAGGTGGTTGGTAGGCTCATCGAGAAGCAAGTAGTCTGGTTTTTTCAATAACATCTTGGCGAGTACGACTCTCATCTGCCAGCCACCACTGAACTCTGCGATCTGTCTATGGAGATCTTTATCCTTGAATCCGAGTCCCTTGAGGACCTTGACGGCTTCGCCTTCTGATGATTCTCCGCCAAGTATGGCGAAGCGTTCATTATGCTCAGAGAATTTCTCGAGCATCGACATATACTCAACAGACTCGTAGTCTGTCCGGATCGCGATCTCGGCATTCATCTTGTCTATAGCCTCATTGAGCTTCTTCAACTCCTCGAATGCCGTCATAGCTTCCTCAATTACAGAGGTCTCCTGCTCTATCTCTATTTCTTGATGCAGGAACGCCAGAGTAGTACCACCTGGCATCGTTACCGTTCCTTCGTCAGGCGTAATCTCATTAGCAAGAATCTTGAGAAAGGTAGACTTACCTGCACCATTGCGCCCGACCAGCCCAACCTTGTCCCGAAGCTTTACCACCAAATTCACCCTGTCCATCAGGACACGATCTCCATACTGTACGTAGATATTAGAAGCTGTTAGCAATGATGTATGTTGTTAGATTTAGGCTGCAAAGATGATATCATTGATAGCATAACTGCACATATGAGCTCTAAAAATGTAAAATTTCAGAATTATTGATTATCTCGTATAGCAAAATCAACTATCATGACTTCTTCCTATTCAATTAAGCCCCATTTCTCTTTCTGGATTATAGCTGCTATTGCACTTCTATGGAATGCCATGGGGTGCTTCCAGTGGTTTATAGAGTATGGCTATTATACTAATCCTGCTTCACGTGAGGCACTTCCTGAAGCAATGCAGCCGCTTTATGACAATCAATCAATAGGCATATATGTAGTATTCGCTCTTGCGGTAGTTACAGGTCTAATTGGATCAATTGGATTACTACTTAGAAAATCCTGGAGCGAATCTTTGTTCCTTGTTTCTCTGATCTCTGTTATCATCCTGCACGGAATAACACTCATGAGTTATGTGCGAGAGCTAGGCGCTGGAGCCATGGTTATGCCTGTCCTTGTAGTACTGTTTGCGGCATTCCTATTATACTATGCTAAGAAGAATAAGGCACTTGGGATACTTTCATAAAAAACTATACAAAAATCAATCAATTCTCTTAAGTACAACAAGTCGATATAAACGTTAATTGCGTCAACATAATGACTGTATTTATATTAATTGCGTCAACATAATGACTGTATTTATATTAATTGCGTCAATGTATAACTAAATGTAGTATCTTTGGGTAGTACGATTGTAAGATGCTACAAGTAGAAAGAACATTATATAACCACATCCAAGGCTATTTAAAGCCCGGCAAGGTCAACATCATTTATGGCGCAAGGAGGGTCGGTAAGACCTCGCTTATGAGGCGTCTATCTCAAGAGTTAGACTTAAGCTTCCTTTGGTTAGATGGTGAACTGCCCGAGACGCATGACCTACTCGCCAGAAAGAATCTCAACACCTATAAAAACCATGTCGACAACTATGAGCTCATCATCATAGATGAGGCTCAAGAAATACCAGATATCGGCAAGGCGTTGAAGATCATGGTGGATAACTTCCCCGAAAAGAAGTTCTTAGCATCGGGATCTTCCACTTTTGACCTCAGCAATGAGATGGGAGAACCTTTAGTCGGTCGCGCCTACTGGCATGAGTTATATCCCTTATCACAATCAGAACTCTCTCATCACGAGAACATCCTCGATACTAATCGCCTACTGCCTGAGCGATTGATCTACGGTAGCTACCCCGAAGTCTATACGATGACTGGTTACCCCGAAAAGCAGCGCTACCTTGCTGAACTGACCAACGCATATCTACTTAAGGATATTCTCAATTATGACGGTATCCGAAACTCTGCCAAGATCATGGATCTCCTACAACTTATCGCCTATCAGGTCGGCAAAGAGGCATCACTCCAAGAACTCGGCAGACAAATCGGCATGAGCAAAAACACCGTAGAAAAGTATCTCGACCTACTGGAGAAAGTATACGTAATCAAGAAGATCACTGGATACAGCAAGAACCTCCGTAAAGAAATCACCAAGACCCATAGATATTACTTCTGGGACTGCGGCATCCGCAATGCCATCATCAATGACTATAGACCTATCAATGCTCGACAAGACAAGGGCGAACTATGGGAAAACTACATTATAACTGAGCGACTTAAGAAACTCGACCATATGGAAGATACGGCTCGCAGCTACTTCTGGCGCACTTATGATCAGCAAGAGATCGACTGTATAGAAACGAAGGACGGACAGATTGCCGCCTACGAGATCAAATATGGTAACAAGACCGCTCGTATACCTAAGGCATTTGCCCGTGCATATCCCGAAGCAAGCTATGAGGTAATCAATAAAGAAAACTATTTGGAGTTTATAACATAAATACTGGTAATCTTTGCTGTGTGCCTATTGTATTCACATATTAAGAACGAGGATTCAGTATATTAAAAGGAGACCGATGAAGGTCATTTGCCCTCTTAAATATTTATCAAAGTATGTTCAACTCTAGCAATTCCAAGACTGATCAACTCAAGAACTTCATCAAAAACTATAAAATTGATTTTTTGGAATTCGCTTTTACTCATATTGATGTCGCTGATCTACAGCAGATATTAGACCAGATCAAAAGTAGTACAGGAGTATCGGCAAAACCTGATGAAGACCCTAATATCAAGGTAGGCAATTCAAAATTTGGCGGCAAACCTGATTTACTGGCCGATAAATATTGGCCAATATCAAATGGGCAACATATGGTATTCTGTGCTCAATAGAATCTTGAGGAGTGTGCCAAATATGATATTAATAAACAACTCCCCGCTAAGGGTTTGATATCAATATTCGTGGATAGAGACTTACAAAATTTTGAATTCAATTACTTCTCTAACAATGATCTGCTACGAAGCGTATATCCAGAACAGCTCAGTAGGGAATTTCAATTAGACACTCATAAAATGGCGTTTTTCGATTTACCTACAGTACCAGTTTTAGAGATCGAGCATTTACTGGAGAAGTATGATGAACTCAATGAGTTAGTAATGGAGTATTGCGGCGAGTTCATAAGAGAGATAAATAATGACATCTACAACAATCATCAAATCCTTGGACATGAACAACAGATTCAAAATCCTCCAAGACTTGTTTTAGCCTGGAATGAGTTAGGATTAAATCCTACTGACTATGACAATTTCATATCTCATGAAGCAGAGATTTCAAGCCTGGCTAAAGAATATGAAATTTTGCTTCAAATTGACTTTGACACATTCGACTCAGGTCTCAATTTTCATAATGTGCTAGGCGACGGGACTCTATACTTTGGTATAAAGACTGAGGACTTGAAGCAAAGCAATTTTGAGAATGTCGTCATGGAATATCAACTTACTTAGAGCAATAATTAGTAGTCATTCAATAATGATAGCGACACTGGATAAATTCTATACGATCTTCATATACGAGATAAACTAGTCTGTGCTCTTGGGTGATTCTTCTTGAGTACATATTTTGGTGGATATATTTCAATCGTTCGGGTTTTCCGATTCCATTCTTGGGGTCTGCCCTAACAGCCTTGAGCAGTTTAAATATCTTAAGAGCCACTCTTCTATCCTCCTTGACCCAATGTGCCAAGTCATCAAGAAACTGATCATGGAAGATGGTGTTCAAAGTCTAAATATTATGAGCCTTTTGTAAGTCTTCAATACTTTGGGCCTCAAACTTCCTAGTCTCAGCATCCTGAATTCCCTTTAAGATCCGTAGTGCATTCTTTGGACTTTTCATGAGATGTATTGATTCAACCAATGCTTCATATTCCTCTGCTGGCAATATGGCCAACGACTCCTTACCTCGACGTGTAAGTTTCACGGAACTATTGCTTTCTATTACCTCATCCCAAATCTTCGCAAGATTAGCTCGGGCATCTGAATATGAAATCGACTTTGTCATTGTACACGATTGTTGTACAAATATAAACACTTGAATTTATCCATTCAAGCCCTACATCGTCATCCCTCCAGATCTTTGAAGGAGGATATTGACCTAATTACCCAATTTCATTAATCTCAAATGAAGAAGCTGCCAATCGTAAGGCATGAACAAATCGCTAAGACTAACAGGCTGATCATTCCCAACGAGTCAAGTTGCTTACTCAATACGGACTTTATTCCCAATACCAATAACACGATTTGAGCAAACAGAAAGGGTATCGTCAATAGTTCTCTAAAAACGCCAATCAGTACAAAATCAATCCTATAATAGTTGATTAACCATAGGATAATAAAGTAGACCACTACTGCAAAATTTGCAATAGTCAAGTGTCTACCCTGAATTGAATCGCTCATTTGTTTAGAGCTTTAAACTGATCCCTTCAAATTCGTAGAGATGATATTCCCAGCGTTACTTAGTTATCCCTTCAAGTCCTCCATCGTCATCCCTTCAAGATCCATAAAGAAGGCATACTCCAGGGCTGTCTCCTTGTATCGTTTGAAGCGACCAGAGGCGCCACCGTGACCTGCTTCCATATTAGTATGCATCATCAAGATGTTATCATCAGTCTTCATATCTCTGAGGCGTGCTATCCATTTAGCTGGCTCCCAATATTGGACCTGACTATCGAATAACCCAGTTGTAATCAACATATTAGGATAGTCTTGATTGCTGACTTGATCATACGGGCTATAGGACAACATATAGTCATAAGAATCCTTGTTCTTAGGATTCCCCCACTCATCAAATTCGTTAGTCGTCAGTGGAATAGTTTCATCTAGCATCGTGTTGATGACATCGACGAAAGGCACGGCAGCTATGATCCCATTGAACAATTCTGGAGCTTGATTGACAACAGCACCCATCAATAATCCTCCGGCACTACCGCCCATACCATAAAGATGATCATCAGAAGTGTAATCCTCGGCGATGAGATATTTGGCACAGTCCACATAGTCGTTGAAGGTGTTTTTCTTCTTGAACATCTTGCCATCCTCATACCACTGTCGACCCATAGACTGTCCACCACGGATGTGAGCTATAGCCCAGATAAATCCTCGATCCAGAAGGCTTAATCTCACTGAGCTAAACCATGGGTCAATCGTGCTCCCATAACTCCCATATGAATAGAGCACCATCGGTGTATCTGCACCTCGACGCATACCCTTCTTATATACGAGTGAGATTGGAACCTCTACACCATCTCTTACTGTGGCAAACATGCGCTCAGTGACATACTCGGATGGATCGTGTCCGCCTATCACTTCTTGCTGCTTCTTAAGGTCTTTCTCACGAGAGTTCATATCATAGTCTATCGTACTATTGGGTGTGGTCATACTTGAATATCCAAAGCGCAAGATGTCGGTATCAAATTCTGTGTTCGTACTACTATAGACCACATATGCAGGCTCACCAAAATCAAGATAGTGCTCTTCTTCAGTCTGCTGATTCATTACTCTGAGATGGGTCAGCGCATTGCTACGCTCACTCAGTACTAACCAATTCTTGAATACATCTATGCCGCTCAACAATACGTCGTCACGATGGGCAATGACTTCGGTCCAGTTGGACTCTTCTGTTGCATCAACAGGAGTCTCCACCAATCTGAAATTGACGGCATCACGGTTAGTTACGATGTAGAACTTATCGCCGTAGTGCTCGATGCTGTACTCATGTTTGGTGCCTCTCGGAGTAAATTGCTTAAAGCTCCCCTGCGGATCATCGGCCTTCAAGATCTGATAGTCACTCACCAGTGTACTGCTGTTATAGATAATGATATAATCATCTGACTTAGACTTGTATACGCCGATGTAATACGATGGATCTTTCTCATGATATACCGTTACATCTGTGTCCACTTTAGTACCCAGTTCATGGCGCCAGATTTTTTCTGATAAGAGTGACACCTTATTCTTAGAGGTATAGTAGAACGTCATATTGTCGTTCGCCCACGCTCCACCCGGTTGTGCGTCAGGCAGCTCATCGGTATAAATCTCTCCAGTCTCAAGATTTTTGAATTTATAGGTATAAATCCGACGACTGAGATAGTCCTCTGCAAAAGCCAGAATCTTATTATCCGGACTTACTGATAGACCCGAGGCAGCATAGTAATCTTTGCCTTCTGCTCGTTTGTTAGCATCAAGCATGACTTCTTCATCAGCTTCGAGCGTCCCCTTCTTTCGACAATAGATCGGGTATTCCTTTCCTTCTTCATAACGGGTGTAATACCAATAACCATTCTTGATATAGGGTACCGACTCATCTGTTTGCTTGATACGCCCAACGATCTCTTCATACAACTGAGACTGCATATCCTCTGTATGATTCATGACTTGATCAGTATAGTCATTCTCTGCATTGAGGTAGTCGAGAACCTCTTGGGTATGATTATCAGGCGTTTCAGCATTCTTTTGCTCATCTGTAAGTCGCATCCAATAATATGGGTCCTGCCGATCGTGACCATGCCAAGTAATAGTTGTGTCTTTCTTCGTTGCAATCGGAGCATCTACTCCCTGTATCTTTTTAGTCATTGATTCTTCTTGTTTTTCTTGGCATGCGCTTAGGCAGATCACTGCCGCCAGAAACATTATAAGAGATAGTTCTTTCATAAGTTTAAAATATTTTTTTTTCGATTAAGGGCCAATATACGTCAAGGTACAAAATGACACACATCAAAGTTTCCAGGTGATCCATCGCAAAGTTGAAGCCTTAATATTTTTAGATGGAAATCGTCGGTCATTCCAGTTTGTCCCTTGCCTCATAAAATAGTCTTTGGCCAGATGGTTACACCACCCTTCTACCCAGTGGTGTTGATGGCCTTTGCCATATCCTGCTGTGGCTGCACTAAGTAAACTCAGAGTGCCTATCACTATATAGAAACTCAGATATCCAATCTGACGAGCTTGCAATATGTGTCCAAATTCGTGTTGGACTGTGGCTATGTCTTGCTGAAATGTTGTTCTACCCACAAAGATGCCGATGCCTGGAAGGCATAACCCAGCACTTCCATATCCCGTACCAAAGCGCTCACCCTCGTAAATGGTAATACCCTCAAACACGGCAACCTCTTGGAATCCGAACCACGAAATCATTCATCACTTACCAAGTCATCAAACATTCCTGCCAACGGGTCACTGAAGTTCATCTGTGTATCTATGATATCCTTTCCGATCGCCTCACACGCCGCTAAACCGTGTAAGATCAACTCCATGATAAAGTAAACTTCATCCTTATCTTTAGCGTAATCTGAAGCCAACTTCTTTAGGCCTGATATCTTGTCGAGTTTTGATCGAAAGGCCTTTTCAGAATCATCATTAAGAAGCTCTACTCTATTGCCACTTGAGAACCACTCTTTGATTGGACCATATGGATCCTTATCGGATTTAGCTGACTTGTCAGGATCAATGAAAGACGCTAAGAAGCTCTCCTTGATTGACTGATTGATTAACTCGATAGCCACGCCATAAGGGCCTTCTTGCTCTCCTTCATATACGAGCTCAACCTTGCCAGTAATACTCGGTATAATCCCCCATAAGTCAGTAATACGCACAGACGTGCGTTTATCTCCGTTGATCAAGGCACGACGCTCAGCAGCGCTGACGAGATTTTCAAGTGCCGATATGCTCATACGCGCAGAAACACCAGACTTCTCATCCACGTACTCGCTTTCCCTAGCATTGAATGATACTTGCTCTAATAATGTACGTAGGTCACTGACGATATGCACCTTTTCACTTTGAGCTGACTCAAGAATGGCTTCTTGCTCAGTAATCGTCCTTGCAATTTCTATGGTCTTAGGATAATGCGTCAATATTTGACTTTCTATCCTATCCTTCAGAGGGGTTACGATGCTCCCTCTATTAGTATAGTCTTCAGGATTGGCAGTAAACACAAACTGTATATCCATCGGAAACCGCAGCTTAAATCCTCTGATCTGCAGGTCACCTTCTTGTAAGATATTGAACAGCGACACCTGTATACGTGCCTGAAGATCTGGTAGCTCATTGAGTACGAATATTGATCTGTGCGAACGAGGCACCAAGCCAAAGTGAATTACTCGTTCATCAGAATATGGCAACTTGAGTGCAGCAGCTTTGATCGGATCTACATCGCCAATGAGATCAGCGACGCTTACATCCGGTGTAGCTAGCTTCTCGACATAGCGATCTGTCTTATGAACCCAAGTAATTGGGGTTTTATCGCCATGCTTTTCTACTGTATCTATTCCATAGCGCGACAATGGCATCAGTGGGTCATCATTAATCTCACTACCCGCTACTACTGGGATATAGTCGTCAAGTAGCTCCGTCATCATACGAGCTATCCGAGTCTTTGCCTG
This sequence comes from uncultured Saprospiraceae bacterium, assembly GCA_964522505.1. Lineage (GTDB taxonomy): Bacteria > Bacteroidota > Bacteroidia > Chitinophagales > Saprospiraceae > GYS-P2D. The sequence continues at coordinate 18,658 of CAZFWJ010000014.1, forward strand.
TCCTCTTAATCCGAGCAATAGGATATTATGCTTTGACAGTATCGCTCTCTCGATGTCTGGTAATACGGTATCCTCAAATCCTATGATTCCTTGAAATACTCTCTCTTTGTTCTGCAGTTTCTGTACAAGGTTATCTCTAAGCTCTTGCTTGATGCTCTTGGCTACATAGCCTGTCTTTTTCAGCTGTCCTAAGGTCTTGATCTTATTTATATCCACTATTGCTATTTTCTCGTTACAGGATTTTCTCCAGGTATTATCTTTTTCTCTTTTTCTTATTGTCTTTGTAGTCCATGAATATGAACTCGCCCAGTCCTTTCAATCCACTATAGAATGCCTTGCCTTGATTGGCTCTGGTAAATTGATCTACGAAATTCCTTAAGTAGGGATCGCTGGCGATCATAAATGTCGTAATTGGTATCTGAAGCTTTCGGCATTTTACGGCCAGGCCCAACGTACGATTCAGGATCTTGCGGTCTAAGCCAAACGCATTCTTATAATATTTCTTACCCTTCTTAATACAGGTAGGCTTGCCGTCAGTGATCATCATGATCTGCTTGTTAGGATTCTTCCTACGTCTGAGGATGTCCATAGCAAGCTCTAAGCCTGCTACAGTATTCGTATGATATGGCCCCACCTGTAGATACGGCAGATCTTTGATCTCAATCTTCCAGGAATCATTGCCAAATACGATTACATCTAAGGTGTCCTTAGGATATCGAGTCTTAATGAGTTCTGCGAGTGCCATGGCTACCTTCTTGGCTGGTGTGATCCGGTCTTCGCCATATAGGATCATAGAGTGCGAGATATCAATCATGAGGACGGTACTCATCTGACTCTTATAATAAGTCTCATGCACCTCGAGGTCATCCTGTGTGAGTTTGAACTCGCCCAAACCATGATTAATCTGAGCATTCTTGAGCGACTCTGATACGGCGATCTTATCTAAGTTATCACCAAATTGAAACGGTCGCATCTCAGATGTATACTCGTCGCCACGTCCAGTATGCCGGGTAATATGATTACCACGCTTAGACTTCTTGAGTTGATCAAATATGTCATCAAGCGCTTTCTTGCGCAGCTCGATCTCCATCTTAGCTGTCGGACCGAACAAGCCTGATCCATCCTTTTTATCGCCGATATACCCTTTATCGATTAGCTCTTGGATGAAGTCTGCCATACCATATTCGGCAGTCGTTAACTCGTAATGCTTGTCCAGCTCGGTTAACCATGATAACGATTCAGATACATCACCTGCCGTATATACTAACAGGTCTTGAAACATTTTTAGTAGACGTTCAAATGGACTACCCGATAAATCGTCAGGTTCGTAATCGCTAAATCTCCATCCTATCATGATGAGTAAAACTACATTTATTAATTATTTGTTTCCTGTCCTGGTAAGGAATCTAAACGTTATTTTACAGCTTGCTGAAACAATATGCAGAATCCTACCGTACGCAACGTCACCATCACCGATCTCGATCTATTAAGAGAGGTCTCTATACAGACATTTACCGCAGCATTCGCTCATATGAATACTCCAGAAAATATGAGCTTCTATCTCGATCAGGCATTTAACAATGATCAGCTCAGTAAAGAGTTAGACAATGCTGAGTCACAGTTTTATTTCCTTGAGCAAGGTGGCGACATATTGGGTTATCTCAAGATCAATTTTGGCGAGGCACAGACAGAATCCGTACACGCAGAGGCTGTAGAGATCCAACGTATCTACCTCTACCCAAAAGCTCAAGGCCTGGGTCTGGGCAAGTACTTAATCGAGGTCGCAGAACAGATCGGAGTGGAACAGGGCTGCCCATTAGTATGGCTGGGCGTCTGGGATAAGAATGAGAAGTCAATAGGATTTTATGAGAAGATGGGCTATACGATCTTTGATAGTCATGATTTCCCCTTTGGCGATGATCTGCAGACTGATCATCTCATGAAAAAGAACATTTTCTGATTTTTCTGAATTTTCTGATGTATCTTCATAATTAAATAGGATATCAAAATACATATGGCAGAAAGTAAACTTAAAATGGGATGCTGCAACGTCGAGGCTATAGTCAGTTTTGACGAGCGAGGACAACTCGTCATTCCTAAGGATGTACGGAAGAAGTTCAACTTAATTGCTGGCGACAAGTTCGCCTTAATCTCCTGCAGTACAGAAAATTCAGATGACAGCTCAAGCTGTTGTTTTACATTAATGAAAACGGGTCAATTGGAAGACATGGTCAAGCAAAGTCTTGGCCCCATGTTCAGTGAAATCTTTAGTAAGTAATCCTCGTGTCGACGGAGGTCTTACTTATTTTTTCACTTACTAAATTCTGTATTATGATCAGTTTTTTATTTACAGCTTTGATGGCTTCTATGACCGGAGATTGTTGCTGCGGTTGCGGATGCTGTTAAGCTAAGTTCAGAGCGCCCTGAAGGTTATGGCCTTCAAGGGCGCCCCTTTTGTGTCTGTCGACGAGCATAAAAATACACTTATCCATATAAGCAAGAACATCTATAATAACGTTCAAGTAGTATATGAGACAGTCAACCCTATTCATTCTTTCTATTGTGCTATTTCTCCTCAGCTGTTCTGATCCAGAACCGCCAGCGTGCATATCAGAGCTTATCACTAACTTTCAGTCTAATCAGAGTGGATGCACTGGTGCGACGATCATTAAGTATGAGTTCCAAGGCTCGGAGGTCTATGGATTCACCGATGGGAGTTGTCTTAACGACGGTGGCACGCAGATCTGGGATGAAGTCTGTGAGCCGATTTGTTTTTTAGGAGGCATAGCAGGATTTACGATGTGCGGTGATGTTGATTTTTTTGCTGTGGCTGAGGAGCTGGAGGTTGTTTTTAGGGAGGAGTGATGTATCAAAATTATATCTGTAAAATCGTGCTTTCTCATATCCTTGGATTTTGAGGTGCTCTCGTGATATTATCGCATAACTTTTCTATCGGGTTTGCTTCGCAGAGGTACTTATTTTCTCCTAGATAGACTTTGCTCACAGCCATGAAATAATTTCCTTGAACCTCATGAATTATTATTCTTCAGGCTAATAATATACTTTGAAGTCTTTCCGCTCCAATGACATTTAGAGCATCTTCCTCTGCGAAAATCATGATCACAGTTTGGATGTCCATATAAATAATGGGAGCATTCAGGGCATAATTTCATCATCTTAGAAGTGTCCGCATAATACTTGCTTTCACATTCTTCACAAATTCTAATTTCTCTTGTCATTCTTATCGGTAACAGAACACAAAATCTTTGATCTACATCTCCACAACTGGTTTATCCTTATTAACCTCCATGATATCCCATGTATGGTCATGAAGTAAGCGAGCAGTTGCTAAGTAGTAGTATGGAGCATTCGCTCCCCACTCCGCCTCGGATACCATCGATAGTATCCATGACCCATCCTTCTTCTCATAGAGGTGATAGACCTGTCCCATTACAGGTCTAAAGGCACAGTCAGCGAGATATACCTTCTCAGAGACATCGATACGGTCGTGGATATCTTGAGCTTGGGCAAGAAGTTTCTCAACCTGATCTTTGATCTGGTGGAGCTGATTAGAGGTTTGCTCATACATCGCAGTCATCGAGGTACCTTTTGCACGCCCCTTATCAATAGGCTTGATAATCGCACCACCCACCGTATGGGCATAGGGGAGCAAATGTGGGTCTTTCGCAATTTTATCCTTGTCAATTGGGTTTATTTTCTTGTCGGACATCACTCTTTACTTGCTATGAACATAACGCCTAAACTATTAAAAAGATCGACTCATGGGTAGTGTACATATATACTACCGAACACTTGAGCACATAGGGCAATGGCTTGGAATTTATCATAAAACTCACATTATCAATAATTAACACCTTATAAATTATTGTAATATGTAAGGTTTATTATATTTTTGAATTTTAAATGCGCTCAAACAATAAAAAGGGCGTATTACATAGTTATCATTCTTTAAACTGAAGAAACGCATGTTAGGATTAATCCTTTTTCAAAGTAAAGCAGCCGCCGAGGCTGAAGAAGAATCATTATCACAAGGTATACTAGATATCATCTTTCAGGGAGGGCCACTAGGTATGGCCATAGTAGGGATATTATTAGTTCTATCTGTTATTGCATTAGCCATATTTTTTGAAAGATGGGTTACTATTAAGAAGGCTGGTCGCATCGATCAGAACTTTATGAACAACATAAGAGCATCCGTAGCTGCAGGTAACATCGCTGGCGCAAAAGCGCTCTGTAAAACTAAGTCCACTCCAGTTTCTCGCATGGTAGAGAAGGGCCTTATGAGAATCGGCAAGCCACTAGGTGATATAGATGCAGCCATTGAGAATGTCGGAAATCTAGAAGTATTTAAACTCGAGAAGAATCTTTCTACACTAGCCAGTATAGCAGGTGCCGCACCGATGATTGGATTCTTTGGTACCGTTACCGGTATGATCCAAGCATTCTATACTATGGCATCAGAGCAAAATGTGACTCCCGATGTACTGGCAGGAGGGATATATCAAGCCTTGATTACCACAGCATTCGGGTTATTGATCGGTATTATCGCCTTCGTAGGATATAATCTACTTGTAGCTAGCGTAGAGAAGGTCGTCTTTAAGATGGAAGCCTCTACAGTTGAGTTTATGGATCTCTTACAGGAGCCAGCTTAATAGCGCAGATCAATTATAGATGAATAAAAGAAATAAAGTAAGCGCTGAATTTAGCATGTCGTCATTGACGGATATCATCTTCTTATTGTTGATATTCTTCATGTTGACATCATCCATGATTCAGATTAACATGGAGTTACCCGAGTCAAGTAGCAAGACTGTAGCGCCGACAGACTATTCAGTCATGATGACTGTGGACGGCAATGTCACTTTTAATGGGAAGAAAGCCAAGTTCTCACAGATTGAGAGTCTTGTACGTGCTGCTATCGCTGATGACTCGAATAAAGAGAATGCAACTATAGCCATATTCTCAGAAGTAGGTGTGCCATGGGAGAAGGTCGCTGACATTATGGAAATCGCTAGCAAACTTAGGATGCGAGCTATCATCGGGACACAACCTAACTAATCATGGGACTTAAGAAAAGATCAAAAGCAAACGCAGAATTCAACATGTCATCACTGACTGACATTATTTTCCTATTGTTAATATTCTTCATGTTGACTTCTTCGATGGTCGTGCCCAATGCACTCAATCTGAAACTGCCAGGAAAATCTAAGAACAACACAGAATTAAAAGCGCCGCCAACTAACATTGCGATTAAGAGAAATGGCTCTTACTGGATAGGCGGACAAAAAGTATCCATAAATCGAATAGAAAAGGCAATCCGTGAACTCGGAAAAAAAGGTCGTCCGGTAAGTATGACCTTATCACCAGATCCTCGTGTTCCTAATCAATATGTAGTAGCTATCATGGATATCGCATTTAGATATGGTGTGGAGACGATATTGACTGATCCATAGTCCGGCTATAACTCTTTTCACATTTCCATCCTATACGAATCTCATTTACGCAGAAATCAGTCATATTAATTGAAAGGAGTTTATTATAAACTAACTGTAGTATCATATGATTCGATGGATAACACTTGTCATTCTAAGTATACTCACGTTAAGTGTCGGTGCTCAAACAGGTATAGATTCTCTTGAGGAAGAACTGGTCGAATTTTCAAGACCTGTTGTCCATCGTACCCAAATGCCTCACTCAATTATGTTAAGTACTGGCGACTTAGTGTTCAAAATTTGTACTAACCACAAAGGCGTTATTAAGTCTGCAGAATACATATTATCAGAAACAACCATTACAAATAAAAAAGCACTCAAAGAGGCCCTGGAATATGTAAAAGAGATGGGATATGAAGCCATTCCAGCTAATCATGTAATAGAATGTGGAAAGTATATAATCAGTATTGCGAATTTTAAAAACACTTTTAGCAATCCTATAAAAGCACGGGTACCCAAAATCCGAGAACCTAATCGTTAAAAATGAATTAATAGGCGCCTACAAGTCTATCCAACTTCCTCTATTGTACAATCTCAATCCGATTGCACCGTCCTGACGATTAGAACCATCATCCATATATAAAGCACCATCATTAGGTTCGTCTGGGATGACCGATGTTGCTATGAGTAAATCAAAACCTTCTACGCCATTAGGACCTTGCGGACCTGCTTCACCGACTGGACCTGGATCTCCGGGGTCCCCAGCTCGACCTATAGGACATTGGGGTCCTGATGGACCTCTTGGCCCATCTGCACCTTGTGGCCCCTGAGGTCCTTGTGGCCCTTGTTCTCCCTCCACACCTCTGAAGGCGCTTAACGCAAAGTTTGCGAATGGGACGGACAGAAACTCATTACTGGATAGCACTTTGAACTCCCCTGAATCATCCATGTTTAATTCGATAATCGCCCAGTAACTGCCTCTCCCCCACTCGATGGTTCTAAATTCACCCTGCAATGCTTCACCCCTCCCAATCACGAGATGATAATAGCCATACTGATCTGTATTTACTTGATGAGATTCAGAATACGTCAGGTCGCCATCCGAGCCTCCATTAAGAACGGATATCCTGAGCTGAATGGTGCTATCTGCTATAGGCACTCTAGTCTGATCCAGCACAATTCCTTGATATGCCACGCCCAAAGGGGACTGTGCGAAACTCGTAGAAGCGCATGTCATTATTAGAATGAAGCATGCCATTTTAATTAGTGTTATCTGCTTCATAGGTCTACCCAATTATTGCTGTCAAAATATCGGAAACCAGGGGCACCATCCTGACGATTCGTTCCACTATCAAGGTAGATCTGTCCATCCTGCGGATTGGCTGGTGGATCATCTGTCAACGTGAGGGTCATCAGACCCGAAAGGCCCGCCTCGCCAACAGGACCATCAGGACCCTGAGCACCAGGGTCTCCCTTTTCCCCTTTAATAGGTCCACCTAAGCAACAATCTGTTGGAGAAAGACCGGGGTCACCAAACTCACCTGCTGGACCTTGAACGCCAGCCGGGCCAACACGGCCTTGCTCATTCAAGCCAACTTCTGCATAGAAAGCATATGGCACGGATAATATTTCTGATGCTCCAGCAAATGTATAGTTGGTGCCACCATCCGCATCTATACTTACATGAAGGTATCTTTTCTCTCCGAGTCTAAAAGCACTCGGTAAGTTTCCATTAGACAATTGCTCACCTCGTCCGATGTTGATAGAAAATGTCCCCATAGCAGAAGTCTGTACTCTATGTTGCTCAGCAAATAGGCCAGACTCTTGCCCTTCTCCCTTTACCTCAATCAAAACTGAGATATCACGATCTATAATCGGATTACCAGAGGGCTCATTGGCAATAGCCTGATAAGTAAACGCATGAGGCACTTGAGCGATAGCGTAAAAACAGCAGTATAAAAGACAAAACATTAAAAGAAAAACTATCCTCATTGATCTACTTTAATGAATGACTTAGTAATTATCCCTTCTGCCGAGGCCATAGACAAATAATATATTCCAGCCGGATAAGCTGATAATGAAACCGATACTGCAGATTGAACTTGTTCTGCACTAAGCTCACGCCTTGACATAAGCTTACCCTCGCTACTATAGATTCTTAATATAGAATCAGATAGCTGCTGGGTGAATGATATCTCTAATTGCCTGGCAGTAGGATTGGGATATATCACAAGTACTGTCTGAGATAATATATCTTGATTAGATGTACTGACTTCAGCCTCTACACAGGTAAGTACTACAGCTCGATCTGCTACAGAACACGGCGTAGGAAAATCCGCCGCCTGAAAACCAAAAAGTACCCGCAAGCTATCTTCCTCCTCAAACTCTACTCCTTCGCCATAATAAGGGTCATAGATTAATCCATCGTCACCTCGAATGAAAAAGAATGGCGTCCCATCATCACAATTCTGAAAAAACATGATTCCTTGTTTCGCAGTGCAGAAGCTCAAATTCTCCGTAGCTAATGACTGTACGGAATAAAGCAATCCTTGCGAGAGCATTATGCCCTCGTCCTCTTCTAAGCTATTGATAGGCTCTCCTAAAGCTGAGGTAATCACCAAATCTTCCGTTTCATAGGTTGCACTCTGAGAACCAATTAAATACGGCCCTATCCGCTGTGAATGCAGACTGCCTAGGATCATCGTGAATAAACTTAATAATATCAACCTCATAGATCAACCCAGTTAGAACCATCAAAATATCTTAAGCTAATCGCTCCTGTAGTAGTGTTAGTACCGTCATCAACATAGATCTGGCCGATTTCAGGATTCTCTGGAGGAATGGAAGTTTTTGGGACGATCATTTCTCCATTCTCTCCTGTCGGACCTTGAGGACCGGGCGGGCCAATAGGGCCTTTAGGTCCTTTGGGCGGGGATGGACCAACTGGCCCACAAAAACCGGTTCGCCCAGTACGACCTTTAATTCCCGGTAGTCCAGGGTCTCCTTGAGGGCCAGATGGCCCTGGAAACTCGATGAACTCAGCATAGGAGGCAACCAAGGCATACGGTACTGACAATAACTGGACCTCTCCGAGAGGAACAAATTGTTCTTCTTTAAGCCATTCTAACTGCAAAAAATACCGATTGTCACGCCAGCTTAAGCTATCATAATTTCCTCCTACCGCAGTTCCCGTACCAATATCAAGAGCAAAGTATCCTTGTAAGTCCGTTGATGTGTTGTGGTCTTCCACATAAGTTACTTCACCCATCTCATCAAGAAGAGATGATCGGATTAAGATGTCCTCAAGGGTCACTGGTACATCATCTTCATCGAGTAGAATACTCTGAAAATTAAAAGTTAGTGGTATCTGTGATATGGCTACACCACAAATTGACATGAATAAGCCTAGAAAAATGAATCTCTTCATATAAGTTAATAGGTGCTTCTCCTTTAAATTAAGCCAACATCGAGAATAAGACTACTTCTCGTATAATCTTAACACGATATATGAGCGGTTCGCTTATCGTTTGTATTTATAAATTTTCAATCTCAAACCACTTTCCTCTACATATTGTTAAAATCGGCACAACTATTGTATTATAATTTTTCGTAAAGTCTAAATGATTGTTAATCAGCAAGAAATAGAGGATAGACTTATGAAAAAGTACTTCTACAGCTTAATGCTCCACATCGCAGCCATTATTGTTCTGCTATTGTTCGTTAGATGGACTCCAGATACATCAACTACCCCTGTAGAACATGTAATCGTAGTGGACTTCACCAATCGCCCAGAGCTTAACAAGCCAAGAAGTAAACCGCAAGCTCAAAAAAGTCAACCAACAAAACCCAAAGAAAACACTGTTCCTCAACCAATCAAGGCTCAAATACCAAAGGAGGCTCCTAAACAATCCCAAAAACAACAGGAGCAACCTAAACCGTCTGAAGCCGCTCCAAAAGCTGATGTAAAGTCTACTGCTCATGTCGACCAAGAAAAGATTCGGGCAGCAGAACAGTTAGCCAAGGAGCGGCAGCAGGAAGCTCTGGCCAAAGCCAAAGCTGAAGCTGAGCGAGCTAAAGCGGAAGCCGAGAAGGCCAAAAAGGAAGCGGAGAAAGCTGAAAGTAAAAGCTTCTTTGATAATCTGATCAAAGACTCTAAAAAGAAAGCTGATGCCGCCGAAAAGGCAGCTGCGGAGGCAGCTAAACAATCTGAGAGCCAAGCTAATCTAGTATCATCATCTGATGCTGGCCTATCTGATGATATCAGCAGTCGACAGGTATTAAAAAAGCCGAACATCGTTGATAATACTCAAAAAGAAGGTCGTGTAGTAGTGAAAATATGTGTAGATGGATCAGGTAAGGTGATCTCTGCAAGCTATACACAAGTTGGAAGTACTACTACCGATGCTCACCTCATAGATCTCGCCGAAAAGGGAGTAATGGAATATATCTTCTCTCAATCTCCTGCCGAGCGCCAATGTGGACGAGTATTTATAGATTTTAGACTTAGAGCATAGAAAGCTAAATCCTTATTGCATAGGGCCTTCAACATAATTTATGACCGATCTCCCTGAAAAGCAGCTCTAGGTGTTAAACCCAACTCCTTAAACATCTCTTCGTCATTTTGGTAATCTGGATTTGGAGTCGTCAATAACTTGTCTCCAGCGAATATGGAGTTGGCGCCAGCCATAAAACACATCGCCTGAGATGACATCGACAAGTCCATCCGGCCAGCCGATAATCGGACAACAGACTTTGGCATTATGATACGTGCAGTTGCAATCATCCGAACTAAGTCATAGAAGGGGATCTTCTTCTGATCCGCCAATGGTGTACCTTTTACCGCCACCAATGCATTAACAGGAACGGACTCAGGGTGCTTGTCCAAGGTTGACAGGGTTAGCAACATACCTATCCGGTCCTCGTGGGTCTCCCCCATCCCAATGATCCCGCCTGAGCATACGGTTAACTTCGCTTTACGCACATTCTGAATGGTATTAAGTCGATCATCATAAGTACGTGTTGTGATAATGTCTTCATAATGTTCCTCTGAGGTATCCACATTATGGTTATAAGCATAGAGTCCGGCATCTGCGAGCTTCTTAGCCTGGCTCTCGGTGAGCATACCCAGTGTGCAGCACACTTCCATACCCATATCATTAACAGCACGTACCATCTCACATACCTTATCAAAATCCGAGTTATCTCGAACCTCCCTCCATGCGGCTCCTAAGCACATCCGAGATACACCTTGAGCTTGGGCATTGATGGCTTTCTTGACCACCTCGTCAACTTCCATCAGTTTATGGACTTTGATATCGGTATGATAGCGTGCAGCTTGGGGACAGTAAGCACAATCCTCAGGGCAACCACCAGTCTTGACTGACACGAGACTGCTGACCTGTACCTCTCCTATCTCGTGATACTGCTTATGAACTTGTGAAGCCTCGAATACCAACTCAAGTAATGGACGATGATATATATCAGCTATCTCCCCCTTGGTCCAGTCTTGCCTCACTACTGTTTCTTTCTTTTCTTCTATTACTACAGGCATCTAATACTTGATTTTTCAAAATGTGCTTTTATCTATCAGATTGCATCGGCAAAAGAATGAAATTAAATTGGATTCAAAAATTAAATTATTCAGACCTCCGGAAGTAGGTCTTGCGTTCTCTACTACAAATTCATGAGATCGTACGAAAACTGCTCCTCACTCACCTGACCGTCCTGATCAATCATGACATAGATGTCAAGGTGATCATCCGTTCTGATGATGGTACAACCGTTATAGTATGCACTCGTGCCTTCAAGTTTGATCAGTGGAAACTCCACGAATTCAGCTGGCTCTTCCCACGCTATAAAGTCCGCAGAAAAGTGCTTGACCAGCATACTTACGCCCATATCAGTATTAGTCATGGTTACATGCTCGGTGAACACCAGATCTTCACCATCATCAAATCTAAATGCACAAATCATCTCACCATTCTTAGGCTTACTCCAGAGTTCTTCTACATCTCCACCCAGTCCTGTTCCAACCCAATATCCTGATAGCCAAGCGATATCTTCAACTGTATGATCTACAGATATCTCAATGGTGCTGTCAGCACTCATGACATGTTCTGACGCCCAGATTTGGCCTTTCAAAGAGATACTGAATAAGAGAGCAGAATACAACAGAAAATAGAACCTCATAATCTTTATAATACTTCACAAAACACACAAATATCTTGAAGCAATAGTAAATATAAACGCTATATATTCATTAGCTCAACGCAACTAACAAATCCAAAAATAATTGAATTACAAAGAGAAAACTGCACACGCTAAAGTAGTAGCAGATCAATTGGAACAAAAAGTTAGCATCGAGGCGATAAAGTCTGAAATGTAAGTCCTAAATCTGTCTCAATTGAATAATAACATTGGGCAGAATTAGTGCATCATCGAGAATCAACTATATTAACAGCCATGAAACATCTAACTGCAGTCGTATTCATTGTCCTACTTCTCTCAGGTTGTAAAGATGATCATCATCATGATCATCTTGAGAGCACTCAGAAGAGCAGCTACTTTGACTATTCCAATAGCGATGATCAACTCACAGGAGGGGTAAAAATGATACCAGTTGAGACCAGCATAGGAACCTTCAAAGTCTATACAAAGCGGGTTGGCAATAATCCTAAAATGCGGGTTTTATTACTTCATGGCGGTCCAGGAGGCAATCATCAAGAATTTGGCAACTTCGAGGGCTACCTTCCCCAAGAAGAAATAGAATATATCTACTATGATCAACTCGACTCTCATTATAGTGACAAACCAAATGACGAATCCTTATGGACCACCGAACACTATGTTGAGGAGGTCGAGCAGGTCCGCAAAGCACTAAATCTTGACCAAGATAATTTCTACCTATTGGGTCAATCATGGGGAGGGATCTTAGCGATGGAATATGCCTTAAAGTATCAGGATAATCTCAAAGGGCTCATCGTGTGTAATATGGTGGCCAGTGCACCAGAGTATACCAAGTATGCCAATGAAGTGTTAGGCCCTCAGATGGACCCTGCAGTCCTCAAAGAAATTAAGGATATGGAAGCCAATAATGACTTTGACAATCCGAGATATGCCGATCTACTTAATCAGCACTACTATACAGAACATATCTTACGGATGCCACTGGAAGAATGGCCCAAGTCAGTGAACTTACTTTTTGATTATCTCAATCCGAATATCTATATCTATATGCAAGGCTACAGCGAGTTTGGAATGACAGGCAATGCCACCTTGAAAAATTGGGATATCTCCGATCGTCTGCCAGAATTACACATTCCAACGCTGATGTTAGGAGGCAAGTATGACACTATGGATCCCAAGTATATGGAGTGGATGGCGACCGAAGTAAAAAACGGCAGGAGCGTGACTACTAATGGCAGTCACTTATCACAGTTTGATGACCCTAATACGTTTTTCCCTGCCGTCATAGATTTCATTAGAGATGTAGATTCAGGGACCTTTTAGTCCCACTCAATCCTCTCTGGAATATCAATTAAAAATTCAGTAATAGTAATACCTCTCTATGAATTACATATTTGGCTATATATCGATTGTTTTATCCGCACTTGTCCTATTCAGTTGTAACTCTGCTACCCCAACAAAAAACCTAAATGAAGTCCTCGTATTAGGTGCGATACATAGCGGTCACTTGACTGATAGCGTCTATCATACAGCCTATCTCGAAAAACTGTTTACGGAAATTGCACCGGATTATGTGCTCGCAGAGATCCCACCTGATCGGATGCAGGCAGCTATGGATGGATTTATGCGTGATGATACGATTTCTGAACCTCGGGTGATGAGATTTCCGGAGTATACAGATGTAATCTTTCCATTGACTAAAACAATGGACTTTGAAATCATTCCGACGGCTGGGTGGACCAGCCCGATGAACCAAGAGCGTATTCAGAAACTAAGAGCAATTAGGCAAGATTCCAGTCGTTCTGATGATTGGAAGGCATATACTGAAGCTAATAGAAAATCTGACTCTCTATATCAAGCAACTAATAGAGTCAATGATCCATACTTTATTCATACTGATCAATACGACGAGATTCAAGATGTATTCCTACAAGAATATAATCGACTATTCAATGTTGAGTTAGGTCTTGGCGGATGGGATAACATCAATATTGCTCATTACTGGAATATTGAAAAAGCAATAGAAAAGCACAGATACGAAGGCAAGCGAATGCTGATCGTCTATGGCGCAGGACACAAAGGATGGTTTCTACGTGAACTACGCAAACGTGATGATATTGTACTACTGGAGATGAAGCCATTCTTGGATGCAATAGAGTAATTAGTTTACTTTTCCGTATTAAATTATATCATATGATGATCAGGTTCATTATCAATGGCTTAGTGGGTCTTTCGGTTATGGTGAGCGCAATTGGACAAGTTGACTTTAAGAAAATACACTTAGACGAAATCACAGCAGAAAAACCAATCCTAGTGGATGTCTATACTACCTGGTGTGGCCCTTGCAAACTGTTAGACAAAACGACATTTCAGGATAGTGACTTTTCTACAATTGTCAATGACAACTTTACTGCACTAAAGTGGGACGCAGAAGCTGGCAAATTTGCACACCTGGCTAAACAATTTGAAGTTCAATCCTATCCCACCCTATTGTTTCTGAACTCAAATCATGAACTTGTCAGACGGCATATCGGATATACTGAAGCTCCAGCATTATCAATGATTACAGAAGAAGTATTAGAGTATCTTAATGAAGAACATTTGAATCCAGATGATATTTCCAGCCTTTCGTACGAAGAGAGTCGCCAGATGCTAACAAAACTCACCCAGTTCGAGGATCCCAACAAAAACAATCTTTTAGTGCATTTCATAGAGCAGTTAGAAGCTGACTCAAGCTTATGGGGGGATAATATCAATTTAGTGGGTATCAATGTTTCTCATGATCTAGAGCTGAAGTATATCGAGCAATTCATTCATGCCGATGAACACACAAGAAAGTCTGGTGCGTCTACCAGAAAAAACATCAAAAAAATCTTATTCTCTAAATTAGAAGGAGCTAAGAGATCGGCTGATTACACTCTTTATACGCAAGTTGCCCGCTTGATAGTAGCATCATCAAATTCAACCATGTCACCAAACCAAGTCGCAGCTCAACATAATTTCTATCGATTTGACTATTATGGATTTAACAAAGTCAAAGAACATTACAAACCTCTGGCCGACTCTATTGTCTCTGAGTTCATCCTACCTCATAGTCCTGAAAAGATTATGAAATCAGATCGGAGAAGCACACAACTGATGAAGGAATATATGAGTCAGAATCCAAATCAAAAAGAAGTAAAAGTAGATACGACCTCAATACAATATTTTCAGAGACAGCATCCGAATGGACATAGAATTGCTAATCAATTAGAAGATATAGCAAAAACCATTATGGTCATCTATGATGATGAGGACAGCCTAAGAGACGCATTGCACTATGCCATGATGGCTTATGACTACATGGAACTACCACAGTATCTAGTCACCAAGGCCAAAGTACAATTTAAGTTGGGTGAAATAACCGCTGCTGTAAAAACTTTGGAGGAGGCAAAAAATCATCAATTCTATTCGTCACAAAGACGTGCGGTTGATCGACTGCTAAAAAGATTTGGCAATAATTAGGCACTGTAACGAGCTATCATGATTATTGCACTGCATCTTAATCACGATCCAGGTCGTGGTAATAATAACACAATGATGTAATTAGTAATCCCATTCAAAATGGCCGAGTCTATCCTCGGATAGTTCCATCTTGGCCGGAATAGAACGTGAGAAAGTCGTTAACAAACCACGCCTATTCCTCACAAAAGAGCGATGAACAGTATGAGATGTTCTTAACATATTTTCTGACAAGACTCCTGTAAAAGCACTATTTTTGAAGTCTTTCTAATCTTTGAAATTATGATGTATAAAAATATTGTGTTGTTAGCGACTCTAGTTGCTAGTGTACTAGTAATAAGCTCTTGTGGAGGAGTGGATTGTGAGGATCCAGGATTGTTTGATGAGTTTAATAGGCTACAAACAGAGGCTAATACCCTTGGGCTGCAATTACCCACTGATCCAACAGTATGCAATGAATTCAGAAATGTGACTCAAGATCTAATTGATGAAGCCAATGATATTATAGACTGTGTTAATGCAGATCAAGCAGCACAGTTTATGAATAATATCGCTGCCGCAGAAGCTAACTTAGCCAATTTGACTTGTGGCTAGTTGAAGATTAAATTCGATAAAAAAGCCAAGACGAATCATCGTCTTGGCTTTTTTATTCCAAGAAATGTACGTCGATGAACATTGAGATCCGACCACTACAGGATAAAGACATCGAAGCTCTTTTAGGCCTTTTAAAAGAGTTCGCCCTGTTTCAAAAACATCCTGAAAGCATGACCAATACTGTCAAACAATTAAGGCAGGATCGTGAGCATTTTAAATGTTATATCGCTCTCGTCGACTCTATCGTAATAGGCTACACAATCTATTATTCCGCCTACTCCTCATGGAGTGGCAGAGCCCTTTATATAGAAGACTTGTATGTCACAACGCTGTCAAGAAATCTGGGCATAGGTAAAAAGCTCCTCGATGCCGTTGTCCAAGAAGCCATATCTACACAATGCAAAAAAGTCAAATGGCAGGTGTCCAAATGGAATAAAAATGCTCAAGAATTCTATCGGCATATAGGAGCAGAGATCGATGACTCCGAAATCAACTGTGACCTGAGCCTCTAACAAATACTAAATATAGCTTCAGACTATCTTTCGTTCTTAAGCTCCGCAACCACTGAAAACAAGTCATTAGCGATTTGATTGACACTGGCTACGCCTGCAACATTGGTGATAACTACAGTAGCTGCATCAGCACCAGGTATGATTATAAGCATAGCAGTACACCCGATCTGACCGCCTGTATGACCTATAATAGGTCCACTATTTTGGCTCTCCCCATATAGGAACCATCCCATGCCATATGGATTGCCCTTCTTTTTCATCCCGCTATCTTGTATCATAAGTCTGAAGGATTCCTCGGTAATCAACTGATTCTCACTTACTGCCTTGGCAAACAATAAAACATCATGGACCGTGGACTGAATCCCTCCCCCAGCAACTCGATCGCTGAGATTACTATCAGTCACCTGCACAAAGGCACCATTGTTCTCGTTATAGATGCTTGATTTCCCAGCTGGATAATCACCAAATACTTCCACAGAAGTAGAAGACATGCCTGTTACCTCAAAAATATGTTCTTTCATATATGCTTCATACGCTTGTCCTGATGCTCGCTCAAGTATGATTGACAACAGGGTGTAGTTATACGTTGAATATCGAAAACCCTGTCCTGGCTCAAAGAGCAATTTTCGACTCATAAATAGCTTGGCAGCATCGAGATGCGTGGGATAGTCCGTGGTATTTTGCGCTTCTTTTTTATTCTTGTAGGCCTTGATGCCCGAAGTTTGATGCAACAAGTGCTTCACCGCGGCATTGAGGAGTTTTTTATTCTTAATCTCAGGTATATACTTCCCAATGGGATCATCCAAACTCAATTTGCCTTGTTCGACCAATTGCATAGTCGCAATTGCCGTCATAGGCTTAGCAATAGACGCAATCCGTGCTATAGTATGCTCAGTAAATTGTTCTTTTGTAGCGAAATCTCGATAACCTGCTCCATAATACCATGTCGCTGTATCACTTATTACTCCCGCAGCTATACCTACCGATTGCCGGTCATCAATTACACGCTTGACCGCACTGGCCATTTTATCAGCAGCAGATTCTTGAGCATTTGAGACTGCACTAAATAAAAGTAGGACAAAGACCAGGTTGATTAAATATTTCATATTTAAGGCTGTGAGTAAGTTATAAAAGCAATCAATACCCCTAAAATATACACGAAATGCATAAGCTACAATAGCACAGAGCTAAGCCCTTAATAGTTTCTTACTACTTGAAGTATATGATCTACGTGCTATAGCAGACAACATACTTCGCCCAGTACTTGGCTTGTTCATGGCATCCTCATTGAGCTGATAATAATTAGTGATGTTCAAGGACTTACAGAAGTGCGCTACACCGTCATGAGCGCCGATATAATTAAATATCCATCCTTGGCGCTTGACACAGTCGATCAACCGACGGATAGCACTGACACAATACTTCTTAGAACCATTCTCCACACCATCTGATATGATCGTAACCATCACCTTCTCACTAGTATTCAGTTGTATAGATCGTAGCATACCTATCGAAGAACCCAGACAATCTAATAATGGGGTTGTAGAATTCGGCTGATATTCATCAGATGACATGGGTTCAATCTGATGCGCATATTGATTGTAGCGATGCATCTTAGTGCCAAGGCCATTAAAAGAGAACAAAGAGATCTTCTGGCGCTGGCCTACTGAACTATCCGTACTGTGATTGTTCTGAATAGTTACGATGGTATCATTGATACTTTGTACAACCGTTGATTTCATCTTTTGCATTGAGGCGCTTTCGTCGACGAGTATTAGATTGTGTAGGATGTTGTTAGTGTGCTGTGTCATTGTTGGGATGATTTATTGTGATGCAATATCTGAGCTACCGTGCAGTGATGATGCATGGTAATTAAATTTAATATATAATACCCTGAATAAATGTAAAATAGAGCTCCTTGCCTGATCTTAGGGTAAATCCCTATTTAGCTGTAGCGTTTACCCATATTTTGAATGACCTCCTGCATTTCATCACGCAGGGACTGTGGTTCTAATACCTCCACGCCCTCCCTGTAGGAGCACAATTCGCTAACCAGCTCAAAATTAATGATCACATTAAGGCTAAAGATCGCATAGTCTTCTTGCTCCTCGATTAAGGTCTGTGAGGAGTGCATCGGCCGAGTTTTAAAGTATTGTATCTGTAAGCCAGTAGCCCTAATTAAAATTCGTTGTGGCTCTGAGCCGGGTGAAATTGTCAATCCGATCACATCACTAAAGTATGTGGCCGCATTAAAATCTTCATCGCGTATATACCCAGTCAAGCTGCCAATAACTTCCTGTATTCGGTCAAGAGCCAATGTTCTGATCTGTTCCTTATCATGATGATAGCCAATCAAGTACCATCGCTTTTGAAACTCCTTCAGTAAATATGGGCTCATCAAGTGATTGCTGCGCTTGCGACCAAAAGGCTGATACGTGATGTTTACAGCTTGTTTCTCTCTGATATGATTATACAGATGATATAACCACTCCTGTCCTGGCGCATCAAGAGGGTGATCAAAATGAATAATAGACTCAGCACGATCTACTCTATTGTCTATTGTATGTTGCAACTTAGTGATAATAGATTGTACACCCATTACATCTGAGAGCCCGCCAAACTGCTTTAATATGTCGAGAGCTTGATTGAGTTGAGACTTGTCTTCTTTATTAATAGCTATTTCGCTGACGGCATACCTCGGATCCGTATAGTAATAGGATTTTTCTTTCCTATCATAATCTATTGGTGCATAATAACCCAATATATCGTTGTTGCGCATGTCAGCGAGATCCCCTTTGATTGTTCGTTCTGATAGCTTAATATCTACACCTGTCGCAATGCCGATCTCTCTGGCACATTCGGCTGCCAGCGTGCGCCAATCCCAGCGACCATTACGGTCTCGCAGGCAGCGATCGATGGTTCGATATCTGATGATTGCATGTTTATTAGTGGGCATCTCATGTAGTGTTAGTGTAGCGCCAAGGAAATAATGACAGCAGACTTTATATACGACCGCTAATAGATAGATTTAACAAATATAAGCATACTACAAGGTCTAATCAGCTAATAGTGTGTGATTAATATATTTTGAATTTTAGCATAAGACTTTTTTCAAGATAATTTATGATTTCATTCTTGAGAACACGATGTGCTTATTATATTCGACATATGAATCGGGTCTTACTATCTATCATTGCAATAGGTCTATCTACCTATTCTTCCTATTTGGTTGGTCAGGCGTCTCTTTTCACAGATCTCTCCGGCACGGCTCTTGAAGCAGAAGTTATAGCCAACTATAAGCCAAAATTTGTAGAAGTTTTACCACGAGCTAAGCATATACTTCTCACGGATATATTCAATAATAATCACCAAGTCAAGACATTTTATACCGAGACGGATTTTAAAGTGCCTATTGATGAGAAGTATCCATCTTACTATCTTAATCGAGGACCTTCTCCAAGAAAGGTTGTACATATAGAGCACCTATATCCTCAGGCCAAAGGAGCCAAATCATCTTTTGGAAACGCATATTCTGACTTGTATAACCTCATCCCAGTACGAGGGGATATCTTATCACGACATCGTACTATCCACTACAAAAACATACCTGATCAAACCACTGAACACTGGATAAGTAACGATCGTGAATTTAAGAGTACCAAGTACCTCTCTAATGAGACTATCGTGGACTATAACGAGTTTTACAAACCCAATTCTCACGAGCTCTGGGTTGAGCCGGCTGAACATCTCAAGGGTGATGTGGCAAGGTCTATATTCTATTTTTATACCATGTACCGTGATGCAGCTGTTGAAACAGATGCGCAGTACTTTGATGAAATGAGATCTGATCTATGTGAGTGGCATAGATCAGACGCCGTAGATAAATCCGAGCGTACCAAGAATCGGAGAATCGCCTTGCACCAGGATAATAAGGTAAATCCATTCATCCTTGATCACACCTTGGCTGATCGTATGTATTGCAATAACGATATTTCGACTGCTGAAAATCATGATTATGCTTTCCTTAATACTGCTAACGCAATCAAGGACTTCGATCCGCATATTACTACGCTCAGAGGGACACATAATCAGCTTGACATCAGTAATATCAGGCCGAGTACCTACTCGCTGCGCATCTATGCCGAGAATGGTCAGAAGCTCTATCATATAGACGAGCGACTGGACTACTTCAACACGATTAATCTCTGGAATGTGAAGACCGGCCGATATTTCGTTCATCTATTCAATCTGGAGACCGGTCAGAAGTTCTCTGATGTATTGGATTTGGTGGAGGCCAGATAGAATTAGGCCAAATCACTTCACTTCTTGCGTTGTAGTCGTGACATGAGTGCCATCATAAATCTCTATGCGGTATTCTCCCGGTGAGAGTACCAATACCTTATTATCATTCTGATACTTCAGTTCTACTCTGTCCACTGGCACTGAATCGGTTTCGCCTATTGGGAATGCTGAGACCAATACTGGATAATCAACAATTTCTTTCTTGTCGATCTCGACAGCACGGCGTTGACCATTGCGATACATCCAATTAGGACGCCCATTATCATAGACGGTTCTCGGATGAACTACTTCGACATCTACATGAGGAGTTAAGGATACCAGCGAGCCGCTCGCATCCGTAAACACTGAAGGAGTTGACACAGTGATACGTCTGAGTAATGGGTGTTCGTTATTAATGAACTTCTCAGTGAAGTTGTCTTGATAGATCGTAAGAAGGTCCAGTCCCGTCTTGGCCTTTAAGTAGCTCGCCATCCACTGCGACTCTGAATTTTTCTTCAGATCCGACTCTATGGCGTGATGAAAACCACAGAGGATCACAATCTTCGCATCAGGATTGTCGCTGAGGTATGAGAAAATATTGTCTGCTTGTATTTCCTCTCTACCCTTCTCTCCTCCTCTCGTTGTTCGTTCATAAGGAAATAGACGATAGTTCAACTTGAGCGCTTCTCTGACAACATTGCCCAGCTGCGGCTCTAAGGTGTAAGTTCCTGTGATTGGATGATTAAGTGGATACCCTCTCTCATGAAGCATCGTATCTGCTAGGCTATTATCAGGATAGCTGGACAAGGTCTCCATCCCAAGATGCCCATATCCCATCTTAGCCAGTTCGGTAATGAGATCCAAAGCAAATATTCTATGTTGAGGCTTAGTATGATTCTCGCTGATGATTACGATTCTATGGCGACTTGCCGATTCAACAATAAAGGGCAATGCATCCTGTATACTTAAACCACCAAGATAGACTGAGTCTACACGCCACGACAGCTCAATATCGCTATAAGATGTAGCTGCACGATAATCTCCTATAAGTGAAGAGAGCAAGGCTGCTCTGGACTCATAGATGTTACCATCGGCAAGGTCCTTCTCAATTTCATGCGAGAACTTGGGCAAATAAGGATGATTTTGGGCTAGACTGCAATAGTGAATTGCCAATAGCAATATTAGCGTACTTAGTGCCTTCATAATACACAATATGTGTTAATTGTTAGGCATAAGATACAACATTAGGTCAATGGATATAGCCATAGCTCAGGCTATAATACTATATAAGCCTTATCATATCACCAATTCTCTTTTAAAATTAGTCAATATCTACGTTAGAAATACTCGCCAGAGCTACAGCTCTGCCCGCGTTTTTAAAATGGCATGTAATTCTTTATGAGCATAAAAAAACCTCGGCGAAGAGCCGAGGCAACTTTTTAATAAACCAATCTCATAAAAAGGAAAAGATTATAATAAAAAGACGAAATCCATCATTAGCCCATAAACTTGACATGTCCGCAATCAACAGTAATCACATTGACATACCAGTCAATCTTAGTCACAGCTTTTCCTTCGTATGATAGTAGATAAAAAGGGTACGTTTTCGTCTATCATTAACTGCACGTGCAGTCTGTGCTAAGATCAGAGTTTAAGTCTTTATATTCAATCATTATTGAATGTGTAATCGTCTGATAATATGTGAATATACACATATTATATTTTATAATATATTGTTCGCCTATTTTTAATCTACATTTTCATGTAGAAAAGAGTTGTTAGTTTTTTCTATGGGTCTATCTCCATCCGGTCCTACCGTAAATGAAGATAATCTCCGTGCATCACGTGCTGCTTCTACATCATCTAGGTTCACTCTTCGCCGTTTATATGCTGGCTCGTTTTCCATATCATTGATCGCTTGAGGATTATCAAAACTTGGCGCTATGGTATTTCGCATATAGCTCCGTCGTGCGTCTTCAAGCTTTCTAAATCGCTCTTTCTCTTCATCAGAAAATGATGGCTTTTGAGGTTCTGATGCCTCGACCTTACTATCCAATGAATATGAGTCGTTCAGCGCTTCAATTGTCTGCCTTACATCTTCCTCTTCAAAATCAAATGTGTGCGTATTTTCACCTTCTATTGCACCTACTGATATTCCATTGGATTCCGTCCACTCCTGTGACTCATCTAATGGTACGCGTACTTTAGTCTCTTTTGTTCTTACAGTATCATTAACTGTAGAATTTGCTCTAAAGCCTGTGGCTATCAATGTAACACAGAGCTGCTCACCTAAGCTATCATCATGACAATTACCCCAGATGATATTCGTGCCATATCCAGCTTCCTCTTGTACATAGTCTGTGATCTCTGCAACCTCTTGCATGGTCACCTCTTTTTTACCGGAGGTGATATTGAGCAATATGTGCTGCGCTCCACGGATATCATTATCCTCAAGCAATGGAGAGTTCATCGCCTCGTCAATTGCTCGACGTGCACGATCTTCTCCTTCGGCAAGGCCGCTGCCCATAATTGAAATTCCCGAACCTCTCATCACAGTATTGACATCCTCAAAATCTACATTGATATACCCCGGGACTGTGATGATTTCAGCAATTCCCTTAGCCGCAGTGGTAAGTATATTATCCGCTTCACCAAATGCCTCTGACAGTTTGAGATTACCATAGATCTCGCTTAATCGATCATTAGATATCGTGAGATAGGCATCCACATTGGACTTCAGTTCTTCGAGTCCTTCAAGTGCATAGCGTTGTCTGCGGTTACCTTCAAATTTGAAAGGAAGCGTGACTATGGCAACCGTCAGAATTCCCATTTCTTTAGCCGCTTTAGCGACTACAGGAGCAGCACCCGTACCAGTCCCTCCACCCATTCCTGCGGTGATGAATACCATCTTAGTCCCATCATCGAGAAATCGCTTGATGTCATCAATAGATTCCATGCATGCCTGCTTACCTACTTCTGGCTTTGAGCCAGCACCACGACCATCGGTCAAATTCGGTCCGAGCTGTATCTGAGTTTCTACTGGACTATTTTCGAGCGCTTGTATATCCGTATTACATACGGCAAAATCAACACCAGTTATACCTTGTTTGAACATGCTGGCGACAGCGTTGCCACCGCCTCCTCCAACACCAATTACCTTAATAATTGAGCCGTCTCTCTTCTTAAAATCAAACTCCAAGGACATATTTCATCATTTTTAATAAAGTCAATTTAAAAGTCAGTGTCAGGAGCCGCTTCAAAAAACTCCTTGGTATAGGTGAATATCTTCTTGATCCACTTATTCTCCTGGTCTTGGTTCACCGGTGAATCTTCACCATTCAAGACCGCTTCTTCAGTTATTTCAATTTGCTTCTTGATCTCTTCATTATTAATAGCATGAATCAAGAGGCCGATACCTGTGGCATATATTGGACTAGCCAATGCACTGCTATAGCCATGAGCTAGATGTTCAATAGGCTGACCTTTGCGGCAATTCATTCCTGTATGATATTCTGCTAGTAGGTTGATATGCTTCAGCAATGATCCACCACCTGTAAGTACGAGGCCAGCAATTAGTTTCTTTTCAAACCCTGATCGGCGGACTTCCCAGAATACATAATCAAAGATCTCTTCTACACGTGCTTGAATGATACGAGATAAGTTCTTTTCCGAGATCTCTTTATGCTCGCGACCTCTTAGGCCTGGGATCGTTATTATTCTGTTGTCATAGATTTCCTCCGCCAGTGCTGAACCAAATCTTACTTTCAACTTTTCAGCTTGGTCATGCATAACTGTACATCCTTCTTGGATATCCTTGGTGATCACATTGCCACCAAAAGGTATTACAGCGGTATGGCGTATGATGCCATCCTTGAATATGGTAATGTCAGTAGTTCCTCCCCCTATATCGATAAGTGCGACTCCAGCTTCTTTCTCTTCATCCGAAAGCACTGCTGATGCCGATGCTATAGGTTCAAGAGTTATATCAACTACGTTGAGACCTACCTTCTCAACGCAGCGCATGATATTCTTTGAGGCAGAGATCTGACCAGTAATGATGTGAAAGTTAGCTTCTAATCTAACCCCGGACATCCCTACTGGGTCGATGATATCTCTCTCATCATCCACAGAAAACTCTTGTGGGATAACATGCAATATTTTATCGCCAGGCGGCAGCACCAATCGGTACATATCATTGATCAACTTATCTACATCATCGACGCTAATCTCAGATGTCACATCACTGCGCACTAATAGCCCTCGATGATGTAGGCTTTTGATATGTTGTCCAGCAATACCTACATGAATGTCATGAAACTTCATTCCAGCATTGCGCTCGGCAATTTCGATAGCGTCGCTAATCGCTTTGACAGTCTTATCTATATTGGAAACGACACCACGAGATACGCCCTCAGAGGCAACCGTACCTACTCCGATTATATCGATCTTGTCATACTCATTTCTACACCCTGCTATAGCACATACTTTCGTCGTACCGATATCAATCGCTACGACAATGTCCTTAGGGTTATATGTAGACTCAGTTTTCATCATTTCATTTTTTATGGCTGTGGCTCAAGTGTTCGACCTACTACCTGATTCTTATAGGAAATATCAAGTTCGTCGTACTTATCCCACATATTATCTTTGGCCATTCGCTTATAAAATTTCTTTAGATTATAGGATAATTTTCTTTCGAGGTTATCCATATAGTCTAACACTATCTTATGATCTCCGACTTTAGGAACAAGCACAATTCGTCCTGATCGCTCAAAATGAATCTGCTCTATTAGTGACCTGAGAAAATCATCTTTTTTGATGACTGATCCAATCTCATAGGCTTTATGTATCCTATTGTCGACATTTACTTTCCAGTTCGGTTGGTATTTGTTGAAGTATCCAGTTACAACGGGTACTCTTACTGCTCTGTACTGAGATTTGCTGACGTAGGAGCCTCCTTGATCTAGATAATAGTCCTGACCATTGCCCCCTTTAAATCGCAGTATTGGACGTCGTTGCTCAATATTTACATGTAGTGTATGCTGTGCATCGATGTATATATCAGCATCGTGGACTCTATTATCATCTTTTATAGCCGTTTCGATTTGTCTGATGTCCAAGTTTTTGATGGAGGCAGTCTTTATATTGACCGCAGAAACATCGTTTAAGACATCAATCATCTCGTCTTTAACTATCAAGTCTCGCATCCCCTCGATGCTATCAACATCGATCTGAATATCTTGAATAGTTTTGTTGTTGGTTTGCTGGATGGCTATACCCCAAACAACCAACAGGGCAACAATAGCAAGATTCCATCCTACTCGCCCAAATGCGAACATATTAAAATTTTCTTTAATATTAAACATTTATTGTAGCATATTCAAGATTTTGGGAATTAGTTTGCTGATATCTCCTGCACCGAGTATCAATAAGACCTCATAGTGCTGTTTATCCCAGTTTTCGATCCATTCAGACATCGTCATCATAGATTTGTCATCGAGGGTCATCAGATTATATATTAATGCAGAAGACACCCCTTCACGAGGAAGCTCTCGGGCAGGATAAATGGGCAATAGTGTCACGACATCTGCTGCATCGAGAGACTGTGCAAACTCTACATGAAAATCGTATGTCCGTGAGAACAAATGTGGCTGAAAGATCACCGAAAGTTTACTATTCGGAAAGCTCTCCCGTGTCGCTTTTATAGCAGCGGTAATCTCTGCTGGATGATGTGCATAATCATCTATTACAACAAGTTCTTCCGATCTATATACGATATCATAGCGCCGACGAATTCCCTCAAAACTACTTAAGCCCTCGACCAAGACTTCATCAGATATTCCAATAGATGATGACACTGCCAATGCCGCTGTTGTATTATACAAGTTATGGAGTCCAGGTAGGTCAATCTGACCAGAGGAAGCGCCCTCTCCAAAAGAGAAACTCATCCTGCCACGATCACAAGTCATGGCTCGACTGTTATAACTTAATGTTCCATTGCCATAACCAAAGCTATGCACTGAGATGTTCTGGATTCTCAGGTCATCGAGCCACATAGCATCATTCCAGAAGTCAGTAATGTCATCACGCACCCAGAGGCTGCCACCCGATTGTATCTGTAGCGTGAACTGCCTAAATGAATCTACCAAAGCTTGTCGATCACCGTATACATCGAGATGATCGGCATCCATCGCCTGAATAATTGCAATAGTCGGGAACAAGCGCAAAAAAGACCTGTCATATTCATCTGCCTCAACGACAACCCAATCATTGCCAGTGTGAAGGAAGTTGCTCTCATAACCTTTAATGATACCGCCCACAAATCCTGTCATCGGCACCTTAGCACTAAATAGTAAATGTGATAAAATTGCGCTGGTGGAAGTCTTCCCATGAGTGCCAGCAACAGCAATGACTTGCTGATCAGCGAGAATAATCTTAAGCGCCTCTGATCTCTTGTATAGCGGAAGCTTATGCTCGCGGCAATAGCTCAACTCATTGTGGGTCTCTGGTATAGCTGGCGTATAGATTACCATGTCAATAGCTCCACTTACATGATCTACATCATCATAATTATATACTATGATCCCCTCAGATTTCAGTTCTCTGATGAGCGGAGTATCATCTCGATCATACCCAGATACGGTGACTCCATTCTGATTCAGATACCTTGCTACTGCACTCATCCCGATACCCCCTATTCCAATAAAATATGCAGTCTTTATTGCGATCATCCTTGAGCTAGTGTTATCAGTTCGTCAGCAATTAACTGGACAGCCTTGGGGTGTGCCATTGCAGAGATATTCTGCACTAGGAGCTTTCTTCTTTCTTCATTGGACACTAGCCCCTTTACCACTTCTAAGAATTGCTCTGAGAAGTTCTTGTCCTCAATCATGATTGCGGCATCTTGCTCGACGAGCGCCATGGCATTCTTAGTTTGATGATCCTCGGCCACATTAGGTGATGGCACCAGCACAGTTGCCTTCTGCTGGATGCATAACTCAGATACAGATAATGCCCCCGCTCTACTGATCACGACATCTGCAGCTGCATATGCCATCATCATATCATCAATAAATGCCATGATATGTACATGTGGCAATTGAGCAGATTCGCATGACTGATACTCATCTATATACAACTGTCCACATTGCCAGATAAACTGAGCGTCACTATAGTATCTCAGTGATTCATGATTGTCTCTTAATCCTCTATTGATCGTGCGCGCACCAAGGCTACCTCCGATTATTAGTACAGTTCTCTTCTTAGGTTCTAAGCTAAAATGAGCTAGTCCTTGTTGCTTAGACGCTCTCTGTAGCAACTGACTCCTGACAGGATTGCCAGTGAGTTGTGTATGTTCTTTAGGAAAATACTGTCGCGCCTTATCATAAGCTATGGCAATGCGGTGCACTCGATTTGCCAAGATCTTATTAGTAATCCCTGGGTATGAGTTTTGCTCTTGGATAAGCGTCGGTGTCTTCATAACAGCCGCCATATATAAAGCAGCACCACTGGCATAGCCCCCAAATCCTGCAGCAGCATTCGGTTTAAAACGTTTGAGAATAAAATATGCTGACGTCAAGCTCCACAATAGCTTAACTGGAAATAGAATATTCCTTAAGGTCAACTTTCTTTGGAGACCAGAGAT
Organism: uncultured Saprospiraceae bacterium; assembly: GCA_964522505.1. GTDB lineage: Bacteria > Bacteroidota > Bacteroidia > Chitinophagales > Saprospiraceae > GYS-P2D. The sequence goes on from CAZFWJ010000014.1 coordinate 46,830, forward strand.
CCACAATCCTTTGATATTAAATCCTGCCTTCGGCACCTTAGTCATTTCCATCTTTCCCTTAGCGCCGATAAATAAGATCTCAGCATCAGGATATCTGCGGCGCACTTCTTGTGCCACCGCTACAGCTGGAAAAATATGTCCGCCTGTTCCGCCGCCACTAAAAACTATGCGCATCCCGAACTTCTATTTCTAATAACTCCATGCGCTTCTCCTCAGCTTCTTCGACATAGCGGCTGACGCTTAAGATAATGCCCAATGACATACAGGTGAAGATCATCGAAGTACCACCCATAGATACCAGTGGTAAGGTCAACCCAGTGACTGGCAATAGATGTACAGAGACGGCAATATTAGCAAAGGCCTGAATCACCAAATTCAAACACAGACCCATTGCCAGTATGGCGCCAAAGGCCTTAGGGCATCTCGTAACTATGCCAATACATCTCACCAATAACCATAGGTAAAGACCGAGTATAAAGAGCGCTCCTATAATGCCATATTCTTCACAGATAATTGAGTAAATAAAATCAGCATAAGGATATGGTAAGTAATTCTTCTGAAAGCTGTCGCCGGGGCCTACACCAAACCATCCTCCATTGGCTATGGCAATTTTAGATTGTTCAATCTGATAGCCTCCATCGGTATAGAGAAAATCATTAATTCGAGAGGTCCATGTCTCAACCCTGATCATCTCTGGGAAGACAGTACCCAGCCCATAAATCAATGCCATACCAAGTGCCCCAAATAAGAATAATATAAAGATGTACTTCATATTTACCCGACCGATAAACATCATGAGTATACAGGTCATAAAAAGTAGGGCTGCCGTTGATAGATCCGCAGGAACTATCAATAAACAGGTGAGTGACACCGCCAGCAATACTGGTAAAAATCCAGTTTTAAAGTCCTTGATCACATCTTGCCGTATAGAAAGTGACCGTGCAATAAATAGGATTAAGGTGAGCTTGGCAAGATCTGAAGTCTGTATGGTCTTATCAATCCATGGGATCATAATCCATCGACGTGCCTCGTTTATCTCAGTACCAAAAAAAATAGTCCACAATAGTAATATCAGTGTAGGCAGCAATAGATACGGTGCCCACTTAGAGTACTGCATGTAGTGCAGGTTATAACATAGATACATGACTACACCCCCGAGGATGATAAATACGATCTGTTGGATCAGATAGTATTCAGTATTCCCATCTTGCTGACTAAATGCCATACTACCAGTGGCACTATACACGGCAAGTATCGAGAATAGTCCAAGCAATCCAACAATAAGCCAAATGACTTTATCACCACGCAGATTGTCATAAAATTCTGTGACTGTCTTCATGATTTATTTTTTATACTGTTCATCAGTTGTGTAACATGAGCTATGAACTGCTCACCTCTATCCATATAATTATTGAAAAGATCAAAACTCGCACAGGCAGGAGACAACAAAACGGTATCCCCATTATGTGATACTTCTTGAGCTATCTCGACAGCTCTCTGCATAGAATCAATAGAACTCACCGATACTAAGGAGTCAAAAGCAGCTTCTATCTTAGAATTATCCGTTCCTAAGGCGATGACATGCTTAACCCGACCCTGTATCAATTCTTCTAATACGCTATAATCATTACCCTTGTCTACGCCTCCAACAATCCAAACAATGTTGTTAGCAATTGACATCAAGGCATAGCGAGTGGAGTCTACATTCGTGGCTTTGCTATCATTTATCCAATTAACCCCATCAATCGTCGCAACTGGTTGCATACGGTGATCATCATTGACAAAGCTTTTCAGCCCCACATCAATATACTCTTCCGAAACACCCATCTGTTGCACTGCTCGAATTGCGAATGCTGCATTCATACGATTATGATCACCCGTCAGATATGCGTTATCAATCGGTGCAGGTCTGTCATCATGTGAGATACCAACGTGGTTAAAGCTAAAACTATCAATATTAACACGATCTACAATAGCCTCATCCTCAGCATTATAGATGAATAGATCTGGTTCTGTCTGGTATAATTTAATTTTCATCTTGGTGTCAGCATACTCCTCAAAATTATAATTGTAGCGATCTAAGTGATCAGGAGTTATGTTGAGCAATAAAGAGACATCTGGCTTAAAACTATTGATATCTTCTAACTGAAAACTGCTTACTTCAACAACGTAATAGTCCACCGGCTCGTCCATCAGTAAACTGCTAAATGATGGACCTAAATTGCCACCTTTGGAGGCTTTAAAACCAGCAGTTATCAGTAGATGATGAATCAAATTAGTGGTGGTTGTCTTACCATTCGAACCAGTGATTGCTATCATCTTGGCATGATCTGGCAGATATCGACTTGCCAACTCTATCTCTGAAATAATCTTTCTGTTCTCTTGCCTAAGTTTTTTTATGGCTTCAGCTCTCTCAGGTATCCCAGGGCTCTTAACAAGAGTGCCACAATCAGACAGTATATTAATGGAGTGTCCTCCTTCTTCGAAATCAATATTCTGATCAATGAGTAACTTTCGATCATCATCACCAAGCTGTCCATATTCACTTAGGAATACAGACCTATCTCTACTGTGCGCCAACAGAGCCGCTCCCAAACCGCTTGCGCCACCACCTAATATTCCAAGATCGTATGACATCTATCTGATCTTTAAGGTGACGATTGCCAGTATTGCTAATAGGATTCCTACAATCCAAAATCGAATTACAATCTTAGACTCATGCATACCCATCTTCTGATAATGATGGTGCAATGGAGACATTAAGAATATGCGGCGACCCTCGCCATATTTACGCCTGGTGTACTTGAAATAGGACACCTGCAACGTCACCGAGAGTGCTTCTATAAAGAATACCGCACAGATCAACGGAATCATAACTTCTTTCCTAAGAATCACGCATAATGCAGCTATCACGCCACCAAGTGCTAGGCTACCAGTATCACCCATAAAGACCCTAGCTGGGTAAGAGTTGTACCACAGAAAACCCACACATGCTCCTACCAGTGCAGCAGTAAAAACAACCACCTCCTGAGACTTAGGTAAGAACATAATGTCCAGATATTCAGCAAATAAGGCGTTACTCGATACGTAGGCAAAAATTGCCAACGTAATAGCGATAATCGCTGATATCCCAGCAGCTAAGCCATCTATACCATCTGTCAGATTAGCAGCATTACTGACGGCCGTGATTATAAATATGACGAATGGAACAAAGAATATCCAATAGAACTTATCCGCATTGTCCCCAGCAAAGAATGCCAGATTACGATAGTTCAGGTTATTATTCTTGAAAAACGGAAAGTTCGTTAAACCAGTTTTGACATAGGCATAATCCATTGTTTCTCCAAAATCATGCTCCAAAGTAATTTGGTTAACGATGGGATAATTTTGAGCCTGGGCTTCCGTCAATGGAACCCGTACTACAACGTCCTCATGGAAGAACATGGTAAACCCAATGAATATGCCAAGCAGAACCTGACCCATGATCTTAAACTTGCTGCTAAGTCCCCTTTTATCTTTCTTAAAGACCTTGATATAATCGTCTACACCACCCACAAATGCCATCCATAGCACCGAAACGAGTAAAATCTGGATATATACATTGCCAAGAGAGGTAAATAGCAGACAGGGTAAGACTATTGATAAGACGATGATTATACCGCCCATAGTAGGAGTGCCCTCTTTTTCTTTCTGCCCATCGAGTCCAAGATCACGAATACTCTCACCAATCTGTAAGGACCGAAGTTTATTGATGATACGATTACCCCATACTATAGATATTAGCAATGAGGTAATTATCGCCATAGCAGACCTAAAACTGACATACTGGAACAATCTTGCACCAGGCAGCGTACCACTTTGATCAAAATATTGGATTAAATCGTAAAGCATCTTAAAGCTTCTTCTTTCAATATTGATCTATTATCAATAGCTCTAAACCAAAACAAAAAAGCAGTGGGTCCGAAACTTTTTTCGGCACACCACTGCAACTGTTAAAACCAACCTGAGAATGATAATAGAACCTAATCTTATATGTCTTTAGATAAAATATCTTTTACTGTTTCTTGATCGCTGAAATAATGCTTTACGCCCCCTATCTCCTGGTAAGTCTCATGTCCTTTGCCAGCTATAATCACAACATCATCACGTCCTGCAAGCATAATGGCAGTCTTTATCGCCATTGACCTATCAGTCATAGACAACAACTTACTCTTATCACTTTCAGAAATGCCTTCAATCATGTCATCAATGATCGATTGAGCATCTTCAGATCGCGGATTATCAGATGTTAGCACGACATAATCACTATGTGACACAGCTATCTGAGCCATCAATGGTCTCTTAGTCCGATCACGGTCACCTCCACACCCAATTACAACGATAGTTTTACCTCTGTAATCAGTTTTTACTGCATTAAGCACATTGTCAAGCGCATCTGGAGTATGGGCATAATCAACAATCACATAAGGCTCTTGGTGCACTAATTCCATCCTGCCTTTAGGTGGCCTAATAGCACTTAAACTCTCAAACAATTCCATCTGATCGACTTCGAGTAATTGCTCTACAACACTATACACAGCAGTTAGATTGTACACATTAAACCGACCAACTAATCGAGTATAAAACTGCACATCATTTAAGCTCACCAGCATACCTTCTGTTCCAGATGACAGCACTTTTGCCTTATAATCCGCAAAAGACCTCAACCCATATGTCAAGACTTTTGCATCTGTGTTCTGAGTCATTACAGCACCATTGCTATCATCAATATTAATGATTGCAACAGCATCATTGCTCAGTTCATCAAAGAGCATCTTCTTAGCTGAGATATAGTTCTTGAATGTCTCATGATAATCCAAATGGTCATGAGTAATATTGGTAAATACCGCAACATCAAAATCTACATCTTGCACTCTATATTGATGCAATGCATGCGAGCTAACTTCCATAAAAACATATGAACAGCCTGCCTCAGACATACGACTAAAACAGTCCTGCAATACATAAGCATCAGGAGTTGTCATCTGAGCATCAACACGCTCATCTCCTATTAATATTTCAACGGTGGAAATCAATCCTACCTTATAACCCATTCCTTTGAATAGGCTATACAATAATGATGTCACCGAGGTCTTTCCATTAGTCCCCGTAACACCAATAATAATCAGTTTTTCGGATGGCCTTTCGAACCAATTAGAACACATTTTAGAATATGCAATCCTAGTGTTCTCACACTTCAGAACAGCCACAGATTGCGGCAATTCTTGATTAAAATCAAGATCAACAACTACCGCCACAGCTCCCTTTTGGATCGCCATATTCACATACTTATGACCATCGAAAGATTCCCCTCGGATCGCCACAAATAAATGTCCTTTTTCAACTTTTCGAGAATCATTAGTGATTCCATTGATCACTACATTTTCCGTTCTCGATTTATCAATTTTTTCGAGCCCCCTGATTACTGTATCAAGGTTTGCTTTCACAAATATATTAATTTAAATAAAGTATAATAGCCTGATTGTCAATATTTTTTCCAGAATTTATAGATTGTTTGACAACTTTGCCCGTTCCTTCAACTTTTACGTCCATTCCTAGGTTTTCTAGAACATAAACTGCATCTCTCAAGCCCATTCCAGCCAAGTCTGGAACTGTTTTTGTCGATATTTTTGCCTTAGCAGAAATCACACTTCCATCCTCTTGATGGCCCCCTTTTATCCATCTCCCCCCTCCTTCAAAGCCTACGTCTACATCGGCAAATATTTCATCGTAATCTCCTCCAAACCCATAGACCTCGCCGGTGTAGTAAGATTGATTCGATGCGTCCTCAATTTGAGTCCGATTATGAATGGCAAAATCCTCATGATCTATAGCGTAGGTCCAATCCATAATTGTCTTAAATACTGGGCCAGCCACGACATTGCCATAATACTTCTTACCCTTCAGTCCATAGACTACGACTATCATCGAATATTTGGGATCATCTATAGGCCAGTAACCTGCAAAAGAAGCATTATAACTACTATTGTCTTCACTCGTATAATTCACTTTAGTAGTACCCGTCTTACCAGCGAAAGTGTAGAGATCTGATTTAATAGACTTACCAGTACCACGTTCTACGACTCCTTCCATCATGTCTTGTAGCAATCGAATATTCTCCTTAGACGCAATGCGTTCCTTCCGGACTATAGGGTCGAAACGCTTAATAATTTTTTCATTGAAACTTATAGCTGATACCAACTGAGGCTTCATCAATTTGCCATCATTTGCAACGGCATTATAGAAATTTAAAATTTGCAAGGGCGTCATCGACAATTCATATCCATGTGCCATCCATGGAACAGTAGTTCCATACCACTCTTTTCTATTGTTTTCGGGATGCTTGATATATGATTTTTGTTCGCCAACTAACTCGATACCCGTTATATCTCCAAAACCGAACTGCATTAATCGCTTATAGTAGGACATGCGATCTTCTTTACTCCCATAGTTCTCTTGCATAATGGATGCAATACCGATGTTAGAAGATTTTTCGAATGCCTGCTGTAATGTTCCTTTGAGGATGCCATGTGGACTTGAATCATACATCCACTGGTCCCAGAATTTTTTCTTTCCTCCCGAGAAATGAACAATTGTTTCTGGCGAAGCCAAATTGTCTTCTAATAGTGATAAGACACTTGCTGCCTTGATTGTACTACCTGGCTCCGATCGGCGGGCAATTGCCATATTATGAAATTCACCAATTTTGTCTTCCTTATTTCGAGACAAATTAGACATCGCCTTGATTCTGCCTGTCCTGACCTCCATAAGAATAGCTACGCCGGCTTCTGCATTATGCTCTTCAATACTGCTTAACAACACATTGTGCACAATATCTTGCATAGGAACATTGATTGTAGTTACCAAATCTTGCCCTTTGACGATTTCATAATCTGTCGGGTCATACACAGGTACAAATATGCCTCCAGGCAATTTCTGCATGTATGCTTTTTTTTGCTCCCCTCTTAACACCTTGTCAAATGCATTTTCGAGACCTACCATACCTTGGTCTCGGTACACACCCAATGATCGAGATGCCAAACCAGCAAATGGTTTTTTACGCAAAAACTTCTTTTCCTTGATCAGCCCTCCCCTATTCCTGCTATACTTCAGAATCGGAAACGTCTTCATACGCTCTAAGCCATAATGATCCACATTCTCAGTTAGGTGTATATACCTATTGCCATCTTTGCGCGCACGCTTGAGGAATCGCGCCCACTCATGGGAGGATCTCCCCCCCGGATATATCGCAAGAGAGTCTGCCAAAGATTGGAGTTCAGCATGAAACAGCGATGCTTTAGCAACTGTAGGATCCATCTTCAAATCAAAAAACTCGACAGAGGTAGCTAGGAGCGACTCTTGATCATCTGCATATATACTTCCTCTAAGTGTGGGAACATCCATCCACACCATATTGCGCTGTTCATTCTTTTTAATCCAATCATTTCCTTCGACGATAGAAATCGTGAATAGCTTCCAGGCTATTACTAGCGCGAACAGCACAAAGAGAAACAAGATGAAATACACCCTGTAGAGCAATTCATTTTTGCGAGTAGTCTCAGGCATCCTTGTTATCTATCTTTTTAGGAACAGGAACCTCATCTTTAATATCAATACCATCGATATCCTTAATTACCTGATTGAGAGTGCCTTCATAAAGACTTCTTTTCTTAATAGAATAATACTCACGCTTGAGCGCTTCTATTTCTTTATGCTGACTATTGATTGTTCTTATTTTTTTCTGGACAGAATGAACATTACCAATATAAATCACAACCAACAACCCTATGAGCCCCACAAATGGCAGCCACTGAATAAATTGGTTAGACTTTTTTGACTTCATCGATCTGTACACTATTTTTTTTGAGCTACTCTCATCTTTGCACTTGCAGCTCTGCTGTTTATTGCAATTTCTTCGTCTGGCGGCGTGACTGGTTTTTTAGTTAATGGCTCCAATACATTCAGAGACCTACCATACTCATCGACCATTTTCTTCTTTTCAAAATTATTATCCCTAAACAGCTGCTTGACTAATTTATCTTCAAGCGAGTGATAACTAATCACTACTAATCGCCCACCGCTCTTCAATGCTTGCATCGCTCCCAGTAACAGGTCCTTAAGAACCTCAAGCTCATCATTCACCTCTATTCTTAAGGCTTGATAGACCTGAGCACTATAACGATGGCGATCTCCTCGGTAGACACGGTCAATGATCCGTTCGAGATCGGCAACCATTTCGATCTTAGCAACCCGTCGAGACTCCACTATGGCATTTGCGAGTGTTCTGCTATTCCGAACCTCTCCATATAAAGAGAAAATTTCCTGCAAACCCTGAACGCCATATGCGTGAAGAATATCTGCGGCAGTACGCTGAGCGGATTGATTCATCCTCATATCCAATTTCGCGTCATACCTGTACGAAAAACCTCTCTCTGCTTCATCAAAATGATGTGATGAAACACCCAAGTCCGCCAGAACACCATCAACACCGCCTATGCCGTAATAGTCTAAGAAATGAGAGATGTATGCAAAATTGCTCTGCACAAAAAGAAGTCGTTCATCATCGATGATATTCTGTTGCGCATCTAGATCCTGATCCACACCAATCAACAATGCCTCTTTATCGAGTCGACTCAACACCTCCCTACTATGTCCACCTCCGCCATAAGTAACATCCAAGTATACCCCTTTGCGATCCGTAATCAACCAATCAACACTTTCTGATAAAAGTACCGGCCGATGATAGTCGGACGTGATCATAGATCACTTTGTATTGATATATCGAATATCTCATCGGCTATGGCAGAAAAATCCTCTGGCTCTTGATCGAGCATTGCTTCATATTTTTCAGCTGCCCAAATTTCAATCTGATTTTGATAAGCAAACAAGACCGCCTCGGATTTTATTCCAGAATAAGACATTAGTCTCTTAGGAATAATGAAGCGATCATTAGAATCAAGCTTTAACTGTGTTGCCCCACGATAAAAATATCGGATGGCTTCTCGATGCTTCTTGTTGTAAATGTTAAGCCTATCAATCTCCTCAGTTTTTAGATCCCAAACTTTTTTAGGATACATGATCAAATGTTTTTCGAATCCCCTATTGAGCGTAAATCCCAATTCTATTTCATGGATTTGCTTAATGAGAGTCGCAGGCAAACGCAGCCTCCCTTTGGAGTCAACCTTACATTCATACTCACCTGTTAGCTTATCCATTGAGTTAGTCGAAAAACATATTAGGAACAAATATATATATCAATTCCCACTTTATCCCACATTTATCCACTTTTTGTAGATAACAGGTAAGTTTTTAAGCATTTACAAATAAGTGATTTTATATATTAAAATATAATGTAACACATATTATATTGACATACAACTCATTAAAACAATATTGTGAGTTTATCTTAATCACATGTATGGATCTGCAAGAAATAAAATGTGTATACGCTAAACACAAAAACAGTGTATTATGCGTTATCGGTAGTAGCATCTGAATAAGTAAGAAAATGAGGAGAATTATGTGCTTGGTATTATTTGCGGCTCTCTTAAGCTGTGGATCCGAGGATGATTGTAACGGCAATCGACAAGATGTGTTATGCTTAGATGATTTTGGATGTCCCAATGCTGCGTTCCTTGTAAGCATTGAGAGTCAGCAGGAATTTCAACTGATCAGAAATCAAGAAGATTTTAACATCATGGTGTTCACGAGTTGCGATGTACAGATTGATTGGGAAGCCTATGACTTGGTTATTGGGGCGCTTGGTTTATCTTCCGGTCTAAGGGATATTGAAAAGAGCATCAGAAAAAATTGTTTACTCAATCAGAACCTCTTAGATATCGTGGTCAACACCAACCTCACAGCTTCTGCTGATAGAATTACCTGGCAGGCCGTCATTCCTAAATTGGCCGATGATGAATCTCTGTTTGTAGATATTACCATCGAATAATAAATTTTTTTAGCCTTGCGCTAATAAAAATCGGTCTAATCGACAGCCATTTTTGCATTTCCTTGTTGTGATAGGAAAATCCAAATATGAGAGAAGCAGTAATCGTTTCTACGGCACGTACCCCGATAGGACGAGCGTATAAAGGCGCATACAACGATACCTATGCCCCAACACTTACAGGCCAAGCCATCCATGCAGCTGTGGAGCGAGCTAAAATCAATCCTGAAGAAGTAGATGATTGCATCATAGGATGCGCTATGCAACAAGGAACACAGAGTCCCAATATTGGCCGCCTCGCCGCTTTAGCAGGTGGATTGCCTGTATCGGTACCAGGGATGTCGATAGACCGTCAATGCTCTAGCGGTCTCATGGCTGTAGCAACGGCTGCAAAGCAGATTGTTATGGATCGTCAACAAGTAGTAGTCGGTGGCGGGGTCGAATCTATCAGTCTTGTGCAAAATCAGCATATGAATACCCACAAGATGTTTGATAGAAATCTTGTGGCCAATCATAAGGACATATACATGCCTATGCTGCAGACTGCCGAGGTCGTAGCACAGCGATATGGTATCAGTAGAGATGCACAGGATGAATATGGCTATCAGAGTCAGATGCGTACTGCGGCAGGGCAGGAAGCAGGTCGATTTGATGATGAGATCATTCCTATCACCACAACTAAAGTTATCAAAGACAAGGTCACTGGAGAAATAACACGAGAGGAGGTCACTCTTACCAAGGACGAAGGAAATAGACCTGGCACCACTCCTGAAGGCTTAGCAGGACTTAGGCTTGTAAATGAAGGAGGCACAATCACGGCAGGTAATGCCAGTCAACTATCTGATGGCGCCTCAGCAAACATACTGATGGAAGCTAAATTAGCAGAACAAAGAGGTCTGGAGCCACTCGGTGCCTATAGAGGAATGGCCGTTGCTGGATGCGAACCAGATGAAATGGGTATCGGTCCCGTATATGCAATTCCCAAGCTCTTAAAGAACTTCGGACTTAAGATGGAGGACATTGGACTATGGGAGCTTAATGAAGCTTTCGCCGTTCAGGTGCTTTACTGTCGGGACAGGTTGGGCATTCCTAATGAGCTACTCAATGTAAATGGTGGCGCCATATCAATCGGTCACCCTTATGGCATGACAGGAGCAAGAATGGTAGGACACTCCTTAATTGAAGGCAAAAGGCGAGGAGCAAAATATGTAGTAGTTACGATGTGTGTAGGTGGAGGCATTGGCGCGGCAGGGCTGTTCGAAGTTTTCTAAGGTCATCCTACAAATACAACGATCCAATAAAGGAGGGACAATCATGTAGATTGTTTCTCCTTTTCATTTATAATCAAATATGAAACAGCCAATTTATTCAACCCATTTAAGCGGAGCAAGGTTATATCTTTATAAACATTGAATTACTTATACAACAAATAGCTATGTACGCTGACCTACAGATTAAAAGAGACATATATGACACTGATGAGCACCGAATGCTCAGAGAAACGGTGCAGGAATATGTCAAACAACATGTACTTCCATATCGAGAAGAATGGGAAGAGCAATCATGTTGTAGCAGAGAAGCGTGGCTTAAAGCTGGTGAACTAGGTCTACTCAACTTGAGCATATCAGATCAATACGGTGGTGGCGGATTGGATTTTTCATTCAGTGCACTACTAATTGAAGAAATGTCTAAAATGGGTCCTGACTCTCCTGGCATATCAATGCACTCAGATATCGTGGCGCCTTACATAGAACAATATGGGACGGAAGAGCAAAAGATGCATTACCTGCCTAAAATGGCTACAGGTGAGCTCATAGGCTCACTGGGTATGACCGAACCAAGCACAGGCAGTGATCTTCAGGCTATCAAGAGCAATGCTGTAGATAAAGGCGATTACTGGCTACTTAATGGTTCAAAGACTTTCATAACCATAGGTTATTCATCTGATTTTACCTTAGTGGCTTGCAAGACCCGACCGGGAACGGAAAAAGAAGGAGTCAGCATGCTCATAGTAGATGCCAATCTTGAAGGTTTCAGCAAAGGGAAGCCGTTTAAGAAACTTGGATTGAAGACCAGCGATACCTGCGAGCTGTTCTTTGAGGATGTTAAAGTGCCCAAAGATCGCTTGTTAGGACAAGAAGGAATGGGCTTTATTATGATGATGACAGAATTACCTCGTGAAAGATTGACTATAGCCTTACAATCTATTGGTGCCGCCGAAGGAGCTATCGAAGAGGTGATAGAATATACTTCAGAGCGTAAAGCATTTAAGCAAGCTGTTGCAGGATTTCAAAATACACAGTTTAAAGTCACAGAGGCCGCTATGAGACTTCAGCTCAATCAGTGTTATGTCGATAAGTGCACTGAACTACTTAAAGAACATATACTCACGGCTGAACAGGCGTCAATCGCTAAGTGTATGTCAACAGAAATGCAGTTTGATGTCTTAGATCAGTGCCTGCAGCTACATGGTGGCTATGGCTATATGTGGGAATACAATATCTGTCGCATGTTTGCTGATAGCCGGGTATCACGGATCTATGGAGGTACTAATGAAATCATGAAGGTGATGATCTCTCGTAAGCTATTCAATAATTACTTTGCCGAGATGAAAGCGAAGCGCAAGGCCAAAAAGATGGCCATGAGCAACTAATATCTATGATACTTAAGGGAGATGAAGTCTTTGAATTGCTCAAAGCAACTGTGCCGGAAGACCTTGCGCAGTTTCCACCTAATGTGGCTAAACTATTAGATGTCGAATTCATATCCTACGATGATCAGGCGCAGATCATGCATGTTAGGATGCCGATTAAACCAGAATTCAACAATCCACTGCATATAACTTTTGGTGGGACATATGGGATGTACTTTGACATGGCATTCGGTCCCTTTAGTGGATTAGTGACTATGGCAGGGACCACAAGCCTCGATCTCAACATCACCTATATCAAACCCTTGACAGTAGCTGACGGGTATTGTTATGTCAAGGCATATGTCGTCAGTCGTTCTAGACAGTTTCTCAATCTTAGAGGCGAAGCACATAAGGAAGATGGAACACTCGTAGCCACGGCAACAAGTCGCATGATGATCATTGATCCGAGTAGAATGAAGAGGTAGAACACACAACAGATGAGCAAAATTCTATTCATCCGTCATGGGCAAGCTTCGTTTATGAAGAGCGACTATGATCAGCTATCAGAGTTGGGACAGCAACAGGCTCATCAATTAGGGCTATTCTTTAAAAAGCAAAGAATACAGATTCATCAAGCCTACTCGGGAACTCTGCTGCGGCAACAGCAAACTGCGCAAGCGTGTCTGGGCGCTATGGATTTAGGTCTGGAGGTGGTAAGCCATCCTGGCTACAATGAACATGAAGGGCCTGGTATAGTAAAGGTCTTTTATCCCGAGAAGTTCCATATGAATAAAGAGCTTGACCCCGCCCAATTTGAAAAATATCGCAGAGAGTTTTATGGCGCCTACTTTAAGCTCGCTCTCCCTTGGGTAAAAGGGGAACTGGACGAGTCGAAACTAAGCGATATAGAAAGCTGGGCAGCATTTAAATCGAGATTCACTGCAGCTTTAAAACAGACTTTGGACGATTGTCAGTCTGGGTCAACTATCGCAATCTTCACATCAGGAGGACCTGTTGGCGCTGCGGCTGGCGAAGTTTTGGGACTTTCTGATGAGAAAGCATTATCGCTCGGCTGGCAAGTGAAAAACACCTCATTTTCTGAGTACCTATATTCTCAAGGGAAAATATCTATGGTGAGCTTCAATGAGACCCCACATTTAATCCAAAGCGGGATGCAAACACTGGTATAAGTTTGGCAAGTGATTGATCTCGATTAATGGCTATCCTAAAAATTAGATAAGAGGCACCTACTTCTTAGGGGCCCCTTATCTTTAAACACTAAATCAATAATCAATCAAAACGAACTCAAGATGGCTGAATTCTCCACGCTTTTGGTTGTGCTTACGATTTTTGGTTCGTTCTTCTCGATTTTCGGTATTCTTCTTTCTATTTCTAGCTATCATTTCGACTAAAGCCTCATTCCATGTTGCCATGCTTTCACCTAGGTCTGCCCAAATTGCATCTAGCTCATATTTATGTACGTCATAAATACTCACCTACCAGTGAGGCCGAGCTATGGCTCCTATCAACCGTTAAGCGGCTTTCTCCTTTAGAAGCTTTACCTCGATTCTCTTAGAGATCAGACTTTCGTGTTTTTTGCCTTGATCTTGACAAATACTAATGGAGACTCTGATACAACATTATAAACCTTAATTGCTATCACTCCTCTCTGGCCACTTCAAAGAAAGCCGTCTGACTATTAAACGCAGAGAATATTCCCAATGCATTAATTACGTTAGAGGGTGGCTCATTTAGATCTCGTGAATCTTGAGTTGTATTGTCAAAAAGTGCAGCATACTCTTCATTGACATGAAATACGCTGACCGAATACGTACCAAAGGTTATCAAGGAGCCCCCTAAGAAAGTCAAGTTGTCTGCGTCAGTAGGTTCTGATACAAACCTCAAGTCTTCTAATGCATCAATCACTTGCTGTGGGAATATAGGATCCGTGGCTTCGGTCACATTCTCGACGACCATATAGAATTGTTCACCATCAGGATTGTCCCATGATGCAGTCACTGCAGACGCTCTTAGAAAATTACCTATAGCCTCGACTACTGCATCTCTACCCTGACTTAATGGTAAAGTAGGTACGATAATAGAATCTTGACTGAGACTCAATCCTTGTGTTGGCGTAGGCACTTGAGTTTCTGCCATAGCCGTGATGCCATTATGTGTGATTTCTAGTTGAAATATATCACCTGTTCTTACTTCAAGATCATCACCGGGATAATGATACAAACCATCCGATCCTGATGACACCAATGGAAATGACTGTCCCTGTCTGGACAGGACGATGTCTGCATCGTTGATTGGCTCTGAAGTGTCCTCTTCATCCGTCAGTGGAAATACTGTTTTAATCCTTATATCGTCAACTGGCTCACCTGCGAACAAGAAGGCCTCGACCACAAACTGGTTAAATGCGAGATCATTTAGATTCTCATCTTCACACGAAATAAATGTTCCTATCAGGAACAACATTACACTGATGATATATAGGTTATTCTTCATGACTATGTTATTAAAACCGTACCTCAACGGATAGGTTAGGTGTAAGACCGAGGTAATTTATTTCTGTGATTACTGGCGGTGTCTCCGTAAAATTGAATTGCTGAAACCAAACATTGGTACGATTCAATAAATTGAACACCGAGAGTCCAAAGTCGAACTCAAATGGACCTGCCTTATGGAGCAGATGTGCTGATAGATCAAGCCGAGCATATGCAGGCAATCTGGAACCATTGCGAGGACCAACATTTACAAATGTTGCCGACGAGCCATCCAATAAATCTATAGAGAATTGTCCCGCTGGCTCAGTAAAAGGACGACCAGAAGCATAGACAAATGTTCCGGACAACCTCCAATTATCTATCTCATAGGAATGTACAGTCTTAAACTCATGGCGTACATCATGCAGTGCAGCAAACGAAAATCCATTGTTCAATTCCGGAAATGTATTTCTGACTCTTGCTAGAGTATAAGCAACCCATCCCGTATAATCTCCTCGTTTCTTCTGAAGGAGTATTTCTGTGCCTTGGGCAACTCCTGTCCCGGTAAAAAAGAGCTGATCCAAATCGATATCATTGCGCTGAAATCGCAGTGAAAATTCCGCTAGGTTATTAAAGTCTTTGCGATAGGCCTCGACATCAAGGATGTAATCGTCTGTCTCATACGAAGCTCCTATTATGAAATGATCGGCATTGCTCACCTTGACCAGGTCATCATCTGCCAGCAGCCAAAAATCTCTTGAGCCCTCTGTCACATTCTCATTAATAATACGGTTGACAAACTGGAAGTGCCTACTCACCCCGCCTTTAAGGGATATGCGTTCTGTGAGCGAAAGATCAAAGGAGGCTCTAGGGGACCAGTATATTTCATCTGTGATGCTATAATGCGTGGCTCGCACTCCTGCCTGCAGGCTCAATCGATCGAATGGCTTCCAGGTATCTGACACATAGCCAGCAAAATAGCTGGCTTCTTGTGCAACATCCAGAATAGTCAGTGTATCGTCCCTTACAAATTCATAATCAACCTCGGCCTGAGTAAATAATGCACCAAACTCAAGTTTGTGCTGAGCGCTCAGTTGCACCTCATTATCAAGAGTAAGAGTCAAATCTCTGATCTCGTTATCTTCCTTACTTACGAACTGCAGATCGGCCACTTCTCGGTTCTCTTCGACAGCAGTGACTAGTACATCAGTGACACGATCAAACTGGCTGAAATATCTCGATGATGCCACCAGTAGATTAGAGTACCACTTAGGAGACCACTGTCGTGACCACTTAGCACTACCTCCACGATTTCCAAAGTCTGTGGTCTCTTCAATATCTATATCAAATTGCAAAGCACCATTGAGACGTTCGAGATTGAGGTCATTGAAGTTTTCTAGATGATCGGCACCGTTGTAAAATGATATAGCTACGACGTCTTTTTCGGTAGGATTGTAGCTCAGCTTGGCGTTCATATCAAAGAAAAAAACCGATGGCTCTGTTGTATTTATTTCGAGGCCATCTACGTCAGGTGGCACCGCAGTATCTTCAAAAACACCTAATATATCTCTAAACAATTGACTCTGGATTAGATCTGTATAGGAACGCCTACCGCTAATCGTCAGTGAACCTTTGTTAAATAGTGGAATCTGCAGATTAGCTCGAGCATTGAGAAGATTGATTCCAACGTTGCCATGAAACTCACTTGGATTGCCTGTCTTACCTGTTAAGTCTACCACTCCCGAGAGTCTCCCTCCATACTTAGCCGGAAAGGCACCCTTGAATAGCTGTACATCTTTGATCGCATCGGCATTGAATGCTGAGAAAAACCCAAAGAAATGATCTACATTATACACTGTGACCCCATCGAGTAGTACAAGATTTTGATCTGGCGTGCCTCCCCTAACGAAGAGTCCAGAGCTATTCTCATTACTAGCGCTCACCCCTGGCAAGAGCTGCAACGATCTAAATATATCAACCTCCCCAACATTGGGCAGTAGAGATAATTGCTTAGGCGATATTTGAATGGTGCTAATTCCTTCGGAGGCATTAAGCACCTTGTGAGTACTACCGCTGATTACCAGTTCGTCTAATAGCACACCTGTTGACAACTCAATGTTAAACTCCGTAAGATCTTCTGTTCCCGCCTCAACTAATATTTCCTTAGTTGCATAGCCTACATAAGCGATCTGAAGCCTGAAACTATCTGTAGGTGCATTGAGTAGTGCGAAGTAACCATCAACATTCGTTGAGGCTCCAGTATTGGTGCCCTTGATCACCACATCGGCAAATGGCAATCGCTCTTGATTATCCTCACTTTGGATGATTCCAGAGAGCGTACGCTGCCCAATAACACACTGTGCAATCATCAGTAGTGCTACAATGGATAAAACTCGGACGACCATAATTCAACTATTATATTCCAAACATGAAATGTTTGTATGTTCTAATGAAAATAGATCAATGAACAGATCAAAAAAATCAACAAAAAAGAATCTTATGTTCATGTATAGATGTAAGCTTGCTCTAAATCACCGATTTCCTCAACGTCTAATATAAAGAACACTCAAGTAATTGACGTGAGTTGATACGTATCCAAATTGACACTATTGGCTATCTTAAGACCCATGAATCCATCAAACATCAGTTTAATCGACACCTCACGAGGGCAGTTTGCTGCACGGATATATGGCGACCTCCATAGGCCGCCGCTGATGTTAGTACATGGTTGGCCGCAATCCAGTTATTGCTGGCATCATGTCACGCCATATCTGGAGCATTATCGAGTCATAGCAGTAGACCTACGTGGGATGG